>CAZCHF010000001.1:0-227026 GCA_964498325.1 uncultured Candidatus Kuenenia sp.
CGCCGTCGAGCACCGGGATCGGCAGGAAGTTCACCACGGCCAGGTTTGCCGAGAGCATCGTCAAGAACAGCAGCAGCCTTCCAAAGCCTTCCTCGGCGGATTTCCCGGCCTGCTTGGCGATCTCGATCGGGCCGCCGAGAAGCCGTGGACTGATGCGGTTGCTCCAGAGTTTGCCCAGAAACGCGTAGACAAGCGTGAGGTCTTCGCTGGTTTTCTGGAGCCCACGTCGAAACGCGCCAACGACCGTCCGGGCCTTCACCTTCTGATACACCGGCTCGAACACAAGGCCGCGATCCACGACGAACTGATCATCCGCGGCGACCGGTTCAATCTCGACCGAGCGTTTTTCACCCGATGCCGTCTTCAACTCCAGCCGCAGCTTCGTTCCCTCCGGCACCTGCTGGAGCACGGCCATCACGACGGGCCAATTCGGCTCTTTGTCCGAGAGTGGTACCTTCTCTTCGGCGTTGTCGCTACCAGGAACGATGAACGTAACGCTGGTCAATACGTCGCCCGCCTTGATTTCCGCCTGATCGGCTGGGCTGCCGGGGATCACTTCGCCGACGGTGGGGAGTACCGGCATCGCGATGCCGAGGGACGACACCGACGCCGGTGGGCCGATACCGGTCGTCACGTCATCGCGCCAGGTCACCTCGCGCGGGACCACATCGATATCGCGGTCATCATGTCCCTTGCGACGGACCGAGATGCCGGTCGCCTGCCCGACCCGCGATCGGAGTCGGTCATCGAGCGTCAGCGGATCACCGATCGGGTGCCCATCCACGGTGACGATCTCGTCGCCAGGCTCCAGTCCGGCCTCTGCGGCCGGCGAGTTCTCCTGGACGGCCACGATGGGGCCAGCGGTCAGGGCGACACCGGTGATCCTTCGTTTCTGTGGTGGGAGAACGATCTCCACCGAAGTGACGTCGTTTCCGTCAACCCCTTTCCGGTCAACGCCGAGCGTGACGGGCTTGCCAGGTTCGCGCGAGAGCGCTGCAAACAATTCGGCATAGGTCTTGATCTGTACAGCATCGATCGAATGAATCGTGTCGCCCGGTTCGAAGGCTGGGTTCGCGAGGCCGGCCGCGCCAGGAAGCCCCTTGCCGAACTCCGCTGGAAGCGTGAGGGAAAACGGGCTCGTCACACCGATGGTCGGAGCACCGAGGTCGGTGTCGGGCTTGAGGAGAACCGTCCATGTCGCATCCGTCGACGGCCGACGGATCGTGAAATCGATGCCCTTCTTGACGTCACCCACGGTCACGCCATGCCGCAGATCGTTGAAGATGGGATCGGTGCGATCTCCGATCTGCACGATCTCGTCACCCGTCCGCAGACCAGCCCGCCAGGCGACGCCTCCCGTGCGAACGCTCGAGATCGTGCAGGTCATCTCCCGGACACCGAGCCCGTAGGCGAGCGATGCCATCAGCACGGCGAAGATCACGTTCATGATCACGCCCGCCGAAATGATCGCCATGCGCTTGGGAACGCTCTGCGCGGGATAGCTTCTCGGATCCCAGGCCGGATGGGGGGCACTGCCCGGCTCGGGCGGCAGGTCACCGGAGGTCAGGGCATGGCCAGGGCCTGCGGCGCGGGCCCGCTGGGCCTCAGCCGCGGCAGCAGCGGGATTGTCATCCTGCCCGAGCATCTTCACATAGCCTCCGAGTGGCAGGGCACCGATGCCGTATTCGGTCTCCCCCCACTTGAAGCTCAGGATTTTGAGCCCCCCGACATCAAAGCCGAGATAGAACTTCTCGCACTTCACGCCGCACGCCTTGGCCACGAGAAAGTGGCCGAGCTCGTGGACAAAAATCACGAAGCCGAGGCCGCCGGCGACCTGCAGGATGACCAGCCAACTCGATGGCTGAAGGATCCACTCTCCCCATGTTGCCGCTGCCACAAACCCGACGACGTTCATACACATGCCCACTTGCCGACCTCCTGCCTGGCCCATGCGTCGAGACGACGGATGTCGTCGAGCGTGGGCTCGTCTTGAAAAGGATGTTCGTTCAACAGCCGTTCGCCGATTTCTGCGATGTCGGTGAACCGCAGCCCACCGTCGAGAAACACGCGAACAGCCTCTTCATTCGCCGCGTTCAGTACGGCGCCGGCCGTGCCGCCGCGGGCCGCCGCCTCGAGGCCGAGCCGCACCGCGGGAAAGCGTTCGAGATCGGGCGGCTCGAAATCGAGTCGCATCGCCACGTCAAAATCGAGCCGTTTCGCCGGACCTTCGCAGCGTTCCGGAAACAGAAGCGCATATTGGATCGGCAATCGCATGTCGGGCGGGCTCAACTGCGCGATCACGGCGCCATCGACGAACTCGACGAGCGAGTGGACGATCGACTGCGGATGGACAACGACGGCCAGTTTGTCAGCGGGCACGCCGAAGAGCCAACGGGCTTCGATGATCTCGAGGGCCTTGTTCATCATGGTGGCCGAGTCGATCGTGATCTTCGGCCCCATCGACCAGGTGGGGTGTCGGAGGGCCTCCGCGGGCGTCACGTTCGCGAGTGATTCGCGCGACCGGGTTCGAAACGGGCCACCGCTGGCGGTGAGCACGATCCGTCGCACCTCACCAGGCCGCCCACAGGCGAGCGCTTGGTGGATGGCTGAGTGTTCGCTGTCGACGGGAATGATCCTCGCGCCCGTCTCGGCAGCCCGCCGCATGACCAGCGGACCGGCCATCACGAGTGTTTCCTTGTTGGCAAGGGCAACAGTCTTGCCGGCCTCGATGGCGGCCCATGTGCTCCTGAGGCCGGCCGCCCCCACGATCGCGGAAACGACCCGATCGATCGCGGGGTCTGCCAGCAAGTCGTCGAGGGCTTCGGGCCCGATTGCGAGTGAGGTACCTTCCGGGAGACTGCCCGGACCGATCGCCACGGCGGCAGCCGGATCGGTCACGACCACCCACCGTGGCCGCATCTGCCGCGCCTGCTCGAGCAGCTCCCCCACCCGCGAATGAGCCGCAAGAAGGTGGGGCACGAGCCTTCCATCGGAGGCCGCAATCACATCGAGAGTGCTCGTGCCGATACTTCCGGTCGAGCCGAGAACAGCAACCCGGAGGATGCCCTCTGGGCTCCCTCTTTCCGCACGGGCATGGCCTGGCCCGTCGGTCTGATCAGCAGGGGGAACGGGCATGAGGGAGGCAGGCCACTGGGCTTCCGAAACCGCAATAGTCTAGTCGACCACCGGGGGGAAGTTCCAATACGAATCACATGCTGTTTCAACCCCCTGAAACACGTGTGCCCCCTGAATTCACTTCGTTTGTCGCCGGAATAGTCTCGGCATACGATTGAGGGCTCCCGTCAGATTTGGCTCTCGCACCGAGGGCGTTGACGAACCCTCTGTCGGATTTCGAGGCATGTCAAAAAAGCGAGACCAGGTTCGGCGGCCGCCCGAGCGAAAGCCGGCCCTGGGGGGCAACCTCGTCTGGTCGCTGCTGGCTGTGGGGGTGGCGAGCCTCTTCGCCATCAGCCTGATCGGAACGACACCCGAGCTCCGCATCTCCTACAGTGACCTGCAGCGGCTCATCCGCGCGGCAACGGAGACCGGACCGGCGCGTTCGGTGACAGTCACGCCGAATGACGATCCCTCGCTCACGGGAACGCTCGGTGAGCTGCGCGACGTCGTGATCGGTGCATTTGAAGTCTCCGGAAGTGTTCGGGAGTTCTCGGCGGAGCGTGACGAAGACACCACCTCCACACCAAAACCGGCAGGTGCCAAGGGGGGCATCGAACGGAAGTTCCGTACATCGAAGCTCCCCAGTGAGACGTCGGAGTCGGAGCTCAAGCGACTCCTCAATGAGCATGGCGTGGCCTTCCGCTATGAAGATCCGCCGAGCCCGTGGCGTAGCTGGATGCCCATGCTGCTCCTGACCGGACTCTTCGCGTTCCTCTTCTTTCTCATGATCCGACGCCTGGGCGGTGCCGGAAGCCCGATGGCGTTCGGCCGGAGTCGCGGCAAGATGTATGCCCAAGAGGATCTCGGCATCACGTTCGATGACGTGGCCGGCATCGACGAGGCGGTGGAAGAACTCCGAGAAGTCGTGGAGTTTCTCAGAAGCCCCGAAAAGTATCAGGTCCTCGGCGGCCACATCCCGAAGGGTGTTTTGCTCGTGGGCCCGCCGGGCACTGGCAAGACGCTCCTGGCGAAAGCGATTGCCGGCGAAGCAGGTGTTCCCTTCTTCGGACTCTCGGGCAGCGACTTCGTCGAGATGTTCGTCGGCGTCGGCGCCGCACGCGTCCGTGACATGTTCCAGCAGGCCGCCGCCAAGGCGCCGTGCATCATCTTCATCGATGAGCTCGACGCTCTGGGCAAGACACGCGGATCCAGTGTGGTCGGCGGTCATGACGAGCGCGAGCAGACGCTCAACGCACTGCTCGTCGAGATGGACGGGTTCGGAAGCAACTCGGGCGTGATCGTGCTCGCGGCCACGAATCGGCCCGAGACGCTCGACCCCGCCCTCCTGAGGCCCGGACGATTCGATCGGCATGTACTCGTCGATCGGCCGGACGTACGTGGACGCGAGTCGATCCTGCGGGTCCACGTGGCCAACGTGAAGCTCGACCCTGCTGTCGATATCGGCCAGATCGCCCGGATCACCTCGGGCTTCGTGGGAGCCGATCTCGCCAACCTCGTCAACGAGGCGGCGCTTCTCGCGGCCCGGAACGACAAGTCGTCGGTCGGGATGGAGGAGTTCAACGAAGGTGTCGAACGGGTGACGGCCGGACTCGAGAAGAAGAAGCGGGTGATCCACGAAGACGAGAAGAAGCGAGTGGCGTACCACGAAGCGGCCCACGCGCTGGTGGCCTATTCGCTTCCGAACACCGACCCGGTCCACAAGGTCTCGATCATTCCGCGTGGCCTCGCCGCCCTCGGCTACACGATGCAGCGCCCCGAGGACGATCGCCACCTGCTCACGCAAAGCGAACTCGAGAGCCGAATTCAGGTTCTCTTGGCCGGCACGATCGCCGAGGAGATGGTGTATGACGACGTTTCAACCGGAGCCCAGAACGATCTCGAGCGGGCCAGCGAAATCGCCCGCGCGATGGTCATGGACTACGGCATGAGCCGTCTCGGTCGCGTGAATTATCGGGAGAGCACGCGGTCGCCGTTTCTGGCGGCAGCCGGCGCGGACATCCCGTCGGCTCGCAGCCACAGTGAAGAGACGGCCCGCGAGATCGATCAGGAAGTGCGTCGGATCATCGATTCTTCGATCGACAGTGTGCGCGGCATTTTGGAGGGGCGTCGCGGCGCCCTCGAATCGGTGACACGACGGCTCATGGAATGCGAAGTGATCGACGGCGCGGAACTCCGCTCCCTGGTCGAGGCATCCACAGCCTCCCCGCAGATCGTGCCGGGCACGACGACGGAACGGAGGCCGACTCGCCCGATCGCGAGCGAACCGCCTGACGCAGTGGCGGGTGCCGACGCGTAACCGTCACAACCGGACCGCAGGCTTTATTTTTGATGACCGGCGGGTCGATGGAATCGAGGTTCGGCGGGATTCTGTCCCGACCGTTGGAGATAGTTTCCTCGTCAGCCGGTCACCGACCGGCTCCCGCACGATGTGGAAGAGCTTTTTGCTTGCGTCCGGAATCTTCGCCTGCGTGCTGGGCGTCGAGATGCTGCTCATTGACTCGGCCGTCGTCACGACGATGAATGGCGGCGATTCGGTCTTCCGCGCTCCAGACTGGATGCCATGGACGCTTCTTTCCGTCGGCGCGGCGACCATCCTCCATTTTTGCCACCTGCCGGCGACGACCGGCCAATCCGCCTCCTGATCCCGTTAGCTACGGCGCGGTCACGCGGTTAGCATCGGAACGAGGGAGGCTCGGGCCGCATGACCGCGACCATTACGACGTCGACGAAACCGCTGCGGGAGGTCGTGCTCTACGACGGCATGTGCCGTTTTTGCCGCAGCCAGATCGCAATCCTCGGACGCCTCGATCTCGCTGGTCGCCTGGACTTCATCTCGCTGCACGACCCGAGCGTGGCCCGCGACTTTCCCGAAATCCCGTTCGAGAATCTCATGCGGGAGATGTATCTGGTTGACCGCGGTGGCGTGGCCCACGGCGGCTCCGATGCCCTGCGGGTGGTCTCGCGCCGACTCCCGCTCCTCTGGCCACTTGCCCTGCTGCTCCACATTCCGTTCAGCGGGCCAATCTGGAACTGGCTCTATCGGCTCATTGCCCGCAATCGCTACCGCATTGCGGGGAAGTGCGACGAAGGCGGCACCTGCCACCTGCACTGAACCGCCGCGACCGTTCACCGATCACTCGGCCGACTCGTCGCCAGCGCCGGTTTCCAGGTCGCCATTGCCCAATTCCTTGAGCAGGCGCGTCATCGTATTGGCGTGCACGCCGAGCAACTTCGCGGCGTTGGCCTTGTGACCACGGGTGACGTCGAGGGCCTCGCGAATCGCTCGTTCGCGGAGCTTCGCCAAATCGAGGAACGGCAGCCGCCCGGCACCGCCAGGTTGGCCCGACTTCTTCACCGGCAGCATCGGTTCGACCTGAAGCACGTAGGCCTGCTCGATGACATGCTCGAGCTGCCGGACGTTGCCTGGCCACTCAAAACTGCAGAACGCCGCGAGCGTCTCGGCGGACGGGACCCACAGCGGCTGGTGGTAGCGGTCGGCAAACTTCTGCGAAAAGAATTCGATGAACGACGGGATGTCTTCGGGCCGCTCGCGGAGCGGCGGCACCCGAAGTTCGATCATGTTGAGCCGGTAGTAGAGATCTTCGCGAAACGCGCCTTTCTCCACTTCCTGCTCGAGATCACGATTCGTCGCGGCCACGATCTGCACGTCGATCGGCACCGGCTCGCTCGCCCCGACCGGAAGCACCTCGCGCTGCTGAAGCACACGCAGCAATTTTGGCTGAAGCTCGGACGGCATCTCCCCGATCTCGTCGAGAAAGACCACGCCTCCCTGGGCGGCGCGGAAGATACCGAGCGACTTGCCGGCTGCTCCGGTAAAGGCGCCTTTCTCGTGACCGAAGAGTTGGCTTTCCGCGAGCGATGGCGTCAGCGCCGCGCAGTTCACGGGCACGAAGGACTTGTTGCGACGCGGGCCACTGCGATGCAAAAGCCTCGCCCAAAGCTCCTTGCCGGTTCCCGTTTCACCGCACACGAGTACCGTGCACTCGACTTCAGCCGCGCGTTCGATCGATTTGGCAATCCGGCGCATGGCCGGATTCGATCCGAGCACCCAATTGGCATCGACTGCCGACTCGGCCACGCAGACCGCCGACGCACGTTCCGCAACAATCGCCGGATCAAGAGACCCGCCGCGCGGATTACGACCGGCAGAATCAGCCGCACGAAAGCTCAGCGGTCTGATGGACATGAAGCGGACCTCGTAATTCTGTCACCGACGAGCCCCTGCCTCGGGGGAGCCGTCGACGTTTGCCCTGACACCCCTAGTATCGTTGGAGGTTGCGGCAGATGCAACAGATCCGCAGGACCGGAAACTGATTTCTCACAGTGACAAAAACGTGTTTTTCCTGGGAAAAACACGCTCATCACCGCTCGGCAGCCTCCAAAAACACGAGGTGCTGCCAAGGGAGACGGTCGAATTCCCGGGCGACGCGAAACCCGGCGGGCTCGAGTTCCTTCCGGATTTGAGCCTTGGACATCTTGTGGAGCGGCTTGATCGGGACCGCTGGATCCTCCGCCCGGAACTCTGCCAGCACGAGTTGTCCGCCCGCTGCCAGGCTTTCCCGCATGCGTGCCAGCATCGGCTCGGGGTGCGAAAACTCGTGATAGACGTCGACACACAGGATCATGTCGACTTCCCCCGCAGGCAACCGCGGATCGATCACGGTGCCGAGGATCGGCTTGATGTTCGTGAGCCCTTCCTCCGCGGCACGACGGGCGAGCATCTGGAGCATCTCGGGCTGGATGTCGACGGCGTAAACGATGCCCTCGGGCCCCACACGCCGCGCCAGTTCAAGGGTGTAGAAACCGTTGCCGCAGCCGAGGTCGCAGATGCGCTGCCCCTGCTTGATGCCGAGCGCCTCGAGCAAGAGCCGACAATCCTCGTCCCGCTGTCGGCTCTCGCGAACGAGCCAGGGCGCGCCGGTGTAGTGCATCGTCTGGGCGATCTCGCGCCCCATGTGGTGCGTCGCCGCCGGTGGAATGACGATGGTGTCATCGACGTCCATGTCGACGACGGCCGGCTCGACACCTACGGCCGCGCCAATGGTGGCCCACCACACGATCGGCAGCAGCAAGCATCTCATGGCCACAGTATACGCGGCTGTCATGCCGCCGTTGCGGACTGAGTGGCGGCCATGCCGTCGGCATCAGGAAAGCTCGCGATCGTGATGCCGTGGGAGGACGCGAAGGCGGCGAGGTGCGGACGATCCACGAGGATCGTGCGGCCGGCCTCGATGGCCAAGACACGGGCTCCGGCCACACGCAGCGATTCGAGCGTGCCGATCCCGATCGTCGGCATGTCGAACCGAAGGTCCTGGTGTGGCTTGGCCACCTTCACGACCGTCATGCCGCCCGACGGACACAGCTTCCCCGCCCGGCGGATGCATTCGTCGGTTCCTTCGATCGCCTCGAGCGCGATCGGTGCCTGATTCTTCACGACGACCGTCTGGCCGATGTCGAGCCGACCGAGTTCCTTGGCAAGCTTCCAGCCGAAGGCCACATCCGCTTCCAGCCGCGTCGAGAGCGGACGTCCTGCGAGTATGCCTTCGTCAGCCAGAAGCTCCGGCGCGAACTCGGTGGCCGGACAAATGGCGACGCCACGGGCATCGAATGCATCGGCGATCGCACCCAAGAGCGAGTCGTCGCGATTGTCGCGACGTCTGCTCACGAAGTGGGGCCAGAACGTCTTGAGACCGGTCCAATCAGGAAGGTGTTTGAGCCACGCCCCTCGGGCAAAAAGCTTGGACTTGTGAATCTTGCCGGCCATGGTCACGCGACGGACCCCATGCCGCTTGAAGAACTCGATCGCATGGCCGATCTCCGCCACGCCGACGTCATCGATGACGTCGGCCAACGGTTGGAGCGAGGCATCGACGTGATCCCGGATGGCGAGGATCGCCGTGCGTCCGCCCTGACGACGGATCGCCTCGGCCACCAGCACCGGAAACCGTCCCCAGCCGGCGAGGATGCCGATCGTTTCGCCGTCGAGCGGCGGACTGTCGTCAAGATGAGGGCCAACGTTCATGACGAGGTCGCTCTAGGCGGCGTCGGAAAGCGTGTCGGGGCTGGCCGAGCCACGCTCGATCGCGTCAAGCCGCGCCCCGAGCTGCTTGAGCTCCTTCCGCATCTCGGGAAGCTTCGAGAGTGTCGCGAGTTGGAGCTTGCGGTCGCGAAGGTCGATGGCCGGTTCACCGAGGACGGTCTTCCCGGCCTCGATGTCGCACGACACCCCTGAGCGGGCGCCGAGAACGGCCTTGTCACCGATGTGAACATGGTCGCGAACGCCCACCTGGCCCGCCATCACGACCCAGTCACCCGTCGACGTGCTGCCGGCCACGCCGACTTGCGAGCAGATCATGTTGTGCTGCCCCAGCCGGCAGTTGTGGGCGATCATCACGAGGTTGTCGATCTTCGTGCCGGAGCCGATGCGGGTTGGACCGTAGGTGCCGCGGTCGATCGTCGTGCCGGCGCCAATTTCCACGTCGTCGCCCAGCTCGACGTTCCCCAATTGGGCCGATAACACGTAACGGCCGTCCGTCGGCTTGTAGCCGAAGCCATAGGCGCCGAGCACGGCGTTGGCGTGGATGATGCACCGCGCACCGACGACGGTGTTCTCGTAGAGGACGGCGTTCGGAAAGATCGTCGTCCCAGGGCCGACACGGCATCCCGCCATGAGTCGCGCGCCTGAGTGGATCGTGACACCCTGGCCGATCTCGCAATCTGGACCGACCGTCGCAAACGAATGGATCTCGACGTCTTCGGCCAGGCGGGCCGTGGAATCGACGGCCGCGTGCGAGTTCACCCCCTGCCGAGCGGCAACGCGTGGAGGACGCAGTTTCAGGATGACGGCCGCGAAGGCCGCGTGGACATCGGCCACTTCGATCGTAGGGCGATCGAGCGGACCCGATCCCGCCGGCACGATCACCGCGGCGGCAGCCGACTTGGCGAGCAGATGCACCTTGTCTCGGGAATCGAGAAGCGTGACGTCGGTCGAAGACGCCGTTTCGAGCGTGGCGGCCGCAATGATGCCACGGCTTTCGTCACCACCGACGATCGTGCCGCCGACAAGCGCAGCGATTTCCCCGAGCGTGGTCGCCATCACCGCATCTCCTCTGCCTGGACAAGTGCCGGAGGTTCCGGCGAGGCGGGGACAATAGGAAAGGCATGGCGTTCGCCGCAAGGCGAAATGGTGCCGCGAAAACAGCGTCTACCGCGTGGTGACACCCCATGCGGCCTCGAGCACCCGGAACATCGTTGGGTCGTGGGCTCGCAATTGGTCGCGGGAAAACGGAAAGAAATCGTTCCGCGAGAAGAAGGCCTCCGTCGTTTCCGCGAAGTACTCCTTGTGGTCGGTCATGGCGTAGGCCTTGACGATCGGGTTCGGGCGACCGTCGGTCCGCTGCCGCTCCACCGCGTCGTAGAGCCCGGCCGCCTTCGCCCGCTCGTAGGCATCACGAATCGCCGGGTCCTCGAATCCGAGCACCCGAAAGTGGTAGGAGTGGGCCAGTTCGTGGAGCGCAAAGTTCGGCATCCGCAGGCACTCTTCCTCGAAAATCCTGATGTTGGTGAACTCGATTGCCCGGGCCATGGAGGGATCGCGCCCGTTGTCCTTCAGCCACCCTGCGTCGGGATGAAACTCGGCCCGCGGCTGCACACCCGCATACTCAGGCGAGAACCAGAGCGGGACTTTTTTCAGCTCGCTCACGGCCTTGGCCGGGACGACACGGATGATCTCCACGAGTTGCTTCTCGAGCAGGGAGATGGCCTTCGCCGTGGCCTCCGGCTCATCGGCGAGCAGCGACGTGCTCACATGGAGCGTCCATCCAAGAATATCCCGCGTTTCGTGGGTGTCGTTGGTCGCCGATCGCGCGGCCGAGAGGGCCACGCAGGTGGGCACGATCAGGCACGACACCATGACGGAGAAGCGGATCATCGTGTTGCCTCGGCAGGCTTTTGTGACTCGGCGACGGGCTGGAACTCTGGATCGCCACACTGCCAGAGAAAGAAGGCCTGGACATCCGCAGTCTCGGCGTGACGCTGCGATCGTGTGGAGCCGATTCCGTGCCCGGAATCATAATCGAGCCGCAGCAGCACGGGCCGGCAGCTCGCGGTCGCAGCCTGAAGGCGAGCCGCCGTTTTGAACGACTGCCAGGGCTCGACCCGAGGATCATTCATGCCATGGGTCAATATCACGGCGGGATAGGAGACGCCATCGACCACATGGTGCAGTGTGCTCATGGCCAGGAGTCCACGGAATTCCTCCGGGTCGGCAAGGCTGCCAAATTCCGGGACGTTCGGTGGCCCGTTGCGGGTCGTCTCGAACCGCATCATGTCAGTGCAGCCGACGGCGATATTGGCGGCAGCAAAAAGCTCGGGTCGCTCGGTGATCGCACGGCCTATGAGGATGCCCCCCGCGCTGCCGCCGCGGGCACACAGGTGCGCGGGGGACGTGTAGCCTTCGCGTACGAGGTACTCGCCGCACGCCAAAAAGTCCTTCCAGGTATTGGGCTTCGTCACCTTGCGGCCGGCATGATGCCACGCTTTGCCGAACGTGCCGCCGCCTCGGACATGCGCGATGGCGAGCACACCACCACGTTCGAGCCAGGCGAGGCTCGTCGGCGTGAACTGCATCGGAATCGAATGGCCGTAGGCACCGTACCCCGTCAGGATCGTGGGTGCATTACCGTCGCGACGACGATCGGCGCGATGAATGATGGAAAGGGGTACACGCACGCCGTCGTGGCTCTCGACAAGCACCTCGGTGGCGGTAAGCCCCTCGGGGGCATCGAATGGCCCGACGGGGACGAGCCCGGTATCCGAAAGTTCCAAATTTTTCGGATCGAACGCATGAATCCGACCGGTACGAATCCAGGATCCGCCTCGCACGAGAATGCCCGGCAACACGGGGGACGCCGCGGCGACTGACGCCGAAGGCTCATCGTCGGGCATCACAATTGCGGCTGCGTTCCGTGGCTGGTCATGGGGCACTCGCAGAATATGGCGAACCGGCCCGTGGCTCGTGCTCACATACAGGGCGTCAGCGGCAGCCGCGACGTCATGCACCACCGCCGCGCCGGCGGGCACGACCGTTTCAGCGGTCGTGAGATCGGGGTCGGCAAGCGAGGTACGAATGACCTTGTGCCGCGGCGCCTCCTTGGCGGTGACCAAGGAGATGGCATCACCCTGCACGGCAAAGTCGGTCACGAGGTCGGCACGCGTGCACACCGGTCGCCACCGGGCGGTGGACTTCCCGAGATCGGCGACCGGCAGCACCCAGAGGGAGACGTCGGATTCGTCACCGTGGTTCACTTGGCCGATCGCCCACGTCGAACCAGGTGGCACGATGACCGCCGGAAAATCCATTGGCCCCATCGCAGGGCACCCGGGGGCGCCATGACCGAAGACGAACGAGTCGCGGAGGATTCGTCCTTCGTCGTCGAGCACATGCAAAAAAGCCTGTGTGAATCGATACGCCGAATCCGCGGCAGCACCAGGCTCGAGGGGACGGCGCCGACTCGACGTGAACGACCGGCCGTCGGGAAGCCACGACGGTTTCACGTAAACCGACTCGATCCGGTCACGAGCGACCGGCAGATCTCGCCCCGTCGCAATGTCGCGCACATGCAGCACCTCTTCCTCGGAACCCGAGGCCGCGACGCCATACAAGAGCTTTTGGCAGTCGGGCGACACGCGAAAAAAGCTGGCCGCGAGATGGCCACCGCCCTCGGGCCGAGGCAGTTCGGTCGGGTCGAGGAGGACACGCTCGCCTCCGGCTTCGTCGCGCATGCAAATGCGAGCCACGTCGGCATCCGCAGGTTGCTTGAAGTACACCACGCGACCGTCGGAAAGCCTCTGCATCGTTCCGATCACAGGTGAGGCCGAGGCGGCGATTTCGTCGATGCGCTTGCGAAGCAGGTCCCTGCCTGGAATCGCGGCAAGCACGGCAGCGGAGTGGTCAGCCTGACCACGGGCCCAGGCTTCGACCTCTGGATCGGCCACATTCTCGAGTCGGCGATAGGCGTCGCGGACTTCGACCCCGTGGTGGGTATCGACGATCGCCTGAGGAGGTATGACGGGCGGAGGGAAGGGCATTGGCCACGCGAAACTCGGGAGGCCTTGTTATAGCTCGGGATCGCCGACCCCTGCCGACAAGTTGCGACAGCCTCAAAACGTGACCTATACTTCGCACGAACAAGCATCAAAGTCCGCCTCGGACGGGGCTCTGGCGGGCAGGTCGATGGTCTAAGGCCTCCGGGTGAGATCTATGCAACGCGAATGGGCTATTCGCCCGAGCCACATGCGGTGTGGATTGACCTTGGTGGAAGTGCTTGTCGTCGTGGCGATTGTGGCCGGCCTGATCGGACTCATCCTGCCTTCCGTGCAGCAAGCTCGAGAAGCCGCCCGGGCCACGGTTTGCAGGCAGAACCTCAGGGAGATCGGCCTGGCTGCCCATGCGTTTCATTCCGCCTCCCGGGCATTTCCGCCCGCGCGGATCGTCCCGCGACCGGGCGACGCGCCGCAACTTGCGTGTGGTGGACAAGAGCCGACCTGGTTCGTCCACCTCCTGCCATATTTGGAAGAGCAGTCTGTCGGGGGTTGGAACGTCTATGAGCCGTTCGCCCAGCATTCAGATGCCCTGAGAGGCAAGCCAGTATCGGTTTATGTGTGCCCCACGCGGCGCAGCCTCGGTCAGGCCGCCGCAGGAGCGCAACAAACGACGGCCGCCGCCAATGCGAGGCTGGATCGATCGAGGATGCTGGCGTGTATTTCATGTGGAGGTGGCGGATGGTTCCCGCCGCTGCCGACGCCGACGACGCCTCAGCCAGAAAACCCTGAATCTCCGCAAGGAAATCCTGAACCACCACCATCGAACGTTGTCACGGGAGCCTCGGGTGATTACGCCGGCAATCACGGCGACCTCTCACCTGGCTCGACGGGTTCACCGACCGATTTCTATTACGGCGGGAATGGGTCGGGGGTCATCATCACGAGTCGAGCTCGCTGTGCGGCCGGCAAGCCAGACAGTTGGATCGACAGGATCCGAATCCACAACGTCAGCGACGGCCTGAGTCACACGTTTCTGGCCGGTGAGCGGCATGTCCCGCTGACGCGGATCGGGATGATGCCGGACGATGGTTCGCTGTATGACGGTGACTCCTTCCATTTTTCCTCTCGGCTGGCAGGCCCAGGTGTCCAACTTGCCCGGTCGGCCAATGACCTCACGGCGAGCGTCTATTCCTTCGGCAGTTGGCATCAGGACGTCTGCCACTTCGTGATGGCCGATGGAAGCGTCCGGGCCGTCAGTGACATGACCTCCACCGATGTGCTCGGCGCGCTGAGCAACCGCCATGATGGGAACCGAACGGAAGGTTTCTGAGTTTCCGTCGGTCAGCCGCGCGGCGAAAGGCTGCGCGTGGCTTTGCCCGAGCGCAGCAGGCGCCGCTCGCTGGATCATCGTGACTGCGATGATCGGCACGATGGCCGGATGCGGAGGTGGCCCGCCGGTGCACCCGGTGCGCGGGCATGTTCAGTCGCAGGACGGACGTCGGCCCACGTTCGGGACGGTGGAGTTCAAGGCCGACGAGGGAGGGCAGATCGCCTCGGGAAGGATCGAGCAGGATGGCTCGTTTCGCCTGACCACCTTCGCGGATGGAGACGGCGCCGTGGCGGGCCGCCATCGCGCGATCATTGTCCAGGTGGTCAATACCGAACACGTTCCCCTGGAGAAGCACCACCACGTGCTCGACGTGCATCCGCGCTATGCCCGCTATGAGACGTCGGGGCTCGAGTTCACGATCGAGCCTGGCGGACAGAACGATCTTGTCATCGTCGTGGACGAGGCACCCCGCAAGGCGCTGCGCACGCCAGCACTCCGTTGAGCTGTCGTCGACTTCTTGGTTCATTGTATGGTTCGCGGCACGTAAACCCACCATGCACGCATCAAGAAGCCTCTCCTCATGAACGGTGAAACGCGGGCGCTCGTCCTTTCCGCGATCGCAGCAGCCGTCGTCGGGCTCGTGGCCCTCGCGGCCGCGATCGCGACCGGGTCCGGCGCCATCCTCTTGGATAGCGGCTTCAACCTCGCGTACTTCGCGACGGCCCTGGTGACACTTCGAGTGGCACGCCTGCTCGAGCGTCCAGACGATCACCGGTATCCCTTCGGCTACATGCAGTTCGAGCCGCTGATCAATCTCGTCAAAGGCCTCCTGATTCTTGGCGTCGCCTTGATCGCGCTGGTCAACGCGGCGGTGAGCCTGGCTCGCGGTGGCCAAGCTGTTCAAACCGGCACTGCCCTTGCCTATGCACTCTTCGCGACAGGCGGCGGTCTCGCGGTGGCCATGGTGCTCCGCCGGTTGGCGAGACGGACAAGGAGCCCTCTGATCGATGCCGACCTCGGAAACTGGATCGTGAACGCGGCGATCTCGGGCGGCTTGGTCGCTGCGTTCCTCCTGGCGATTGCTCTGGAGCGGAACGGCCAGACCGTCGCGGCGCGGTACGTCGATCCGATCTTGGTCGGGCTGGTCGTGTTGCTGACGCTGAGTGTGCCCGTCCGCACGGCGGCCCGTTCCCTCAGCGGGCTTTTGCAGCGAGCTCCCGACGGCACGATCGTCGCCTCGATTGAATCACTGACACGCGGTGCTCTCGGAGAACTCCCGCTGCGGCATCTCCATGTTCGCGTCGTCCAACCGGGTCGCACGACATACGCCTTGATCCACGCGCTTGTCGATGCCCATGCCCCGGGCATGAACGTTGCCGCGGCCGATCGTTACCGCCGCGCCGTGATTGACTCCGTCGCCGCGGTCCACGCCCCCGTCATCCTCGATCTCGTGTTCACCGCAGAACCCGAATTCGCCGAACCAACGACCGGCTTCTGTCCACGCGAAGAGACGAGCGCGACAAGGGCCACTGACAACAAATTTCAATCACCAGAGCCGTAGCACTCGATGTGCCCGCCACAAGGAAGCGATTCCTAAAGCCAATCGCCCACCGTCTGCTCGAGCTTCGCCTCGGCGGCAAGCTCGCGGAGTTTGTCCATGGCACGGCTTTGGATCTGCCGGATCCGCTCCTTGCAGACGCCCATTTGGCTACCCAGTTCGCGAAACGTCCGTGGCGGCTTCCCATCAAAACCGAAGCGGGCCACGACGATCTGCCTCTCACGCGGCTCGAGTTCCGCGAGGAAGCCCGCGAAAAGGTCTTTGAGCATCGCGATCTGCTCGGCTGAGTGATACTCCGTCTCCACCGGCTTTTCGGCCTGCTCGCGGAGCGGCTCGTCATCACTCACGAACCGTTTGCGGAGCTGCCTGCCTCGCTCGGAGAGGCGAAAGAAGTGGCGCTGGATCGCATACGTGGCGTAGGTGCTGAATCGATTGCCGAGGGCGAAGTTGAACTTTTCGACGGACCGCATGAGGGCGAGGTTGCCTTCGCTGATGAGTTCGTCGAGCGACCACGTGGCGTCGACGAACTTCTTGGCGATCGACACGACGAGCCTGAGATTCGACGTGATGAGGATCGCCTTGACCGTCTCGGCTTCCGCGAGAAGCCCTTCGACCTGCTCGATCTGCCTGAGCGATGCTCGGCGCTGATCCAGTTTTCCACGAAGCGTGGCAGCCTGGAACTTCAACCAGTTCATCCGACGGAAGTAGAACTGTTCCTCGTCCTTATCGATGAGCCGCGTCTGGTAGAGGCTCGCGATGTAGGGAGTCAGCCCTGCCCCAGAGACAGGCGGAGAGTCGAAGCGCTCGAGTGGCACCTCGGCCGCGGCCGGCGGATCGCTCGCAAGCCGCGCGGCGTCCTTCCTCAGAAATTGCCGGCAAGGGATGTAATCGATCGGCCTCGAAAAGAGGGATTCGCGTCGGGCCCGAAGTTCCGGGACTCCTTGCCGGTTGCCCTCGGTCGGCTTCCGGGGACGAGCAACGACCCTTCCCGAAGATGATCGGGCTTGCGGCCGGGACGATGACTTGCGACGGGCGACAGGAGCGATCATGCGGTTTCTCGCGAGCTCGAGGAAAAAACTTGAGTACCGGCTGGTAACCGCAAGGGCTTCGCGGCCGTAACAGAACGGCAGCGATCGCGAGCCGACCCGAGGCATCTCCGTCAAAACAGGGCCATCTGAGGGGTCTCGCCCCGCGATTGTTTTTGCAAAGAATTTGCGTCATAGTACGGCAGTCAGGACTGATGCCGAACGGAGGTTATCCCCCCCATGTGCTCCCATCATGCTCGCTCACCAAGGCACGAAAACCGTTGCCTCCGTCACGGGTTTACGCTCGTGGAGCTCCTGGTGGTGATCGCGATCATCGCGGTCCTCATCGGGCTCTTGCTTCCAGCGGTTCAGTCGGCCCGCGAAGCTGCCAGGAGGATGCAGTGCGCCAACAATCTCAAGCAGATCGGCCTTGCAATTCATAATCACACCGAATGCCGGGGAAGCCTGCCCGTTCACTCGACCGGGGCGACACCGGCGCCCGATGGCAGTTGCGGCCCTGGATTCACCAGTTTTCTGTACGCGATCCTCCCGCACTTCGACGAGGCACCACTCTTTGACTCGGTGCGACGAGATGCCGGGATGATGGATGGGTGCACGGGCGGATACGCCCCGTCGAACCCATTGATGCGGATCTCAGCATCGCATCCGAACGCGAAGGCCGCGGCAACGATCGTGCCCTCCTACCTCTGTCCGTCCGACAATTATTCGCAGCGGCCCGAGCACGCGCAGTATGTCGGCTCTGCCATGCCCGCTCCCGCAAGTTATGCCGGTAACGTCGGGTGGCCCATGAATACCCATGGCATTCCTGGACGTGGGATTCCTGCCCCAGGACTCGGAAAGCAAAACGGTGCGATTCCCCTGGGAACTGGGGATGCCTCCGCGTCCGGATCACAGTGGCAAACCCCGAAGATCAAGATGAAGGACCTGACCGACGGGCTCTCGAAGACCGCCCTTGTCGCAGAGCGACGGATATCCAGCGAGGTCTTCGGCGAATCGACGTCCTCCGTCGCTCCATCGTTGTCTTCCGGGTGTGGTGGGACGATGGGCAGGCGTTGGCTCGGCCCCGGGGGTGCGACCGGCCCCGGCATCACGACGGTATCGAACTGGCAGACGTACACCGAAAAGCGGGCCGACCCCCAGTACTCCATTCCGCTCGGCAGGGCATGGATCAGCGGATGGAGCGTTTTCGGCAACACGTACATGCACGTGTTTCCGCCGAACGGGTGGAACGGCCACATCTATGGCGGCGAAGCAAGTGGCAACAACATGGTGACGCCCAGCAGTCAGCACCAGGGTGGCGTCAACGTTTGCTTCGCCGATGGCCATGTCGACTTCATCGAGGACGGCATCGACATGAAGACCTGGTGGGCCATGGGAAGCCGCAACGGCGGCGATTGATCACCGCCGTTGCGACGTCTGAGCCGTCGGTCATGCGTTCGCCTGACCTGCTGAACGCTGCGCCTTGCGGCGAACGACGGCGATCACACCGACACCGCCGGCGATGCCGAGCATCGCGATGGTCGAAGGCTCGGGAACGGCTTGTACCGAAAACGTGGCCTCAGTGCTAATTAAGCCATCGGTGACGTGGGTACCCGTCCAGGTAAAGCTGAGGTCGTATTGGCCCAACTCCGTGAACGCCCATTGGAAGTGCTGATGACCGCCGGTGCCCATCGTGAACGAGTTTCCGGCGACCGTGCCTGCAGGGTTGAAGGTCGAGAATATCGAAGCATCCATGGTCGAGTTCGCAAAATTCGTGACGTACATGCCAAACTCGGCCGTCAAACTTGGCATCGTCGACGAGCCAGGATTGAACGTGATCGTGATGTTGCCAATCCAATCCGCAGGGTTCAGCTCCTCGGTTGCCCAGCCGATGTCCGGCTGATAGGTCGTCAAGCCGCCACGCCCCAGCACCCAGATCGATGAGCCATCGGCCAACCCCAGTACGCTCGAACTGCCCGTCGGCGACAATCGTGTCGTTTCCGTGCGGGCGATGAGATCGCCAGGCTCAAATTCCTCGTCCGCCGGAATGGGGTTCCCGTTCACGACGGCGCCGGCCCCGAGGTGCCAGTGGGGCTCGAATTCTTCCGCGATGGCGTCGTAGCCGACGCCGACGTCACCGTGGTCTTCGGTGTAGATGTCCTGCGCCGAAGCCAAGCCAAAAAGGGTGAGCGACCCGAGTGCCATGGCACCCGCAAACGCTCGGAACCGCATGCGACGGATCATCATGAAAATCTCCTTGAAACGAAAGAACTTGAAGCGTGAGAGGGGAATAACGACCACGCGGCGCCGACCACTCGCACCAAACATGCATGTGCAACTTTGTTGCACATAATGCGCAGGCCGTCAACCGCTTCGACCGAAATCCATGACGCGTCGTTCGTCCGGAGAAACAGCGGCACGCCACGCCGCACGAGAGGCCAGAAAAACGACTCGGACACCTGTCAGAGCGATCAACGAAACCGAAAAACGGCACCGCGAATCCCTGCCGGGAGCGGCACCCTATCGGATCGGATCAGCACGCGGTCACGAGCGGTCCTTTTTGAGGAAACTCGCCGGAAACACGGCGAGCAATTGCATTGCGATTGCACTATATCGACCGACCAAGCGGCGTCAAGGTCTGTTCACCCTATTTTCGGCTTGGCCGATGGACTGCTCCCTGGCGATCGAGAATTCCAGCCCTTGTATCCGCGGCAGGCCGTAGGATTCCTCCACCGAATCACAGGAAACTGGGAATGACGGGCCGGGAAGCAGAAATCGCGGCGCGGGTGGGGGGTCAGCAGGAGCGGCTGCTTGGCCGTGTGATGACCTGGGCCCAGATCAGTTCCCACAGTCTCGATTCGGCAGGACTGGGTCGGATGGCCGATGCCCTGGCGGCAGCCCTCGCCGGGTTCGGGGAGGTCCGTCGCACGGCTGTTCCGCGGCGGGTCTGGATCGATGACCGCGGCCGAACCGTCGAACAGGCCCTCGGGAACGTGCTCTCGATTCGGTATCGCGCCCCACGCGAGCGGCTCAGTGTGCTGCTCGCGATCCACTACGACACGGTCTATCCCCTTGGCGACACACCGCCGCGGGTCGAGCTCGCCGAATACCGCAATACTCTTCGCGGCCCAGGTGTCGCCGACGCCAAGGGAGGCATCGCCGTCTTGCTCGGAGCCCTTGAAGCAGCCATGCATGCTGGCGCTGGCGAGACGCTCTCCTGGGAAGTGCTGCTCAATGCGGATGAGGAACTGGGCTCGCCCGGTTCGGCCAGTCTGCTCACGGAGGCCGCGCGCCGCCATGACCTCGGGCTCGTCTTTGAGCCGGCCCTCGACGAAGCCGGTACGCTTGCCAGCTCGCGAAAAGGTTCGGGAAATTTTCACGTCGTGATCCACGGGAAGGCAGCCCACGCCGGACGGAATCCCGCCGATGGTCGCAACGCCGTCGTCGCTGCCGCTGAGCTCGCCACCACGCTCATGAGCCTCAACGACCGGGGTCAGGATGTCACGGTCAACGTCGCCGCGATCCACGGTGGCGAAGCGTTCAATGTGGTTCCAGACGTGGCCGTCTTGCGGGTGAATGTTCGCGCCGCCCATGACGAGGGGGGCACCTGGGTGGTCGGCCAACTCACAGCAGCAGTCGAAGCGATCAATCACCGCGGGGGTTATTCAGCCGCGCTCCAAGGAGGCATCCACTGCCCCCCCAAGCCACTCGACCATGCGACCCAGCGGCTTCTCGCGCATGTCGCCACGTGCGGCCACGATCTCGGCCTTCCAATCACCGCGCGGCCGACTGGCGGCGTCTGCGATGGCAACAAGCTCGCTGCCGCAGGGCTTCCTACGATCGACACGCTCGGGGTTCGAGGTGGCGGTATCCACAGCCCGGATGAATATCTCGTCGTGGACAGCCTTGCGGAACGGGCGTCGCTCGTGGCGCTGCTGTTGAGTCGACTCGCTGACGGCTCGCTCGCGTGGCCTCGTCGGGTGAAGGAGCCAGACGCATGCTCGTGATCCGCCCCGTGACACCGTCTGATCTCGACCAACTTGTCGCCCTGGCCGAACTTGCCTCCTTTGGCCTGACCACGCTCCCGAAAGACCCTGATTTCCTACGACGACGCATCCGTGACTCCGAACGTGGCTTCGAGCGGATCACCGATGCCGAGCCGCGGGGCGACTCGTATCTGTTCGCCATGGAGGAAACCACGACCGGCCGCATCCTCGGCACGTCGGGCATCGTCTCGAAGGCCGGGGGCTTTGAGCCCTTTTATGCGTTTCGCACCGAGACCGAGCACTACGAATCCGAGATGCTCGGCGTCCACCGCGACATCACCACACTCCATCTCGTTCGTGAACACGACGGCCCTTGCGAGATCGGGAGCATGTTCGTGCATCCGGAGGCACGGGGCCAAGGCGCCGGCCGAGTGCTCTCGCTCGCCCGTTTCTTGTTCATCGCCGAGCACCCGAAAAGTTTCGATGCCACCGTCATTGCCGAGATGCGCGGCGTGATCGATGACGATGGCGAGAGCGTATTCTGGAATGCCGTGGGCCGCCACTTCTACGAGATCGATTTCCCCAAGGCCGACTATCTGAGCATCCTCAACAAGCGGTTCATCGCCGACTTGATGCCACGCCACCCGATCTACGTCGCCCTGCTCCCGCCCCAAGCCCAGGCGGTGATCGGCCAGGTTCACCCTGATACGAAGCCCGCCCTGGCCATCCTCGAGTCGGAGGGGTTTGCGACCACGGGCATGGTGGACATCTTCGACGGAGGCCCTGTCGTGAGTTGCCGCCGTGACAACGTGCGACTCGTCCGCGATAGCAGGCCGGCGACGGTGTCCGCCGTCACCGACGACTTGCCGGCTCCATACGCCTGGCTTGTGAGCACGACGACTTCCACATTTCGAGTCTGCGCGACGCCTGCCAGCGTCGTGGCCGAAGGCAAGGTGGCACTCCCTCGCCAAACCGCCGAAGCACTCGGCGTCGCGCCCGGCGACACCGTTCGCATCGGGGCGCTCAAGCCGCCGCAAGGGTCGCCGCCATGAGTGATCACGCAAACCCCCGACACGCCGAAGCCCATGGCCCCGACTTCACGTCCACGAACCCTGCCACCGGCGAGATCGTGTGGCGAGGGAATGCAGCCAGCACCAGCGACGTCGATCGAGCGATCACCACCGCACGCGCCACGCAGGCCGCCTGGGAAGCTTCGGATGCTGCCCACAGGGTCGCCGTCTTGGAAGCCTGCCGCCGCGAGCTTGAATCCTCGGGCCACGAATTGGCAGAAGCGATCTCAGCTGAGACGGGAAAACCGCGATGGGAAGCAAAGGCCGAAGTGGCTTCCATGGCCGCCAAGATCCCGATCACAATCGATGCTTGGCGAGGGCGGCGCCATGACGACATGATGGTTCACGACGGCAACGTGACCGCCACACGCTACCGGGCCCACGGTGTCCTTGCCGTTCTCGGACCATTCAATTTCCCAGGGCATGTTCCCCACGGCCACATCGTGCCAGCGATCCTCGCGGGTAACTCGGTCGTGTTCAAACCGAGCGAGAAGACGCCCTTGGTGGGCGAACGCGTGTGTGAACTCTGGCGGCGTGCCGGCTTGCCGAACGGTGTCTTGAATCTCGTGCAGGGTGGCCGCGGCACAGGGAATGCGATCGCGTCCCATCCAGGCATCGACGGAATATTGTTCACCGGCAGCTTCGAGGCGGGCGTGTCACTCCGCCAAACCTTCGCTGCCAACCCGGCAAAAATCCTCGCCCTCGAGATGGGGGGCAATAACCCGCTCGTGGTTCATGGCGTGGCTGACATCGATGCTGCGGTATCGCTCACGATCCTCTCGGCATTTCTCTCGGCGGGCCAGCGGTGCACCTGCGCCCGAAGACTCATCGTGACCGACTGGCCTCAAAGCCATGACTTTCTCGACCGCCTTGTCGCCCGGGCCAGCGGGCTTCGGGTGGGAAAACCCGACGACACGCCCGAGCCCTTCATGGGCCCTGTCATCGACGAGGGTACGGCCCGACGACTTTTGGGCTATCAAGACGATCTCGTTGCTCGTGGTGGAGTTTCGCTCCTCGCGATGCAACCACGTCCCGACCGCATCACGCTCCTCTCCCCCGGCATCATCGACGTCACGCGCGTCGCCGACCGCACTGACGCCGAATGGTTCGGCCCCCTGCTCCAGGTGATTCGTGTCCCTGACTTCGAGACGGCGATCATCGAGGCCAACCGCACCGAGTACGGACTCGTCGCAGGGCTCCTCTGCGACGACGCGCGGGCCTACGACGTCTTCCGTCGACGAGTTCGCGCCGGCCTCGTCAATTGGAACACCCAGACCACAGGTGCCTCGAGCAAGCTGCCCTTCGGGGGCGTCGGAAAGAGCGGCAACCACCGACCGAGCGGATCTTTTGCCATTGATTACTGCTCGTACCCCGTTGCATCGCTCGAAAGCCCCACGGTCACGCCGCCCACCAAGCTTCCACCCGGCATGGATTGACCCGGCTCGGGTGGCCCGAGCCACGTAGGACGCTACTTCGTTGGCGCGAGTGCGTTCCACGCCTTCTCCGTCGTGACGCCTTTTTGGTTTTCGCAGGTGACTTTCCAGCCATCGTCACGTTTCACGAGCACGACCTCGATGTCGACATACTCGACTTGCTCCTCTCCGCCGGTCGGTTGCGATGCATACCGCAGGATTCCCACCTCATACGCCGTGGTCGCGTCACCGTAGCGCGTCGCCCAGCGAAGCGATGCACTGGCCTTCATGCGGCCGGCACGGGTGTCATCGAATTCTTTCTGCCATCGCTGCAAGGCGACGGCGAGCGGCTCCGTACGCTGTCGCCTGCCGATCACGAGCACGCCGTCGGGATGGCATGTTGCGGCATAGGCCTCGAAGTCCCCCGTCGCCACGGCTTTGGAGATCGTGCCCCACAGGGCATCAAGTTCCGCCAGTCTCGTCGTTTCGGCGTTGTCGGCCTGGACCATCCGGCTACATGCCACGACCACCAGTGCCATCATCCCCATCCCGCCCGCCAGTCGCCGACCCATGCACAAGCCCTCCAGTGTCCGTTCGCGTGCTCGAAAGAATAGCCATTCGGTTGGCAGGCTTGCTACCTTCGCCGCGACGCGAGCGGTACGATCTCGCTGATGGCACCGTCGTTTCCACGTTTGCGCGCTTCCGCCGCCATCGAAGTCAACTTCGACGGCCTCGTGGGGCCGACGCATCACTACGCAGGCCTCGGTGTCGGCAACCTCGCGTCGCAGCGACACCGTCATGAGGCGAGCAACCCGCGAGCCGCGGCCCTCGAAGGCCTTGCCAAGATGCGGCTGATGCATGACCTCGGCATTCCGCAGGGCGTGCTTCCGCCTCAGGAGCGGCCACTCCTGCCGGCACTGCGGCTTCTCGGCTTCGAGGGGGACGACGCGACTGTCCTGGCCAAGGCGCTCCGCGACGCGCCCGACCTCCTCGCCTCGTGCGCGAGCACGTCATGCATGTGGGCCGCCAATGCCGCAACCGTCTCACCGGCCGCCGACAGCGCCGACGGACGTGTGCGTGTCACGCCGGCGAATCTCGTGAGCCAGTTTCACCGATCGCTCGAAGCACCGGCGACGACGTCGTTGCTTCGTACGCTGTTCCACGACACCGACCGTTTCGTCGTTCATGATCCTCTTCCCTCGGCGGCAAACCTTGCCGACGAGGGTGCCGCGAACCAGATGCGACTCGCCCCATCCCACGGCCATCGTGGCATCGAAATTTTTGTGTACGGCCGCGACGGAGACGAACGAACCGGAGGAGATCGATTCCCAGGCCGACAGACGCTTGCAGCCAGCCAAGCGGTCGCCCGCCGACACGGCCTCGATCCCGCACGCACGCTCTTTCTCAGGCAGAGTGCCGAGGCGCTCGACGCTGGTGTGTTTCACAATGATGTCATCGCCGTGGCCAACGAGAACGTCTTGCTTGTTCACGGGCAGGCCTACGAAGCGGGCCCCGATGCGATCCGTTTAATTCGCACCTGCTTCGCAGCGGCGTGTGGCGAGGAGCCGGTCGTCATCGAGGTCCCTGCTACCGAGGTGCCCCTCGACGTCGCCGTCGACACGTATCTCTTCAATAGCCAACTCGTCACGCTCCCGAGCGGCGGCATGGCGCTCGTCTGCCCGATCGAATGCCACGAACACCCGCGCACACGGCGCTGGCTCGATCACCTCATCGCCGCCGACAATCCTGTGGTCACCGTGTATCCCGTGGCGGTGCGGCAGAGCATGAAGAACGGCGGCGGTCCGGCCTGCCTCAGGCTGCGGTTCGTCCTCGAACCTGAGGCTCTTGCCGCGATGCATCAAGGCGTGCTCGTGAGCCCTCCCCTGCTCGACGCTCTCGAAACCTCCGTCCGACGCCACTATCGCGAGCGGCTCACCCTGGAAGATCTTGCCGACCCCTCGCTCCTGGTGGAATCCAGGCAGGCCGTTGCAGAAATAACACATCTGCTCGGGCTGCCTTAGGCAGCGGCGGTTTCGAGTCGTGCAGCCCGGGCTTTCTCCGCAGCATCCAGCACTTGCCGGGCGGTGTGGCTCCATGGTGTGGGTCGGAAGTGGCTCCTGATGGCCTCTTCACGGGCCGCCACCCAGGCCGGGTCACTGAGCGTTCGCTCGACGAGTGCGACCAGACCGTATACATCAAGGGGATCAAAGAACGCGGGTAGGTCGCGGCTGATCTCGGGGATGCTCGTGGCATGCGATGCCAGGCAGAGTCGACCGTGAGCGAGGCTCTCGGCCACGGGCAGGCCCCAGCCTTCGTAGCGCGACGGGTAGATCGTGGCGGCGCAGTGCCGGTAATACCACGCAAGCTCCTCGTCGGCCACGCCCTGAAGAAAATGAATTCGGCCGTTTATCTGCCGATCGAATCGGATTTCGCGCAGGAGCTCCGCGACATGGAGATGCGGCAATCCGAGGCAGACAAGGTCGGGGCACTGTGCCGGGTCGCGCGTCGCCAACACCTGCCAAGCGTCATACAGGAGGCGGTGATTCTTTCGGACGTCGAGCGTGGACACGCACAGGAAGAACGGCCGCCGCGGCACGAAACGCGGCATGGGAGGAGTCGGGTCCGAAGCCGATTCGAGCACGTCCCCGAGGCGTACGACCGTGATGGCCGGCACAGGCAAACGCCTCTCGGCGCAGTAGGCCACGATCTCGCCCCGCGAAAAATCCGAAATCGTGAGCACACCGTCCGACGCGGTGAGGAGATTGTTCACCCAGTGTGTGACTTGCCGTGAGGTCGCCTCATCGACCCACTGGGGTTTGATGGTGGGGATCAAGTCGTAGATCATCCGCAGGACGACGACGCCGTGACGGCGGAGCGACGCAACCGCTTCGGCGTGGCCCGGCATGGCCCAGGACGGGCATGTCGAGAGCACCACATCGCCAGCGCATCCGATGCTGTTAGCCGGAGCCGGGGCCACAGGCTCTGGCACCGTGCGGGATCCTCGGGGGGTCGCGCGCGTGGCGGTTGTCTTGAACGCGAACCGCACTCCGGCCCATCGAAGCAATTGCTTGCGAAGATTCCTCGACGCGTGCTTGAACTCGCGCATGGCAAGGCGGAGATCCCCGGCTGCCTGGGTCGTGCCAAAGATGGCATCGCGGCTGAGCCACCGCTTCTTCTTTAGTCGTGCGCCCTCGGTGGTCGTGGCTGGTGCTTCGGCGCGGCCGTCCTTCGCGGGAAGTTTATCGACCCACGGAAGGTGGCGGACGACCTGGTCCGGCAGATTCCGGACGTCGACGGCCTCGAAACGGTATTTCTGGGTGTCGAAGTAGAAAAGCCGCGGTGTCACGCCGCATTCGACGAGCCCATTGAGGATCCCGACCGTGGTTCGCTGAATTCCCGTCAGGTTCGGGATCCGCCACGTCATCAACTCGGAGACGTCAAACCAGACGGTCACTTCGAACGGTCCTCACGGGGAGAGCGAATACGATCAAGCGGCAGGACGAGCCTGGGTCAGATAGTGACCAGGAACCAAGGTGAATCCGTCGGTGACGTTGGCCGGATAGGACAGAGGCTCGCGCAGCGAGGGTTCTTCACGGCGATAGTAGAACCGATTGAGCCCGTCGAAGAGCGCGAACTCGTAGCCATGCTGGAAGAGAATCCCCTCCCATTCGAACCATGTCGGCTCGTAGGAGTAGGGGTCGCATCCCGGCAGCTTCGGCTTGATGGCCTCGAGAAGGACGACCCGCGGTCGGAAAGATCGCCAATCGTTGCCGAGGAGCACATCCCGCTCCGCGCCCTCGACATCGATCTTCAAAAACTCGACGTCGCCCGGGGGGAGTTGCTTGGCGATCTCCGCGAGCGTCGTCACCGAAACGGTGTGGGTCGTTCGCTGGAACCCGAAGGCCTCGACTGCCCGCGGGTCAAAACTCTCGCGGAACGTGGACAGGCCGGAGTCGCCCCATTCGTGAAACTCGACGCTGCCTGCGCTTTCGCCGCACGCCACGTTGAGATTCCAGTCACGCGGCCTTTGGGCCTCGAACTTCTCGTGAAACCGCTTCACCGGCTCGACGTTCACGCCCGACCAACCGCGGTCGTAGAAGTGCTTTGTGACCGAGTCGATGACCGGGTCGAATCCACCGATATCGACGTACCGGCCCTGCTCGACGGCATGAAAGACGCGTTCGAGGACGACGTCTTCGAAGTTCTGGGCATACGAGATCATCAGCACGCGGTTCCTTCGGTCGTGCACCGGACACAGGTGTCCAAGGATAGGGGGACCGGCCGAAGTTCCGCAACGCGGTCATGGCGAGAGAGTCGACGCTCGCTCCGCTGGGAGTCTTGGGGCTGTCCCCAGGGCCTCGATGCTCTCGATCACGATGGTCATGGGATGACGCGACCAGTGTTCTGAACGGAGATAGTCGACGATCGTCTCGGCCGCCGGCCACGTGGCGAGACACTCCAGGCGGACGGAGGCAAGCGACTCACCGTCACCCGGAGTACGGCACGGAATGCAGTTGAAATCGGTCGCTCCGCGGGCAGTCAACTCGCGCGTAAGCGTCGCCTCCAGGTCGGCAACCGTCACCACCACCACGCGTCGAAGCTTCGCCAAGCCTCGTTTCCGCGTGGCATGCGGGTGCTCCGAGAACTGGCGGTGCGTGTCGAGGCCTGTGACGGTAAACGTGAGTTCGGCGCGTGCGAACTCGTCTTCCATCTCATGGAGCCGTTCCATCACGCTGTGGTCCACCAGCCGGGTGCCGCTCAAATCGACGACGATGTTGTTCTTCTGCACGAGGCCGAGCTGTTCGATCTGCCGCTTGAACGGGAGCCAGTTGCTGAAGACGGCCGACTCCTTCGCACTGATGACGACGTTGTTCTCATCAATGGCCGTGACCTCCAGGAACGGCTGGAAGAGCGAGCGGATCGGCACGCCGTTGGCTAGGTGGAAGAGCATCTTGATGCCGATGCCGATCAGAACGCCCACGAGAAGATCGGTCGCCAAGACGGCGATGATCGTGCCGACGAAGATGACGAGTTGCTCGTGGCCGATCTTGTAGACGTTGACGAATTCTCGCGGAGAGGCGAGGCGTGTGCCGGTGTAGACGAGCATCGCGGCCAGTGCCGCCAGCGGCACCCGGTGGATCATGCCCGGCAACAGCGCCACGAACGCCAAGAGGACGATCCCGTGCCACATGTTGGCAAACCGCGTCCGGGCCCCGTTGTCGATATTGGCCTTGCTCCGAACGATCTCCGAGATCATCGGCAGCCCACCGATCGAGGCGGCCAGCGTATTGGCAACGCCCACGGCGACGAGGTCCCGGTCGAGGTTCGTCTTCCGCTTCCAGGGATCGAGCATGTCGACCGCCTTGGCGCTCAGGAGTGACTCGAGGCTGCCGACGAGCGCCAGCATGACGGCCCACTTCCATCCAGTGAACGTCTGCAAACCTGTGAAGTCTGGCGTGGCGATCGCACTGAAAATGTTCTTGGGTACCGGCACGAGGAACTCGTCACCGAGCTCGTACTTGTGCCCAAGAAACGAATAGGTGTGATCGTGGGAGAGATCAAAATAGATGCCGAGGGGAACTGCCACGAGCAACACCACCATTGGCCCGGGCAGGAGTTTGAGCCACTTCATCGTCGTCCGGGCTTTCGCATACGGCAGGGCAAAGAGAATCAAAAGACTCGTGAGCCCGATGAGAGCGATGTCCGGATTCATGTTCGTGAGAATCTCCGGAAGACGAGCGACCAGCTCGAGCGGATCTCCCTTCGCCGTTTCGCCAAGGGCGACCGGAAGCTGCTTGAGTGTGATGATCACGCCGATGGCGGCGAGCATGCCGTGCACTGCCGTGGTCGGGAAAAAATCCCCCAGCACACCGCTCCTGACGAGGCCGAAGATGATCTGGAGGACCCCGGCCGCGAGGCCTGACGCGAGGGCCAGGCGATAGGCCGCGAAATCGGCCGACGGATCCTGGCCACCGGTGAATCCAAAATCGGTGACCGCGCCCAAGACGATCACGATGAGGCCGGCCGCCGGGCCCTTGATCGTGAGTTCGGAGTTGCTCAAGAACGGCGTCAGGATGCCGCCAATGATCGCCGTGAAGAGGCCCGCCACAGCAGGATAGCCGCTGGCCAGAGCGATACCGATGCTCAACGGCAGTGCGATCAGAAACACGAGGACCCCGGACGCCAGGTCGTAGCGCCAGTTGGCAGCGAACCCGGCACGATTGCCTCGCGGCACCCTCGTCGCAGAAATCGCTTTCGCCGGCTCATTCGTGGTCATGGAGAATCGCTCCGGGGGGGAGGCTGTTGGCGGATGAACGAAGTTCGAAGGCATGGCTTCGCCGGTGGATCAGCTCGACGGCCGCGTGGTAGCCGTGCGACACCCCGACCTGCGGGAACAATCCCCCGCCGATGATGCAGATCGAGAGCGCCGCGACTGCAAGCCACTCCGGCCAGCGGGCCTCGAGCGAGATCACCGTCGGATGAGAAGCTCCCGTGAACAAGTGAAAGTATGCGTGCATCACGGCGATGCCATTCATGGCCGCCGCCACGACAACGAGCATCCCGGCCACGGGATAGGTGCCGACGGCGGCTTCGACCAGAAGCTCGGCGCCGACGAACCCGATCGTGCCAGGAAAGCCGATGCTCGCGAGACTCGTGAGCAGAAAAAAAACGGCAAGACTCGGCATCGTGTCATACAAGCCGTGGTACTCGCCGAGTGACAACCGCCCTGCTCTCGACTCGATCGCCCGAAGCGTCAGCCCCGCTCCCGCCAGGGAAAGAACGACGCTCACCCAAACGCACAGAGCCCCGGTCAGCCCGATTGGCGTTGCCAATTCGACGCCGACCAGCACGAGCGAGGCATTGCTCAGAAAGAGGTAGCAGAGGAATCGCCGTGCCTCGCGTTGCACCAGTGCCATGCCGGCCGAATAGACGGCCGTGACGAGAGAGACAATCGCGATCGTTCGCAAGGCCTCCTCCGGAGCGATCGGGAACACGAGCCGCATGGCCGCATAGGCACCGGCCATCGGTGTGACAAACAAGAGAGCGGTGCCGAGCGTGGCATGTTCGAAGAGGTCGGTCATCCAGCAGTGGACCGGCACGCAGCCACTGCGGATCAAGACGGCGGCCGTAAGCAGCCCGATGGCGACGAGCCCACGAGTTCCCCCAGGCTCTGACGTTTGCAGAAGCGCGAGGCCTGCGATGAGCATCGCGACGCAGAGCCCCATGTGGATTGCAAAGACGCGCGTCGAGCGGCCACGCCCGCGCAGCTCGAGGAAGGGCGGGGTCATCTGCAGGGTGAGCAGCACCACCAAGCCCCACGGGGCTCGACAACTGAACAAGGCCAGCAGAATCGCCTCGGACACGAGGGTGAGGGCGAACGGAAACCTGCCGACTTTCGTTCGAAGCGTGGCCCCCACGACAACGAGATACAAGAGTGCCGCAAGGGGCAAGAGCGGCGCACTGAGCTCATCGATGACCAACGCCTCGGATCCGAAGAGCCACGAGACGAGATCGCCACGGTCGTGGGCCTCGAAGGCTCGGAGTGACAGAAAATCGACCCACTCTCCGAGGGCGCAACCGAGCGTGGCCACGCAGACCCAGATGGCCCGCTGCCGCGCGACCCCAGGCTCGCGGGCACACGCGACGAACGCCGCACCCACGAGTGGAAGACCGATCGCCAACTCGAGCCACGGGACATGCAACTCTGGCATCGCGGGTTTCCTACGGCCCTTCCTCGATCAAGGCGTCATGCGGGCGAACGTCGTCCGACTCGCGCGAGCGACCGCCGGCCAACCAGTCGGTCCACCGCCGCTCGGATCGGTCACACCATTCGAAAACGGCGACACAAGGGCGCACGAAGAGTCCGTCGAGCCACGCGTCGAAATAAAATCGCTCGATCGCGAACCGATAGGACCAGGTCTTCCAGGCTCGCGGTACCATGCCGCTCCCCCATGTGGCATGGTGGGGCAGATGTCCGCCGATCGCGTTTTCGAGCGTGTGGTAATCGCGTAGAAGCGACGGTGCCCGCAGCAACTGGAGCGTTCGCAGGCAGGCGTGCCCGATGATGTGGACAAGCGGAATGACTCGCAGCCCGAAACCGATCTCGGCGACGATGATGCCGACCTGGGTCAACGACGCGTAGGCGAGCGACGTTTTGATGTCGGTCTGAACCCTCGCCGACGCCGCGGCCGACATCGCCGTGAGGAGGCCGACGACCACGACCGCACCGGACAAGCCAGGCGATAGTTCCAGCACGGGGCCGACCCGCAGCAACAGAAATGCTCCGAGGTGCACCGAGAGGGCGCCGTAAAAGACGGCGCTCGACGGCGTCGGGCCCTCCATCGCCCGTGGAAGCCAACCGGAGAAGGGAACGAGCCCGCTTTTCCCCATCGCGGCAAACAGCAAGAGGGCGCCAATGAAGAGCGCCTGGTTCGCGGCGAGGCGGGCCACGCCACCGGGCCACGGCCCGGCCCCGATGAGGAGATCAAAATCTCCCTCTCCGGTCAGATGATGGAGCGCGAGGGCCGCGATGAGGAGAGCCGCATCCGAGATCCGGTAAACGCACCAGATCCGCCAGGCATTCTTCACGGGGGCCGCCCGCTCGTGAAAGAGGCCGACGAGCAGCGCCGACGACAGCCCCACGAATTCCCAACCGAAGAACAGCACCTCGATCGTGCCGGCGACACTCGTGACCACGACGCCCAGTGTGAACAGGGCATAGCACATCGCGAAGCGTCGGTACCCCGGTTCGCGGTGGAGGTAACGCGTTGTGAATGCACCGATCGTCCCGCACAGCATGAGCGAAAGGATCACGAAGGGGACGGAGAGCCAATCGAAGAGGAACTTCACGTGGAAGTGAAAATGCTCCTGCGGGATCACGGCCCAGTGCCCCACCTCGACCGGAATCTCTCGGGTGCCGGTGACGAGCATGCCGGCCAGTACGGCCACGGATGCGAGCAAGGCGATGACGACGGTGCCAAAGGTCCAACGGTGCGTCGCCCGTTCGCTCAGTGGCCAGCGACTCACCGTCGAGAGCCCCAGAACGGCCACGAGCACGGCCGGACTCGCCACGACGAGGATCCCGAGGTTCTCGAGCATGAGCGTCGTGATCATGCGGCTTCACCTTCACACGAGGCTCGTGCGGCACCGATCTCCGCAAACCCGACGTATTCACGTTTGCCGCGATACCATTCGCGGGACGTGGCGGCGCGAGGCAGGCCGGTCGTGCTGGGCGTGTACGGCTCAAACTGGCCGGCATGCCAGAGGTGAATCGCGCCGCTGGTCGGATCGACCAGCACCAGCTGCACCCACCTCCCCCGGACGAGCGCCGCGATCCGAGGATTGCCTGCCATGACCCGGTGCATGGCGGCCGCCGTCGCCTCGATGACGAAGAGCAGCCGCATCGGCTCATGGATCTCGATCATCTGTCGAGTGAGCCCCGGCCGGAGGTCGCTTGCGGCGCCGTCCATCACGCCGACCAGCGAGGCGATGTTGTGCGAAAGCTTGTTGCCCGAACCCCAACCGACCGGATCGACGGTCGAAAAGTAGTACTCGAGGTTGATCCCGGCACACACCGGCACGACGGCTTGGAGAATGCGGCTGAGGATCGTGCAATCTTCGTCGTCCTGGGCTGGGTCATACGAATGCAGGAATGCACGGCGATCCAAGAACAGCCCGCGGGTCGTATGCCGTCGTCCGACAACACAAAGGGCGTTGGGGTGTTTGTATTCGGGCCGCACCTGGGAAAGGTCGGCCGCACGGGCCTCGACATGCCGAAGCGCCGCATCGCCCGAGATGTTCAACTCGGCCGAATAGAAGCGTCGGCAACGCTCCTGGGCATTGCGTCGTCGCGCCTCGTTGACGGCGGTGCGGAGACCTCGAAAGTCGCTCGTGTGCGTCGAGGGAAGCCGTTCGAGATCGTGGAGCGAGACGCTCTCGTCGCACGTGTCGTGCTCCCCCGAGAGGAACCATGTCGACTCGGGGATCACGAGCCCCTGCCGTGCAAGCGCCGCACGGATGCGTGGGTCGTTGGCCATGTGGGCGAACGCGCGCGCATTCGGACCACCGCGGCCACCGGCACAGGCGCCGCAGTTGTAGGCCGACTCGTGGGGGTTGTTCTGACTGGATGATCCGTGGCCCACGACGACGACGAGTCGAGCGAACGAACGCGTCAAGCCGATGTCGCGGAGCAGTTTCCCGACAATCGTCGTCATCTCGTCCACGGAGTAGCCGACATGTCCTGGCTCCGGTCCGGGAGTCGCTTCGGTTCGCTCGAGTTCAAGGAAGGTGACCGGAGGCGGTGCCACAAAGCGAGCGAACCAGGTCTTGAGGTGAGCAGTCGTGCGCGGAAACAAGATCCGCATGACCAGAGGGAGCGAGGCGAGCGAGCCAAAGACGGCTGCCACGAGCCCGCCGATGAACGTCCGGCTGCCGACGTGGAATCGGTGCGTCACCGTTCCGATCGCCTGTCGGGTTTGGCGTCGTACCCGTTCGGTGTCGGCGAACGTCAGCGCGACATGCTCTCGCACGAAATGGTGCGGCATCACGTCGATCGGACACAGCGGCGTGTCGTGGGCATCAGCCACGCCCCGAAAGGACATCGCCACGCCGAAAAAACCCGCTGCTCCGAAGGTTTCGCACGCAGGATCGACCTCTTCGAGATGGCGGCGAAACGATTCCTCGCGATCGTCGATACAGGTGACGACCTGAAACGACGGGGGGCTCGCAGGCAGCGTCACTGCACGGGTTCGACCATGCGCCGCCAGGGCATCGAGGGCGAGCATGCGATACCGACGCTCGTACGCCCGCTGAAAAATCCGTCGCCGTTCCACGCTGGAGAAAGCCTCCACTTCATGCACGAGCGTGGTCCATTGAGGCACTGGTAGTCGACGGAGAATCTCCGACCGCCACCCACGATGTTGCGCGAGTTCAAAAATCTGAAACGCCCGCTGCTCGGTCGTGAGAACTGGCACGTTCGGGAGACGGTTCTCCAGAAAACCTCGCAGGTGACGAAGTTCTCCATGCCACCCGAGCGATTCCTTCGCGACATGAGCGAGCGCAAGCCGATCGAGCAGTAATCTCACCGCGAGAAAGCCATCGAGACTGCCGGAAGGCGCTGGCAATGGCACGCGATCGCCACGCGCCTCCATCTGCCAGACCATTCCCGCCCAGCCCTTGAGCGCGAGGAGCGATTCCGTCAGGTAGGCATCCTGATCCTGTTCAGGAACCCCCAGGTCGTCGAGCGACGAGCGAATGGAGCCGAGGGCTCCGAGGCCTGATGCGACATGCCGCTGGATCTCGGCGTGCAGGCCACGGAGCCACCGCTCCGGAGATCTGCCACCTGCCCCGTAGAGCTCCAGAAACCCACCGAAAAAACCGGCGTCGCGAGTGGGGAGCGGCCTTGCTGCCAGGCCCTGGTCGCAGAAGGCCGCCGCGTACCGAGAGAGGAGGTCATGCACGAGCGCGTCGCTATCGCACCCGCTGACGGTCAGGAGCACGTCACGATGCCGCAGCGACCGCGGTGCCGGCGGACGAGGCGGGGCTCCGTCGCGAACTCCGGCAAGACATGCTTGCCAGAGGGGATCGTCGTCGTGTGAGCCCCGCAAGGCATCGCTCTCGGTGATGAGCCACTCGAGTTCGTGGGTCGGGGTGACGCGAAGCGGCTGTTCGAGCATCGCCAGCCGAAGCTGATAGCGCGTGCCGAGAGATCCGAGGAAGATGTCGGCTTCGTCGCCGAGATCGTCGATCAACTCGGCCTGAAGATCCTCCGGATGGATTCGTCCGCGAGCTCGCTCTCGGTGATAGTGTTCCTCCGGCCAGTAGGCATGGCAGCCGTAGGCTCTTGCACCGACAACAACCGCCTCCTCGAAATCAAGGTGCTCGAGCGCTTGAAGCCTATTCAAGTAGGCGAACGTCGCGAGGGGCCCTTGGGCCGGCAACATGCCGGCTGCGCAGGCGATGGACGCCCGGAGGCGATCGTCGAGCTCGCTGGCTGCTGCCGTCGACAGAGCGTGCGCGGGCGCGAAAGAATGTGAAGGCGACACGGAATCAAGCCGTCAGTGCGACGACACCGTTTTTCAAGGGAACCACGGACAGCACGAACCGGTCTCGACCAGAGGCTGGCACACACGCCAGGAAGGTCGATCGCTGAAACAACGCGGGCGGTCAGCAAGACGCCCGACAGGTGGTGCCTAGCAGGGGGGCGAGCGGCCGTGAATCTCCGCGGGCACGCGTAAGCGGTGCGCGTTGCGGGCGTGCGTCGAGCGCAGGTGAAATGCCGGCACGATCTGATCGAGCAACCGGCCTCCGTCCAAAAAAATCCCGGACGCATCGACCTCACTGACCTCTGATTTCTCGACACAATCAAGGGACGTGGCCGGCAGCGAACTTGCAAGCTGCGGAAGGTTCGAGGAGTTCTCGTCGTCCGTGATGGATGGCGACGAAATCTCTGCCGACCAAGCGGCGGGAGTCGCCGCTAGCAACAGCCCAGCTACGAGAACGAGCACCACTGCGGGCTTGAACATGAATCTTGAGCGTAGCTCAACGCATCACGACGTCAAGGAAGCATGCTGCCGGTAAGGGCGAACCCTGACCGCTCGGCTGGATCGGGGAGACCCCAAGGTGATCCCCGGTCAGCCAATGCCGCATCGTGCAGCGCCAGGCATTTTCGACGCTCGGCGAGCCGTGGTGCGAGACAGGCTTGGCCCCTTGACGCACGACGTCGTGCGCTCTATTTTTGACTCGTCAAAAACTTTGTTTTGAGTCATCAAAATTTGTCGGGTAGTAATTCTCATGGTTTTTCGCCGATTCTCGCGCTTTTTTCGCGCCCCACCGGCCTGTCACCCGCAGCCGAGATCGGGCTTTACGCTGGTCGAACTCTTGGTGGTGATCGCGATCATCGCGAGCCTGATTGGTGTTCTGCTCCCAGCGGTGCAGTCGGCGCGTGAAGCCGCCCGCAAGTCGGGGTGTGGCATGAATCTTCGCCAGCTCAGCCATGCGATCCTGGTCTTCGAGTCGGCAAAACGTCGGCTGCCGGCGGGATACGTGAGCGAGGCAGGCCGACTTCCGCGGGATCCCGACACGGGCGACCGCCCCCCAGGAACTGGCTGGGGGATGTTGATCGCCCCCTACCTGGAAGAAACCGTCCTGGCCGATCAGTTCAACCCTGGCATCGGCCTCGGTATTGCTGATTCCGCGAATCGATCGGTGGTATCGACTTCGCTGCCAGCCTTTCGCTGCCCGTCCGATGCCGGTCCAACCACTCCGTTCGAGGTGCGCACCCAAGACGGAAGCGCGCATCCCTCGGGTGCCGTCCTCGGTCGGTCCAGCTACGTCGGCAACGCCGGCCATGACGAGCCCTGGGCCGAGCCGCTTGATTCGTGGGACGGACGTGCCAATGGGCCGCTCTACCGCAATAGCTGGCTCAAAGTCAGTCAGATCACCGACGGCATGTCAAAGACCGTCTTCCTCGGCGAGCATTCCCAGCGTCTCTCCGACAAAGCCTGGGCAGGCACCGTTCCAGGGGCGGTGAGTTACCCGAGCGCCAGCTTCATCGCGGCTCTCGGCACCGAGCCCGATGGTGCCGCAACGCTTCTGCTCGTTCACAGCGGACCGGCGGCAGGCGAGGCCGACGTCATTCACCCGCCCAACGATCCGGTCTCGCACGTCTGCCAAATGTTCTCCGATCATCCTGGCGGCTGTCATGTGGCGCTCGGTGACGGCGCCGTTCGATTCATTTCCGAGCTCATCAATCAGGACATCTGGGCTGCACTCTCGAGTTGCAACCTCGGTGACATGGTGCCAGGGGATTCGTACTGACGTGTTTCCGACAAAGCCTTCGCTCCGGAGTGCCACCACAACGGTCGGCCTCCTCATGATCGCCACAACGATCGTCATCGCCGGCTGCGGACCGCGAGCGCCGCAGGTCAACTTTGCCAATCGCGTCTACTCAGGCGCCCTTCGCACGGCGACCAACACCAAAAGCGCCCAGCGACTCGCCAAGGCAAAAGAAATCATCGATAGGGATCATGCTGCAGGCTCGATCGGCCCCGAAGAATACGCATTTTATGGCGAGATCATCAGCCTGGCAGAGGCTGGCCGCTGGCAGGAAGCTGAGCAGCTGGCCATCCGTTTCCGCCGCGATCAGACCTACTGAAAAGGGCGGTCGCCGCGATAACGCGTCAGGACTCGACAACCACGCCCAACTCGGCAGCGATCGCGATGGCCTTTTTGGCAAGCGGCGTGTCGGGAGCTGCCTTCAGGATAGTCTGTGCGAGAAGGCGCACCCGCCCCTTCACGGCCGAAGGAATCGTCGCGGCCAGTTCCGGCGTGATCGAGCCTTGAGCGCCGACGCCAAGTTGCTCTCGGACCGTGGATCGCATCCCCTCGAGCCGCTCCATTTGCTGATTGGCCTTCACGACCGCCTGGAACTGCTTGTCTTTCATCCAAGTGCTCTTCAGCTTCGCCGCCTCATCACCAATCTCAGCTCCCTTGAGAATGACCATGCAGCGCTGCACGAGATCCCATGCCTGCACCGGATCGGTTTGCTTCGCGGAAACCGCCTCATCGAGCATTGCTCGACCGTAGGCCTCGATGCGCTGGACCACATACTTTGCCTCGGCAGCCGTCTCGGCGTCGTCGCTCGTCACGAGACTCTTGGCTTTCTTCAGGCCCGTCACGAACTTCCGCTCGTCTTGCAGAAGCGTGTTGAGCTCGGGAATCTTCGCCAGCACACGACCCGCGAGGACCGAGCCAGGAGCAGCCTTCACGGCTGCGTCGACGGCATCGTGCGATTGCCCAGGATGGCCACGGAAGACGCATTTCCCGGTGTGGTCAAAGACCATGCAGTGGGGAATGCCGTCGATGTCTTCGGCTCCGTCGACCCGGCCGCCATTGACGATCGTGAACGTGACTCCCAGCTTGGCCACAGCCGCACGGACCTCCTCGGAGGTGCCGCCTTGAGCGTGCGCACCGATCACGACAAGCCCCTGCGGACCGAGCGTGCGATGCATCTCCTCGAGTTTCGGCATGCTGGCGATACAGGGCGGGCAGTTGATTCCCCAGAACTCGAGCAATACGACGCGGCCAACAAGCGAATCTGGAGTGGCTACCGGGCCGGCCACATGGCCACCGAGGTGAACGCCCGCGAACGAGACATTCATATTGAAAGCCGCGTCAGTTCGCCCCGCTCCCAGGACCATGACGAGCCCCAGGGCCAACGACGCCACAAAACAGCTTGGTGAAACGAGCAAGGGATGGCCCTCTGATGGCGCGGTAAAGATCGGTGGATTCTATGCCACGGCGAAGTTGCTCGCCATGCTGGGACACGAGCCTCGAAACGGACAATTCCGCTTCACGGCGTACCATTCGACGTGTCGGGACGTTTTATTCCCTGGCGGCCAGGAGCAGGGAATAATCGCCACCGGCACCAGACTCGTCGTGGAGAATTCATGCGATCGCTCGTGATTGTGCTCGGTGACCAGCTCGATCGCCAAAGCGCCGCATTTGACGGTTTTGACCCGAAGCAAGACGCCGTCTGGATGGCGGAGGTCGCGGAAGAGTCGACGCATGTCTGGACCCACAAGGCACGCATCGCTGTCTTCCTCGCCGCGATGCGGCATTTTCGGAAACGCCTCGAGAGCGAAGGCATCAGCGTCGACTACCGGACACTGGCGACCTCGCCGCTGGCCGACGAGCCTGTGTCATTGGCAGAGGCACTCACCGCCAGTCTCGCTTCCCTGGAGAAGGCAAAGCAGCTAGCGCAGCGACTCGTCGTGGTGGAACCCGGCGAGTGGCGTGTGCGGCAGGCCATCGAGCGGGTGGCACGAACGGGGAATTTGCACCTCGACATCCGAACAGATCGACACTTCTTCACGACGGCTGACGAATTCGCAGAGCACGCGAGAGGCCGCAAGCAACTCCGCCTCGAATACTTCTACCGGCCACTCCGCGCGAAGTTCGGCGTGCTCATGGACGGTGACGAACCGGCCGGCGGCCAGTGGAATTTTGACGCGGAGAACCGCGGAGCGTTTCCGAAGACCGGTCCAGGTGCGCTCCCTGCCCCGCGCCGCTTCGAGCCTGACGCGATCACGCGCGACGTGCTGTCACTGGTAGCGACCCGCTTCAAAAATCATCCGGGCAGCCTCGACCATTTTGATTGGCCGGTCACTCCGGACGACGCCCGGGCGGCCCTCGATGATTTCCTCGAGCACAGGCTCGTGAATTTCGGTCGGTATCAAGACGCCATGTGGACCGGCCAGCCCTGGCTCTGGCACTCGCGGCTTTCGCAGGCGATGAACATGAAGTTGCTCGATCCGCGCGCGATCGTGGCAGGCGCCGAGCGGGCGTGGCGCACCGGCAAAGTGCCGCTTGAAGCAGCGGAAGGTTTCATCCGCCAGGTGATCGGCTGGCGGGAGTATGTGCGCGGCATCTACTGGCACTTCATGCCGGAGTACGTTGACCGCAATGCTCTCGGGGCGACGGCAAAGCTTCCAAGTTTCTACTGGTCGGCCGATACCGAGATGAACTGCCTCCGCGATGCAGTCGGGCAGACGCTCACGTTCGGCTATGCCCATCACATCCAGCGGCTGATGGTCACGGGCCTCTTCGCGATGCTCTTCGGCGTCGACCCCAAAGAAGTGCACCGCTGGTATCTCGCCGTGTATGTCGACGCCGTCGAGTGGGTGGAGCTCCCCAACACGCTCGGCATGAGCCAGTTTGCCGACGGCGGCGTGATGGCCTCAAAGCCGTACTGCGCGACCGGCGCCTACATCGACCGCATGAGCAACGCCTGCAAAGGCTGCCGGTTCGACCCCAAGGAAGCGACCGGCCCGGATGCCTGCCCGTTCACCACGCTCTACTGGGATTTCCTGGCGCGGCACCAGAAGCTCCTGGCCAAGAATCAACGCATGACGATGCAGCTCAAGAATCTCGCTCGCAAAGACAAGCAAGAGCTTCTTTCGATCCGTCGTCAGGCAGACGCGGTGAGGGATTCGCTCTGCTAGAGCGCGTTCGCCGAGGCTGTAGCGACGGGCTGGCAAACGAGACAAGGCAGGCGAGGGGATCGGCGAACGCTCGAGGAGCCTGTGGGCCGCTGCGGCCCGCAGCGAACGTCCGGCGAAGTGGCACATGCAGCCGCGAGCGGCACGCGATGAACGGCGCTACTCTGCCGGTGGCGTCGGCAAGAGCTCGATCGGCGGCTGTGTGACAGCAGGCCCGGGGCGACCAGCGTCTGTCGATGGCGCGGCCGGGGGCGGCGGCGTTTCGCCACCGGTCGCGAGAACACTTCGAGTGCCGTCGTGCGCGACCACAGGGGAACTCGCAGGATCCGGATCGAGCGTCCAAGCACCGGGAGTCGGGGCCACCGCTGGAGCGCGCGAGGCAGTACCAGTCGGTGACTGAGGTGCGGGAGTTGCCTTTCGAACCACAGCCGGCGGCTCGACTTTGGGAGAGACCGGCTCGGACGCGACCGGCGCCTCGTGACGAACGATCACGGCTTGCGGCGGCGTCCCGAGCGGCACACCAGCCCGGGCCATGCGGCGCAGGGTCGCCGGCCGTGGCGGCGGTGGCTCCGGCACAACCTTGGCAATCTCCGCCGCGCGGGCTTCGGCACGAGCCGCTCGCGCCTCGGCGATTGCCTGCCGGGCATAGATCCGCTCAGCCAACCGGGCGGCGCGTGGCGTCAACGGCACGGGGGGTTCGGCGGCGGTCAGCCGCAAGCTGCCGAGCAAGGCAAGACCCAAAGACGTCACAAGAAGCCTGGAAAAACGCGAGAAAGCCATGGAGAGTCGATCCTGCAAGGGAGGTGGCGCGGCAGGCGGGTTGGAATTGTCGGCCGGGGCCTATTGTGCCTACAGTAAGGCCCGCACCGCAACCACCGGATCCTCGATGAATTCCTACGCCCTGACCCACCTCCGCCAACTCGAAGCCGAGAGCATCCACATCATCCGGGAAGTCGCCGCCGAGTTTGAAAACCCGGTGATGCTCTATTCCATCGGAAAAGACTCCGCGGTGATGCTCCGCCTCGCCGAGAAAGCCTTCTATCCGGCCAAGCCCCCCTTCCCCCTCATGCACATCGATACGACCTGGAAGTTCCAGGACATGTATCGCATGCGGGACGAGTACGTGGCCAAGGAGCTCGGGTTCAAGCTCATCATCCACGTCAATGAAGAGGGACGCGCCGCCGGCATCAATCCGATCACCCACGGCAGCAAAGTCCACACCGACACGATGAAGACGCAGGCCCTCCGTCAGGCCCTCGACAAGTATCGGTTCGATGCGGCCTTCGGTGGGGCGCGCCGTGACGAAGAAAAGTCGCGGGCCAAGGAGCGGGTGTTTTCGTTTCGTGACGAGTTCCACCGCTGGGATCCGAAGAATCAGCGCCCCGAGCTTTGGAACATCTACAACACGAAGGTCCGCAAAGGGGAGAGCATCCGCGTCTTCCCGCTGTCGAACTGGACGGAGCTCGACGTCTGGCAATACATCCACCTCGAGAAGATTCCGATCGTGCCGCTCTATTTTGCCGCGGAGCGACCGATCGTCTGGCGCGACGGCGTGATGATCATGGTCGACGACGATCGGCTACCGCTCAAGCCGGGTGAGGTACCGGAAATGCGACGCGTGCGGTTCCGCACGCTTGGCTGTTACCCACTGTCAGGAGCGGTCGATTCGAGCGCGACCACGCTTCCCGAAATCATCCAGGAAATGCTTCTCACGACATTCTCCGAACGGCAGGGTCGGCTCATCGATTCCGACGAGGCCGGATCGATGGAGAAGAAGAAAAAGGAAGGCTACTTCTAGTCCATGTCTCATCAGTCTGCCCTCATCGCCTCCGACATCGACGAATACCTCGCCCAGCACGAGCGGAAGGAGCTTCTGCGGTTCATCACGTGCGGGAGCGTCGACGACGGCAAAAGCACGCTCATCGGCCGGCTCTTTTACGAATCGAAGATGATCTACGAGGATCAGCTCGCGGCCATCGAGAAGGATTCGAGCCGGTACGGCACGACCGGCAAGAAGGTCGACCTCGCCCTCTTCACCGACGGCTTGGAGGACGAGCGGCAGCAGGGCATCACGATCGACGTGGCCTACCGCTATTTCTCGACCGACAAGCGGAAGTTCATCATCGCCGACACGCCTGGCCATGAGCAGTACACGCGGAACATGGCTACGGGAGCCTCGACGGCAGACCTGGCCATCATCCTGATCGACGCTCGACACGGCGTCCTGCCGCAAACCAAGCGCCATTCGTTCATCGTGTCGCTTTTGGGCATCAAGCACATCGTCGTTGCCATCAACAAGATGGACATCGTCGGCTACGACGAGGCGGTTTTTGAGAAGATCAAGCGGGATTACATCGACTTCGCCAGTCGGCTCGAGCTGCCCGACGTCCACTTCATGCCGATCTCGGCGTTGGAAGGCGACAACGTCGTCACGAGCAGCCCGAACATGCCCTGGTACACGGGCTCCCCGCTCATGCCGTTCCTGGAGACCGTCTACATCGGCTCCGACCGCAACATGGAAGATTTTCGGTTTCCGGTGCAGTACGTGCTGCGTCCGAACCTGAACTTCCGCGGCTTCTCGGGCACGATCGCCAGCGGCATCATCCGCAAGGGCGACGAGATCATGTCGCTCCCTTCGCGGAAGAAGAGCCGGGTGAAGTCGATCGTGACCTTCGACGGCGAACTCGACGAGGCCTTTGCGCCGTTGTCGGTCACGCTCACGCTCGAAGACGAGATCGATTCGAGCCGCGGCGACATGCTCGTGCGGCCGGGCAACGTGCCGAAGGTCGATCACCGGTTTGATGCGATGGTCGTGTGGATGGCCGAGCAGCCTCTTGTGCCCGGCAAGGAATATCTCTTCAAGCAAACGTCGAAGGTCGCACCGGGTCGCGTCAGTGCGCTTCGGTACCGGATCGACATCAACTCACTCCACCGCGAACCGGCGCCGACACTTTCGCTCAATGAAATCGGTCGCTGCGGCATGACGCTCACGGCTCCTGTTTCCTTCGATGCCTACCGGCGCAATCGCGGCACGGGGGGCTTCATCATGATCGACAGGCTCACCAACGCGACGGTCGCCGCGGGGATGATCCTCGATCGTGAGCCGGCCGACGGCCGCAAGGATCACTGGGACGATGAGCCAGCGGTCGCCGAACTCAAAACCGAATCGGGAGAAGTGACCGCCGAGGAACGGGCGACTCGTTTCGGCCAGAAACCGGTCACGGTGCTGTTCACGGGCCTCCCAGGGTCTGGAAAAACTTCGATTGCCCGCGGCGTCGAGCGCAGGCTTTTTGATGCGGGCCACGCGGCCGCCGTTCTCGACGGCACGGGCATGCGTCAGGGCATCTCCCGTGACCTCGGATTCTCCGCCGACGAGCGGAGTGAGAACCTCCGGCGCAGCGCCGAAGTGGCCAAACTCTTCAACGATGTCGGCCTCATCTGCCTGGCGTCCTTTGTCGCTCCCGACGCCGCGGTCCGCGAGAAGGTCGCCGATCGAATCGGCCGTGATCGGTTCGTCGTCGTTCACTTGGCCGCTCCGGTCGAGATCTGCCGCGAGCGGGATACGAGCGGGCGCTATGCCGCCGCTGACGCCGGCACCATCGTCGACTTCCCCGGCGTGAGTGCTCCGTATGAATCCCCTGCGAATCCCGACCTCGTGCTCCCGACGCACGAATGGCCGGTCGCCAAGAGCATCGACGCCGTCATGAAGCTGCTTGCCGATCGTGGAATTCTCGGCTGAGCCTGCCGGCTCCCAACACTCCCATGCTGCGTATCCGAAGATCGCACGAACGGGGATTCGCCGATCACGGCTGGTTGAAGACCTATCACACGTTCTCGTTCGCCACCTACCAGGATCCGCATCACGTGCGGTTCCGTTCGCTGCGGGTCATGAACGAAGACGTCATCGCCCCTGGCCAGGGTTTCGGGACGCATCCGCACCACGACATGGAGATCGTGACCTACGTGCTCTCGGGGGCGCTCGAGCACCGCGACTCCATGGGCAACGGGGAGATCCTCCGGCCCGGGGAGTTCCAGCGAATGACCGCGGGCACGGGAATCGAGCACAGTGAGTTCAATCCGTCTGCGACGGAACCTGTTCACCTCTACCAAATCTGGCTGTTCCCGGAGCGGAAAGGCATCGAGCCGAGCTACGAACAAAAAGCGTTTCCCGTCGCTCACCGTGCCAACCGTCTCCAACTCGTCGCCTCGCGGCAAGGCGATGAAGGCTCGCTCATGATCTGCCAAGATGCCCGCATCTTCCTGGCGAATCTCTCGCCCGGTTCCTCGGTCACCCACACGATCGCTCCTGGCCGACACGCCTGGCTTCAAAGTCTTCGAGGGCGCATCGTGGTCGACGGTATCGCGCTCGAAGCCGGTGACGGCGTGGCTGTCAGCGACGAACCTGCATTGACGATCACGGCTTCCGATGCCTCGGAGATCATGCTCTTCGACCTCGCCTGACATCGCCCACGACGGTGACCGTATTCCATCGGCAGACCACACGCGTCCTGCATTGAGTCGGTTCCAAGGGGTCAGTAAACTCCGGCTCTCGGGAACCATTCAACAGCAGGCGGAGCGTGTGATCATGGATACGTTGTTCAGGATGGCTCGTCGGCTGGGCATGGTGTCTGCGTGCGGGGTATTGCTCTTCGCGGCAGGGTGCCGGACGGAGAATCGCGATCCCGGTCAGGGAAGCAAGAAATCTCTTCCGCCGGTGAAGGTGATCGCGTTCGACGAATCCAAGGCCGTGCTCGAGGGCATTGCCGCCGGCACGGTCGTCGGCACGGTCGTCCAGAATCCGTTTGAGTACGGTTACAAAAGCATCGCCACGCTCCACGCGCTTGCCGAGGGCAAGAACGACGTCATTCCCGAAAACAAGTTCGTGAACGTCCCCGCGAGGGTGGTGCTCGCCGATGATTCCCGCAAGGAATTTGCCGGGGCCACGGTCGTGCCTGTGGCTGCGTTTCGCGAGGAGCTGAAAAACCTGCTCGCAGGAGACGGTGCGAAAGGCGCCGCAGCAGGCAAGGAATACGCCTTCATCACCAACGGCGTGGCTGACTTCTGGACGATCGGGAAGGCCGGCGCCGAGAAGGCGGCGGCTGATTTAGGGGTCAACGTGTCGGTCATCATGCCGTCATCGATCACCGATCAAACACGCAAGGTCGAGGACCTCTTGAATCGTGGCACGGCCGGCATCGCGATCAGCCCGATCAATCCTGCCAACCAAGGGGAAGTGCTCGCCAAGGCGGCCGCCGCCACCAACCTCATCACCCACGACAGCGACGCGCCCGATTCGCCTCGGCGGGTTTACATCGGCATGGACAACTACGAAGCGGGGCTCATCTGCGGCAAGCTCGTTCGCGATGCCTTGCCCGACGGCGGCAAGGTGATGCTCTTCATCGGGCGACTCGACCAAGACAACTCGCAGCGTCGCCGCCAGGGATGCATCGATGCCATCCTCGGCCGCGAACCCGACCCGACGCGCCGCGATGATCCTGGAGCGGTCGTCACGAGCGATGATGGAATATTCACGGTTCTCGGCACGCTGACCGATCAGTTCGATCGCGCGAAGGCCAAGGCCAACGCGGAAGACGCGCTGCTTCGGCATCCCGACATCGTGGCCATGGTGGGCCTCTTCGAGTACAACTCGCCACTCATCCTCGAGGCCCTCGAGCGAGCCGGCAGGCTTGCCGGCCCTGCGGCACCGTGAGCCCTGCCGTGACTCCCCTTCTCGAGGCCCGCGGCATCTCCAAACGCTTTCCCGGCGTGAGGGCGCTTGATGCCGTCTCGCTTGCCGTCGATCGCGGCGAAGTCCTCGCTTTGATCGGGGAAAACGGCGCCGGGAAGTCGACGCTGCTGAAGATCCTCGCCGGGGTTCAGTCCCCTGACTCTGGCGAACTGCTCGTCGATGGCTCGCCCGTCCGATTTCGTGGCGTGGAAGACGCGCTTGGCAAGGGCATCGCGCTGATCCACCAGGAGCTCAATCTCGCCGACAACCTCGACGTCGCAGGCAACGTGTTTTTGGGGCGCGAACCACGACGGCTCGGGCTGCTCGACCTCCGACGCATGCACGGAGAGGCCGCTGCATGGCTCCGGATGGTGGGTCTCGACATCGATCCCGCGACACCTCTTGCTTCCCTGCCAATCGGCCGTCAGCAGCTCGTCGAGATCGCGAAGGCCCTCTCGACCAATGCTCGGTTGCTCATCATGGACGAGCCGACCAGTTCCCTCTCGGCCCATGAAACGGAGATTCTGTTCACGGTGGTCAAGGGTCTCCGCGAACGCGGCGTGAGTGTGATTTGGATTTCGCACCGGCTCGGCGAGGTCAAGGAGTTGGCCGATCGGGTCGTCGTGCTGCGGGACGGCGCCAACGCCGGTGAAATCGCCGACCGCAGCGGCATCGAGCACGATCGCATGATCCGGATGATGGTCGGGCGCGACATCGACCGACTCTCGCGACGACCGAGCCATCCGCCGGGCGACGTCGTCCTCTCGGCCAAAGGGCTCCGAACGCAAGCCCATCGGTCGCATCCGCTCTCGCTCGAGGTCCGAGCCGGGGAGATCGTGGGCGTCGCGGGCCTCGTGGGCGCCGGGCGTACCGAATTGCTCATGACGCTGTTCGGCGTGACGCCGGCCGTCGACGGCACCGTGGCCATCGCCGGTCGCGCCGTCACTCCCCGCTCGCCGATCCAGGCGATCCGTGCCGGCATCGCGCTGGTGCCTGAAGATCGCAAACAGCAAGGGCTCATCCTCGACATGGCCGTCCGCGACAACATGTCGCTGGCGTCGCTCTGGACCGAGAGCCACGCGGGATTCGTCGACTTCCGCGAGGAACGGCGGCTGGCTTCCGCGATGATTCCAGCCCTGGCGATCAAGACGCCGAGTGACCGGCAGACGGCGAAATTCCTGTCAGGAGGCAACCAGCAGAAGGTCGTGCTCGCCAAGTGGCTTGCCATGAAGCCGAAGGTACTCCTGCTCGACGAGCCGACGCGCGGCATCGACGTCGGCGCGAAGGCCGAGATCTACGACCTCGTCCACAGGCTCGCCGGTGAGGGACTCGCCGTGCTCTTCGTGTCGAGCGAGATGGAAGAGGTCCTGTCGCTGGCCGACCGTGCACTTGTCATGCACGAGGGTCGGATCTCCGGAAGTCTGGAGCGTGAGGCACTCACCGAGGAGAACGTCATGCGGTTGGCAGCCGGGGCATCGGCAGCGAGGATACCGGCATGACAACCCAGTCAACCAGAGCGTTGAACACGCTCCGCAGCTTCATCTCGCCAAAGGTGGTAGGCATTGTCTGCCTGCTCGCTGTCGTCTGCCTCTACACGGCCCTTGCCAGCGACAACTTCCTGAAGGTCGGAAATCTCGAAAACATCGTTCATCGGACGGCGCTCTTCGGGATACTTTCGATCGGAGTGGCGTTCGTCATCATCACCGGAGGCATCGACCTTTCGATCGGCTCGGTGGTGTGCCTCGTTGGCGTGCTCCTCCCATGGCTTCTGGTGGAACATGGTTGGAGCGTGCCACTGGCGGTCGGGTTCGTCCTCCTGCTCGGCGTGGCGATCGGTCTTGTCCATGGGTTGCTCGTCACCAAGGTTGGTCTCCAACCGTTCGTCGTGACGCTCTGTGGCCTCCTGATCTACCGCGGCATCGCCCGCGGCCTGACCCAAGACCAGTCGCAAGGCTTCGGGACCGGCTACAAAGGTCTTCGGTCGCTGGCGACCTCGCGATTGCCGATCTTCGGAGACGGAGGGTTCGAGCTTCCGGCCACGACGCTCGCCTTTCTGGTCATCGCCGTCGCTGCTGCGATCTTCCTCAATCGAACGGTCTGGGGCCGATACCTCCTGGCGCTCGGTCGCAACGAGCAGGCGGCCCGTTACTCCGGGATCAATACCGACCGGATGAAGATCCTGGCCTACGTGATCTCGAGCACGTTGGCGGCACTCGGCGGCATGCTTTTCGTGCTCGACATCAACGCCGCCCAGCCGAGCGACTTCGGAAACTTTTACGAACTCTACGCCATCGCCGCGGCAGTTCTGGGGGGCTGCTCGCTCCGCGGCGGTGAGGGTTCGATTCTCGGCCTCCTCGTGGGCTCGGCGCTCATGGTCGTGCTGTCCAACATGATCAATCTCGTTCACCCCCACTATCAGAACATCGAGTTTGCCATCATTGGCGGCGTCATTCTCGCGGGTGTCGTCGCTGACGAGTGTGTCCGATGGATGGCCCGCCGACGGATCCCGTCGTGAACGGGGGCGCGCCGACCTTCGGTCTTGCGACGGCGGTGTTCGTCGTCATCTCGAGCATGATCGGCACGGGAGTGCTCACCACCAGTGGCTTCACGGTGGCGCACGTCGGCAGCAACGAGTTGATGTTGGTGCTATGGGTCGTGGGGGGAGTCCTTGCCGCCTGTGGCGCCCTGGCACTGTGCGAACTGGCCGCTGCCATCCCGCACTCCGGTGGCGACTACGTCTACGTGCGTGCGGCCTACGGCCCCATGGCCGGGTTTCTCGCCGGCTGGGTCTCATTCCTCATCGGGTTCGGTGGGCCGATCGCTGCCTCCTCGGCTGCTGCCGCCAAGTATCTCTGCGCCGGACTGCGACTCACCCCAGCTGCGTGGCAGGAGACTGCCATCGCGACCGGGATCGTCATCGCCCTGGGGCTCGTTCATGGTCTCGGCCGCCACTCCACGATTCGCACCCAATCGATCATGACCCTCGTCACGCTCGGGTTTCTGGTGGTGCTTGCCGCGGCAGGGCTGCTTTCCGGCCGTGGCGACTGGTCATCGATCGCGGACCGGCCGGCCATCACGCCGAGCATCTGCCTCGCGATGGCGTCATCTCTCGTGTACGTGTCCTATGCCTACTCGGGCTGGAACGCCGCCGCCTACATCGCCGGTGAAGTCGACGTGCCGCACCGTCTGGTACCGCAGGCCATCCTGATCGGGACGGGGCTGGTCACGGCGGTCTACCTCGGCCTCAACGTGATGTACGCGATCGCCCTCTCGGCGGCCGACATCCAATCAATCGTCGCCCAGCGTGGGCTCAACGCCGTGGCCCCGATCGCTCAGCTTGCCGCCGAGCGTCTATTCGGTCCGTGGACCGCCGTCCCCTTGGCGCTGGCCACCGCCGTGACCCTCGTCGCCTCGGCGAGCGCGTATGTCCTCACCGGACCTCGGATCGCGGCGGCGATGGCGCGAGCCGGGCAGTTTCCGGCCATCGCTGGCATCATGTCGACCGGCGGCGCACCAGCCATCGCGACAGCCATGCAGGTGGCATGGGCGCTTGTGCTTCTCTGGACCGCATCCTTCGAGGTGATCCTTCTCTACGCCGGCGTGGGGCTCGCGATCTTCTCGATGCTCACCGTCGCGGCTGTTTTCGTCCTCCGTGTGCGGCAACCCGAACTGGCAAGGCCATTCAAGACCCTGGGGTATCCGTTCGTGCCGGCGGTCTATTTGCTCGGTACGGGAACCTTGACGCTCGCCGTGGGCATCGAGCGCCCCCTGGTCGCAGCCGTATCGCTCGCCACGATCCTCGGCGGCATTCCGGTCTATTGCCTGTGGCGGTGGCTCACGGAACCCGTCGTGCGGGGATGAACGTGGAGCCCACCAGGGTGCTCTTCGAGGGCGAAGGTGAACTGATTGCGGCCATGAGGCCTCACCTCGGCCGTAAGGCCGGAGGTTTCCGGCAAGGCATACATTTCGGGAATGAGTGAGGTGGCCGTCGTCGGGTCAGCCCCCAACGGAAACGCACCGAATTCATCGGGTGGAACGCTCACGGCCCCGGGAATCTCGGCGGTCGTCTTCTGCACGCTTACCAAGAATGCGCCCGCGACGGCCCCATCGCCAGGCTTGACGGTGGTGAGTGTGAAATGACCGGACGCATCCGTGAGCCCGGTCGCCGCCCGCCGGGGCGGCGACACGCCATCCCGTGGATGGAAGATCACTGTCGCCCCATCGAGGGGTTTGCCGCGGTAGGTGACCGTGCCCCCGGCCGCGTACGTTGGGGGCATCATGCGCCGCCAACGGTCGTTCCATGTGTTCGAGCAGCCAGTGGCCTGCATGCATGCTGCCATGCCGACCACCGCGAGCAGGAATCCGAAGACACGACCGTGACCCAGTTTCATGGCAATACCGCCTGCTCGCCGCCGCAGCGACTGCCAAGGGCTCCCCAGACGCCGTAGGGGCTTGCCTGCGTCAAGCTCGTCGGCTGAGCCGCGCCCTGATTCCCACAGTCGATGAAGTCACTCACGAAAACGACGGCCCCATCGGCCATCAGGGCCTCTACTCCTCCCGGGTGGCGGCTGCGGGGCGTGAGGTAGCCGGCGCAGGTCGGGCCGTTCGGTGGCACCATCGTATTGAAGCCGACGAAGACACTGCGACCCTGGCACCATCGTGCGCCGGGCGAGCGCCCGGCTATTGCAACGCCACCGGAGTATCTGCCGCCGTTGAACGTGGCGGTACACGTCGCCGGCGAACCGCCGGCGTTGTTGCCAATGCCGTCGGCGTCGTTGACGGTCGGCCAATCCCCGCGATAACCCCCCGAGGACGGTCGCGTGCATTCAGACATGGCTAGCGTGTTGGACAGGCCGTCTTTGACATGGCCTGCCGTCAGCATGGAGTTGAGCCCGAACAGGCCACGCAGCGTCAGGGTCGCAAGCGGCGTGAACTTACCATCGCCCGTACACCAGGCATTGGTCCCACTCGACTGGACACCCCCGAACGATCGCTCCGAGCGATCTCCTGCATTGAAAACGTAGTTGTGCTGCCCCGCTTCCCGATACGCAGGATGGTCGGCGAGCTTGGCTTTCGGTTTGTCCGAGGGGCAGAGGAATATCCCCACCTGAGGAAGGTATGGAGACTGGGCACTCACGTCCCAGGCATAGAGCGGCCGCATGCTGATGTCGTCAAAAAGGGGCTGCTCACCGATGAAGGGCAGCAGTTCGACGAGCCCGCTCCAACCTCCCGCGCCGGCATAGGTTCCACCGCCCGGCAAAGGCTGCCCAGGGAGCACGACCTGGCCGCTGACCACGGCGCAAACATCCGGATAGTTCACGACATTCGCCCCTACCGTCGTGTTGTTCGTGCTCCGGGGGCCGCCGCGAAGAGACGGGAGACAGCCCTGGGTCGAGAGATGCGTTGCGAGTCCCACGCCAAGCTGCTTGAGGTTATTGGCGCACTGCGTTCGCCGCGCCGCCTCCCGCGCGCTCTGCACGGCCGGCAGCAGGAGCGCCAAGAGCAAGCCGATGATGGCGATCGTCACGAGCAACTCGACGAGCGTGAAGCCCCGATCGCGTGGCATTTTGGCCATAGCAGACCTGTCCCCATACGCCGACCACCGCCGTCACGAACTGCCGACTAGCGTTTCCGCTTGCGCTTCGCGAAAGAGCAGAGCCCGGCGATACCGACCACCCCCAGAGCCAGGGTACCCGGCTCGGGCACGACCACCAACTGCATGCTTCCGCTCTGGAGCGAGGCAAAGACCCCTGCACGAACTTCGGTTGGACTCGTGTCGACATTCGCAAAGCTTACATTGCCGCTGATGAGGGTGTAGGTTCCGAGCTCGATCGTGTTCCAGTCGATGTTCGCCAAGCGATTGATCCCGAAACCACCGCCCGCATTGGTGAAACTCACGGTGCCACCTGCCACATCGAGCCCGGTGGGATCATCCAGATCGGCAACCCAGAACGTCGCGTCTCCGGCGATGGAAAGGTTCCCGCTGATGGAACCGGTGCCGCCGAGCGTGGCACCCGTGGCGACCGTATAGTCCCCAGCGCCAGTGTGCGTGCCATTCACGAGGAGGGTCCCGGCATTCACCGTCGTCGTGCCGATGTAGGTGTTGGCACCGGACAGCGTAAGAACACCGTCACCTGTCTTCGCGAGCGACCCGTTCCCGCTCAAGGCGCCGGAAAGCGTGATATTCCTCGCGATGCCATCGGAATCGGAAGCCCGAAACGTCGTAGTCCCGCTCACGAGCGCGAGGGGAGCACTGCTCGACCAATCAGCCGTCTGAGCACCGACCGTGCCACCGGAGAACTGAAACTGCTTCGTGCCGGAGCCCGCCCCGATGACGAGTCCGCCTGAGCCAAGATTGAGCGTGCCACCACTCATGGCGAAGCGATTCGTACCTGGACCAAGGTAGTTGGTCTCAGCGAGTGTTATCCGCTGAAGATTGAGCGTGCCACCCGAGAGCTGATAGAGATTCAGAGATGCAGCATCCAGTCCGGCCGCTGACTGTTGCCCCAGAACGAGACCGTTTGCATGGGCCATCGAGACCGTTCCGCCCGTTTGGTTGCCTGTCGAGTTTCGCGTGCCAGTGAAGGTGTTGATGCCGAAGAAAAACTGAGCCCCCGTCACGTTCACGGCCCCTCCGGTGACCCGCAACTGCTGCCCCTGGCCATCGATCCTAAATTGATTGACGTTGAACGTCGCGTTTCCCGAAACGGTCACCGTGCCACTGCGAATACTGAAATAGTTGCTCGTTGAGCTCGTGTACGTACCCCCACTGATCGTCGACGTGAATGGCGTGTCATACATGCCTCCCGTGACCGTGACGTTGCCTCCGGTCATGTTGAAGGCACCGTAATTATTGTTACTCGCACCATTGAGCGCAAAGGAACCACTCGACATGGAGACCGAGATCGTTGAGGCAGCAATCGAATTCCCGAAGATGCCAGTACCGCCTGAGTACGAACCTCCTGAAATCGTGAGCGCCGAGGCCGCATTGGAAGCCAAGGCACCGTTACTCGTCATCGCACCTCCAGAGCCGATCACGATGGCGGCATGGCTCACGGTACCCGACGTCGTACGGAAGTTATTCGCGTTCACATTCAAAGTGGTCGTATTTCCGGCTGAATTTGAGACCGCGAGGCTGCCAAGAACAGTATTGATCGGCGTGTCGTAGGTCACGACATACGAACCGTCCGTATTCGTGAGCGACGCGGTGGCATTGTTGCTCGCCCCGGGCACGGTGCCCGTCGACCACATGGTCGCGTTGCCCCAGTTGCCGTCCGTCGCAGAATTCCAGACGGCCTGGGCGGAAGCCGTACCGGCCGAAATCAGCGCCGCCAAGACCCCACCGATGATCGCCGTCACCATGCGGCGATCGGACCTTCGGGACGAAATTCGACATGGCGCCATGGCCGAAACCCCTGTAGCCCGAAACCATCCTGCTGGACGATTGATCGCCGCCTCACTGGCTATCAATCCAAAGCCTCCGCTCTCTTCGACCATGTATGGTAGTTCTGCCCTCGGACCATCGCTATTGGCCAGGTGGCCAATGTGCGAGAATGTCCGCATCGCGGAAAATTGGCGGGATGCATCTCATGACCAAGATTCAGCGAGCCACTGTACCTTCCGTGCCCCGCATTCGCCTGGTCCTGGTTGATGACCACCCGGTGATGCGGGCGGGGCTTGCCAACCTTCTTGCCCTCGAAGCCGATTTTGAGGTGGTGGCCCAGGCCGATGATGGCGAGTCGGCCATTCGCGTGTGGCAGGAACATCGTCCCGATGTCTGCCTTCTCGACGTCACCATGCACGGCATCGACGGCATCGAAACCCTTCGCCGACTCAAGGCCATCGCCCCGGAAGCTCGCGTACTCATGCTCACTTCTTCAGAAGCGCCGGAAGACCTGGCCCAAGCGATGAAGGCTGGTGCCGCAGGCTACATCACCAAGAACGTGCAACATGACGAGTTGGTGGCCGCCATCCGCAAGGTTCATGACGGCGGGCGGCCTATCGACCCGGTGATGGCAGACGTGGCCCACGCGCCGCCGCCGGGAAGATTGTTGACGACCCGTGAGCTCGAGGTCCTCGGGCTCATGCGGGAGGGCTTCACCAACACCGACATCGGTCGACTCATCGGGGCTTCCACCCGCACGGCGAAAGCCCACGTGGCCGCGATCATCGATAAACTCCAGGTCATCGATCGCACGCAAGCCGTGGCCAGGGCCTTCGACCTCGGGCTCCTCAAGGCTGCGCCAGTGCGGACAACTCCTCGGCGCCCGTGACCGCTTCGTTACACGCTTCCTGGTGGTGATCGGAATCCCGCAAGGTGACCTTCACCGATCAGCCAAGCTGCACGGTGAACACCGCGGGCCACCGGGGCGCACCGTCGTCTACGAGCTCGCGGAGACGCAAGGCCACGGTTTCCGCCTGCGCCTTCGTCCGACAGAGCGTGAAACAGGCACTCCCGCTACCGGTGAGTCGCGGCGTGGGCCCGCCGGCTTCGGCGATGTCACCGAGGAGGCGATCGATGTCGGGCGAAAGGGTTCGGGCCGCCGACTCAAGCGCGTTGTGCATGAGCGGCTTCACGGCGACGATGTCATCCCTGGCCAACGCGTCCGCCAGCAACAACGCTTCGCCCGTCCGCCTCCGATCTGGCTTGCATGCCTTGTAGACAGAGGCGGTCGACAGGCCTGTCGGCGGACAGACGACGACGGCGAAAAGTGGCGGTGACGGGAGCGCGATCACCGGAGTGATCACTTCACCACGACCGCCAACCACCGCTGGAACACTTTTGAGAAACCAAGGCACGTCGCTGCCGAGCCGCGCGGCGATCATGCCCAGTCGCTCCAGTGGCCAGTCGAGATTCCAGATCTCAGTGGCTGCAAGCAGCATCGCAGCGGCATCGCTCGAACCGCCACCGAGTCCGGCCTGCGACGGAATCACTTTGACCAGATCGATATCGAGGGCCGGTTCGATCCCCGCTTCGTGAGCCACTGCGGCAGCGGCACGTACGACCAGGTTTGTCTCGTCGACCGGCACATCGGAGGCCAGGGCCGCGGCACGCGGTCCCTCGCAGCGGATGACAAGGCGGATGCCCGGCTCACCACCGGTTTGCACGGTGAGCGTGTCAGCCAGATCGATCGGCACGATGAGCGACTCAATTGCATGAAACCCGTCCGCTCGACGATCGAGGACCGCAAGGGACAAGTTGAGCTTGGCGGGACAGCGTCGGGTGACCGTTCGCGGCGTGCAGCCACCATTCAAAACGGAATGTCGAGCGTCGCTCACCGCCAGTTCGACACGTAGACAAGCGTCACCGCCGCGAGCACCAGGCCGATGGCGACAAGCGCGGCCAAAAGGATCGCGATGCTCCGCCCGGCCCAGAGGTCGTCTTCGATCATCTCCGTTCGGGCCGATCGCTCGAACGAGCCGTTCCAGACGGGAAACGCCTTCTCGTCGTACACCCACGCCGTGCGTTCCTGGTATCGCTTTTCGTTCATGGTGACCCTTGGGAGAGGTATCATTGCGACGGACATGCAACTGGAAAAATGTAGCCCGCAACGCACGCGGACGCCAGAGAGCCAACCTTCCGACCCGTGGTCCGATGTCTCTTCACGATCCCCTCGCCGTCATTGGCTCCCCACGGGCCTCACCGAGCCCGCCGGCGCTCCCGCACCTTCTCGATCCGGCCACCGACCTTGCCGCTTGGCTCGCGGCCGAAGGACAGCCCGCCTGGAGGGGCGCGGCGATCCGACGCTGGCTGTTCGAGCGCCGGGCGCCGTCTTTCGATTGCATGACCGATCTGCCCAAGCAGCTTCGCGAGCGGCTTGTGGAATCGTTTCGACTCTGGACGACCTCGATCGCGGCCCACCAGCGCTCGTCGGACGGCACCGAGAAACTGCTCCTCGAGTTTGCCGACGGCAATCGCATCGAGTGTGTGCTCCTCCGGGATGGCACGCGTCGAACGGTCTGCATCAGTTCGCAGGTGGGCTGCGCGATGGGTTGTGTTTTTTGCGCCAGCGGCATCGATGGCGTGGTCCGGAATCTCACGTCGGGAGAGATCGTCGAGCAACTGGTGCGCCTGGCCGCGTTGCTGCCGGCCGACGAACGGCTCAGCCACATCGTGGTCATGGGGATGGGTGAGCCCTTGGCGAACCTCGACCGGCTGCTGCCAGCCCTCGCGGTGGCCCGAGATCCCGGTGGCTTTGGCATCTCGCATCGGCGGATCACGATCTCGACGGTGGGCCTGCCGCCGGCGATTGATCGGCTCATCGAACTCGATGCCGGATACAATCTCGCCGTCTCACTCCATGCCGCCGACGACGAGCTTCGCACACAACTCGTGCCGGTGAACAAGGCGATCGGCATTGCGGAGGTGATGGCCGCGGCCGACCGCTACTGGGAAGCTTCCGGGCGCCGGCTCACGTTCGAGTATGTGTTGCTCGGCGGCGTGAACGACTCGGAGAAGGATGCCGAAAAACTGGTAGCACTCCTCGGCGGCCGGGCCGTCTTGCTGAACGTGATTCCCTACAACGCGGTGGCGGGCATGCCCTGGCAAGAACCCTCACGCAAGTCGCTGGAACGCTTTCTCGAGATCCTCACCAACGCGGGGGTCAATGTGCAGGTCCGCCGCCGCAAAGGCTCCGATATTGACGCCGCCTGCGGCCAACTCCGACGTGCTGTCGCCTTGCAGCCCGCTAGCTGAAGTAGCCGAGCAAGAGCACGACGGCCAGCACCATGCCGAGCACGCCGCCGAGCCAGACGGTCCAGTGAACCGTGGCCATCCCGATGGCGGCAGGATCTTCGTGATGGGTCGCCGCGAAGATCAAACTCGCGAGCGCCAAAAGCGGCAGGCCGAAAAAGATGCCCGGCACACGATCGGCAAAGGTCGCCAGCAACGGCGCGACGCTCGCCGCGAGGCACATGACAGGCATGACAGACTCCATTCAAACAGGCAGGCGATCCATCGATCCAGCCGGCGAAGCCGTACCGGAAGATTCTTGTGTACCCGAGCCGCGGGCCATCGTCTAGCCGCACGGCTTCTTGCCGCCAGGCCCGGATCATTCCTTGTCGTCTTCGGTCGAGGCATAACGCATGGGGCCTGACCATGCGTCATAGATCACAAGGAGATTCAGCAGTCCCGCGATGGTCGTGTACAGCGTCCCGAGATCGAAGAATCGTCCGAGCCGCCGCCGCCACAGCGAGAGTTGGTCACCGGGGTGCTGCGGGGCGAAACGCAGTCCGTTGAAATCGGCCGGACCGATTTCCGGATCGCGGTCGATGACTTGCTGCCGGTAGGCCTCCGACACGATTTGCCCACGGAGGAGTGGTGGAGCGAACCAGCCGGCACCCCCGAGCGGTTGGTGTCGCGGACCTGCGACCAGCGACGCCTGAACGAGCGACGGAATCGCGGCGACTCCGATCCCAGCCTGCCCGAAGAATTCGAGACGCTTCTCACCCGGCCGCCACGAGGCATAGACGACGTTGCCTCCACCGATCCACATGCCCACGAAGAATGCCCCCATGAGTGACACCATGAAGGCGGTGCCCTTGAATCGTCGCCCTTGGTAGAGCTGACCGAGCCCTGGCACGAGCCATGACAAGAACGCAGCCAGGGCCGGATTCTTCAGGTCGATGGCTGAGCCGTCGTCTGGCGAAATCGCGACGAATCGGGTTGCGGGAGCAGGCGCCCGTTGGGCCACGGCGGCGTTCCTCGTGAAGGGCAGGATGGAGACTCCGAGCGAGTGTACGCCATGCCACGCGTGGTGAGGAACGACATGGTTTTCAGCGGTGCCGCGCAATGGTACGTTACGTAACGTTTTTTGGGTGGCCGGGAGATGACGGGCCACCGGATGTATTCGGTCCTCGCACGGGAATCCTTCATGCGTCGCCTCGTCCTGCTTGTCATGGTCGCGAGCCTTCTTTTCACCGCTGGTGCGGGGTGTTCGAACGCGAAAAAATCCCGCAGGAGCACGGCGTCGACCAAGTCGTCTTCGAGGCGCACGTCGAATAAGCCTGGCTATTCCAAGCCTTTGCCGACGCTCGGTGGTTCGCCGTCGGGCTCGACCACCAAGCTTCGGAACGTCTCAGGTCCAAAAACGATGGGTGGGTTGATGGTCGACTCCTGGAAGGCGGACCTGACAAGCCCATCGACCGAGAAACGCATCCTTGCCGCCAATGAGTTGGGCAACATGGGGCCGTCGGCGAAGTCGGCGCTGCCGTCCCTGCAAACCTTGGCCCGCGATCGCAACCCTCAGGTGGCTGCCGCGGCGAAAGCCGCGATCGCGAAAATCAACCGATAGCCCCCTCGGCGTGTCAACTCCACAGACGTCGAACAACTCGAACCTGTGGCGGCGGCTGGTCGACGGATGGTGCCGGCACGGCCTGCAGCGTTGATGCCTCGACATCTTGCGGTGAAAGCTCTCGCCAAACGGCTTCCACCGTCGCGGAGTCGACTCGAGTAAGTCCCGCGGCCTCGGCTGCTGCCAAGGTCAAGTGCGCCAGCCGGCGAATGACCTCAGGCACCCCGTTGGCGAACCGTTGGATCGTGGCCGCTGCTGACGACGAAAAGAGCTTTCGTTCGAGGTTGGCTCGCATGACGCTGTCTGCGAGATACTCGACGACGTCATCCTCGCTCCAGGGTGTCAGTTCGATCCGTACTGCGACTCGCTGGCGCACCGCTTCCGGGACACTTGGAAGGCCTTCCGGACGAGCGGTAGCCACGATCACGGTCGTCGCAAACCGTGGCTCCGCCGAAGCGGCGATCCGTCCGATCCCAGCCTGGGCGTCCGCCGGAGCCCGATCGATGTCGTCGAAAAGCAGAACCACGGGCCGCCCGAGGATCGCGTTTTCTCGGAGGTGATTCTCGAGCTTGAGCCACGGTTTGATCGGCTCGTCACGGGATGCGGCATCGAGCGGAAGCCGGTCGAGCAAGAGATCGATCCACTCGCCTTCCGGAAGCCCGGCGAGCGAGAGCACGATCACCTCGGCCCCGAGCCCTCCGAGCCGTCGGGCGGCGGCAATGGCAAGATGGCTCTTGCCCATCCCAGACTCCGCCACGACGAGACCACACCGCTGCCGCTCGGTCACGAGCCATTCGAGGCGAGCGAGGGCTTCCTCCTGGGCAGGCCCACGGAAAAACGTCGCCGGCTCTGCCGGCCCGGAAAATGGAGATCCGCTATGCCATGATGATGCATGTTTCATGCGGCGGAGTGTAGCGGCCAAGCGGTTGCGGGTCAGGATGAAATCGCCCGCGTTTTTCCAGGATTTCAAGCGTGAGTGAGCGTTTTTTTCTGACGGCTCCACCGATCGCCGGGAGGGCCGTGCTCTCGGGCGACGAGGCAAGGCACCTCGCCCGTGTCCTGCGGGCAAAGGTCGGCGACTCGGTCTCGGTTTTTGATGGCAGTGGACGCGCGTGGCCGGCACGGGTGGTGTCCGTCGGCCGCAGTGAGGTCGAACTCGAAACTGGTGACCCCGCTGACGAACTTCCGCGCCGCGGCCTGCGGCTCACGCTCGCCGTGGCGCTCCCGAAGGGGGAACGCCAGAAGTGGCTCGTCGAAAAGCTAACGGAACTCGGTGTGGAACGTCTCGTGCCGCTGGTCACCGAGCGTGGCGTCGCCGAGGCGACACCTTCCGCGATTGAACGGCTCGCGCGGAGCGTGATCGAGGCCTGCAAGCAGTGTGGCAGGAACCGGCTCATGGGGATCGCCCCTCCGGCGACCGTGGCCGAGGTCGTCATGAGCAAGTGCCCCCAAACGATCGGCCTCCTCGCCGATCCGAATGGAGGGGCCCTCGACGTCGCCACGCTCCCTCAGATGGACAGCGTCGTGACCCTTGTCGGCCCCGAGGGTGGGTTTACCGATGCCGAGATGACAACCGCACGTGCCGCCGGCTTTCAGGCGGTGACTCTCGCCCCGCACGTCCTTCGAATCGAGACTGCGGCCATCGCGATGGCCGCAGCATGGGCCGTCCTCATGGGTTCACCACCTCTCCGCCGTTGACGGAATGGATCGCTCGGTGCACCGACGGGTCGGTCTCGGCCGTCAGGAATACAACATGGGCATCCCCGAAGAGCACATTGGCCCCGCCGCGGTGCCAGCTCTTCGGGCCGGTGAGCCCCGACCAGTGCACGATGTAATCCGGGATCTCGCTGTTCGGCGTGAGAAACCCGTTGGTGAGACCGTTGCCGAACGTGGTCGCGGCCCACGAGAGCCCGCGGCCACGCATCGCCGGGCTCGATGCGCCTCGCCAACTCGTCAGCGACCGCCAGTTGGCAAGGATCCCGTCGATCTGAGAGGTCGTGGGTGAGCTGCCGACCGAAGGCACAAGCGTGGCAGAGTTCCAGCCTGATGATCCGTTGAGCGTGTACTGATACGGAGCCGGCGGTGGTGAACCTGCGGGAAAGGTCGTGTCGTTGCCGATGCTGCGAACCGATTCACTCGCGACTGCTGTCTTCGATGCCCCGTCGGTGATCTGGGCAACTTTCACCTTCGAGTTCTCGTATACGATGCCGTCGGTCGGCACCCCAAAGTTCCAGAACATGCCTCCTTGGCCGTTCGCCGTACCGCTGCCGATACTCACCATGTAGTTGTTGCCGGCATAGGAGTAGCCACTGGACGTGTTTACCACCGGCGCCGGATCGCTCGGACAGAGCAGCATCGCGATGGGTGATGCGAAGAGACTGGCGAAGGCCGGGTTCGGCTGCTGCGATGAAAAATTCCCTCGAAAGGCGGCCTGCTTGAAGTCAAAGCGATCAGCGAGCGCCCCCTCTTCGATGTAGGGCAACACGCGGGCATGAAGAGACCAACCACCCCCGACCGACCAATCCGCACTGGCGGCCGGCGGCCGCATGTCGGTCGGTGGAAAATGCCGTTTCGCGCTCTCGTAGCAGAGCAACCCGAGACCAAACTGTCGGAGATTGCTCGCGCAGCCCATCTGTCGGGCAGCCTCGCGAGCACCTTGCACGGCCGGCAGCAACAGGCCGATGAGCGTCGCGATGATCGCAATGACGACGAGCAGCTCGACAAGTGTGAAACCATACGGCGAGCCGCGATTGATCGAACGAGTGTTCATGATGGGTGTGTCCTGAAGCCGTGTTGGAACGGTGGCGACGCGCGCAGACCGGCATGAAACGCCGGCGAGCGCACACGCACCGAAAAAGGCACACCTGGCGACATGCCAGGGCCTGACGCACGCGAGGGTTGCTGCTGGCTAGCAACCGCGTGGCGGCGGAAGATCGGGCGGGCCTCCCGCGCCGAGCACTCGTGCATCAACGAGCGCGACAACACCGACCTGCGGCCAGGGGAGATCGCAGGTCACGATCGCTGGCGGCGGAAGAGAAGTTCCCACTGAAGTCCATTGGGCGATGATGCCACCGCAGGCGAGCATGGCGCGTAGCACGACGACTCTCGTGGTTGGCAGCGTGTCCGTGTGGTCTTCCTTCTCGATCGGCTCAGCGGCGAGAGACTGGTAATCGCTGCAGATCGCCTGGTCGGGATCATCGACATCGGCCGAGCAGCAAGACGACGCAAGGGACTCGGCGTGGGCCGTCGCCGCGGCGACGCGGCGCGAAAGCGCGTCGACGACTGCCGGATCGATGCCTCGTGCCTTGGCCCATGCCAGTGTCTCGATCGGTGTATGGCAGCAGCAGTTTGAAAAGCACTTCTCGGCAGAGTCGCACCCGCACGCTTTGTCCATGCAGGGAAATGGCTGCGAGCGATCCTTGCCAGCTACATTCTTCGCCGCGGCGGAACCTTCGGGAGGCATCGCGATCGGAAGCGGCAGCCCGGAGACGACGAGGCCGTAGAGGGCGAGCATCGCCCAGGCAGTACCGCGTCGAAGTAGCGGGCACGCGTGCATAGTTTGATGACTATAGGTCGCCGACGAGTCCGCGGGAATGCTCGAAGCTCAGAGAGCCCGGAGGTAGCTGATGGCGCTGGCAAGTTCGTCGTGGGCGGCTCGCGGTTCGACGGGCTCGAGGCCGATCCAGCCCTGGTAGCTCCGCTCCTCGAGCGCGGCGAAGACCGGCGGAAAGTCGACGTGGCCCGTGCCAAGCACGACAGCCCGACCGCGGCCGGCAAACGCCCCAGGCACCGCATCGGTCGCATGGACGCTCGCCACATGGCTCCCGAGCGTCGCGATTGCTTCCACCGGGTCTTGCCCATGCACGACGAGCGAACCCGTGACGATGTCGCACACGAGGCTCGCCTCGGGAAGCGCCGCAATGAGCCGAGCGAGATCCGCAGGAGAGGCCCTCCCCGCCTCCGCGCAGAGCGTGGCTCCGACCTGCTGCGACCAGGTTCCGATGTCGGAGAGGACGTCGACCATGAGCCGCCACTCAGGCCCCTCCGAGGACGGTGGAATGTCGCCCACGTGGTTCAAGACGAGGTTCGCACCGAGGTCGTACGCAAGTTTGAGGGCAGCCTTTGTGGCGCTGATCCGAGCCTCGAGCCGGTCGGCATCGCCATAACCACCGCGTGTCGGGAACGCGACGGCCGACACAACGAGCCCTTCGTCACCGAGCCATTTTCGGATCTGTCGCAATCCGGTCTGCGACACCTCGTCGGGCGTGAGACCGTGTCGTGCATCGAGTTCGACGGCGTGAGCGCCGAGGTCGCGGGCGGCGCGAAACGCCTTGCGGAGATCCCGAGACAGTGCGACGGAAGGAACGGAGAGGCGGGAAGTGTCCATGAATGATCTCTGAGATGCACAGATAGTATCCTGTCGGCATGCCAAGCATCCCAGACGTCACCGCGGCCCTCGAACGGATAGCACCTCTTCGCCTCGCTGCCGAATGGGATTCGGTGGGCCTGCTCGTGGCCCCACGGGGCGACGTCAAGCGGATCATGACATGCTTGACGCTCACGCCCGAGGTGGCCGACGAGGCGGTGCGTGAGCGGATCGACCTCGTCATCGCGCACCACCCGCTCCCGTTTCGACCGATCGGCCGCATCACGCCCGACACCGCAACCGGTCGCGTGCTCCTCGCCCTCGTCGGCACCGGCTGCGGCGTCTGGAGCAGCCACACCGCCTGGGACTCGGGCCCCGGCGGGATCAATCATCAGCTTGCCGCGATGCTGTCGCTCGCGAGCGTGACTCCGATCACCCCTGATTCCGAGGATGCGTCGGTCGGCTTCGGGCGCATGGGGCGTGCTCCCGAAGGGACGACCGTAGCCGAGATGGCACGCCTGCTGGCTGATCGACTTCGTGCACCCCAGACTCAGATCGTCGGTGATCGTGACCGTGTCGCTGGGCGCGTGGGCATCGTGTGCGGCAGTGGCGGCGACCTGATCGGCGAGGTGGCAGCCGCGGGCTGTCAGACACTGGTCACCGGCGAACTGAAACTCCATCAGGCGCTCGAAGCGATCGCCTCGGGGCTCGCGGTCATCGCCGTGGGTCATCATACAAGCGAGCATTTTTCACTTGTGTCACTCGGAGAGCGACTCGCCGAAGCGATCCCTGGCATTGAAATCATCGCAGCGGCATCGGACCGCGACCCGATCGACTGGTTGTGATTCATGTCTAGTGGCCCAACCGGCTCGGGGTGGCCCGTGTCATGTCGCCGGACGCTTGCGGTGGCCGTCGTGGCCACCGCGGCGCTCGGAGAAATCCTCGCTTCGCCCTCCAGGCTTCGCTCGGCTTTCTACGCCGTCGAGCATGACACGGGCCACCCCGAGCCTTGAAACTCTCGGCTGAACGATGGGAGCAGCCGCCGGGATGGCGGCTGGCTCGGCGCGGGCAACCTTGGCTTGCCCCCGTCGAGCGTTGATTCTGCCGAGGGCATGGATGCCTCGGCAGAATCAGCATGGATTCGCGTCGCGGATCCGTTGCGGCAAAAGCCAACGGGCCACCCCGAGCCTTCGTCACGTGTGTTTGGAACCGGTCCCTTGCCCGCCTACACTGACAGGCTTTCCAAACGGCCACACGTCATGCCTCGTTACCTCACCGCCCTTCCCGTCTACAACGAAGCCACCCATGTCATGGGCGTGCTCGACGAAGTGGTGAAGGTGACGCCGGATGTGCTCGTGGTCGATGACGGGTCGTCCGACGGCACGACGGCGCTCCTCGAGAACCGCGTGGCTACACGCGGTGACATCCGACTCGTCCGCCACTCTGCCAATCGTGGCTACGGCGCCGCCCTCGCCACCGCTTTTCATGAAACACTCGCGGGACAGTGGGACGGCCTCGTCACGATCGACTGCGACGGCCAGCATCAGCCGCGGCTCATTCCGGAGTTCATCGCAGCGGCCGCTGCCCAGGACGGCCCTGCGATCGTCAGTGGCAGCCGCTACCTGAAGGTTTTTGAAGGTGACGACACGCCCCCGGAGACGCGGCGGCGGATCAATGCCGACATCACCGCCGAGATCAACCGCCGCCTCGGCCTCGACATCACCGACGCCTTCTGTGGCTTCAAGGCCTACACGCGCAGGGCTCTTGAATTGATTCGCGTCACGGAGCCTGGCTATGCCATGCCCCTCGAGGTGTGGGTGCAGGCGGCAGCCCATGGGGTCAAGGTAAGCGAATTCCCGGTCCACCGCATTTACCTCGACGAGAAGCGGAGTTTTGGCGGTGCCCTCGACGACGCCACCACCCGGCTGGCGTACTATCGCCAGGTTCTCGACCGCGCCGAAGCTGCGGTCGGCACACACGCCACCAAGACGCCCGTCGTCCCCTCGCCATGACTCTCCGCCGCCGTGTCTATGAAGCTCCGGAGCCTTCCGGTGCCAGACTGATCGCTCCCCCGATTGTGCCTTCCCCCGGCACGGGATCGATCGAGGCGCTCGTCGACAACAACCGCCTCCTGCGGACGGCGCTCGACCTCACGATCGGCGACATGCGGCTCCACGAGCTCGTCGCGGCCACCCGACGCGAGCTGCTCATGGTGGCGACGGAGTACACCGGGTCCTACCGCGACGTGAACCGTTCGAGCACCATTGCGGAGCAGGTCGCGCGGCCGTTGATCATGGGAGGCCATCAGCCGGAGCTTTTTCATCCGGGCGTGTGGCTCAAAAACTCGGTGCTCGATGCCTACGCCCGTCAGGTCGACGGCATCGCCGTCAACCTCGTGATCGACTGCGACGGCTGCCGGCGCGCGGCCGTCGACGTGCCGGTGGGAACACCTGAAGCAGCCTCCGTCGAGAGCGTGCCGTTCGACGGCGATGCCGCGGCGATGGCCTGGGAAGAGCGGAGCATCGTCGACCACGATTGCTTCAAGTCGTTCGGCACGCGGGCGGCCGATAAGCTTGCGCCACTCGTGCCCGAGCCCATCGTGCGACGCTGGTGGCCCGCGGTCGTGGAACGCGCGAAGGTGAGCCATCGCCTCGGTCTCGCGATCGCCCAAGCAAGGCACATCGTGGAAGATCGCTTCGGACTGGAAACGCTCGAAGTGCCACTGAGTGAGCTGATGCGGCTTCCGACGGTGATGGTCTTCACTGGTTGGCTCCTGGCTCACGCGCGAAAGCTTCACGACGCCTACAACGCGGCGCTGCGGTTGCATCGCAGCGCCCGGCGGGTGCGGAGCCTCGGCCGACCGATGCCCGACCTCGCCGAGCAGCAGGATGCCGCGGGTGCCTGGTTCGAAGTGCCCTGGTGGATCTGGTCGCGCGATGACCCCCGGCGCCGAAGGGTGTTTGCCCAGCACACTCTGCCCGATGCCCTTGTGCTGTCAGACCTCGAGACGGTTCGCGTCGAACTTCCGATTGCATCGCAAACGTCGCCCTCGAAATGGATCGACGCGCTCTCTCGGCTCGAGGAACACGGCTACAGGCTCAGGCCACGGGCCCTCGTCACGACGCTCACGGCGCGGCTGATTTTTTCCGACGTGTTTGTCCACGGCATCGGCGGGGCGGCCTACGACTCGATCACCGATGAGATCGTCCGACGCCTGGTTGGCTCCGACCCGCCACGGCATGCCGTGGCTTCGGGCACCCTCCGGCTGCCGCTGGAGCACGTCTTCCCCGGGATCGACGCATCCGACCCCGCCGCCGAACTGGCGAACGTGCGGCGCACACTCCGCGACATCGCCTACCATCCCGAGCGGCATCTCGGAGACGGCGACGACCTGCCCACCGAGGCGAGGGCCCTGGTCAACTCGAAACGAGAGTGGATCCGAACGGTTGCCACCCCTGCCTTGGCCCGCCGCCGATGCCATGAAATCCGGGAGGCCAACGCCCGACTTACCGGCTACACCGCCCCGATCGTCCGCGACCTCGAGGCTCGGGCAGTCCAGCTTCAGGCAGCCTGGCGAGCCAGAAATGTCCTGCAGGCCCGGACCCATCCATGGTGTTTTTTCCCGGAAAAATCGCTTCGCGAGTTCCTCCTACTGGAAAACGCCTGACGAACCGGTACCCTCATCGGGCAACGGATTGCAACTGCATTCTCCAGGGAAAGGAGGCATCATGCATCGGGTGGATCGTTCCCCGAGCCGGTGTCGATTCAACACAAGCTCACGTCGGCGCCCCAGCCGGTCGTCTTCGCGTTCGTCGGCCAGGCGTCAGGACAAGCCGGCCAAACCTGCCACGGAGTGCGACAAAACCGGGTCAAGTAAGCCCGCCAAGTCCCGACGCTCCTCCAAATCAGCCGACGGTGTGGCGACCTTGAGGCTCGCCCGAAAGACCGTGCAGCGGCCCGCCCCATCGCGGCGCCCGTCCTCGAAAAAGGGGACTGTCGAAACCGTCGAAATCCGGCCGTCCGCATCGGTCGTCACCCGGCGCACCCCGTCGTCCCAGCCGACGAAACGCCCGCCCGTCCATCACGTCCCGCACCAGCCTGTGGTGCCATTCATCCCCCCGGCCTGGATGCTTGCCGAATGCCAGGTATCGCCGGCTCGCGCGGGGGAGCAGAGCGAAATTCTGCAACTTCTTTCAGGATTGCCGACCCCTCCCACGCGGGCCGAGTTTCACGCCGCCGTCGACCACCCCGAGCATGACTCGGCCAATCGACTCGTGGCCCGGCTCGGTGGGCGGATCGTGGGCCACGCCGAGATCGTGCCGCGTTCGCTGGTCCTCGGAAACGTCAAGGTTCCGGGTGCCGTCGTCGATCGCGTGGCGGTGCTCCCGGAGTGCCGGGGGGCCGGTCACGGGCAGCGGCTCGTGAGCGCGGCTGAAGAACGGATGCGGCAAAGCGGCGCCGTCGTGGCGTTTTCGCGCACCCGGATCGCCGCCTCGTTCCGCGAGATGGGATGGAGTGTGCTCGGCCGCGACTGCGCGACGCCAGGACGACCGACCGAGATCCTCGCACGGCTGCTCGAAGGACCGCGGTGGCACGGTGAAGCGGTCACGATGCGGCAGTGGCGTCATGTGGAGCTGCCGGCCATCCTGCGCATCTATGGGCAGAACGCCCGAAGGTTCGTCGGACCTCTCGACCGCGATGAAAACTACGGCCGCTGGCTCGTAAGCCGCGGCGCGTTCGACTCGATCTTGGTCGCCCTCGTCGGCCAAGACCGGTACGAGATCCACGAAGACAGCGCGCGGATCGTCGGCTACTGCATCCAGGCTGGAACCCGCGTGCTCGAGATCATGGCCGATCCGGAGTTTGCGGGACTCGAGCGGGAGATTCTCGCGAGAGTTTGTGCCGAGGCCATCGAAAACGACCGCCAAGAAATTACCTACGAAAGCAGCGCCTCGGATCCGCTTCACGCTGCCGTCGCCGGCGGCGATGGGCAGGTTGCCCAGGGCGATCGCATGATCGTCGCGCGGGTCTTTCAGCCCAAGGCCCTGCTCGAAGCCGTCGCTCCTCAGGTGGCCGAACGTGTCGTGGCTGCGGGTATCCGTGAGACGGTCGAGTTGGGCCTCGACGCGCCATCGTTCCGTGGCTCGATCATCGTGGCCGAAGACAAGGCTGGCGCTGGAGCCGATCGGCAGGCCACGGTTCATCCAGGCCGCGTCGGGCGCAGTTACTTGAAGCTCGCCGATGAGGAGCTCGCGAGACTGTTGCTCGGGCAGTGTGATCCGGTCGAAGCTGTGGCCGCCGGCCGCATGGAACCATCGACCCAGATGGCCCAGAAGCTCGCCGGGCAACTCTTCCCGCGGCAACCGCTCTGGTGCCCAATGTGGGACGACTTGCCGGCTTGATGGAGCGCACCGCTCAGGGTCGCCGGTGTCATGTCGCCGGACGGGAAGCTGTCGCGCCGTCGCCGCCGTCCCGGCGTCGGCTCCGGCTTGAGGTCGCCGTGCGAAGCCCGGCTCCCAGTCGGACGGGCATCCATGCCCTCTGCTCTCTCGGAGAAATCTGCTTGGCGGCCGAAGGGCCGCCGTGACAAGTTGGCCATGGATGGCCAACTTGTCTTACAGCAGCTACGCCGGCTCCATGACACGAGCCACCCGGAGCTACTCGACACTGACGTCATTTGGCGTCCGGCTCGCCGACACCAGACGCGGGTCACCGGCTACGCGCTCGCCAGCCAGCTGTCAGCCCACGTGCGAATGGCGTCGTTGCCCTTGCGGTGGCAGAAGTCGCCGAGGGTTTCGCCCTCGTGCCGCTCGGCTTTGTAGCAGGCGAGCACCGCTGTGATCTCGCGCGGGAGATCCTCAAAGGGGACGACATCCTTGTATTGCGTGTTGAGCCGGTCGCCCAAGAGCCGCCCTCCAAGGAAGATCGTGTACTTGCCGGCCGTCCGACCGACGAGGCCGATGTCGGAGTTGTAGGGCCGGGCACAGGCGTTGGGGCAGCCGGTCATCCGGACCGTAAACGCATCCTGAGAAAGGCCGAGCTTCGCCACCTCGGGCTCGAGTGAGTCGATGAGCCCTGGCAAGACCCGCTCGCTCTCCGCCACCGCCAGGCTACAGGTCGGAAGCGCGACGCACGCCATGCTCCAGCGACGGAGCGTCGAAACCTCTTCTGACGCCTTGACCCCGTGAGCATGCAGGATCCCCGTGATCCGCTCACGGTCGCCTTCGGCCAGATCGGTGAAGAGCAGGCTCTGGTGCGACGTGATCCGCACACCCGGCTTGATGTCGCGGAGAATCGTCCGCAGGGCCGTCTTGAGTCGGAAGTCGCCGGTGTCGTGGACGCGGCCATTCTCGACGTTGAAGCCGTAGAAGAACTTTCCGTCGCCCTGCGGGAACCAGCCGATGTGGTCGTCAAAGCCGTGGACATCGGCCGGATGGCACGGGGCGAGCGGCTTCCCGAAATACTCCTCGACCTTGGCCCTGAAGTTTTCCAGACCCATGTTGTGGATCGTGTACTTGAGCCGGGCCACCTTGCGGTCGGAGCGATTCCCGAAATCCCGTTGCACCTTGACGACGGCCTCGGCGATGGCCAGCACGTCTTCCGGCGGCACGAAACCGAGCCGCTTGGCAAGCGCGGGAAAAGTCTTGGCGGCGCTCGGGGTGACACCCATGCCCCCACCAGTGAGCACGTTGTAGCCCAGGATCTTCCCGTTCTCGTGAATGGCGAGAAAGCCGAGATCGTTGGTGTACACGTCAACGCAGTTGTCTTCAGGCAGCGCGAAGGCCGTCTTGAATTTTCTGGGCAGGTAGGTGCGGCCGTAGATCGGCTCGACGTCGGTGTCTTCGGGGGCGCCACCGGCGAGGGTCTTCTCGCCGGTAGTCTCATCGGTCAACCAGATCTCGTAATAGGCACGCGTCCGCGGCGCGAGGTACATGGCGAGCTTGTGGGCCATCGCCATCATCTCGTCGCGCACCGGGCTGTCATGAATCGGGGCCGGGCAGCACATGACGTTCCGCTCCACGTCGCCGCAGGCGGCCAGCGTCGAAAGCTGAACGTCATTGATCCTTTTGATCGTCGCCTTGAGGTTGCCCTTGATGACGCCGTGATGCTGGATCGATTGCCGGGTAGTGAGCCGGATGGTGCCGTTGCCGCACTCGTCGCCGAGGTCGATCTGCGATAGCAACTGCTCAGCGGTCAGCTTGCCGCCAGGAATCCGGCAGCGAACCATGAACGAGACCTGTCGCTCGCTCTTCTTGCCGTCGACCGACTTCTTGCGGGTTTCCCGGTCGTCTTGTTGGTACGTCCCGTGATGCTTGAGGAGCTGGATCGCCGCCTTGCCGAAGCCGGGATTGCCATCCACGAGCTCCGTGGGGATATCCCCGGCCAGATAGTTGCTCGCGAGCTTGGCGACTTCGACCGGAGAAGGTTTCGCTTGGGAGGCTTCGGGCGCCGAGACGGTCTGGTCTTCTGACATGGTGCTCTTGATCAGGGCTTTCCGCGGCCAGGGCGAAACGCACCGGGGCCGCCATCCGGTGGTCTGAGACCCGCCAGAATAGGCGAAATCGACCGGCGGGACGATATGAAACCCAGCCGGAGAAAATGCGGAGAAACCAGAATCAGGCCAGACGAACCGTCGCCTGCATCAAGACGCAGTTTCTCGCCTCGTCGAAGCCGGTGAAGGTTGCGGTCCCCTTCCAGTCGCTCACTGGCGTGATCGGTAGGTCCGTACCCTCCGGCCAACGCACCTCCACGTCCAAGTCGGTGGATCGATGCCATCCTTCGAGCCACGTGCCGATCCGGCCGTCATCCCCCTCGGGGCTGTCGAGATCGAGCGTGACATCAAAGCTCTGGCCCACGAGCTTGTCGACGACGAGCTTGCGGCGGACTGGGTCGGCTTCCAGGGCGGTGATCAGTTTCGCGACCTCGTCGAAGGTGATCGCCGCTTCCGCAGGCTCGTTCGCCTCAGATTTCTGCGGACGGTGATCCACGGGATTCGCTGCCGGAACAACTGTGAGCTTGAAGTTCTTGACCCAGTCGGGCCATCCCGGGATGTCGATGCGGAGCTCGGCTTCCCATCGCAACTCGTTGTCGCTGAACTTGAGCGACGGTGGTGCCGTCACGGGCACCGGAAAATCGAAGGCATACGCCTGGGGCACGCCAGCCTCGAAGAGCCCGGCCTCGGCGAGACGCCGCGACTCCTGGAAAGCCACATGGGTGTGGGTCTTTCGGTTACTTCCCGAACCGGACTCACATCGCTCCGTTGCTGTCACCTTCCAGATGATGCCGTTGAACGTGAGACTGCGCCGAGGGGTGAACTTCAGGCTCCCTCGGATGGCGTCACCGACCGCAACTCGTAACGGAAGGACCTCGCACTCGACGCGCCCGGTCAATCGGGTCGGCAGGTAGCTCCACACGAACCAGGTCACGGCTCCGCCGATGGCGATGAGTGGCAGAATGAAGAGGACCATCATGCCGAGCAACAGGAGCAGCGGCACGAGCAACAAGAGGCCGAGTACCAGGCCGACCATCCATCCGACCAGTGATGGCGGTCGAGCCTTCGTCACCGGCGTGAGGCTTTCTGGCGGCGCCACCACGACGATGGGAATCTCGACGGTGGCCTTCGGGTCCGTCGCCCACGAAAGCTTGGCACGCGCTTCGACGAACTGACCGACATTGAGCAGACGGCCGTAGTAGCTCGGCGGCCAGGCGGCCGTATCGAGTTCGAAGGGGTAGCGATACTCCTGTCCCTCGTCCCACGTCCCTTGAAACAGGGTTGCGTGATCGATCTCGCCGCGGTCGACGTTGCCGGCGCCGTGCGTGGCCCAGCGGGAAGTCACTTCGAGGCCACGGCAGGTCACCGCCTGATCGGCCCGCACGACGACGGTTCCGCGGACCTTCTCACCGCCGACGCAGGGACGGCCCGAGTCATCGAGCACGACGTTCAACTGGCATTTGGCCACAGGGCATCCTCATGCATGCGGGATTGAAACAGATAGTAAAGGAATTGCTCGACGCCGCGGATATCGGGGCCAAACCGGGCGTGGAGTTCGGCTGCGAAGGCCTCACTCACAAGCGGCAGAGACCCGACATCGGCCCGGGCCGCCTCGATCCGGCGGTTGAGCATCGCCTGGAGCCGCTCGGGGCTCGCCACATCGGCGACGTGGTGCGTCACCACACGATAGCCCGCGCGCTCCAGTTCCAGCCTATGGTCTTCGTGGGATCCGATGACCAGCAGACCTTGGACCGCAAAGACCCGTCGCCGCTGCCAGCGCGACAGCCGCTGGGCCTCGTCCAAAAGGAGCGGGCGCGCGCCTGGAATCTTCGGCTGTGGGCCATCTTCAGGCAGGTAGACATACTCGGCACCGGGCAGTGATCCGCGAAGCGCGAGCAGGTGGGTCGTCTTGCCTCGCCCTTGATCCCCGAGGAACTGAAGCGCGGTTCTCCCATCCTGAAGTTCCGCCAGGTGCATCGCCACATCGACGACCGCGAGTTCCGCCCGCTCATGGCGCGTCAACTCGCCGAAAGGGTTGCGAAGCAGGTTCCAGCGGAGGTAGGGCGACCGCGGGGTGGTCAGACCTCTTCGCATTTCTTGTTGAAGACGACCTGGTCCACGGAGTGCATGCCGGGGCCCCCCAAGAGAAGCGTGACTGCGATGCTCGCATAGAGTGCGGCCAGTTCCCAGGACGGCCCCCCTTGGCTGACGAACGGATCACCATTGCCGATGTGCATGTTCATCGCCACGCCCATCGTTACGAGAAGCAAAAGCGAAGCGACCGGCGTCAGAAACCCGATCGCCCAGCAGATACCGCCACCAAACTCCGCGATCGCGGCCGCGGCCTGGAGGAACCCGGGCACCGGGGCGTCGGGCCCCATCCACGCCGTCATGTTCTGGATTTTCGGCCAACCGTGCATCGCCATGGCGGTGCCCGCGACAAGTCGCAGCGCGAGCAGACCGAACGAGGGAACAAGCGGCGGAGACTGAGGTATGAACTTCATCGGAGAGGCTCCGGTTGTGAGAGGTGCGGGGGGCAACAAAGGCTACCTGAGATGATGCCAGCATGCCTATCGGGGGAATCTGCTTTTGTGAAGGCCGACGCACATGGTCCGCTCGGGGTCGCCCGTGTCATGTCGCCGGACGTTCGCTACGGGCATCCATGCCCTTCGCTCACTCGGGGGAGCCTGGCGCTTCGCCCTCCGGGCTGCGCTGGTCTCCCACGCCGGCGAGCATGACACGGGCCACCCCGAGCTACGCCGCTGGTACTGAGGCGACTTGAAAAAAGCATCAGGCGATGATTTCTGCAATCGGCGTAACATGCTCGACGCCGACGAGCTTCTGGTCGAGGCCGCCGAAGAAGTACGCGAGCCTGTTGGGGTCGAGGCCGAGCAGGTGGAGCACCGTCGCGTGCAGACTCTTCACGTGAAAGCCGGGCTTGTCGCCGTTGCCATGCCCAGGCCCAGGAGCAATCGCCGCGGCACCGAGTTCGTCGGTCTCGCCCACACTCACGCCCCCCTTCACGCCGCCACCGGCCATCCACATCGTGAACCCGTAGGCGTTGTGGTCGCGGCCCGTGCCCTCGGCATACTCGGCCGTCGGCTGCCGGCCGAACTCGCCTCCCCAGATGACGAGCGTTTCGTCCAAGAGGCCGCGACGATCGAGGTCTTCGAGAAGAGCGGCGACAGGCTGATCGGTGTTGCCCGCATGAAAATTGTGGTTCTTCTCGAGATCGCCGTGGGCGTCCCAGTTGTCGTCGTTATGGGCGCCTCCCGAGTAAAGCTGGATGAATCGAACGCCCCGCTCGACGAGCCGGCGGGCCAGCAGACAGCGGCGACCGAAGTCCGCGGTGCGGGGGTTGTCGAGGCCGTAGAGTTTTTGGGTTTCTTCGGTTTCGCTCGCCAGATTCACGGCTTCGGGCGCGTGCTCCTGCATCTTCCAGGCGAGTTCATACGACGCTATCCGTGCTGCCAGTTCGCTATTGTCGCCACGCGAAAGCATGTGAGCCGTATTCGCTTCTCGCAGCGCGTCGAGCATCGCCCGCTGGGCCTCGAGCGGCATGTCGTCGGGCGGCGCGAGATCGAGAATCGGGGCACCTTTGCTCCGGAGGATCGTGCCCTGATACGTCGCCGGCATGTAACCACTTGACCAGTTTTTCGCGCCCGAGATCGGCCCGCCGGTCGGATCGAGCATCACGACAAAGCCCGGAAGATTCTCATTGACGCTGCCAAGGCCATAGTTCACCCATGACCCAAGACATGGGGCCCCAGACTGAATCTTTCCCGAATTCATCTGGAGCATCGCAGAACCGTGGATCGGCGAGTCGGCCGTCATCGAATGAATGAAGGCGATCTTGTCGACATGCTTTGCCACATGTGGAAACAGGTCACTCACCCACTTCCCGCACTGACCGTACTGCTTGAACTTCCATTTCGGCCCGACGACACGGCCTTCGCTCTTTTCGCCACCGCGGCCTTTGGTTTTGACCGGGATCGTCTTGCCGTCGAGTGGGTAAAGCGCGGGCTTGTAATCAAAGGTGTCGACATGGCTCGGACCGCCATACATGAAGAGGAAAATGACGCTCTTGGCCGTCGGTGCGAACATCGGTGGCTTGGAGGCCAACGGATTGACGAACGGGACACCCGTCGCAGCGCGGGTCTGCTTGGCGAAAAAGCCTTGATCGAGAAGGCCGGCCAGAGCCAGACCGGTGAACGAAGCCCCGGCCTCCCAGAAAAACTCTCGACGGGTGCGGCGGCAGAAGCTGCCGCGGTGATCGGGGCCGAAGGGGTGATTCATGTGTGACTCATACCCAAGCGCCCTTTCAGTCAAGGTACGCAAACTCGTTGAGGTTCAGGACCATCAGACAAAACAGTTCGAGCGCACGGCCTGGGCCGACACCGTCCTTGGTCTCGAGCTTGTCGATCAGGGCGACCCCGCGGGCTAGCTCGTCGTCCGTCGCCGGCCGCACCAGGGCGATCTCGATCGCACGGCGAACCATCGCCGCGGACTGATCGGCGTTGGTGCCCCCTGCCTCGCTGCGGACGCGCTCCGCGAAGACACGAGCCTGGGCATGAAGAAACTCACCGTTCATCATGCCGAGGGCCTGGGTCGGCTGGGTCGTCACGAACCGAACCGGGCACGACGTGTCAGGATCGGCCACGTCAAAGTCGGCGAGAATCGGCGTGATCAGGGATCGCTTCGCATGGATGTAGATGCTGCGACGAGCCTGCTCCTCCGGCTTCGACCTGCCCCAGCCGTCACCCGGCTTCGACTGCGTGGCAAGCACCTCCTTCGGCATGTCGGGGTACATGCTCGGGCCGAACATTCTTGGGTTGAAGACGCCGGTGGCCACGTGGATCGAGTCGCGAAGTTCCTCAGCCGAGAGTCGTCGCATGTCGAACCGCCACAACAGGTCGTTCAATGGATCCTTCACTAGCGATTCAGGAATAGCCTTCGAGGATGCCCGGTACGCCCGCGACATGAGAATCGCTTTGTGGAGCGATTTCAGCCGCCAGCCATTGCTCACAAGCTCTGTCGCGAGCCAGTCGAGAAGGTCACGGTGCGTGGGGGGATCGCCCATGAGCCCAAAGTTGCTCGGACTACGCACGATCCCACGGCCAAAGTGGAACTGCCAGACGCGATTGGCCATCACGCGGGCGGTGAGTGGATTCTCGGGCGAGGCGATCCATCGCGCCAGTGCCAAACGCCTCCCCGTGGACCGGCCCGATGCCGGCGGCACGATCGCAGGAGACGCCGATGTGAGAATTTTTGGAAAGGCAGGCTCCACGCGGTTCTCAGGTTTTGGTGCCGCGTGGGGATTCCCACGATACATGACGAAGGTGTCGGGGGGCGTGCTTCCGAACTCCGTGGCGACGAGCGCCTTGGGCTGATCGCGCTTCTCGCCGTCGAGTTTGGCCACCAGATCCTTCCACGCCGCGAGGTCCTTGCGTGCGAGATCATCGAGGGCTTGCTCGCCATGTTCCTTGATGCGTCGCGTGATGGCGTTGATGTTGGCCTGGGCCTCGGCACGGCGACGCTCGATCTCCTGGGCATGATGCTCGGCGTCGGCGAGCGTGCCCTGCCCCGGCGGGAGCGGGCGCTCGATGAAGGCCGGGTTCATGTGCCGATCTCCCATCGGAGTGATGTTGTGAAAGAACGCGAGCATCGCGTAGTAGTCGCGCTGCGAGATCGGATCGATCTTGTGGTCGTGGCAGCGGGCGCAGTTGACGGTGAGACCGAGGAACACCTGGCCGGTAGTGGAGACGATGTCGTCGAGCCAGTCGTAGCGGGCCTGAAGTTTGTCGGCCGGCTCGTCGTCCCAAAGTCCTAGCCGGTAGTAGCCGGTGGCGATGAGGTCGTCGGCCGACGGATCTGAAAACTCGTCACCCGCGAGTTGCTCGATCACGAACCGGTCGTACGGCTTGTCGTCGTTGAAGGAACGGATCACGTAGTCGCGATACCGCCAGACGTGTGGCTTCACGCCGTCTCGCTCGAAAGAGTTCGTCTCGGCGTAGCGCACCAGATCCAGCCAGTGACGGGCCTGGTGCTCGCCGTAGTGCGGCGAGGCGAGCAGTCTGTCGACGACTTTCTCCCAGGCTTTGTCGGAGTGATCATCCAGAAAAGCCCGCACTTCCGAGTCGGTCGGCGGCAAACCCGTCACGGCGTAGGTCGCACGCCGAAGGAGAGTGCGCTTGTCCGCCTCCGGTGAACGGGCCAGCTCATGCGCCGCGAGCTCTGCGTCGATGAACGCATCGATGGGATTCTGCTGGGCGATCGTGGACGAGGGCACCTCCGGCCGGGCGACGGTTCCGAAAGCCCAGTGGGCCTCCCACGTGGCTCCCGTCTCGATCCACCGTGACAGAGCCTTGATCTCGGTGGCGGACAGACGCTTTCCCTCGGGAGGCATTTGCAGGTCCACATCGCCAGACGTGATCCGCGCCACCAACTCACTGGCCGCCACATCTCCCGGAACGATCGCCGCGGCCCCGCTCTCGAGGACCGCGGTCGCCGCGGGTCGACCGTCAAGCCGGAGGCCCGCTTCCTGGGTGTCGGGGCCGTGGCATGCGTAGCATCGGCGGGCCAACACCGGCTGAATGTCGCGGCTGAAGTCGATCTCGGCCGTGGCACCGACGGCCACCATGGTGGCAAGGTGCGCGGCGAAAGCGGTTCTGAAAACGAGGGACATGCGACGGGAGTTTCGAAGTGACTGCGTTTGCTCTCGAATCGCCAGAACATCATCCTATCGGATGTTCATGACCCCCAGAGCCCCACGACACGAGAACCACGAGCGTGCGACCTTTTTCACTCGGCGGCCGGACCGCACTTGTCACTGGCTCCACGACCGGCCTCGGAAAAGGGATGGCCAGGTGCCTGGGCTTGGCTGGAGCCAAGGTGGCGATGAACTATGCCAATAACGCCGCCCGAGCCGATGCCGCCCATGCCGAGCTGCTGGCCGCCGGCATCACCGCGGAGCTCTTTCGTGCCGACGTCACGAGCGAATCCGAGATCGACGCGATGTTTTCGGCGATCGAGGCTTCGCTCGGGCCGGTGGACATCGTGGTGATCAACGCGACGCCACCCCAGCCACAGAAGACGATCGAGGAATACGATTGGGGTTTCCACCAGGAGATGCTCGACTTCTTCGTGAAGAGCCCCTATCTCCTCGCCCGACGCGCCCTGCCGAACATGAAGGCCCGCGGTCACGGCCGGCTCATCAACATCACGAGCGAGACGTTCCTGCTCGGAGTCGCTCCCTTCTCGGCCTATGTCGCGGCGAAGGGAGGCCAAACCGGCTGGTCGCGCAGCATGTGCCACGAACTGGCCCCTTTCGGAATCACGGTCAACATGATCGCCCCCGGGTGGATTCTCGTGGAGCGCCACGCTGCCGATCCGCAGGCTGACAAGGACGCTTATTTTGCGAGTATTCCAGCAGGCCGCTGGGGCACTCCTGAAGACGTGGGATGGGCTGCCGTCTATCTCGCCAGCGACGAAGCCTCGTTCGTGACCGGCCAGACGATCGCCGTCAACGGCGGCACGACCTGCTGGTAGAAACCAGTGGCGCCGCCCCGTTCAAAATCGGCTGATTCGGTACGGCCGAGGATCGATGTGAGGCGGAATGCCGGCGACCAGTTCCGCGACCAGCTTTCCGGTTGCCGGCGCCATGCTCAGTCCGAGCATGTTATGACCAGCAGCTACCCAGACATTGGCGGCTCGCGGACTGCGGTCGATGATCGGCAGGCTGTCCCAGGTCATCGGCCGCCAGCCGTACCAGACCTCCTCGACCGGTTCGCACCATGGTTCCCTCAGATAGCAGGCGGCCGCGGTTTTCAGGAGCGCCAGACGTTCCGGCTGGATGCTCGAATCGTATCCGGCGAACTCCATGATCGAGCCGAGACGGTATCCGCTTGCCATCGGTGTGACCGCCACGCGGTGCTCGGGAAAGATCATCGGAATCTGGGGGCAATCGGCCGGACGCGGCATCGTCAGTGAATAGCCTTTGCCCGGCTGGATCGGAATCCGACAGCCGAGCTCTTGTTCGAGAAACGGTGTCGTCGCTCCGGTCGCCACGATGAACTCGTCGGCCGCGAACGTTCCCTGCGACGTGCGGGCAACCGACGCCTTCCCCTCAGCATGGTCAAAGCCGTGAACCTGAACCTGCTCCCGAAACTCGACGCCGGATGCCTGCAGGTGGTCGCGCCAACTCCGCAGGAGCTTGTCTGGCCTCAGATGGGCATCGTGATCGTAGTACCAACCACCGGCTACATCAGTCTTGAGGGAGGGCTCGAGCGCAAGGAGCTCCTCGACTGCAAGCTTCCTCGCCGGGGCGTGAAAGGTTTCACTCAGCAAATCGTTGGTGCTGGCGTAGCTCGCGAGTGCGGCTGGCGAGCGGTACACGAACAGCAGACCAAGCCGCTGCCATTCGCACTCGATCCGCTCTCCCTCGACGAGCCGCTCGAATTCGACCAACGACGACTCCAGGATGGCCTGGATGGCCTGACCGGCATCGAGCATGTCGCGGTGGTTACACCGCCACGCGAAGTGCCAAAGCCAGTTCCAGAGCCGCAGGTCGACCCGCGGTCTGATGCTGAAGGGGGCGTCCGGAGAGAGCATGGCCTTGAGTGCAGATCGGATGGCTCCCGGCTCGGCCAGCGGCAAGACGTGGCTCGGACAGACCAAGCCACAGTTGCCATGTGAGCACGCCTGCCCCATGCGATCGGCATCGAGAACGGTGACGCGGAAACCTGTTCGCACCAGGTAGTGGGCGCAGGCGGTACCGATCACGCCGCCGCCTACGATGACCGCATGTCGTTTCGTTTCGCTCATCGGTGAGCCATGAGCCCTCGCTCCATCGCCACGAAATGATTGCAGACGTCGCGGACCGCGAAGGGTACCGTTGGCGCGATGCGGGATCAAGAAGGTGCAGCGTCCGGTTCAAGGGCATACCATAGGGATCTCCGGTCGATCCATGTCCCGCGTTTCCTGCCTTGGAGGCTTTGTCATGTCGAGCCGTCACACGCTTTCCCGCCGGAAGTTCACGCAGATCGCCAGCACGGCGGCCACCGGCTACTTCGCCGGTCACGGGTTTTCATCAGAGGCCAGAGCCGAAGGCCCCAACGACAAGCTTTCGATCGCGGTCATCGGCATCGGCGGCCAAGGGGGTAAGAACCTCAAAGGCGTGTCGAGCCAAAACATCGTCGCGATGTGTGACGTGGACGAGCGTCGGGCCGGCAAGGCCTTTGAAGAGTTTGACGCCGCACGCAAGTTCACCGACTTCCGGAAGATGTTTGACGCGATGGGCGACCAGATCGATGCGGTCGTCATCAGCACGCCCGACCACACCCACTTCCATCCCGCCTGGTGGGCCATGGAACGGGGCAAGCATGTCTACCTCGAAAAGCCGCTCGCCCACGAAGTCGAAGAAGTGCGCCGGCTCACCGACGCCGCACGCACCAAAAAACTTGCAACTCAGCTCGGCAATCAGCGCCATGCCAACAAAGGCTTGCGGGAGGCGGTGGCAGTGGTGAAGAGCGGCGTGATTGGCGAGGTGCGGGAGGCCCATGCATGGATCGGGAGTGGGCGCGGCATGCCGAATCCACCCGGGAAGACAGAGGCACCACCGACTTGGTTGAATTGGGATCTTTGGCTCGGACCGAATGCGGAGCGGCCCTATACCGCGGGCTTCGCCCCCTACGACTGGCGTTTCTGGTGGGAGTTTGGCACCGGTGAGGCCGGCAACTGGGGCTGCCATATCCTCGACATTCCGTTCTGGGCCCTGGATCTGGCCCATCCGGTTCGGGTCGCGGCGATGGGTGGCCCCGAACCCGACAAGGATCGCACACCGACGTCGATGACGACGCGGCTCGATTTCCCGGCACGCGGCAAACTGCCGCCGGTGTCGCTCCATTGGTATCAGGGCACGCCCGAGGTGGCCAAGAAGCACATCACCAAGAACAAGGGATTCAACAACCTGTTTATCGGGAGCAAGGGAATGCTTGCTGCGGGCTTTGACGGGTGGAAGCTCCTGCCGGAGGATTCGTTTGCGGGCTTCAAGGGTCCCGAGCCTGCCATACCGCCGTCTCCCGGCTTCCATCGCGAATGGATCAACGCCTGCCGTGGCGGCGAACCGGCGTGCTGCAACTTCGACTACGCAGGCCCGATGAGCGAGTGCGTGCTCTTGGCGAACATCGCGTATCGGGTGCAGGGCGAGTTCGAATGGGACGGGGCCGCCATGAAGGCGAACCGCGACGATGTCACGGCGCTGCTGAGCCGGGCGTACCGCAAGGGCTGGGAAGTGTGACGGAGGCAACCGCGGAGACGTCACCGCAGCACACGCGTCGCCCCTCGGATCAGTCATGCATCGAAATAGAGGCAGAACTCATACGGATGCGGCCGAAGCCGCATGGGTGCAACCTCGCGGTCTCGCTTCCACTTGAGCCAGGTCGTGATGACGTCGTCAGTGAAGACGTCGCCGCGTCGGAGGAAATCCGCATCGCGTTCGAGTGCGGTGCAGGCTTGGGCGAGCGATGCCGGAGCCTTGGGGACGTCGGCCAGTTCTTCGGGCGGCATGTCGTAGATGTCGCGGTCGAGCGGATCCCCCGGATGGAACTTGTTTTGGATCCCGTCGATCACCGCCAAGAGGATCGCGGCGAAGGCGAGGTACGGATTGCTCGTGGGATCAGGGCAACGAAACTCGATACGCTTGGTCTTCGGACTCGCCGAATACATCGGAATCCTGCAGGCGGCGGAGCGGTTGCGCTGCGAGTAGGCGAGGTTCACCGGCGCCTCATAGCCGGGCACCAGCCGCTTGTAGCTGTTCGTCGTGGGATTCGTGAAGGCGAGCAGCGCCGGAGCATGTCGGAGAATGCCGCCGATGGCATAAAGCCCCGTTTCGGAGAGCCCCGCGTAGCCGGTACCGGCAAAGAGCGGATGGCCTTCCTTCCACAGGGACAGGTGCGTGTGCATTCCCGACCCATTGTCGCCATAGATCGGCTTGGGCATGAACGTGGCCGTCTTGCCGTGCCGGCGGGCCACGTTTCGCACGATGTATTTGTAGAGGCACATCTGGTCGGCCGTGCGGACCAAGTCTTGATAGCGCATGTCGATCTCGCACTGTCCGGCGGTGGCCACCTCGTGATGCTGGGCCTCGACGTCGATCCCGCAGGCGATCATCGTCTGCGTCATCTCGGTGCGGAGGTCCATCAACTGGTCTGACGGCGGACACGGGAAGTAGCCCTCCTTGTGCCGGAGCGTATAGCCGAGATTCGAAGGGGACGCCCGGCCGCGATTCCACTCGGCCTCTGACGAGTCGAGATGATAAAAACCCTCGTGAGCATTCTGGTCGAATCGCACGTGGTCGAACACGAAAAACTCGGCCTCGGCGCCGATGAAACAGGTGTCGGCGATGCCGGTGCTCTTCAAATAATTCACCGCCTTGCGGGCCACGTTCCGCGGATCGCGTGAATAATCTTCCCGCGTGATCGGATCCTGCACCTCGCAGATCATGGCAAGCGTCGGAATCGCCGCAAACGGATCGACGAACGCCGTATCGGGCACCGGCACGAGGAGCATGTCGCTCTCGTTGACCGACTGCCAGCCGCGGATGCTGGAGCCGTCGAAACCGAGACCGTCGCTGAAGGTTTCTTCTTCGAGCTTCCCGACCGGAATCGTGAAGTGCTGCCAAGCCCCGAGAAAATCTGCGAACCGGAGATCGACAGCTTTGACCTCTTTCTCGCGGCACATCGCGAGCACTTCACGCGGCTTCATGAATTCTTTCCTGTTGGGGGAACGCCCATGATACGTCCGGAGAGCAGTGTTCCCGAAACGATCACGTCGAGCGCGGCGGACTCGACTCCGGCAGCCAACTCGTAGCGTCCGGCGTCGACACGCCTGGCAAGTCCGCGGCCGCCCGAAACCTCTGCCGCCTCGATGTCGAGCCAGGCAAGCCGGTGCGGCGGCAATGGCTCGGCGACCACGGGCTCACCTCCTCCGACGGGAATCGCGGCCAGCCGCCACGTCCGACACGAGTCACCGTCTTCGAGCAAAAGGTCGTAGTGAAGACCCGCCGGGTCATCCGGGTGCCCTATGTGCTCGAGAAGGACAAACCGAGGCATGGGGCCCCCTCGAACGCACCGCTTCGCCGGCCGAGACGGGATGCCTCCCTACACGATCTCGTACGCCTGCTCTTGGTGCTCCGCAAGGTCGAGCCCGCCTCGCTCGACTTCCACAGGCACCCGCATCCCGACGAGTTTGTCGACGACGATGAACGAGACGACCGACACCACACCGCTCCACGCAATCGTCACCAGCACGCTCTTGGCCTGCGACCAGACCTGCGTGCCGATGGTCATGCCTTCGGCGAGGCCGGAGCCGCCGAGATCGGCCGACACGAAAACCCCGGTGAGAAGTGCACCGACGATGCCACCGATACCGTGCACGCCAAACACGTCGAGCGTGTCGTCATACCCGAAGCGGTGCTTGACGCTCGTCGCGAAGTAATACCCCGCGACGGCGGAAGCGGCGCCGATCGCGATGGCCCCGAGTGGCCCGGCGGTGCCACTGGCCGGCGTGATCGCGACAAGGCCAGCCACCGCGCCGGTGGCGACACCGAGGGCCGAAGCCTTTCCATGGGCAATCATCTCGATCGCCATCCAGACGACCGTTGCGGTCGCGGCAGCGATGTGCGTGACAAGGAGTGCCATGGCGGCGGTGCCGTTGGCCGCACAGGCACTTCCCGCGTTGAATCCGAACCAACCCACCCAGAGCATGCCGGCCCCCATGACGGCAAACGGCAGGTTGTGTGGCCGCATGACTTCCTTCGGATAGCCGCTGCGGCGGCCGAGCATGATGCACGTAACGAGACCCGCGATACCCGCGTTCACATGGACGACCGTGCCACCGGCGAAGTCGAGCACGCCCCACCCGTGAAAGAGCGAACCTTCGCCCGCCCAGGCCATGTGGCAGATCGGCAAGTACGACAGCGTGAACCAGAGGATACAGAACAGAAGCATGCCCTTGAACTTCATCCGCTCGGCAAACGCGCCCACGATGAGGGCCGGCGTGATGATCGCAAACGTCATCTGGAACGCCGCGAAGAGCGTTTCTGGAATGGTCATCGTGACCGCGTCGAGGGTCACGCCCTTCAAGAACGCCTTGTCGAGATTGCCGATCGCCCACTGATACGAGCCGCCGTTGCCAAATGCGAGGCTATATCCATACGCGACCCAGAGGAGTGTCATCACGCCAGTGATCGCGAAGCACTGCACGAAGATCGAAAGGACGTTCTTGGAGCGAACAAGGCCGCCGTAGAACAGGGCCAGGCCTGGCAGCGTCATGAAGAGGACGAGGGCCGTCGCGACGATGACCCAGGCGGTGTCGGCGCCGTTGATTGCCGGGGCGTCGGCGGCGAGGGCCGTGGAACTGGCCAGGGCGACGAACATGGCCGCAAGCGCGGTCAGGCTTCGCTTGCCGATGCAACCGGAGAACACCGCCACCGCTGACTGGAGACCGCCGCCCATGGCTTCCGCCCTCATTGGAATCGCGGCCTCTTCCGATCCAACTCAACCGGAACGGGGTCCCGCGTCGCGGAGGAGAATAGCCTGCCGGCTCACAGGCCGGAAGACCCGGCATCAATAGTCGGTTGGATCGCCGGCGGGCTCGACTGCGACGGCCAGAGGCTTCGGCTTGTGCCGCACGGCCCGGCGAGCATTTTCATCGCGAAGCCGTTCGATCGCCGCCTCGAGACTCATGGCCCCGAGATCACCGTCGAGCCGGTCCCGGAGGCTGATCGTGCCGGCCGCCTCGTCGCGAGGGCCACACACCGCCATCATCGGGATCATGTCGAGTTGGGCGGCGCGAATCTTGGCTCCGAGTTTTTCAGCGGCAAGATCGATGCCCGTTCGCAGGCCGGCCGCTTCGAGCTTGGCTTTTACCGTCTCGGCGTAGCCCGCCGACTTCTCACTCACCGGGATCACGCGCACCTGCTCGGGCGCCAACCACAGCGGAAACGCGCCGGCAAAGTGTTCGATGAGCACGCCGACGAATCGCTCCATGCTTCCCAGGGGCGCCCGGTGGATCATGACGGGGCGGTGCTTCGTGTTGTCGGCGCCGATGTATTCGAGATCAAAGCGCTCGCCGCTCGGCAGGTTGTAGTCGAGCTGCACGGTGCCGAGTTGCCACTCGCGGCCGAGTGAATCGTTCACGACAAAGTCGATCTTCGGTCCGTAGAAGGCAGCTTCGCCCGGCTCGGGTTCGCAGCCGGGAAGGTTCATTCTGCGTGCAACGCGTTCGATCGCCGCTTCGGCTTCGTCCCATCGCTCCGGCGGCCCGACGTACTTGTCGCTCGACGGATCGCGGAAGCCCAGCCGCACCCGGAAGTTTTCAAACGCCAGGCTCTCGAGAACTTTGAGTGTGAAATCGATGCAACCGGCAACCTCTTCTTCCACCTGCTCTGGGGTACAGAAAATGTGGGCATCGTCTTGGGTAAACCCGCGGACGCGGGTCATGCCGCCGAGCTCACCCGACTGTTCATAGCGGTAGACGGTGCCGAATTCCGCGAGCCGCAGCGGCAGCTCGCGGTACGACCGCGGCCTGGCCTTGTAGATGAGCGTGTGGTGCGGGCAGTTCATCGGTTTCAGGAGATACTGCTCGTCCTCGTGCATCACGATCGGCTTGAACTGGCTATCCGCGTAGTAGGGGTAGTGGCCGGAGATCTTGTAGAGATCGACCTTGCCGATGTGAGGCGTATAGACCGGCTCGTAACCACGAGAGGCCAACTCATCGCGCACGAACGATTCCAGCGTGGCTCGGAGGGTCGCACCCTTGGGCATCCAGAGGACAAGCCCGGAGCCGACGAGTGGGCTCGTAGTAAAGAGATCAAGTTGCTTGCCGAGCACACGGTGATCCCGACGTCGGGCCTCTTCGAGCGCCGCCAGATGAGAGTCGAGCTCTTCCTGGGTGAACCAGGCGGTTCCATAGAGCCGCTGGAGTTGCGGGTTGTTCGCGTCTCCCTTCCAGAAGGCGCCGGCAATGTTCGTGAGCTTGAAGGCGCCAATGCAGCCGGGGCTTGGCACGTGCGGTCCGCGGCAAAGATCGACGAACTCTCCTTGTCGATAAAAGGACAGCGAGCCGTGTTCGGCGAGGCCGGTTTCCACATGCTCGGCCTTCAAGGGCTGATTAAGCCCGCGGATGATCTCGACGGCTTTCTCGCGCGAAACCTCGACGCGCTCGAAGGCCTCATCGGCTTCGATGATCCGCTTCATCTCGGCTTCGATGGCCGGAAGATCGTCGTCGGTGATAGGCCGGCTGGCCCGCATGTCGTAGTAAAAGCCGTGGCCGACGGTGGGACCGAAGGCGAGTTCGACGCCTTCGAAGAGCCGCATGACGGCACGGGCCATGACGTGCGCCGCCGAGTGCCGCATGACGGGGAGCGCCCGTGGGTCACCGGCGTAGAGCGGCTCGACGGTCACGGTTCCTTCAGACGGAAGCGGCATGTCGAGCCCGACCACCTTGCCATCGAGGACCGCCGCGACGGGCTGCTTTTTCCCCTTCTTCCCACGGCTCTCGCTGCCGCCGTCGGCAGCAGCGCCCCCAAAGCAGTCGGCGACGCGGCATGGGCCGGCGAGGTCGCGGGTAGATCCGTCAGCAAAGCGAACAGTGGGCATGATGGAGAGACGCCGTCGTGTGAGGGTGATTCCGAGAGCGATCCAGCGGGCTCGATTTCCACGAAAACTTGCAGGGTAGCCGCCGCTGTGTCGCTCCCGCAAGCGAAGCATGCCCGAAGCGTCGCCCGTCGCGCGGATCGCTTGACGGGCGCCCTTCCACGCGCGACACTTGCTTTGCCAATTGAACGGGCGATTAGCTCAGTTGGTTAGAGCACTAGCTCGACAAGCTAGGGGTCATAGGTTCGAGTCCTATATCGCCCATTGCCGTCGCACATACGGATCAGGAAATCCGCGCGACCAACAACGTTCGGTCGTCGGTCGGCGGCATGGTCCCGGTGAACGAGGCGACGGCTGACAGCACCGCGTGGATCAATTCATGGGCGTTCGCCGCGCACATCCGTAGCACGTCATCCATGCGTTCGGCGCCGAAGAGATCATGCACCGTGTTCATCGCCTCTGGAATGCCGTCGGTATAGAAAATCACCTGGTCGCCAGGATGAAACTGGAACTGACCGTTCGTGTAGGTCGCCCGGTCGTCGATCCCGAGCGGGAAACTCGTCGCGCCCTCGATCGACGACATGCCATGGGTGACGCAGTGCTTCACGCGCGGCTGGTTGTGTCCGGCATTGCTGAACGTCAAGGCGCGGGTTCGGGCATCGTAGATCCCGTAGAACGCCGTCACGAACAGCGAGCCATCGGTCGTGTATCGTTTGCACAACTGTTCATTCAAGAACGTCAGGAACGCGGCCGGATCATCCCGCGTGCCGACATAGGTGTGGGCGATGCTATGAAGCACGGCCATCAACACCGCTGCCGGCGTTCCATGACCAGATACGTCGGCGATCATGATCCCGAGCCGATGCTCGTCGATGCGGAAAAAATCGTAATAGTCTCCCCCTGCCCGGCGCGATGTCTCGTAGGACGCCGCCAACTCCAGAGTCGGCAGCCGTGGCAGTTCGCGCGGCAGGAGCGACCGCTGGATGTCGGCCACCGCCTTCAGCTCGCGATCGACTGCGTGGTAGGCCGCCTTCAATTCGTCTGACAAGACCAGGCTCTGCGTGGCCCTGCCAAAGAGGTTGCTGATCCACATCATCTCGGGCAAGCGATCCACGTCGAACCCGCGCGGCGAGCGCTTGAGCATGACCACCATGTTGATCGAGTGGCCACTGTCGTAGAGCGGCAGCGCCATCAGCGATTGCATGCCGTCGAGATACTCTCGTGCCGGATCGTCGCTCGCGATCGAAAGGTTCTCGATGACGCAAGGCTCCTCGCCATAGATGAGGTCGGCCAGCAAACCGCCTCGCAATAACGGAAGTCTTTCCTTCTCTTTCCAGGGATTGATCGTCTCGGTCCACTGCGAGCTTCGAGTGACGCGATACTCGGGAGCGGAAAGGTCCCGGCGGCTCAGCGACACGAAGCCATCGCGCGGGGTGAGTGCGGCGACACGATTGCCATAGGCGCGCACCATCGCCTGCGGATCGGTCTGCTCGCTGATCTCGCGCATCATCGGCACGACTATCGCAAGACGCTCCTGCCACGATTGTGCCATCGGCGCTTCGCTCTCTCTTGTGTTCGACACCATGCGCGCCCCGTCTTTCAACATGAGATCTTTCGGGCCCAGACAGCTTACCTGGCACAACCGGACAAGAACGACTCGCGGCAGTTCGCTCGCAGCACACGAGGATGCAGCGGCATTTGGGACGTCCCTGGCGCCAGGCCCGCAGGCCTTTCCGGTGATCGGTCACGCATGCGAACCGAGAGCCAGCATGGCCGCCGCCATGAGTGCCATCAGGGCGTCTTCGACGAAGCTCACGGTCGACGTGGGCAGGTTGAACACGGTTCCCAGGCACGCGCAGCGGATCCTCCGCTTGGACCACAGGCTCTGGAGCACGCCGATCGCGCTCACCGTCATGATGGCGAGGGTAGCGATGTTCGTGGCAGCCGGCTGGAATCGCGTCACATAAGCGGCCCCAAGCAGCAGTTCGACGAACGGATACGCCAAAGCGTACGCCGGAACTCTTTGTGCGACGATGTCGTACATCCGGAACGAATCCGCGAAGCCGCGGAGATCGAGCAGTTTGAAGAACGAAAAGGCCAGAAAGAATCCCCCCATGAAGTTGGCCATGGCACGTTCCCACACGAAGCTTCCGAGTGCCACTTCCACAAGACCGGTGACCCCGAGCAAGAAGGCCAGCAGGAGCACGAGGGGATAGTAGGTGGTTGGACGAGCCGCTTCAGCAGGAACGTCCTCGATCTCGCCGAGGACCTTGAATCCTGCTTTGGCGACCGCGGCTTGAACGCGATCGAGCGAAGCGCCGTCGCCACGTACGGTGAGCGTCTTTCGTGGGTCGGCGACATCCACCTCCCACTGAGTGACCCCGAGCTCGTCGTCGAGATACGGTGTGACGGCCGCCACACAGGTGCTGCAGTTGAGATTCGTCCGGAGGCGGAGGGCGGTGGTCATTGTCTGTCTCCCTGATTTCGGCGTCATGGTTCGAGCCCGTCGCACCCGACCTGTTCGAAGTGAGTTACCGGAATCTCGAACCTCTGCCCCTGCTGACGTTCCTGTCCGCGGAGCGTTACAGCCGCCGTCGCCCGAACTTCAAAAAGAGGCGATCAGGACGCTATTCAACGGCCGGTTCTTGGCTTTTTCGCCCGCAGGTGCAGTCCAGGCACCCGTGGGTCGCGCAGGTCCGGCAGGCCTTTTCGACCGCTTGCCGCAGAGCGGTTCGGGCCCGGTGCAAGCGCACACGGGCATTTCCAGCCGAGATCCCAAGCGCATCGGCCACGGCAGTGACCTCGCCCCCCTCGAGATCAACCCGTGCAATCATCTCACCATACTCAGGCTTGAGGGCCGGAATGAGATCTCGAATGCATTCGCAGATGACACGTTCGGCGGCAGCCGCCTCTGGCGCTGAAACATGCTCCGCGAAGGCCTCGAGGTGCCGCCGCGTCGCCCCCGTTCGGCGATAGTGATCCACGACCGCGTTGCGCAACACGCGGTAGAACCACGCGACGGCACTCTCGGAGTCACGGATCGTGCCTGCCTTGTCGAGCGATCGCACGAAGGCATTCTGCAGAATCTCTTCGGCATCCTCACGACTGCCGACACGCGACTCGAGAAACACCAGAAATCGCCTGTGATTGGCGAGCAATGACGCGATAATCGCGTCGCCTTCGGAGGGTTCGTGCGCGGCCGTCATACGGTGTCCGTCATTTCCTCGGCCGTCCACCGAAGCTGTGCTTCCAGATACCCGCAGTACAAAACCGGCACGACGAATAGCGAGATCAACTCCACGAACATCCCGAAGAACACGGGCAGGGCCATGGCACGAGCCACGTCCGACCCACGGCCCGTCGCCAGCATGACCGGCAACAGTGCGGCAAACGTCGTGAACGCGGTCATCAGGCAGGCCCGAATGCGCCGCGCCCCGGCCGCCACCGTCATGTCACGCAGCGTTGCCACGGTGCGAATCGGCGACCGCGTGACCAGTTGTTGGATATACGTCGCGATGACGACACCGTCGTCCTCCGCAATGCCGATCAGCGCGATGATGCCGACCCAGATGGCCGTGTTCATCTCGACCCCAAAAAGCCCCAGGCCGATCATGCCGCCGAAAATCGCGATCGGAATCTGCGCGAAAATGATCGACGTCAAGACCATGTCGCGAAAGTTGAGGTAGATGAGAAACCAACTCACGAGGATGACCAAGGGGATGATCACCATGAGTCGGCGGTTCGCCTCGATCTGGTTCTCAAACGAACCGACAGGAACCACCGCGTAGCCGGTCGGCAAAGAGAGCGTGCCATCGGTGCGGGCCTGCTTCAGGGCGGCCTCAACTTCGGCCACCGTTTCGAGGTCACCTGCGATCCCCGATGGCGCGAATGCGACGTGGGCCACGAGCCTGGCGTCTTCGCTCGCGATCATGCCCGGACCCCAAGTCGTCGTCATGGAGGCGAGCGTGTCGAGCGGCACGACTTCGCCCGTTTCCGTCACGACCGGCAGCCGCGGCAGATCCTCGATCCGCTCCCGCAAGTCGCGCTGGTACCGGATCCGCACCGGATAGCGCTGGCGCCCTTCGACGGTCGTCGTGAGGTTCATGCCCCCGAGTGCCGTTTCGATCACCTGATTGACCGCCATCGTCGTCATGCCGTAGCGGGCGGAGGCTTCCCGATCGACGTCGAACTCGACGTACGGCGTGCCGAGCACGATATCGGGATTGACCGTGGCCGCGTTCACATAGGGATTCGCACGGAGCTGCTCGGCCACGGCGCGAGCCGCGGTCGCCAGGCCATCGAGGTCGTCGCCATAGATGCGAATGGCCATCGAGGCCTTGATGCCGCTTTGGAGCATGACCACGCGCCCTTCGATGGGTTGCAGCGGCGAAGCGGGCGTGATGCCCGGAAGCGTGCCGATCGCGTTGATCTCGTTCCAGATGCTCTCCATCGTCACGCCCTCCCGCCACTCGGCGCGGGGTTTGAGCATCACGTACGTCTCGATCATCACTCCCGGCGCGGGATCGAGTGCCGATTCGGCGCGGCCGATCTTGCCGAGCACGTTGGCCACCTCCGGAATCTTTCGGATGAGGGCGTCTTGCGTCTGGAGCACCTCGACGCCGAGCGAGAAACTGGCGGCTGGATAGAGCGTCGGCATGTAGAACCACGTTCCCTCGTCGAGGGCGATCCAGTCGTCGGTACGAAGCCCAGGCAGGCGATGCTTGAAGGCGACATATCCGGGCACGGCATTCAAATCGGCTCCGAGCCCGCGGGCTGCCTTCTCCAGGGGCTGGAGCAGCGTCGGCAGGCCGAACCACGCTCCGGCGCCGAGAAACACGACGAGGAGCGGCGCGGCGCAAAAGGAAAACTTGTGTGCCAGAAGAAAACGGAGCGTCGGCACATAGACCCACAGGATCGCCCGACTCACCGGATTCTCATCGACCGGCCGCAGCCGCTCCCGGGCCAACAGACAGCCCAGCCCAAACGCGAGAGCCCCCACACCGAGCATGATGCCGATCCGCGCCGCGAGGGCCACGTCAGCAAGCCACGCGTCGCCGAGGAGCCCGCACGCCGCCACCGCGACAAGCGCCATGACACTCGCCACGATCATGGTTTTTCGCTTGGACCACAGCACAGTCCGCAGGAGCACCTGACACAGCGCCGGCACGAGCAAGACGGCCACGAGGACTGCGGCCACCATCGCAAACGATTTCGTCCACGCCAGCGGGGCAAAGAGTTTGTAGTCGCGGCCGGTGAGAAAGAAGATCGGAAAGAAACTGATGACGGTCGTGGAGACACCGGTCAGCACCGCCGGCGCCACTTCATAGGAGGCATCGATGATGACGTCCTCTCGCGAACGCTGGTCCTCGATGGCAGAACCGCGACTCGCTCCGAGTCCGTGGCCTTTCTCCCAAGCCACCAGGTGCTGAAACACGTTCTCCGAGATGATGATCCCCAGGTCTGCCACCTCGCCGATGGCAATGGCGATGCCCGCCAGCGACATGATATTGGCGTCGATGTGCAAGGCCCGCATGCCCAGGAATGCCATGAGCACGGCCATCGGGAGCGTGACTGCGACGACGATGCTCGCCCGGACATGAAGCAGGAAGAACATGATCACCGCCGCTGTGATCAGCAGCTCATCCCGGAGGGAGTCGGTCAGCGTGGCGATCGTTTCGTCAATGAGGCCGGTGCGGTCGTAAATCGGAACGATCCGCACGCCGTTCAGGCTCGGCTCGATCTGCGTCATCTTGGCCCGAACGCGTTCGATGACGGCCCGTGGGTTCTCGCCAAATCGCATGACGACGATCCCGCCGACCGCCTCGGCCCCGTTCAAGTCGATGGCCCCGCTGCGAAAGTCGGGGCCCATCTGGACATGACCGAGGTCACGAATACGGACAGGAACTCCCTCGCGGGTCTCGACCACCGTGTCCTCGATGTCGACCACCGATTGGGCGGTGTCGCCCGGATCACCGATGAAGCCACGACCACGGATCATGAATTCCATGCCACCCGCTTCGACCGTCTTGGCTCCGACGTCGATGTTCGAGTTTTTAACGGCGTCGATCACGCGTTCCAGCGGAATGTCTTGAAAGCGCAGCGCGTCAGGATCGATCTCGATCTGGTATTGGCGGACATAGCCCCCGACACTGGCCACTTCGCTGACGCCCTGGACCGACTGGAGCTCGTACTTCACGACGTAGTCTTGGAGCGTCCGCAGGTCGGCCATGCTGGTGTGGGGCGTTCCCTCGAGCACGTAGTACAAGACCTGGCCGAGCGCCGTCGCATCGGGCCCGAGTGCCGGCGTCACCCCTTCCGGCAACAGTGATTGGGCAGAGGCGAGGCGTTCGAGCACGCGGCTACGGGCCCAATAAAAATCGGTGCCCTGCGAGAACGTGATCTGCACGAAGCTGTAGCCGAACATGCTCTTGCCGCGCACGCTTTCGGCATGCGGCACGGTCAAGAGCGAGACCGACAGTGGATAGGTGATCTGGTCTTCGACATCCTTGGGCGAGCGACCGGGCCATTCGGTGAAAACAATGACCTGGTTCTCGCCGATGTCAGGAATCGCATCAATCGGGATCACCGTCGCGGAATAGAACCCCGCGGCGGCCACGGCGATTGCGGCCAGGATCGTCAGCCACGGCTGCCGCACACAAAACGCGATGAGGCCGCGAAGCATCGGTCAGCGATCTCCGTTCGGCGTGCCATGATCATGGCCAGCGTGAGGGGGCTCGGCCTCCGGTGTTCGAAAGACACGGACCTCGTCGCCACAGCGGAGCATTTCACTCCCGAAATAGGGATTCAAGATCGCGTCATCCGGCTGAAGCCAGTCGCCACCCCCCTCGGGCACCATCGAGCAGAAGATATGCCAATACGGTCGGCCGTCTTGGCTTGCGCGGACCACGCTGGCCAAGGTCACCACCGCGTGGCTCATCGGCTTGAATTGGCCGCGGGCCTCGGCGACGCTGCGATGATGCAGATGCTCCGCTTGCTCGGCGACGATCCTGCAGAGTTTTGCGGCCTCGGCCGGGAACGAAGTGTCGCCTGCCAGGGCAGTCGCCGCTTCGCGGATGGCCGTGGCCGATTCAGCCGAAGGCACACGATCGTTGGCGAGGGATCGTTGGATCTCGAAATAGGCGCGGTAGAGCGTGGCAAGGTGTTCGCCTGCCGGCCCTGCGATCACCTCCGGCTTGATCCCCTCGGCAAACGCCAGTGGCTCGTCCCTCTGGGGCGGCGAGGGAGCGGCAGTCGCTTTCCCCGCGTCGATCAGGCTCGGCTTGCCAGAGAGTTGCATCTGGGAGTCGATCAGAAAGTTGCCCGATGTCGCGACGCTGTCTCCCTCCTTCAAGCCCGACGTCACCGCGATCGAGTCTTTGAGAATCGCCCCGATCGCCACCGGGCGCATCTCGAAAACTCCTGGCTTGGATTCCGCATAGACCACGCTGTTGCCTCCGGCCATCAAGACGGCCGTGCGCGGAACCACGAGCGAGACGGGGTGCGGCACAGGGCTCTTCGTGTATCCGTACTGCGAGGTCGGCACGAGCGGCATGCCGCAAATCGGGCAGGCGCCGGGCGTGTCGCGAATGATCTGTGGATGCATCGGGCTGATCCACTTCCCGGCCAGATCCGCATCGTAAACGTCACCCTGGGGTCCGATCGGGAGGACGATCGTCGCCGTCGCGTAATCGCCCGGTCGGAGCCGCCCGTCGTTCACCAGCTCGACTCTGACACCGACCGTACGCGTGGCGGGATCGACGACCGGATCAATGAAGGCGACCCGCCCCGTGAACGACTCGCCCGGAAGTGACTGGACGACCGCCTGCACCTTCTGGCCGAACCGAATCCGTGACGCATCCCGTGGGAACAATTCGAGCATGAGCCACACGGTCGAGAGCTCCGCTATCCGGTAGATCGGATCGCCGGCTTTGACGTACGTCCCCTCGACCACGAGTTTTTCGACCACCGTGCCCCCCCTGGGGCGCATAGATCGTCAGACGAGACTGGGCCGAGCCCGATTGGTCGAGCTCCCGAATCTGCTCGTCGGTCATGCCGAACTCGCGCAGCCGTTGCCGCGTGTTTGCCACAAGCCCCCGCTGGGCAGTGACGACCGCTGCAACGCCGCCAGTCGCCGGCAGTGCTCGGGCCGCTTCCAGATACTCGACCTGCGCGGCAAAGAGTTGCGGGCTGTACACGACAGCCAAGTGATCACCCTTCGCGATGGTCACTCCCGTGTAGTCGGCAAAGAGCCTCTCGATGCGGCCATCGATATAGGACGCGATGTTGGCCAGACGACTCTCGTCGATCGCGATACGACCGACCGACTGGATCTCGGATGTGACGGCCTCCGTGCGAACCTTCGCGGTCTGGATGTTGGCCAGCCGGCGCTGGGCCGGCTCGATCGTGACCGACAAGGTGTCGAGATTCGCTCCGGTACTTGCCGCCGGCACGAGTTCCATGCCGCAGATGGGGCAGCGCCCACGCGTGGGCTGACGAATCTGGGGGTGCATCGGGCAGGTGAAAATGGTCTCACCGCCGGCCGCACCGCCGGCCGTGGCAAGCGGAGCCTCCCGAAGCCAGCCGATGCGCTGGGCGAGGCCAAGCATCACGATGAGCAAGATTCCCGCTGCAAAAAAGGCGGCAACGGGAACCATCCTGCGAAACAGCCAACTCCAGCGGCTCTCCTGCGGTGTTCCCACCGCATCTGCCGCGTGGTCGGGAGCATGCATGGAACAGCCCTCTCAGGTCATGGTGATCACCTCCTCCATGTGGCGGTGCATCCTGGCCGCCATGATACCTCAAGGGCTGGCGCGATCAGGGCTTGAGGGCGTGTCACTTCGACGTGCGAACCACGCGCGGCATGGCGTCGGCGCCGACAGCTTGCTGAACGCGGGCCAGGGCGACGGCGAGGTCGCCGGCCGCGCGGTGCCGTCCGAGCTCCATCGTGAGCAAGGCACGGTAGTCGCGCACAACGCGATCAAAGTCGACGGTACCGTTCTGCAGGGCCTCGAGATCGGCAGCGTAGGTCTGCCTGGCCTGGGGGAGGATCGTGCGGTCGTAGAGATCGACAATCTGCCGGGCCGCGGTTGCCTGCGACCAGACATCCACGACCACCGCTTCGAGCCGCAACCGGATCTCGTCTTCTGAGGATCGGGCCGCGGCATGCTGCCGCGCGGCTTCGGCGTGCATCGCCTCGTACTTGACGCGGCGAACCGGGAGGTTCGTCGAAACGCCGATCGTGGCCACGTCAGCACCATCCCCGGGCATGACAGAACCAGGCGCGTCCATGGGCACCCAACCTCCGCTGAAGGTGAAGTCGGGACGGCGCTTGAGTCTCGCGATATCGATTCCGTAGCGAGCGGCGGCCGTTCGCAAACGGGCCGCGGCCAAGTCGGGCTGGGAGTTCATCGCCACGTGGAGGAGCAGGCTGGTATCCCAGTCGGGCAGCTCGGCGTCGAGCGTGTGGACTGGTGCCACGGGGCAGGTGGCCTGCCGACCCACCAACACGTTGAGCTCCGCTGATGCCGCCACCACCTCCCGGCGGAGCGTGATGAGTTGTTCCTGCAGATTGCTCAATTCGAGCGTGGCCAAGAGCACGTCACCAGCAGGTGCCGCCCCGGCACTGACCCGCGCGTTCGCCGTGCGCACGAGCGACTCGATCTGTGCGGATTCAGCGAGAGTCGTGTCGATTTGCTTCTGAAGAACGAACAGACGTGCCCAGGTGGCTCGGATATCTCCGATGACCCGCAGCTTTTCTGACTGAAAATCGTTCTCCGCGGCGAGGGCTTCCAGGTGGGCCTGCCGCCCTTCGGCCCGCAACCGATCGAGCCAAGGGATCATTTGCATGACCTGGATTTCGCCGATCATTCGGTCGGGTATGAGCGGCATCGGAGGAGCGTAGAACGTCGTCGCCAGGACCGGATCGGGAAGCTTGTCGACGTACCCCGTTTTGGCCCATGCCGCTGCCGCTTCTTGCCGAGCCCGACGGAGCGAAGGGTTGTTGGCAAACGCGAGGGCTTCGAGCCCCTCGATCGACTCCGGCTGAAGCGACACCCCATCCGCCGTCACGACGGCCGAGGGGGGTGGCAGGGCAATGACCTCCTGATGCTCTGCTGGGATCCTCGCCGTTTCGCGCACCGGCTGCCCGAACGACGTCACGTCGCCGGGAGCATCGGTCGGTGCTGCCGCCGCAAGAACCTGGAGGCAAGCGAGCGTGAGGACGAACGCCACGAAGGTTTGCGGTGACAAGATCATGGTCATTCGGTCCGCATCGACACCGACAAGGAAACCGACCGGGGCATGTTTCAAGCGTTTCAGCCGGCAGAGCAGGCACCCGAGCAAGAATCGGGTACTTCGGTATTTTCGGCATGACTGGCAGTTCGCGCTTCGATGATTTACGAAGGCCAACCCAGCCGAAGGTGAGGCTGCACCCGTTTGCACCCACGAGGCAAGACAGGCGGAAATGCAAAGGGTGGACTGCGGTGACTCTACCGACAAGGCTGAGTTTAGGAACGCGAAGTCCAGGCCGAGCGAAGTCCTTGGGAAGCGTCGGTGCGGCCGACGCACTGGCAGTGTCCGTGTCGGCGAGTTACGCGGCCCGCGACTGAATCCCCGGACGCGGTAACGCAAGCCTCGACTTCACGGCGCGGCGGACTTTCCGAAGCGTACGGCGAACAACCGCCAGCGGCATGACGAGCGACAGGCCGAGCGAGTCGTGCCACACGGTCCGACGAAGCAGTCGCCGGCGCGTCTCGAAGTAGGTTCGCTCATCGACCACGCCCGCCGTTTCGGCCTTCCGAAGGTCCACGTAGAACTCGTGGCCGTGAGTCCGCGAGACGGAGCCGATGTCCATCGGGACGAGTCCAAAGGCGATCGTGTCTCGAACCAGGAGCTCAAACGAATCCGGCGTAAATGCCCAGCAGTGGGTATCGATGTAGTTCGCAGGCTCCGCGCCACCCGGACCGAACCATGCTCGGTACAGATCCAGGCTGCGTTCCGCGATCCTCGCGTCGCGGGCCGGGATCTCTCCCAACCGCCACGCGATCGAACCGCCGTCCCGTGCCGTCACCTCGGTCCGATAGCACTCCTCACGAAACACCTGATAGACCGTCGGCCGGGTGCGGCGTTCCCGGTACGCCTGAACCCACTCGCTGATGTCGCTCGACGGCCGGAAGTGGTCAAAGCAGCCACGCTTGTCTGGCACCGCCATGCGGAGGACACCTCCCGGCGCGAGCACCTTCGTACACTCCTCGAGAAACCGGATCGGATCGGGCATGTGCTCGATCGTGTGCGACGCAAGGATCCAGTCAAACCGTTTCTCCGGTCCGAATCGCTTCATCACGAGATCCGCCACGTCGCACGCCGACCCCACGAGGTCGACCTCTTCGATAGCCTCCACCCCGTGGCCATCGATGGAAGGATCGGCCTTCGCCCGTGACCGAAGCGCATCTGCGTCGACTAGGTCGAGCGTGGTGGTTCGATACCCGAGCGCCTTGGGCGCGATCGGCGAATGGTACGGGCCGATCTCGAGAACTTCGTGATCGAGGCGAATTCCGGCCCGCAGTCGTTGCAGCCGCTTCATGCTTATGCTCCAGGTGGGCCGCCATGGGCTCGCCCTGGGTCGTCATCGGCGTCACACTGCATGGGCTGAAGAGATTTTGCGGGCAAGGCGACTCGTCGCCCCTTCCGCCACATTCCAGGCAAGTCCCGTAGTCTGGGCAAATATCAGCCCGAGATCAGTACGTGGGCATGCCGGGGTCGACGACGCGAGCCCACTCGACGATCCCGCCTCGCAGGTTTCGGACTCGCGGGAAGCCAGCCTTCCGCAGCATCCCGACAGCGCGGCTGCTCCGCTGCCCCGTCTTGCAATGCACGATGACGTCGCGGGTCAGATCCAGCTCCTGCAAGCGATCGGTGAGTTCCGATAGCGGAATGAGCGTCGCTCCCTCAATCCGGCAGATATGCCATTCCTCGCGCGAGCGGACATCAAGAAGAAGGATGTCGTCGCCGCGACCAAGACGGTCATGAACCTCCTCGACCGTGGCCTCGTCCTGCGAATCATCGTTGGGATCACGGAGGCCACAGAAGTCGTCATAGTCGATCAGCGCCGTGATGCGAGGGTTGTCACCGCAGACCGGGCAGTGCGGATCGCGCTGAATCAACAGCTCATGAAACGTGAGGGCCATGGCGTCGTACAGCACGAGCCGGCCGATGAGCGGTTTCCCGATCCCCAGGAGCAGTTTGATCGCTTCGGTTGCCTGCAGCGAGCCGATCACACCGGGAAGAACGCCGAGCACTCCTCCCTCCGCACAACTCGGCGCGAGCCCCGGCGGCGGAGGCTCGGGGTAGAGGCATCGATAGCAAGGCCCGGCCGGTGGGTCGAAGACCGACGCCTGCCCCTCGAACCGAAAGATCGAACCGTAGACGTTCGGCTTGCCGAGCAGCACACAGGCGTCGTTCACGAGATACCGCGTCGGAAAGTTGTCGGTGCCGTCAATCACCAAGTCATACGGCCTGATCAACTCCAGGGCGTTGGCCGAAGTCATGCGCACGGCATGGGTGGTGATCTCGATCTCCGGATTGATGGCCTTCAGTCGGCGTGCGGCGGATTCGAGTTTGGGCCGACCGATGTCGGCCGTCGCATGCAGGATCTGTCGCTGCAAGTTCGAGGCATCGACCGCATCACAATCGACGAGCCCCAGATGCCCTACGCCGGCGGCTGCCAAATACATGCTGACCGGTGAACCGAGCCCGCCCGCGCCGATTACAAGCACACGCGCGGCCTTCAGCCGCCGCTGACCATCGAGCCCCACCTCCGGCATGATGAGGTGCCGGCTGTAGCGGGCGATCTCGGCCGGCGACAGGTCGAGCAGGGAATCGCGGGGCCGCATGGCACACACTCCTAGCCGCCGGCCGTCGCCCCGACAACGAGAAACGGCTCGGCCCCGCTGGCAATCGCCGACGGCAGCGGGTCGTCGGGCGACGCGTGCGACCGATCCTGCTGACAGGCAAAGAACCGGACGAACGGCCGTCGCTTGCCGGTCCCATGCTCACGGATGGTGCCACACAGCGCGGGATACCGAGCCTCGAGCGCGTCCAGAATCGCGCGTGTCGTGACCGGCTCGACGACCTCGAGTTGCACCTCGCCCTCAACACGAGCAATCGTCCGCAGGTGGTAGGGCAACACGACACGAATCATGAGAGCGTTTGCACCTCCACCGACACGACCGCCGGCAGGTCACGCACGATTGCCGACCACGTGTCGCCAGAATCTGAAGAGACATAAACCTGACCGCCGGTGGTGCCGAAGTAGATGCCACATGCATCGAGCTGATCAACGGCCATTGCATCCCGTAGCACGTTGACGTAACAGTTGCTCTGCGGAAGACCCTCGGTCAACGGCTCCCATTCCTCTCCGCCAGTGCGGCTCCGGTAGACCCGGAGTTTTCCGTCGGGCACATAGTGCTCCGAGTCACTCTTGATCGGCACGACGTAGATCGTCTCCGGCTCGTGGGCATGAACTTCGATGGGAAATCCAAAATCGGTCGGCAGGTTGCCGCTGATTTCCCGCCAAGATTCACCGGCGTCGTCGGTTCGCATGATGTCCCAGTGCTTCTGCATGAAGAGCACGTGGGGACGCGACGGATGCATCGCGATGCGGTGAACGCAGTGGCCCACCTCGGCGTCGGGGTCGGGGATGTATTCCGACTTCAGGCCCCGGTTGATCGCCTTCCATGTCAGGCCGCCATCGTCGGTACGAAACACTCCTGCGGCTGAAATTGCGACGAACATCCGCTGCGGATTCATTGGATCGAGGAGAATGGTGTGCACGGCCATGCCACCGGCGCCGGGCGCCCATTGCGGGCCGGAGCTGTGCCCGCGCAGGCCAGCAAGCTCCTGCCACGACTGGCCGCCGTCGGTCGACTTGAAGATGGCGGCGTCTTCCGCTCCCGCGTAGACCACGTCAGGGTCGGTGAGCGATGGCTCCAGATGCCAGACACGTTTGAACTCCCAAGCGTGCTGAGTCCCGTCATACCACTGGTGCGTGGTCAGCGGCTTGCCGGTCTCCGGCGACGTGTCGTACAGGAACTTGTTGCTCCCGCCGGCAGGCGGGCCATAGGGATCAGGCAGCTTCTCACCGCCGGGAATCGTCCAGGTCCGGCCGCCGTCATCCGATCGCTGGATGATCTGTCCGAACCAACTGCTGGATTGCGATGCGTAGATCCGGTTTGGATCGACGGACGAACCCTTGAGGTGATAGACCTCCCAGCCGGCGAACAAGGGACCTTGCACGTCCCATGCTCGGCGATGCCCGTCCGAAGTAAGGATGAACGCCCCCTTCCGGGTTCCAACCAACACTCGCACCTGGCTCATGCGATGACGGCTCCTGGGTCGTGAGAATGGGGGCCGGATGACGGCTCTGCCAGGGACCCATATTGGTCAATCGACGACCGAATTGGAAACAGGCGGTGCCGAGGCCAAATCGATCGGCCAGCCCAATGCCCGTTGGAGCCGGAACTGGGCCGCGTTGTAGTCGACGAGCGCCCGGAGGTATTCGCGCCGAGCTTGGTCGAGTGCTTGGATCGACTGGAGCGTCTCGATCGGCAGACCTTCGAGGTCGCGAACCCGCAGCCAGTTGCGTTCAAAGGAGTCGGTCGCCCGCTTGACCGCCTGTTCCGCGATTCCGATCTGACGATGGCGGGCGAGCACCTGGGCATGGGCCTCGACTATCTCGCGGCTCACGAGATTCATCACCCGGATCTGCTGCATGCGGGTCTGGTCATACTGGGCCCGGGCTTCTTTTCGCGCGGCGTATTCACCGACGCCGAGCCCCCGCACCTGCCAGTAGGTGATGGCATCGAGATCAAAGCGGCCAGCCGTGTTATTGATCTGACTCCCCTCGCCGCCACCGAAGGCCGCATAGCTCGTGCCCATGAGCACGTTCGGGAGCCACGGCGACATCTTTTCCATCGCCATGCGATGCACGGCTTCGCCGACGAGGTTCTGGGCCTCGGACAGTTCGGGACGTCGCTGGAGGCCTGTCGGCAGGAGTGTCTGCAGCGGAGCATCGAGCGGCACGAGTTCGACTGGGGCGATCGCGGGCTCGAGCGGCACGAGCTCGAAACGCGGGTCATCGTTGAGCAGCTCCACGACCCGCGCCGACGCGACTTGAATCTCCTCCTCAGCCCGCACGACGTCATTCTGTCGGATCGAAAGTTCTGTTGCCGCGCGGTCGGCGTCGGCCTCGTTCCCTGCCCCACTCTTGGCGAAGTCGGCCGTCGCTGTCGCCAGCCGCTCGGCATGCTCACGGATGTCGACGGCGATGGCCCGCGACTGATGGGCCCGCAGAAGTTCGAGGTAAGCCAGGGCCGTGTCGAGCAGCAGATCATTGATCGTGGTGCGCACCGCGGCATCGCGAGCGGCTGCTGCGCGGTTGGCGATCCGCGGCTGGAAGATGGCTTCGGCCGAATGAAAGTTGGCAAAGAGACCAGGCACGACTGGTGAACCCGCACCGATCGTTTGCACACCGAGGCCGGCCGTGAGCGAACTGCGGCTGACCTCGCTCACGCTCCCGTTCGAGGCTTGAAGTGGCCCCGCATGATTGTTCCAGCCGAGGCCGGCATTGATTGCAGGCAACCAAAGCGCCCGGGCGGCGATGAGCTGCGCATACGCCTCGGCATACCGCTGGTTCGCAAAGCCGACCTCGGGATTCCGCCCCGCAACTGACGACAGGATGTTCGCCATCGTCACTTCGCGAACCTGTGGATCGATCTGGGCGATCACGGGGCCCGCGGGAACCACTTCGGGGGTTTCCGAAACCGGGGCTGGCGGCGGCACGGGCAACGACGGCTCCTCGTGCGAAACAAGCTCTATCGCAGGAGGAGCCATGATCGAAGACGACGACTCAGCAACTCGCGGTGTGCTCGCGCAGCCCCCACCGCCCGCGACGACACATGCGGTGATGATCGAGCCTGCCAGTTTGAAGAAGTTGTCCACGAAAGCGCGCACTTTGGATCAACATGGACGCACCGAGGCTCTCGCCAAGCCGAGAACCATCTCGCCTCCATCAATAAGGGGATCGGCGGCAGGCTGCGCCGGATGCAAGGAATTTGCCGATCGGGCCAGGTCTGACGTCGCTTCATTGCGGATCGCGGCAGTTCAGAGAACTATGGAAGTCTGGGTACCCTTGTGAGCCTCAGGCTCCCGTCCCGCTGAAGGCGATCCCGCGGAATGCAATTCGTCATCACCACAGCCCTGCGACGGCCCCTGACGGTGATGGTCGTGGTGCTCGCGATCGCGCTGGGCAGCTTCATGGCGGTGGGCCGCTCGGTCTGCGAGCAGCTCGGCGTGCCCTATCCAGCCGGCCTGCCGCGCGGCATGGAAGTCGACATCTTCCCGAGCCTCGACCTCCCCGTGATCTATGTCTGCCAGCCCTACGGCGGCATGGACCCGGCCCAGATGGAGGGCTTTCTCACCAACTACTACGAGTACCACTTCCTCTATATCAGCGGCATCCATCATGTGGAGTCGCGAAACGTCCAGGGCACTGCCCTGATGAAGCTCTATTTCCATCCGGGCACGAACATGCCCCAGGCGATGGCGGAGACGATCAACTACGTCAACCGCTCGCAGGCCTTCATGCCCCCCGGCACCGTCTCACCGTTCGTGATGCGCTTTGATACCGGCAGCGTACCGGTGGGCTACCTCGTGCTGTCGAGCGAAACCCGCACCATTGCGGAGATCCAAGACATCGCGCTCTTCCGCGTGCGCCCGATGTTTTCGTCGTTGCCGGGCGTCTCCGCGCCCCCGCCGTTTGGCGGCAGCGCCCGTACGATCGTGATCACGGTCGATCCTCAGCGCCTCCAGGCTTACGGCATGTCGCCCGACGAGATCGTCAAAGCTCTCGCCCAAGGAAACACGATCAGCCCGTCAGGCAATCTGCTCGTCGACGACAGTTACCCGATCGTCTCGACGAACTCCGTCGTGCGCGATCCGCAAGACCTCGCCAAGATCCCGATCCGCACCGGCTCCTCGCCCGTTTACGTCCGCGACATCGGCTACGTCACAGACTCTGCCGACGCTCCCGCCGGCTACGCTCTGGCCAACGGCAAGCGCGCCGTCTACATCCTCGCGACCAAGCGCGCCGATGCCTCGACGATGAGCGTCATCGCCAACATCAAGAAGGCGATCCCCGCCATGCAGCAGGTGCTGCCTCCCGACATCAAAGTGAGCTTTGAGTTTGACCAGTCGCCGTACGTGACACGGGCCGTCGAGTCGGTGGTCGTCGAAGGCGCACTCGGCGCGATCCTCGTGGGTATCGCGGTGCTCGTGTTCCTGCGCGACTGGCGAAGCGCGCTGGTCGTCGTGCTCAACATTCCGCTGGCCCTCTGTTTCTCGATCCTGGCGCTTTGGCTCACGGGTGAAACGATCAACGTCATGACCCTCGGCGGGTTGGCGCTGGCCATCGGTATCCTCGTCGACGAGGCGACCGTCGAAGTCGAAAACATTCATGCTTGGATGGCCCGCACCGAGAGCGTGCCGCTGGCCGTGCGGCTCGGCAATCTTCAAACGGCGGTGCCGCGGCTCCTCGCGATGGTCTGCATCCTCGCAGTCTTTATCCCCGCCTTCTTCATGCAAGGGGCAGCCCAGCGTCTCTTCGCGCCGCTCGCCCTCGCCGTGGGCTTTGCCATGATCGGCTCCTACATCCTGTCGAGCACGTTCGTGCCGGTGGTGAGCGTGTGGCTCTTGCGTCACATGCACATTGGGGCCGAGGACGCCACGTTTTTTGGGCGCTTCCGTGCGGCCTACGCATGGCTCGTTGCAAAACTCGTGGCGGTGCGATGGCTTGTCGTAGGGGCGTATGTCGCGGCCGCGATCGCGGCGATCGTGTGGATCGGCCCAAAACTCGGCCAAGAGATTTTTCCGCTCGTTGATGCCGGGCAGTTTCGGCTGCGCATCCGTGCCCCCGACGGCACGCAAATCGCCCGCACCGAACGCTACGCCCTCGATGTGATCGATCTTGTGAAAAAGGAAGTGGGTGAGGAAAACGTCGCCCTCACGCTCGGTTACGTGGGGATGATCCACTCCAACTTCCCGGTGAACGCCGTCTATCAATGGTCGCGTGGTCCCGAGGAGGCCATTCTTTACGTCGACCTCCATGAGCATGGGGGCATCGGCGTCGAGGCCCTCAAGGAACGCCTCCGGGCCAAGGTTGCCGCGGCGATGCCGGAGCTGCGCGTCTCATTCGAGCCCTCCGACATCGTCAACGAAGTGATGAGTTTTGGGTCGCCCACGCCGATCGAGATCGCGGTAAGCGGTCCGAACCTGGCAGACAGCCGCAAGCATGCCGAAGCGATCCGCACGGAACTCCAAAAGATCACGTCGCTTCGGGACATCCAGTTCGGCCAGTCGATGGACTATCCCACGATCCGCGTGGAGATCGACCGCGAGAAGGCCGGGCTTTCTGGGCTCACGCAGGGGGACGTGTCGCGGACCCTCACAATGGCGACGTCATCGAGCCGGTTTGTCATGCCCAACTACTGGGCCGACCCCAAGTCGGGAATCGCGTACCAGGTGCAGGTAGAGGTGCCGCGGCAAGTTCTCAGGACGCCCGACGACCGTGTCCAAACGATGAAGACGGCCGACGATCTGGCACGCCTTCCTGTCAAACAGACGGACGACGGACAGGTGCTTGTGCGCGACGTGGCCACGCTCGAACCAGGCACGATGCCGGGTCAGTTTGACCGCTACAACATGAGGCGGCAGGTCACAATCACCGCCAACATCTTTGGTGAGGACCTGGGAGGTGTCGCGAGAGAGGTGCAGGCGGCACTTGCTCGCGCGGGAGCACCGCCGCAGGGCGTAACGACAGAAATCCGCGGCCAGATCGTGCCGATGAACGACATGATGAGCGGTCTTTCAGTGGGCCTCGTCGTCGCAATCGTCGTCGTGTTCCTTGTGCTCACCGCAAATTTCCAGTCGGTCCGGCTGGCGCTCGCCACAGTCTCCACGGTGCCCGCCGTCATCGCCGGCGTGCTTGTCATGCTGTTCGTGACGGGGACCACGCTCAACATCCAGTCGTTCGTCGGATCGATCATGGCAATCGGGGTGGCGATGGCCAACGCGATTCTGCTCGTGACGTTTGCCGAACAAGTGCGTCGCGAAGGCCTGGCCACGCAACAAGCAGCTGTCGCCGGAGCGTCGAGGCGCCTTCGGGCCGTGCTCATGACGAGCATTGCCATGATCGCCGGCATGTTGCCGATGGCCCTCGGGCTCGGCGAGGCTGGTCAACAAAATGCTCCGCTTGGTCGGGCTGTGATCGGCGGATTGACCGCAGCCACGGTCGCGACGCTTCTCGTGCTGCCGGGCATTTTCGCCATCATCCAGCGATGGGCGAGTGTCGACTCGGCGTCGCTTGATCCGACCGACCCACGCAGTGCCGCGTACACACCCGCTGCAGCCGCCACGCTCGCCGAGCAAGAAGGAACATGACGATGCCCGCTGCGACCAAAAACCTCTTCGCGATTTTGTTCATCGCGAGCCTTGTTGCGATAGCGCAAGGCTGCCATCACGCAGCGACGCCTCCAGCCCCGGTCGCATCGGCTCCCGAGGTGACGACCGCGAAGCCCCAGCGGCAACCGCTCGTTCTCGCCACCACGCAACCCGGCCGCATCGAGGCCTTTGAGCAAACGCCCCTCTTTGCCAAGGTCGCCGGTTATGTCGACGAACTTGCCGTCGATATCGGCGACACGGTGAAGAAAGGCGATGTGCTCGTGCGTCTCTCCGTGCCGGAACTCGTCGATGAACTTCACCACAAGGAAGCCCTCGTGGCCCAGGCCGAAGCCGAGGTGAAGCAAGCCGAGTCGATGATTACGGCGAGCCGTGCGGCAGCAGAAACGGCCGAATCGAGAATCGCCGAGGTCGACGCTGGGCTTACGAGAGCGAAGGCCGACGTCGAACGCTGGAAGTCGGAGCACGAACGCATCAAGGAACTGGCTTCAAAGGGCTCGGTGACTCAGAAGCTCGAAGAGGAAACCTTGAATGCTCTGCGGTCGGCGGAGGCGGCGGTGCAAGAAGCGGTCGCCCGTGGCCGCTCCGCCCGCACGAGTTTTCACGAAGCGCAGGCCAAGATAGGTACCGCCGAAGCCGACAAAGGCGCCGCCGAAGCCCGGCACAAGGTGGCGCTTGCTGCCGTCGACCGAGCCAGAACCATGATCACCTACACCGAGATCAAGGCGCCATTCGACGGCATGATCACACGCCGCACCGTCGACACGGGGCACTTTGTGCATCCGGCCAACGGCCCGGCGAGCACACCGCTCTTGGAAGTGGCGAAGGCGGATACTGTTCGCATCTTTGTCGACGTGCCCGAGCTCGAGGCTGCCTACGTCGACACCGGTGATCCTGCAATCATCCGCGTGCAGGCGCTTGCCGCTGACCCCATCAAAGCCACGGTCACCCGCACGAGCGGCACGCTGCTCGAATCGAATCATTCGCTCCGCGTCGAGATCGATGTGCCAAACCCCACGGGGCTCCTGCGGCCTGGCATGTATGCCGCCGTGATGCTCGAGCTCGACAAGGTCCCAGAGTGCCTTGTGATGCCCGTCTCGGCCGTAGTGAGGGATGGGGCAAACACGCTCTGCTGCGTCGTCAAGGATGGAAAGATCGAACGCCGTCCGGTCGAGCTTGGGCTTCGTGCAGGCCCGATCGTCGAGGTGCGAAAAGGTCTCGACGTAGACACGATTGTCGTCATCAAGCAGCCCGAAGCTCTCCGCGACGGCCAAGAAGTTCGCATCGCTGCCGGATTATGACACTCCTCCGGTCGTCTGGAAGCGAGTCGAAAGAGTTGAGCGCCCATGAGCGGCGCCGGGGTCATCAGGGGCCCTGCACCGAGAAGGCAACGCTCTGCTATTCATCCATGGCTTTGCGGGCTCGTGCATTTCGAAACTCGCCGGGCGACATGCCGGTGTCTTGCTTGAACTGATTGTTGAAGGTGCGGATGTGCGTAAACCCTGTCCGCTTGGCAATCGCCTTGATCGGTTCGGAGCCGGCCAGGAGCTCGCGTTTCACCCGTTCGAGCCGCAGCCGATTGATCTCATCGGCGACCGTCGTGCCGATCGATTTTTGAAACCAGCCATCGAGCGTGCGCCGGGCCACGCCCAGGGTCTGGGCGACAGCGGCTACGCTGAGCGGCTTGTGGAGGTGTGCCGCGATGTATCGCAGGGCCTGGCCTACGAGCGGGTTATCGACGGCGAAGAAATCGGTTGAGTGCCTCACGACAAGGCCCACCGGGGGCATGAAGACAGTTTGCGGATCGATGAATGGCGACCTCCCTTGACGCTTGGCGTCGATGAGGGCGTCGAGCATTTCCGCCGCCTTGTATCCCCGTTTTTCGTCGGGCATTTCGACGGCGGTCAAGCCGGGGTCGGGGTGATCGCAATGAACCTCTTCATTGTGGAGGCAGACGATGGCGATCTGCTCTGGGCAGCACCACCCGTGCCGCTTCGCTGCCTCGATGATCACGCGTCCCCAACGGGCATCGATGACCACGAGCCCGAGCGGCACCTTCCATGTGTCCATCCAACGTTCGATGACGCGAACTGCTTGTTGCCAGTCGCTGTAGCTCTTGGGATCGACGATCGACTCGATACCAAGCCAGCCGTCGAACCCCGCCTTATCGGCGAACGCTTTCATGGCGTCGGCTTGCTTCCGCACGCCGACATCGCCGACTTGACTCAGCGCCGCAAGGTATCGAAAACCTCGGCCCAGAAGGTGCTCGGCCACAAGTTTGCCGGCAGCCTCAAAGTCAGGAAGCACGCTTGGCAGGCCCTTGGCCGGCGAAGCCAGCCAGACATTGACTGCAGGCAGATCGAGGTGCTTGGCCCGTTCTCCCCCAAGTTTCGAGATGCGCCCGATGATCCCGTCGTAGGGTACCGGACGGCCCGGCTTGGCCGGCAACGAGTGGTCTGCCCACTCGTCTACTACAATTTCCCAGTCGGGATGGCGTTTCGCGTATTCCTGGATCCCGGAATAGACGACAATATGCCGTTTGTACGGCTGGTCGAGATCCATCATCACGCCGATCCGCTTCACGTCACCCACGACCCGTCTCCCCCAGGCTGCCGGCCCCTTCGCCCTGGCGCTACCAAACATATCCGATTGTGCCAGATTGATCTATCTGCACAGCAGATTTAGCCATTCACTTCAGCTATGATACCTTTTGTCAGGGTTTGGCACGGCCGTCACACGGTGGGGTGAAGAATGCAAGCAGCACATTGGGCGCCCGAGCGAACATCGCCTCCCAGGGGTTTTTCCCTCGTGGAGTTGCTCGTCGTGATCGGCATCATCGCGTTGCTCGTGGCGCTGATGTTGCCTGCGGTGAACTCCGTCATCGAATCGAGCAGGCGGAATGGATGCCAGGCCATTCAGTCCAAGATGGCGCTCGGTATGGCCAGGCACAACGCCCGCAAGGAGGTCCTGCCGGGGATACGCAACGACATCACGACCGCCGGCATTTCCTCCGAGGGGTTCCAGGGAAACGTGAACTGGTTCATCGCGTCGCTGCCGTATTTGGACCGACCAGACGTCTACGATGCGATCGTCGCCGGCAAAGTGTTTGCAGTGAGGAGCACGGACTATGGCTTTTCACCCGGTTTTAGCCAAGGCCTGGACGCTCTCTATGCCCTGACGCGTTGTCCTTCTTCGCCGCTTTCCAAAGGTGATGGTCGCGCCTTTTTCATGCAATACGTTGCCAATGGAGGCACGACCACGTTCGGCACCTCGGCTCCCCCGGTCCCGAATCCGAACTTTCCGTTCACGAATACCAGTGGCCCTCCCACCCTGACAAGCATCAACCGCAACGACGGTGCCCTCGGCGACAATGCCACCTACGACCCAAGGACTCTCAACAACCCCGCGTCACCACCCCAGCGAAATCCCTTGTATAGCCCCATGTCGGTGGACGACATCCGCCAGCGCGACGGGCAGTCAAACACGCTCTTGACCTCTGAGACTATCTATCCTGGCATTAACGAAGGCTTTTTCTGGTCGCGAGTTTGGACACCCCTCATTGTGGACATTCGTAACCTGACAGGGGGTGTCGTGCAGTCGAGTGATCCTGGCGCCTTTCAGGGCGTAGGCGGCTTGTGGCGGCGTGTACCGGCAAACGTAGACGACGGGGGAGCCGGGCTTTTGTTTGGCTTTGCCAACTTTGGCGGGTCTGGGCCTCTTCCCGCAACGACACAGGTCATCAATGCGGGGCAAGCAGGACTCGACTACACAAGCACCCCAGGGCTTCACACCCTGCCCAAGTCACGCCATGAAGGGGGTTGCTTCGTTTCATTCGTCGACGGAAGCACTCGTTTTCTGAAAGCGGACCTGGCTCCACACGTCTACGGGCACCTCCTCACGTCGCGAAGCGTCTACAATGCATCTGGTCCGACGGGGCAGAAGTACACGACGAATTCGGTCCTGGCCAATCGGTACCTGGAGTCGCCGTCCTATACCGGCCCGCAGCCCTATGTGCCCCAGCCCACCGATTACTGAACGAGCCGCGTTCCGCAGGGAGGATTCTGCGATGCGACGTCCGCCCTGCAGTTCGCGGCCGCGTGGCAAGCCAGGGTTCACGCTCGTGGAATTGCTGGTGGTGATTGCCGTCATCGCGCTGCTCATCGGCCTGCTGCTTCCCGCTGTGCAGTCGATTCGTGAGTCGGCTCGGCGGAAACAGTGCGAAGTAAATGTGCGGGGCCTCGCGGCTGGATGCCGGCAGCACGAGAGCCACTATTTGGCTTTGCCATCGCCCGGAGTCACGGGATATGTCGGCGATCCCGACCTCACCGCGGAAGGACGCCAGATGGGTGGTTGGCTTTACAACATCCTCCCATACATCGAACAAGCGAATGTCCATGCCATGGGTGCGGGGCTACCTCTCACGGCGGCAGCAGGACAGCCGACCAAGCCGGGCGAAATCAGCAAACGCCTCGGCGTCTCGGTGCCACTCTACGTCTGCCCAAGTCGAGGGTCCGCAATTTTCACGGGTATAACATCGCCCTTGAGGTCGGGCTTCAACCCGTACGGCCAAGGCCTGGGAAGCACCGACTATACCATACCCATTCCTTCGCAGGCCGCCCGGTCCGACTACGCGGGCGCGTGGGGAGAACCCTTCGGCAATACTGGCGGAGGCGGTGCGCTCGAGGGGCGAAATCCAACAAACGGTAGTAGATCATACGGCCGCGAGATGGCTTCCCTCCGGGATGGGTACTCGAACGTTTTCCTCTGCGGAGAAAGGTATTTGGCTCCTGAGCAGTATCGGCCGACGTCAGCGGGAATCGTCATTTGCAATGATCGGGGCTGGTCGGTTGGCCGCGAGGCCGATGTCTACGCCACCGTTGCGCTCAATGCGACGACTCCCGTTCCGCCCATGCGCGACACTCCGGGCCTGAATCAATGCACGAACACGAATCAAGCAGCGGCCGGTTCCTTCGGCGGGCCGCACGACGGACTCGTGATGGCGATGTGCGACGGCGCGGTTCGGGTCGTGAGCTTCAAGGTCGATCCGGCGGTCTTCATGCAACTCGGCAAGGGCCACGACGGCGGCGGTGTCGATCTGCTTGACTGACGGGAAGGCAAGGCAGCCCCGGGCCTCGGCCCGCGAATTCTCGGATTCTGCCAGTTTTGTCTATTTTTGAGACAGATTTAGCCACATTCCCCTGCTACGATCCTGAATGCTGGGAAAGAGTCTAGCGGTCTCCTAGGGCGCTCCTGCGCAGAGGTGGTTCTATGAACGGTCGAATCCAAAAGCTTTGTCGTGGCTTCCTTGCGGCGCTAGCCGTCGCGGGCACCTTGGTGCTGGGCATGTCCTCCGCCTCCGCTGCTGACCTCTCTTGGTCTGCCAACGGTACTTCCCTAGGCGGAACTGGCACGTGGGATACCACGAACGGACGCTGGGGAACTTCAAATCCCTATAACACCATTTGGAACAACGTGACAAATGCCAACGACACGGCCGTCTTCGCCGGCACCGCGGGCACGGTCACGCTCAGCACTCCCATCACGGCAGGCGGTCTAACCTTCAATACGACCAACTACAGCATCACCGGCAGCACCCTCACGCTCGCCGGAGCCAGCTCCCCGATCATCAACGTATCCACCGGCACCTCTACCATCTCCAGCAACATCGCCGGAACGAATGGCCTTGAGAAAACAGGCGGGGGTACCATCATTCTTTCCGGTACCAACAATACCTACAGCGGCACCACCACCCTTACTGCTGGCACACTTCGAGGTAGCGACACAACCAACAGTCTCACCCCGGTCAGTCCATTCGGGTCCAGCTCCCTCACGCTCAATGCGGGAACGACTCTCGATCTTAGAGCCGAGGGCACCCCCAACAACACCGTCGAGACCATCACATACGGCAACAACACCACGGTAGCTGGCGACGCAACCATCCACGTTCAACGTTTTGCCGGCACCAGTAACAACAAAATCATCGCCTTGGGCACATTGTCAATCGGGGCAAATACTTTGACCGTGACCGGGGCGACCAACTACTCTCTCGGGTTCGGCGCGACGACCCTGACAGGTAATGCCGTTTTCAATGCCAATACCGGTGGTCTGATCTTGGGCTCGATCTCGGAGAGTGGTGGTTCTTACAGCCTCACAAAGACTGGTAGCCAATCGCTACAGATCACCGGTAACACCTCCTATACCGGTGCTACCACGATTTCGGCTGGCAATCTCCAGCTAGGCAATGGCGGCACCACCGGTTCACTCCCCAACACCAGCAGCTTCTCGATCAATGGTACTCTGATTATAAATCGTAGCAATGCGTTCACCCAGGCAGCCGATCTGAATGGTCATGCACTTACTGGCAGCGCATCCTTCGCCCAAGCGGGAACGGGAACGACCACGCTCTCGCTCATGAACACCTACACCGGTGCCACCGCGGCTACCGCAGGAACCCTGTCGATCAACACCATTGCCGACTACGGAAACGATAGCGCGATCGGCAGAGGAACCGCCGGCACGCCGATCATCCTGGGCGGTGGTAACAATGGTGCCACCACAGGAACCCTTGTATACACGGGAGGGGCACAATCGTCGAACAGGACCATCCAGGTCGGTAGCATTAACCAAAACAATACTGGCGGCGCGAGAATCATCAACAACGGCACTGGTGCGCTCACCTTCACGGCGGCCACATTCACGCCCACCTATACCCAGACGAACAACAACGTTCGCAACCTCACTCTCGGGGGTACGAATGGCGGCACGATCAACGGAACGATTCAAAACATTAGTGGCACGATGCGAGTCGGTCTTATCAAAGTCGGCAGTGGGACTTGGGCATTGGGTGGCATCAATACCTACACTGATAACACCGATGTTCATGCAGGCACCTTGGGCTTGCAAAGCGGTGCTACGACGGTAACCCAAACGCTGGCAGCCCTGCGCTTCCAGGTGGCCGATGGCACCTTGGCATCCAACAAAACAGGTGCAGGTGACCTCAGCACCACCTTTACCAGCGTGGCCCGAGCAGCGGGCGCGACCGGCAACTTCGTATCCGCGGGAGGAACCAATGGCACCGACAACTCCGTGAATATCACCGGTGCAGCAGGATTCATCAATGCTGGGCTCTACTTCGGGGGCTCCGAGTTCGCCTCGCGGAATTCGACAAACGGCTTTGTGAGAGCTCTTGCCTACGGATCGGATACAAATGCTGTTGCAGTGAATACCATTACGGCCGGTCGTCACGTTAAAATCAACGCTCCCGCATCTTCCTTTTCTGGCGTAGGCATATCCCTACTCTCCCTGAATCTGCAAGGCGACAGTGTCAATTGGACCAACACCTCCGGCACCCTCACCGCTCCCGGCATCCTCAAGTCCGGCGGTGGCAGCAGCACGATCAGCGGCGGCAATGTAACAGGTGGCGGCAATACAGAACTTGTTGTCCGCACGGATCTGGCCACCGACAATCTCACCATCAGCTCGAATCTCACCCAAGGCAGTGGTGTTCTCACCAAATCCGGCGCTGGCACGCTTACCCTCAGCGGAACCAATACATACACTGGCCAAACCCACGTCAACGCGGGAACGCTCAGCATCGGAGCCAACGTCCATCTCGGCGCCGAAGCCACCGGTGCTACCCTCAACCTCAAAGGCGGCACGCTCCAAGCCACCGGCACCTTCGGGCTCTTCAACGGCACCGCCGGCACCAACAACCGCAACGTCACCCTGCTCGACCAATCTGGCATTGCGGTCACGGGCTCCAACACGCTGACCATTGCCGGGGTGATCAGCAACAATGCTAACGCGGTAACCGCCCCCGGCTTCAACAAAACCGGTACCGGAACGCTCGATGTGAGCGGCGTGAATACCTACACCGGCGTGACCAACGTCAACGCCGGCACGCTCCTGGTCAGCGGCAATGGATCGATCAACACCACAAGCGCCATCAACGTGGCTGCGGGAGCGCGCATCGCCAACAACAGTTCTGTCGCCCTTGCCCTGGCTCCCACGCTCAGCGGCAACGGCACAGGCTCGCGTGCCGTGTACGGCGGCACCGGCACGCTCAATGCCGCTCTCACGCTCGACAACGTCGGAGACGTCCTTTCGCCCGGCAACAGCCCGGGCATCCAGACGTTCGGCGTGAACCAGTCGTGGGCCTCGAACAGCTACGACTGGGAGTTGAACGACTGGACGGCCTCGGTCGCTGGCACCAACATCGACCAGATCAACATCACCGGCAACCTCACGCTGACCGGTGCGGCCCCTGGCAGCTACATCCTCAACGTGTTCTCGCTCACCAGCGGAAACCTGACCGGCGATGTGCCGAACTTTTCCGAAACCAACAAAACGTGGACGATTCTGACCACCACGGCCGGGATCACCGGCTTCAATGCGTCCTACTGGACGATCAACACCGGGAACTTCACGAGCAGCCCGACCGCGACCGGCACTTGGAGCGTTGCCCAAAGTGGCAATAACCTGATCCTCAACTACGTCGCCGTGCCCGAACCGGCAACGATCGCGCTTCTCGCCTCCGGCATCGCGGTCTTCGGCTACCGCCTCGCCCGCCGTCGCCCGCGCTAGGTTCTGCCGGAGAAGTCCGCACACGCCTTGTGGTTGTGCCTGTGTTCTCCGAAATCGCCCCAGACCGAGGACTTGGCCCGGAAAGGCGCCGAGTTGGACTGTTTAGCCGCGACAGAATTGGCTGCCCACGACCTCATCCGGCGCTTTTCGGATTCTGCCAGATTTGTCCATTGTTGCCGCAGCTTTAGCCACACGCCTCGGCTATGATGTTGAAGGTTTGGAAAGAGTGTCGCGGTCTCCTGGGTCGCTCCGGCGAAGAGGTGGTTTTTATGAACTCGCGAATTCGAAAGCTTTCTCGTAGCGTCCTGGCAACGCTTGCCGTCGCGAGCAGCGTCGTGCTGGGCATCCCCTCCGCTTCCGCGCAGTCCACCTACTTCTGGTCCGGAAATGCCTCAACGGCAGGTGGCAACGGCACATGGGATACCACCCTTACCAACTGGAGTGCCACCGGCGCTAATGGGACTTTCACTTTGCAATGGTCCAACGCCAGCAACGACACTGCCGTATTCGGCAGCACCGCGGGTACCGTGACTCTCGGCACTCCAATCACCGCAGGCGGGCTCACCTTCAATACGACGGGCTACGTCGTCACTGGTAGCACGCTCACGCTCGCCGGAGCCAGCGCCCCGATCATCAGCGTATCCGCCGGCACCTCCACTATCTCCAGCGACATCGCCGGAACGAACGGCCTTGAGAAAACCGGCGGAAGCACGACGCTCATCCTTTCCGGTACCAACAACACCTACTCCGGCACCACCACCATTAGCGCTGGCATTCTGCAAGGCAACAAAAGTACACCCGCCGGTGCCAGCCCCTTCGGCACCAGCACTATCCAACTCAACGCTGGCACCCAACTAAATTCCATTACGATAAGTGCAAATGATACTCCCGAAACGTACATATTCGGCAATGATGTCAACGTAGGTGGCAGTGCGACGATCGATTTCAGGCGCAGCGGCGGCGTGGGCTCAGCGAAGACCCACGCTTACGGCAACCTCACGATCGGTAACAGCACACTGTCCCTCACAGCGGCGAACATCAACCACACGCTCAGTTTCACCGGAGGGACTTTGACCGGAAATGCGATTATCAACAATGGAACAAACGCAACCACCAACATCGGCGCCATCACCGAAACCGGTGGTCCTCGCACCCTGACCAAGCAAGGAGTGGCGACGCTCCGACTTACAGGCACCAACACCTACACCGGCACCACCACGATTTCCGCTGGTGTCTTGGAAGTCCAAGGATCGATCGCCAGCAGCTCTGGCATCATCAACAACTCCGCCCTCACCTTTAACAGCGGCTCCGCCCAGTCATACGGCAACGTGATCTCCGGCAGCGGTTCCTTGACGAAGTTGGGAGTAGGCACGGCCACTCTGTCCGGCAATAACACCTTTAGCGGCAACGTTACGGTCAGCGCGTCCGGGACGCTGGTGCTTTCTGGGATCAACTCTTACACCGGTGCGACGAACATCGGCGGGGGCAGCTCAGGTGGTCCCGGGACGCTGTCGGTCAATTCCGTCAGTGATTACGGGGTGGCAAGCGCTATTGGAGCAGCCCTGAGCGGCGCGATAAACTTTAACCCCAACGCGAATAATTTTGGTACGCTTATTTACACTGGCTCTGGCGGTTCCATGAACCGGCAGTTCAGCATTGGTACTTCTGGAGATAGCACCGTCAGGAATGGCGCCATTAACAATAATGGTTCCGGGGCGCTGATATTGACGGCCAGCCAGTTCAACGTGACCATCACGGGAACTACTGTTACCCGCACGTTGAGCTTGGGCGGTACCTACACCGGCAGTGCGAACGAGATTCAGGGTGTCATCCAAAACAACGCGGCTGGCGGTGTAATTAATCTCACCAAGAATGGCGCCTCCACCTGGAAGCTTTCCGGCGCCAACACCTACACCGGCGCGACCTCGATCAGTGCCAATGGTGGCACCCTTCAATTCGGAAAAGCCAGCTCGCTCTACAACGGCAACAACGCAAGCTGGACCGCCGCGAATATCCGCGTGGCGAACGGCGGCACGCTGGCTTTCAACGTCGGCGGCACGGATGAGTTCACGACCACGGATGTTGGCACGCTCTTCACCAACCTTGCCAACAGCTCCAATCCGACCACCAACGGCATGGCGGCAGGCTCCCGGTTCGGCTTCGACACGAGCAATGCCAGCGGCGGCAGCTTCGAAATTTCCCAAGTGATCGCCAATTCCGGCGGCACCTCCGGCGGCTCGCGCGGACTCACCAAGCTCGGCACTGGCACTCTCGTGCTGAGCAACACGAACACCTACAACGGCTCAACCAACGTCAACGCCGGCACGCTCCTCGTCAGCGGCAGCGGGTCGATCAACTCGACCAGTGCCATCAACATCGCCGCGGGAGCCCGCTTCGCCAACAGCAGCTCTGTCGCCCTGGCCCTGGCTCCCACGCTCAGCGGTAACGGCACCGGCCAGCGTGCCGTCTATGGCGGCACGGGTACGCTGAATGCCGCGCTCACGCTCGACAACGTCGGCGACGTCCTTTCGCCTGGCAACAGCCCAGGCATCCAGACGTTCGGCGTGAATCAGTCGTGGGCATCAAACAGTTACGACTGGGAGTTGAATGACTGGACCGCCCAAGTGGCGGGCACGAACATCGACCAGATCAACATCACCGGCAACCTCACGCTGACCGGTGCGGCTCCTGGCAGCTACATCCTCAACGTGCTCTCCCTCACCAGCGGAAACGTGACCGGGAATGTGCCGAACTTCTCCGAAACGAACAACTCCTGGACGATCCTGACCACCACAACCGGGATCACCGGCTTCGACGCGTCCTACTGGACGATCAATACTGGGAACTTCACGAGCACCCCGACCGCGACGGGAACGTGGAGCATCGCCCAGAGTGGCAATAACCTGATCCTGAATTACGTCGCCGTCCCCGAGCCGGCGACGATCGCGCTTCTCGCCTCAGGCGTAGCGATCGTCGGCTACATCCGCGCCCGCCGTCGCCGGGGCTAGGTTCAGTCCGACAGTCCGAGAACCACCGCACCCGCCTTACGGTTGTTCCGGTGTTTTCTGAGACCGCGCCGTTCACACTTGAACGTCCCGGGTGTTCGGAGGGCGATCCCTACTCAACGAGCGTCGCGGACGGAGCCCAGGAGCCGATCCAGGAGGTCGCCGACACCGATGGATTCGGCCATCTGCCGCATATGTGGAACGTCGAGCGAGTCACCGAGGAGCTGAACCAGCCGGGAGACATCGTCCCACTGACGCTCCGAGACCTCGTCGCCCAGCCGGTACCATTCGAGTTTCGACACGATCGAATCCTCGGCCGTCGCAATCGGAGCGGCGAAGTGATCCTCCTCGCGAAGAACACAGGATGTCGCTCGGCTCATCGCAGCCCGGTCAAAGGGCCGACCACGGCTGACAAAGACATCGACTTTAAACGACGTCGGAAGGTGAATCAGGTTGAAGCTGCTCCGGCGACGGACCGCATCGCGAACCGCCGGGCCACTCACATAGAAGTCGTCACCAAACGCCGCGAGAAACACGGCGACTTGATCCTCTCGGAGGTCGCAGACGACATCCACATCCATGGTCGAGCGGATCGCGCCGTGAAACGTGCTTGCGACACTGCCGCCGATAAAGTGGCGGACGCCAAGGTCTCGAAACGCTGCGGTGACGGGTGCCAAGGCCGCGATGATGTCGTCGGTATCACTCACGACGCCTTTCCTCGAGCCAGCGGCCGACGTTCTCGGCAAGCTCGTCACCATACGCAAGGCCCATGTAGCGAAGCCGAATCTCGTCTGCCCCGGCCATCGGATAGCGACGCCTGAGGGCCTCCATCGCAAGCCGACGGCCGCGGGCCGTGAGGGCACAGCCGGCACGAAAGCGCTCCAGCGGCCGCATGCGGCGGATGCAGGCAAGCTGGGCGGCAAGCGCTTCAGCCGAGGTGTCAGAAAGTGGTGCAGCAGGCCGCATCAGGCAACGATCTCACATGCCAATCAGGAACCAACAGATTCCGAGACGGGCCTCAATTCTACCGCGTCGCCCGCATTCGATATGACTGCCAAGTGATCAACGTCCGCGAAGACGTGGAGTGGGGACTGCAGTGCCACGACTGACCGGCTTGACGATGCCACTTGGCACTGGATAACATGCCTTTTGGCAACACCGGTCAGGAGGGCGTCTCGATGGGTAGCCTGAAGGAACTGACGAAGTTCATGGGGGGCTCCCAGGTCGTCGGATCGCCGCGGTCCGACTTCGACTTCATTCGCGTGATCCGGGCGGGCCTCCCCGCAAACGTGATCGCGTGCGTTGCTGCTTCCTCGTCGCTCACCGAAGACGAGATTCTTCGGGCCCTGCGAATCGCGAAGCGGACGGCGGCCCGCCGGAAGTCCAAGGCGACTCGACTCAAGGCGGTTGAGTCGGAGTTGATCTACCGGCTGAGCAAAGTGATGGTGGCGGCCACCGCCGTGCTCGGAAATCGAGCCAAGGCACGCACGTGGTTGCTCGCGAAAAACCGGGCTCTTGATGGCGAGCGGCCCATCGACCTCCTGGACACGTCCATCGGCTTTGAAGACGTGCTCGATGTCCTCCGACGCATCGACCACGGAGTCTACAGTTGACGATGGAGGTCTGGCGTCTCTGTCGTGCGAAGCACGAGGCCACGGCATTCAGCGGCATCGGGGCCGAGAACGCCGGTGGCCGCTGGAACCTCAAGGGCTATCCGATGGTGTACACGTCGGAGCACCTGTCCCTGGCAGCCCTGGAACTGCTGGTGCATGTTTCTGCCGAAACCGTCCCGGACGATCTCATCTCAATCCGTGGAACACTGCCAGGCGACGTGTCGGTACGCGAGCTTCGCGAATCAGATTTGCCGATCCATTGGCGAACCTATCCGGCTCCGGCAGAGCTTCAAGCGATGGGCACCGCGTGGCTGTCGGAGCAACGCACGGCCGTCCTCATCGTGCCATCAGCCATCAACCCACTCGAGCGAAACCTTCTCCTGAATCCTCGGCACCCGGACATGAAGAAGCTCCGGGTCGAGCCCGGCAAGCCGTTCCAATTCGATCCACGACTGTTCGGATAGTACAACGCGGATGAAGGACTGACGCCATGGGCAAAACCCGCCACAACCAAGAGAAGCTGCCCGGCCGGTTCGGAGAACTGGTCCGCGTGATGCCGCCGCAGGCGATTGCCGACGACATCCAACTCGACAACGCGATCGAGATGATCGACCGGCTCATGACGATCCCCAAGCTGACCAAAGGCCAAGCGATCTATCTTGAAACCCTCACCCAGCTCATGGGCGTGTACGAGGCTGAGCACCACGCGATCGCCACCAGCGACATCTCGGGCCTGGATTCGCTCAAGTAGCTGCTCGACGAGAACGGCATGAGTGGCACTGATCTGGCGGAGCTCTTGGGCGTCCACGCCAGCATGGGCTCGAAGATCCTCAACGGTGATCGGAAGCTCACGGCGGACCATCTGCGGAAGCTGGCCGATCACTTCCACGTGGACGCGTCGCTGTTTCTTTGAAAAGAGGACCTTGGTGCCACAGGCCTTCGCACGACGCCGCGGGCTGCGATAACAGATTGCCATCATGTGCGACCGTGACGTAGAATTGATGGCATGATCCGAACCCAGATCCAACTTCCTGACGAGCTTTACCGCCGGGCGAAGCAGGTCTCCAAGCAGCGGGAAATTTCGCTCGCCGAAATGACGCGTCGTGGCCTCGAACTGTTCTTGGATCGTGTGGGCTCGCCCACGGCCCGAGCGGAGGAGTGGACGCTGCCCACGATCGACGGCGGGGGAATGCTCGTGCCGCTGGAGCAGCTTCGCGCGATCTCGGCAGCCGATGAGGAGGTGGCTCGGACTCCCGTGCGTGGTCCGCAGCGGCGTCGGCGATGATCGCCTTTGACACGAACGTCCTGTTGCCCGCGGTCGATTTCTCGAGCCGGTCTCACGCCAAGGCAGCGGCATTTCTTCGCGCGTTGCAGGACGACGAAGAGGTCGTGATCTCCGAGCTCATGCTCGTGGAACTCTATGGGCTTCTGAGAAATCCGGTGGTACTGTCCAGGCCGGCGTCGGCCCATGATGCAGTCGCCGTCTGCCAGCGATTCCGGAGCCATCCACGATGGCACCTCGTGGGGCTTCCGCCCGACGGCCGAGCGTTTCATGACGAACTTTGGCGGCGCCTGGGTGACCACTCGACCCCCCGGAGGCGCATCTACGATCTTCGGCTTGGCCTGTCGCTCGCCATGCAGGGCGTCACTCGGTTCGCCACGGCCAACGTCAAGGATTTTCGAGACATCGGGTTTCAAGAAGTCTTCAATCCGCTCCGCTAAGTTGGTGGGGCAAGCCCTATGATAGGAACTGGTTCCATTCATGGGGGCAGGTCAAGGCCCGAGGACGCTGATTCGTGTTCCCCAACGCTCTCACGAGCACACGTACAGAAACTGGGGAGGGGTCACCCGCGCGGCCTTGCGGAATTTGTTCAGAAAAGCCCGGAGCATAAGATGCTGATCTAGCAACTCCTCATGAACGATCTATTTCAACTTCTGAAGACGGTGCCCTATTCCAATGAATGCTCACCTGATGCGGCTGGCTCTGTTCGCTTTCTGGCTGCCCGCAATCCTTCCCCTTCAGCTCTCTGCGGGTGAGCAGCCGGCAACCAGGCCCAACATCGTGTTCATCATCGTCGATGACATGGGGTACCGGAACCTTGGGTGCTATGGCAGCAAGAGCATCCAGACGCCCAACATCGACGCGATGTGCAAAGAGGGCATGCGGTTCACCGACTGCTACTCCGGCGCCTCCGTCTGCGCACCGGCACGCAGCACTCTGATGACGGGCTATCATCTGGGACATGCTCCGGTGCGTGGGAACAGCGGGGGGACGCCTCTTTACCCGGAGGATCTGACCGTGGCCGAGATCCTGAAGAAGGCGGGTTACCTCACCGCCGGATTCGGCAAGTGGGGCCTCGGAAACCAGGGCTCACAGGGCGCGGCGGAAAAGCAGGGCTTTGACACCTTCTTCGGTTACTACAACCAGGTCCATGCCCACGACTATTACACCTCGCATCTTTTCAGGAACAGCGAGAGGGTCGACCTGAACGGGCCCTTGCATGACGTCATCGCCAACGGGGAGCGGACCGAGCGGAAAGGACGATATTCGCATTACGCGATCTACGACGAGACCCGGAAGTTCATCAGGGAAAGCGCCGCCAGCGGCAAGCCGTTTTTCTGCTATGCCGCGTGGACCCCTCCGCATTCCAATTTGGTCATACCGGCAGACGATCCGGCCTGGGGTTTGTACAAGGACAAGGAAGAGTTGCCGGGGCGGGCAAAGGCGGTTGCGGCCATGAATTCCATGGTGGATCGGCACGTCGGTGAGCTGCTTGGATTGCTCGAGGAATTGAAAATTGACGACAACACGATCGTGTTCTTCACCTCGGACAACGGAGCATCGAGACCCTGGCCCGGCGTCCTCGATTCCTGCGGTGAACTGAGGGGGTTCAAGGGCTCCAGCTATGAAGGCGGGATCCGCGTGCCGATGGTCGTACGATGGCCCGGGAAGATCAAAGCCGGCACCGTGAGCGATTTGCCCTGGTATTTTCCCGATGTCATGCCGACGCTGGCCGAGCTTGCGGGGGTCTCGAACGAGGTCCCCAAAGACACGGACGGCATCTCAATCGTTCCCACACTCCTGGGCAACGGGGTGCAGAAGAGGCATGAGTATCTTTTCTGGTCGGGCGCGATTCGGATGGGGAACTGGAAGGGAGTCGGCAATCCGCAGAAACTCGCCCTCTATGATCTGGGCAGCGATCTCGGCGAAACGAAGGACCTGGCCGGGGAACATCCCGACGTCGTCGCCACGTTGACGGATTTGATGCGGAAGGCATGGACCGAACCCCGTAGTCAGGAATCGGACGGACCCTACACGGGCCGCGAGCAATCCATCGAGACCCTCGGCAAGCCGATTGTGCCGCAGTGATCTGACCTGCCCCCACTGACGGAACCAGTCTCTATCACCAGGCGGACAGAAGCGGCGCGACGAGCGGCTATTTCTCGAACGTCTTGGTCAACAGCGTTTCGCTCTCGAGATCGGGAGCACGCGGACGGGCGCCGGGGCTAGGGTCTGCCCGAGGAAGCCTGCACGCTCCTTGTCGTTGTGCCTATGTTCTCCGAAGGCCGCTCAGGCTGAGGAGTTGGCCCGCGAAGACGTGGAGTGTGGCCTTCGTGGATGCGACTGGATGGGCGGCTCCCGACATCGGAAGGCCATTCTCGAATTCTGCCAGATTTTTCCATTTTTGCGACGGAACTATCCACAACTTTCCGCTATGATATCTAACGATTTGGAAAGAGTATTGCTGTCTCCTGTTTCGCTCGCAGGACGAGGTGGGTTCTATGAACGTCCGAATTCGAAGGATTTCTCGTGGCTACCTGGCGTCACTCGCCGTCGCTGGCAGTTTGGTGATGGGCATCTCCTCCGCCCGCGCCCAAACCACCTACACGTGGACGCAAACCGCAACCGGCAACCAGGATTGGGCGACCGCAGGCAACTGGGACGTCAACGGCGTGTTCGACTCTGACGCTACGAATGAACTTCGGTTCTTCGCGGATACCACCGCCCAGCTCGGGGCCGGTGCAGGTGGTGCCAGCCAGGTCGTGATCAATGTTCCGACCACGGTCGCGCTGAACACCCTGACCCTCAACGGCAGGGGACCTAACAGCGATCTCGGCTCAAACATCACCATTGGCACCACTGCCTCCACTTGGACCTTCGGCGATGGCACGACCTCCACGGTCAACCTCAACTCCGTCCTCGGCGGTGGAGGCGCAAACCGCGATCTCCGCTACACCATCGGTGCCAATCTCACGCTTGTGGGAAATGCCTCTGGCATAACCACCTTCACCGGCGCCAGCACCAGCGGATATGGCGCGACCTTTTCTGGAGATATCACGGGCTCGGGCAAGGGCATCACCAAGAGCGGCAGCAGCCTCTTGGTTTTCTCCGGCAACAACAACTACACCGGCACCACGTCGGTCACAGGCGGTGTCTTGCGACTCTCCAGCGCCAACGCACTTTCCGGCGGCATCGGAACCACGGGCGGCACCAGCGCCCTGACGATCAACGGTGGCGTTGTTGAACTTGGAGCCATGAATTTCAGCCGCGGCCTCGGCTCCGGTAGTTCGCAGTTCCAGATTACGGGCGGAACCAGTGGGTTCAGCGCCTACGGTGGTCCGCGGGTCGTCACGGTGAATGGCGATGCGTCCCAGGAAATCCAGTGGGGCAGCACTCACTTCGCGCCAACCACACTCGTTCTCAATCAAGCCTATGGATTCAACGCAGCCGTAGCACCTTATCCGAACGGTTCGATCGAACTGGCCAACAAGATCGACCTCAATGCCGCGACCCGTACCGTGCAGGTTGGCGCGAACATCGCTTTGCTCTCGAACGACATCCGCACCTCCACCGGCACCGCCGGCCTGACCAAGACCGGTGCCGGCACGCTGGTTCTTACCGGCAACAACACCTACAACGGCACCACGACCATCAGTGCGGGCACGCTCAGCATTGGCTCGGTCAACAATGTAGGCGGCACCAGTTCTTCGAACCTGATCATGAGCGGAGGCGCGCTACAAATCACCGGAACAGCGCTCATCAGCCTCTCCGATCTGGACTCCACGGTGACATTCAGCAACACCGCGAAGGGCTTCGATATTCAAAATGCTGCCAACACCTTCACGGTGGACCAAGTGCTTAGCGGCACCGGCACGGGCTCAACCCTCACCAAGTCTGGTGTCGGCACTCTTGTCCTTAATCAGAACAACACCTTCGCGGGAGCCACCACCGCGACCGGCGGCGGAACGCTGGTTCTGGACTACACCACCAACAACGGCTCCAAACTCTCGGACACCGCAGGACTCACGCTCAGCGGCGGCGCTCTTGTGCTCAAAGGCGGCGTCGGAGCCGGTGCCAACCATTCCGAGGTGGTCGGATCGACGACCCTTGCCACCTACACGAGCAACAGCCTCTCTCGCGATGGCGGCACTTCCACAATCAGCCTCGGGGCGCTCAGTTTGGGCATCAATTCGAGCTTGGCGATTTCGGAAGCCAATCTGGCGACCACTACCTCAGCCAATGTCAATGGAATCTTGCTCTTGGGTCGTGTGACAGTCGGCTCCCATTTTGGCTCCAATGACGGCAGCGGCAACATTGTCGAGTACTCCGGCTACACAACTGCCACGACAGCTGGCGGAGGCAGCGCGAGTGTCGTCAACCAACTGACCGGCGGTGGAACCATGGCGGCCACCTTGTCCAGCTATGCGCTCCGGATCGCAAACAATGCCAACAGCAATATTCTCGACCTGGCCAACAATAACCTGTCGCTCTCTAGCGCCGCTAACAACAGCACGCTCCTCTACGCGGGTGGATTCGACAACCAATACACCATAAACGGAACCGGATTTATTACTCAGGCGGCCGGCAATCAACCCTTCGTCATCAACACCTACACCGGCACGAACCTGACCGTGAATGCTAGGCTCGGTTCAAACGGTGCCCCGGTGTCCAAAGCGGGCAAGGGCACGTTGGTGGTGGGAGCCGATAATTCCAACAACGGCTTAGGCGTCAGCATGAGCACCTTCTACGCTCAGGAAGGAGTGACCCGCCTTACCAATAGTAATGCCTTGGGCACGACTGCCGCTGGCACCATCGTCCTCGGCGGTGCCGCCCTGGAGCTCGCCAACACCATCGCCATCGGTGCCGAAGCTCTCTCGCTCAACGGCGCCGGCATCTTCGACGGCAGTTCCCACCGCGGTGCCCTACGTAACCAGTCCGGCACCAACAGTTGGGCCGGCCCCATCACCATCGGCGCCAGCGGCGCCCGCATCAACTCGGATGCCAGCACCTCGCTCACCCTCACCGGCGGCATCGCCACCACCCTCACGCAAGATGTCACCTTCGGCGGAGCCGGCAACACCACCGTTTCTACTGCGGCTATCACCGGCTCAGGCAGCCTCATCAAAGATGGCGACGGCATCCTGACACTTGCTTTTGCCAACACCTACACCGGCGACACCACGGTCGCAGATGGCACGCTGCTCGTGACGAACACGACGGGCTCGGGCACCGGTGCGGGAGCTGTCACCGTCGGTGCTGGGGCCGCCCTCGGTGGAACGGGCAGCATCGCCGGTGACCTGAACTTCGCGGGGACGTCGTTGTTCGAGATCCTCGACATTAATGATCCGCTTGCCGTGGGCGGAACGACGACGTTTGGCTCCGGGTTTGGCATCGATAACCTGACAGGCATTGATTGGGATTCGCTGGCCCTGGACAGCCCATACACGCTCATCAGCACCGCCCAATCGTTCACGGATTCCGACATCGACAACTTCGGCCTCGCCAACGCCGCTCCTGTCGGCAGTGGTCGTCTGGCCTACTTCCAGAGCGGCAGCCTCGCCCTGGTGGTCGTGGTGCCCGAACCGACGACGATCGCGCTTCTCGCGTCGGGCGTGGCCCTCTTCGGCTATCGGTTCGCCCGCCGTCGCCGGGGCTAGTTTCAGGCCGACAGTCCAATAAACACCGCCCCCGCCAGCGTGGCCTCGGCGACGACACGGAGTCGACTCGGTGGGATCGGTTGCCGGTGACCGATTCAAGTCGATCGCGCTCGTTCCACGCCCAGTCGAGCGTCATGACTCGGGCTGTCTCGAAATCGGCTGACTCCAACCGCATCGCCTGCGGGGCATCGATTATGCCATATGTGACTATCTCCATGGCAGAATTAGCCATACGGCCATGGTAGGATTCTGAGTGTTGGAAAGCAGTGCCGCACACCAACAACGTCGGTGCGTCTTCTCCCGGGCCCCCCTATTTCTCCCTCTGACCTTGATCTGACCGTGGGCGGACCACGGTCCCTCACCTCGCTCAGCCGCCGCACGAGCCTTCGCTCAAGGTTATGAAAGCATCCATGCGATTTCTTGGCCTCCTGCTCGCCACCGTGTGCCTCGCGATCCCCTGCGTCGCGGAAGACGCTCCTGCTTCGGGCACGCTCAAGCTCCACGCCATCTTCGACAGCGACATGGTGCTGCAGCGCGGCAAGCCGATCACGATCTGGGGCTGGGCCACGCCCGGCCAAAAAGTTTCGGTGCAGCTTGGAACCGACAAGGCGGAGGCCGAGGCCGCCGGCGAGAAGGGGCGATGGGAGGTGACGTTTCCGGAGCGTGAGGCGAGTGCTGATCCTCAGACGCTGACGGTCACCGCCGGCACCGAAAAGATCGAGATGGGCAACATCGTCGTCGGTGACGTGTGGGTGATGTATGGCCAGAGCAACATGGCGTTTCCGCTCGGCAAAGTGAATCGCCGAGACACCGAATCCATCCAGGCAAACCTGCCGAACCTGCGGCTCTTCTCCATCGCCACCAACGAACAGGCCGACTTGCCGGACGACATCGACCGCAAAACGATCGATACCGGCGGCTGGGTGACGTCGACCCCGGAAACCGCCCTTGCCTTCTCCGCCATCGGGTATGTCTTCGGTGCGCAGATTCAGCGCTCCTTGGGAATCCCCATCGGCGTCATCAAAAACTCCCGCGGCGGGGCCTCGATGGAGGCGCTCGTCCCCATCCAGAAGTTTCAGGAGATCCCATCCGGCAAGGCCCTCGTCGAGCACATCAACGCCCAGCGCGCCACCTTCGACCTGCGGGCGGAAGCACTCAGGGTTTGGGAGATCGAACTGAAGCGTGCCAAGGACAAAAAGTTGCCCGAAGACAAGTGGCCCAAGAAGCCGGAACATGGCGAGAACGTCCGGTCGTGGAACATTCCCGGGAAAAGCCCTGGCCACCCCGGCAGCGTCTACAACGGCATGTTCGGCGTGTTCAAGGGATACAACATCAAAGGTGTGCTCCTGCACCACGGCCACAACAACGCCATGACCAACAACTGTCGGCCAAAGTTCTACCGCTGGATGACCAAGGCGCTCATCGAAGGAGTGCGTGAGGATTTCAAGGATCCAACCATCGCCTACGGCGTGATCGGTTTCTGCGCGGGAGCACGGCCGCAGTCGGAAGAAGATTTCGAAACCCAACATCCGGGGCCGGCCTTCATCCGCGAGGCCCAGCGACTCGGCGTTGCCGATCTCAATGACCCAAACAATGCCGGATACATCCCAGCCTACGACGTGCAGATCGCGGGACTTCACCCGGAAAAAAAGGTCGAACACGGCCAGCGTGCGGCGCGGTGGGCCCTGAACAAGATTTATGACCGGAAAGCCCAGTGGCAAGAAGCGAAGCTGCTTTCCGTGACCACCGAAGGAGACGAGATGATTCTCACCTTCGACGTCCGTGTGCATCGCGACGACTCGGGGACGATCATCGAAGGGTTCGCGCTCGCGGGCGAGGACGGCAAGTTTTACAAGGCATACGCCCGTAACTCGACCAAAGGCGATTTTTGGACCGCCGCCAAGACCATCCATGTGTGGAGTCCACTCGTCCCCGAGCCCGTCGCCCTGCGGTATGCCTGGGGACATTCCCCGATGGGCAACCTCAAGGTTGTGGGCCACCAGGACATGCCGCTTCCTGAGTTCCGCACCGATTCCTGGGATCTGACCGAAAGCGAAGACCTTACTGACAAAGGTCTTTCGAAAGAGTTTTTCAAACAATGGAACGACGACGGAAAAGCCCGCCTCGAATACCGCCGCACCGAAGAAGCCAAACGCGCGCTCGAAATCATGAAACGCCTCGAGACCCTCGGAAAGCCGAAGCCATGACCAATCCTGTCCTCTCTCCGTCCTCCTGTCCGTCGAACCCTCGCAAAGAAACCATCATGAAACAGCAACGCTTGATCGCCGCCGCCCTTTGCGCCGTCGTGCTCATCTCGGGATACGCGCATGCCGCGGATCTCAAAAAGGGGGCCGAGCCCGCCGCGACTCTGACCGAAGCCGGCCAGGCCCTGGAGGCGAAATACTCGGCCATGCAGACCGCCCTCAAGGCGGAGATCGAGGCGGCGCTGCCCAAGCTCGACGACGCGAAACTCGCTGCATGGCGGCAGGCCATCCAAGCGGAGGAGGGACCGGAGAAGGAAGCTGTCGCCACCGCGAAAGAAGTTGCGAAGTTGCAGGGAGCGGAAGACCGGCTCCGGCAGTTGGAAGAGAAGCTGAAATACGGCCCTCAAACACTCGAGGACGCGCAGGCCGATCTGACGCGGGCCAGGGCACGCGGTGAAGAGGATCCGGAACGAGCAAAATTGCTGCAGAGCGCAGAGAGTTTCCTCGCAAGCCGGCAGAAGGACGTCGATCAACTCAAGGTCTCAATCGAGGAGGCCAAGCAGGAAGTCAAGGCTGCCAAAGTCAAACTGCCCTCCGCCATCCAAGCCGCGGCGGCCGCCCAGCAGGCTTACCAAGATGCATTGGCTGCCACCTGGCAGGCGATGGATGCGCTGGGCGTCAATGGCACCCTGTCTTCGAGCGCGCTCGATTCCAAGCTGGCCAAGTATGTGATCCTCAAAGACGCGACCCCGCGTGGTCTAGCGGAGTTCGCCCAGCAGAGCTCGGAGCATGAGAAGCTCGTCGAGCAGCTCTTCGCCAACGATGCTTTGATGATCCAGATGCTCGTCGCCGACGGCGCGCCCGGCGGCAAATACGGCCAGGCCATGAAGATCTACACAGATATCCAGAAGGCCAGCCCCAAGGCAAAAGAGGGCATCTTCCAACGGCTCGCCATGGCGGTCAGCCTCGCTCACGCGGTGCCTGTGCTGAAGCGGGATGTATCTTCGGGGGATGTGGTCAAAGTCACCGAAGAAATGAAAAAGGACGCTTCCTTGTTCATCGATCCGGTGCAGCGGTATTTGAGCTACGAGAAATGGTACGAAGCCGGCGAGCTCCAGCAGGGGTTCAAGGATCTCAGTGTCTGGAATCTGATCAGGGTCGTGGATACGGCCGATCCCGATGAGATGCTGGCGTGGGCTCGCCAGATGCTTCACACCCTGCGGCCGGATTGCATTCCGAACGACGGCGACACCTTGGTGTTCGTGAATATTGTCGACAAGGAGATTGCATACGGCACCGGTGGCGTGAAGGACGATCTTCCTGAGCGGCACTTCATGCAAAACATCCTGGCCAATGGCGGGATCTGCGGCCGCCGCGGGTTCTTTGGCCGATTCGTCCTTCAGGCGTTCGGCGTGCCGAGCACGGAACGGGTGGAGCCCGGTCATTCCACCATCACGCTCTGGCATCCAAGCGGATGGCAAACCAGACTCGGCGGCAATTGGGGCAAGTCCAAGCGCGGTTTTTATTCAAAAATGGGGGGTGGTGGCGGAGGCTATGGTGCGGATGTCAATTTCCTGACAAGCAGCCAGGCCCGTGAAGATGAAACCGCCTACATGAAGGTCAAGCGAGCCCAGTGGATCGCCTCCCTCATGGGTGAGCCTTGGAAGCCGGGCCTCATTACCTACAGCGGCAAGACCACAGGCCCCGCGCCGCTCAAAAAGGGTGAGGTGGCGAAGCCCTCCACCTGGAGTGATCTGGCATTGCATGAGCAGCGCCGCATCATCGCGCAAATGGAGGCTTCGAAAACGAAGGCCTCCACGACTTCATCCGTCGCCAAGACGGAACCATGCGCCACGGGACAGGTGACCGTCGATGCCAAAGGCGTCATTACGATTCCCTCGGCCGCGTGCAGCAGCCCGACCGAAAGCAAGAGGAGCCTCTACAAGGGCGGGCAATCCGATCTGATCGTGTTCATCGAGAACAAGAAGGGCGACACGCTGCTCCATCTCTCGCGCTACGCGAAGGAAGGGGACGCATTTGAATACACCTTCGACGCGCCGAAGGCCGGCACCTACCGGCTCGTCGCAGACATCGCGGTGCCCAAACCCAACCAGAAGCTTTTTGCCATCGCCAATGGAGGCTCGGCCGTTGAAATGGCCCTGCCGTACACGATCGGCCTCTGGGGCAAGACTGACCCGGTGGCCATCGATCTGAAAGCCGGCAAGAACGTTTTGAAATTCCATGGGCCTGCCCGTGCGACGTTCGGACAGTTCACGCTGACACCCGTGAACTGAACCCCATCCATCCATTCCGGATCATGAAAATGAAATCTGCTCTTGTCGCCATCATGGCGCTTGGGTGTTCCTTGTCGGCTTTCGCCGCAGAGAACCCCAAGCCCATGAAGGTCTTTGTCTTCGCGGGCCAATCCAACATGACGGGGATGGCTCGCACCCACACTCTGGAGCACATCAAAATGTCTCCAGAGACCGCCAAGGAATTTGCAGACATCTTCGACAAAGACGGCAAACCGGTGACCCTCGACGCCGTCTACGTCTCCCAATGGATGGGCAAGGAGAGCGGAAGCCTTGCACCCAAGTATGGCGGTGGCAAAGGGGATGCATTCGGCCCTGAATACTCCTGTGGAATCTACCTCCACAAGCAACTGCAGGAGCCGATCTTGATCATCAAGACCTCGCTCGGCGGATCTTCCCTCAGTTACCGGTACCGCTCACCGAGTTCCGGCACCTGGACGCCACCTCCGGGACACCCCGATTTGATCAAGGACGAGAAGGTCGAGGCGAAGGCACCGCCCATCGCCATTCCTGAAAAGATCGACCTTGCGGACGATTGGACACCGGAGAAACCCCATGCCCTCCGCAGGAAATACCTCGGCATCACCGATTTCCGAGGCGCAGAGATCGGCAAGGTCGGCGACGTCTACCCGATCTATCTGCTCACGGACCCGAAGGTGAAACTCGAGGGAAATCCCTTTCAAAAAGGGGACCTCATCCTCGGTGTGGATGGTGTCGGCCTCGGTGAGTCTCCCGTCGATCAATGGCGTGCCGCGTTTCATGGCTCCAAGACGCTCGACGGCGACTGGATGATGAAAGTCACCCGGTGGCGCGCGGGCAAGATCGAGACTTTTGATTTCGATCTCTGCGACACCCTCGAGGGCGGACGGGCCAGTCTCCCGAAACACCTGGAGACCATGAAGCAGGAGGCAGTCGCGTATGAAGAGAAACGGGGCTTCTTGTACCGCGACATGATCGCCCACGTGAAGACCGTGCTCAGCGATGTGAAGAAACACCATCCCGCCTACGATCCCGCAGCAGGCTACGAACTGGCCGGCTTCGTCTGGTTCCAAGGATGGAACGACATGATCGATGGCAGCACCTATCCGAACCGCGACAAACCAGGCGGCTACGATCAATACACCTGGCTCTTGGAAAACCTCATCCGCGATTTGCGCAAGGACCTCGACGCCCCGAACATGCCGGCCGTGATCGGCGTGATGGGCATCGGCGGATTGAACGTGGAAGGCAACATCGGCAACTTCCAGAAGGCCCAGGCCGTGGTTGCAGAGAAGCCGGAGTTCAAAGGCAACGTCATCGCGGTCCAAACCGGAAAGTACTGGGACCATGATCTCGCCGCCCTTGCCGCAAAGTCCCATGAGGTCAACCAACACATGAACGTGCTCAAACACGAGCAAGGCCTCGAAGGTGATGCCCTCAAGAAGGCCTTCGCCGAGTACCGGGCCAAGCACATCACGCCGCAGGAAGAGCAGATCCTCAAGGTCGGAGTCTCAGACGGCGACTTCCACTACCTAGGCTCCGCCAAAATCATGTGCGGCATCGGCAGGGGATTCGGCGAGGCCTTGATCCAAGCAATTAAGAAGTAGGCGACATGAGGGTCGAGGAGCAGGGTGCCTCCCCCCAGGCCGCGCGACCGGCATGCTCCGAAAGCACCTCACGGGAACCGGCTGCGTGACAGCACGCTGGCAGGCTGATTGAGCCCTTATCGCCCGCCTCTCTTCAGGAGCGCGAGAACTCGCTCCGGGCCGCCTGCCTGGCCCTAATCGTCCACGCGGCGGAATCCAACTTTCGTTTCTCGCGGCCAAAAAAGGCCTGTTGCAGACCGATTTTTCAGAGGCTAAACTCCCCTCATCGCTATTGAGGCTCAGTCTCATTTACGGCCAGTTCCCCTTCTGTTTTCGGAGCGAAGGATCACCCATGTCCGCAGCAGTGCGTATCCGTCGAGCGTTCACGTTGATCGAGCTTCTCGTCGTGATGGTGATCATCGCCACGTTGCTCGGCCTCCTGATTCCTGGCATCAATGCCGCCCGCGAGGCCTCCCGCGGAAGTGCGTCGCGGAACAACCTCCGGCAGATCGGCGTGGCCTTCAACGTGCATGAGGGCGCGCTTTCGTATTACCCATCGAGTTGGCTCCCCTCCCAGTCGCAGACCGGTACGACCACCGACGGCTGGTCGGTCCACGTGCAACTGCTCCCCTACCTCGAGCAGAAGGCCATCTACACGGAGATCGACCTCAAGCGGCACTACAACGACTACGTCAACGACGACTCCCTCCGCGTCGAAGCGGCCGACGGCACTCTGACGAAGCTCAGCGCGATGCGAGTGCCGACCTTCATCTCGCCCGCCGAACCGCGCGACGAAAACCGGGAAGGCAAGCATTATCCATTCAACTATGCGGTGAACTTGGGAACGGGTTTCGTGTGGGATCCGGCAACAGGCTCGGGCGGCGACGGCGCCGCCTACCCCAACAGCAAGCTCAAGTCGAGCGCGTTTGCCGATGGGCTCGGCACCACGTTGTGCATGGCTGAAGTCAAAGCCTGGCAGCCCTACTATCGCAACAAGGGACTGGCCGCGACGAACCTTGCCACGCTCCAGGCATTTGATGCCGGTGCCCGCACCAATGAGGCTGCGGCGGCGCAGGTTTGCACATGGGCCGGCGCCAGTGCTTCGGAGTTCAAGTCGAACAGTGGTCACACCGAGTGGGTCGATGGCCGGGCCCACCAGATCGGCTTCACGTCGATCTTTCGCCCCAACGCGAAGGTCAAATGCACCGAAAGTGGTGTCACGTATGACGTCGACTGGACCAACTGGCAAGAAGGTAAAGACCTGCGGGCTACCACTCCGGCAACGACCCCGACGTTCGCTGCCGTCACCGCACGGAGCTACTTTCCGGGTGTCGTCAATGTGGTGTTCATGGACGGCTCGGTGCGGGCAATTCAGGATGCCATCGATCTCGGAGTGTGGCGGGCCGTCTCGTCTCGTGCCGGAAACGAAAAGATGCCCGAGAGTTTCGGAAAGTGATTCTTGCGAGCACCACCATGATGGCAACCGAAGAGGATTCGATCCTCGACTTGCGGAACGCTGCCCGACTTTTGTTTGACGTGCAGGCGCCGACGCCGGAACAGCTCAATCATGTTCGCGTCTTGCTGATGCGGGGCAGGCTTCCGAGAAGCGCCCAGGGTGGCTGGACCACGACCATGGCGGCCGTGACAAACCTGCTGGCCAAGCGGTCGCTCCGTGGTCGGTTGCCCGCTGACGCGCCGCCCTCGGTCGTTGCGAGCAGGGCGCTCGACAGCATGTCTTTCGCGCATCGAGAAGAGCTCCCGCCGCTCTACCGAGATTTGTTGCGCCAATACTTCGGGGCGGTCTTGTTGCGACGGCAAGCAAGCAGGGGCACGGTGTTCTTCGAGCGGGCCGTCATGGCCGGGCAATGCCTCGTGATCGTGCTGATCCTGGGCTTGGTCGTGCTCGCGGTCAGCCCTGCACTGGCCCCACGGCCGCACGAGCAGGTCTTGGTGGAGCGGTTCATCGCCGGCGAAAACGAGCGCTACGAGATCTTGAAGTGGATTCCACTCGAAGGCTCGGCCGACACCCAGCGGCTGCGGGTGCTGTTTCGCTACTACGCCCCGAGCGGCAAGCCGATCGAAACCGATCGGATCTACACCGTCTGCGGCGAACACGTCGCTCCGGAAACCGACAGCGACTGAATCGCGGCCGATTGGGGCCGCGACCTGCCAAGTGACTCGTTCGCTGGTATCCTGACGGATTCACGTCAACCCGCGGAGCGTTTTCATGCTGCGTCGTGCCTTCCTTCCGCTTGCGCCCGTCGCCGCGATCGCTTTGCCCTGCTTGGCACAGAACAAGACCCCACGGGCCAAGGGCCTGGCGTCTCCGGCTCGCGCAAATCCCTAGTCCCCACGAAATGCAGGTGCCTTGTATGCGCCGATGGTTCGCTTTGACTTGCCCGCTGGTCGTTGGTGCGATCCTCACGGCTGTTTCTGGCAGTGCCTTTGGACAGAGCGAGGTATCGTTCCCCGCGGCTGACTTCGCCAAGCTCGACACGTTCGAGAGCCTGAACCTCGAAGATGCCGACAAGCTCTTCGCGAAGGGCGACTACAAAGGCGCGTTCGCCGCCTACAAGGCCCACTCGACCGAGTTCACGAAGAGCGCGGCCCTCCCCTACGTGCTTCTCCGCATAGGCCGCTGCCTCCACAAACTCGAGAAGCGAAATGCCGCGATCCAGGCCTACCAGGAAGTGATCGACTATTTTCCAGATGATGTGGCCTATGCCGCGGCGGCCCTTTACTACATCGGCGAGTGCCACGGCCAAAACGGCGAGGAATCCAAGCAGACCGCCGCCTGGGCCAAGCTCGCCAAGGACGACGATTACGTGAACCAGCCCCTCTCGGGCACGGCACTCACGTTTTTGGCGTCTCGAATGGCCAAGCTCGGCGAGTTCGAAGAGGCCGCCGAGTACCAGTGGCGAACAGCGATCGCTTTTTTGAAATCGAATCCCAAGGCGGCTGCCGAAGGTCGCGACGCGGTGATCCAGCACTACGTCGTCCGCAATCCGAATCATGAGAAGCTCGCGGAGTTTTACGTCGCTGTCGGAGGCTTCGACGGCCGCGGTCACAAGATCACTGATCCCGAAAAGGATGATCGCTACTGGTCCACCGCTCTGAACGTGGCCAGCAAGGCATCCGGTGAGGCGAAGCCGAAAGCCTGCAGTTACTGGGCCGCGAAGTTCGGAGACCGGTTTCCAGAGAACGACGGTCTCCGCAAGCTCGCGAGCGACGTCCAGCTCAGTGCCGACGGGAACGAGGAAGCCTGGCGGGCTCGCCTCGAAAAACAGTTTACCCGAACGCCGGCGACGCTCGACCGAGTCCTCACGTGGTGTGACTGGTACCGGGGAAACCCGGCCGCAGCGAACGAATTTTTCTCGAAGCACGGCCGGCCGCTGGCTTCAGGCGTCACCGAGATCGCCCAACGGGTGAACCTCGTCGAACGACTCCATCGGCTCGGTCTCAAAGAGGAATCGGTCGCCGTGCTGCGGTCGACGAAGCTCGAAGGCCTGTCGGACAAGGAACTTGTCGCACTCGCAGGAGTGGCTGCGTTGTCAGAGCCCGAGGAAGGCGTGATGCGATATTACGCTCGAATCAAGGATCCACTCGTGGCCGCGAAAGGGCGATTCGACTACTACAACGCCCGCACCCACAGGAACCAGCCATTCATGGAGAAGGCGCTCGCTGAAATAGCCACCCTTGAAAAGTCAACGACGTTTGCCGGTGCCGATCTCTCCTGGGCGAAGGCCGATCTCTTGCGCGGACTGGGCCGTCATGAAGAAGCAATCAAGGTCTATCGCCAAGTGAATCGGCAGCCCGATTCCACCTGGGCGATCGCAGACTGCCTTGTCGCGCTCAAGATGTATCCCGAGGCCATCAAGACGGTGGGCGAACTCGAGGCGGTGGGGGGTGATGTCGCTCCGCAAACCGTGCTGAAGGCGGCCAACATCTACAGGGCCGCCGGAGACAAAGGTGGGGAGGTCAAACAACTCCGCGCCGTTCTCAAGCGATACCCCAAAAGCCGCCAGTCCAGCGAGGCACACAATCGGCTCGAGGCCTACGGCGTTCCCCTCGTCGGAGGGGAATCGGAAGCCGAGGATTGAAACCAACGCTATACGAACCATCCCGCGTTGTCTTCGTTCGACGGGCCACGAGCGAATGCCCAACCGCTGCACTCAGTTCGAGCGGGAACTACCATAGAGACTTCTCATCTTTCCCTCAGCAGGCCAAGCCTCATGCCACTGCGAAGCGCCTCGTGGACATCTCTTCATACAATCGTGGCGTTTGTCGGCCTGGCGGGAGCCTTGCCCGCCGAGGCGCAAGAGCCCCGCGAACCGGCTTCGCCACGGGCCCGCGTTTCGGACGTCGATCGCGAAGCCAAGCGGCTCTATGACCAGGCCGTCGAACTGCTCGACATGAAGCAGTTCGATCGCGGCCTCGGGATGCTCGAAACCGTCGCCCGCGATCATCAGGGCACGATGCTCGCCCACATGGCCCACATGGCGATGGGCAAGCATCATCTCGGCCAGCGGGACTACCCCAAGGCGCTCAACCATTTTCTGCTGCTCGCGCGTCTGCTGGAACCCAAGCCCGGCGAAGAACAGTCGCCCCAGGAGAAAGAACTGCACCGCGAGGCCCTCTTCAGCGCGGGTCAAGCCAACTATGAAGCGGGCCAGTATGCCGCCTGCTTTCCGCTTTTTCGCCGCGTGACCGAAGTGGCCGAAAAAACCCCGTGGGCCAACCAGGCCTACTACTACATCGGCATGAGCCACTACCAGCTCAAGAACTGGAACAAGGCCATCGACTCGCTCTCGCTTGTCGGCACCGAGGTCGAGGAGCCCACCGGTGACGGCGCTGATGCGATGGGCCGCGTCGAGATCGGCGAGCGGTTCTACGCGAAGATCGAAGATGCCGACATTCCGATCATGCGGCGACTCGGCCAGCCGGTGCGGGCCCGCGTGCGGGTGCAAAGCGGCGACGTCGAAGAGATCGAGGGCGCGCCGGTCCCCGGCAAAGACAATCAGGCACTCGCCTCGGCGCCGACAGCCCTCGGCCTGCCCAAGCCCGGGGATGGCATCATTCAAATGGTCGGGGGTGATGTGCTCAGCGTCACCTATTTGGACGACAGCACCAAGGACGGGAGCAAGGGCATCGAACGGACCGGCAGCGTGAAGGCCGTCAGCACGGGCGTCGTGGGTTTTTATCTTGGCGACATGACCACGCCCGCGTCGGTGGCATATCCGGGTGAGCCGCAGGTGGTGATGCTCCGCGACGCCGACCTCGATCGTTCGGCGGCTGCCGAGACCGTCGTGCTCACGGTGACGTCGCGGTACAAGGTGGAAGCCGCCGAGACGGACGACTCGGATGACCTGCTCGACATCTTCGCCAAGGAGGATGACAAGGACTCGTGGCGAGACCGCGACACGATCACGATCACGCTCGTGGAAACAGGTCAGGGCCCGGAGATTCGCAGCGGCACGTTCGTCGGCAAGATTCAGCTTGCTGATGCCGACACCGGCACGTCCCCCTCGGCCGATGACGACGTGCTCCATGTGCGGGAGCTCGACGAGCTCGTCGTGAAGTACACCGACGCCGTTCACCTCCACGGCAACGAGCCTCGCGAGACCGAGGCCAAGGTGAAGGTTTCGGGCTCGGTGAACTCCGGTGTATCGGCCGATCAGTACGTCGTCTTCGACGAGCTGCTCAAGTCGCGCAAAGGCGTGGTCGAGGCCGAGGCACTCGTGGGTCTCGGCGCCATCTACAAGGACATGGGCCTCGACGAGCGGGCCAAGCAGCGGGCCAAGGAGGCCCTCGATCGCATCGACCCGATCATCGTCGCCCGTCAGAAACTCCCGGGCGACGTCGTCGAGACGGCATTTCGGCTCAAGTGGGAAAGCGAGCTTTTGAAGGACGATTTCGAGGCGGCCTCGGCGACCTGCCTTGCCTTCAATCGGCTCTATCCGGAGTCGGTGCTCGCCGATCAGGCCCTCATGGCCCTCGGGCGCAGCCTCACAGACCGTGGCGATTTCGCGAAGGCGGTCACGGTTTTCGGGAAGGTGCTCGAGCTCCAGAATCCGATCTCGGCCGCCGAGGCCCAGTTTCGGATCGGTGAGGCGCTGCAGAAGGATGCCGAGCTGAAGGCCGAGGCGGCGGATCTCCATGGGAGCAAGTGGGGAACAGGTGGACTCAGCAAGGCCACAGCGCTTCAGAACATGATGGGGCCGGCGATTACCGCGTATCGTCGGTGCTACGACCTCTTCCCGGAAAGCTCGTTTGCAGCCGAAGCGCTGGGCCGCGTCGTGCGCCACTACGTCGATACGGAGAACTTCGCGCAGGCCTCGGAGCTTCTTCAGAGTGTCTTCAAGGACTATCCCGACGCCGCCTTCCTCGACGAGATGCTTCTGCTGTGGGCCAATGTCGCCTTCCGCATGGGTGATACAGGGCTCGCCAAGGCAAAATTGCGGCAGCTCGTCTTCGATTACCCATCAAGCCCGCACCTCGAAGAGGCGCAGCGCAAGCTCACGGGCCTCGAAGGACAGTCGACCGAAGGGGGCAGCCCATGAGCGGCGGTTTTCACGTGAAGCTCGCCGTCGCGACGGCTCTTGTCGCGGCACTGGCGGCGAGTATGTCTCCAGCCGCCGACCCTGCCGCGTTTGAGCAGCGGCGCGCGGCGATCATGAAGACGATCGAGACGCAACCCGAGGCGGCTGTCGTGTCGCTCGTCGAAGAAGGAGTCGTCGCTGGGCAACCCCAGCAGGCTCTGGCCGCGGCCCAGCAGTGGCTGCGAGTCAATCTGCCGCAGAATCCCCTGCTGCTGTACCACGCCGGGCGTGCCGCGGAACGCTCCGGTGACTGGAGTTCCGCTGTCGCCCTCTATCAGCAGTTTCTCGAACTGGGAGATCCCAAGACAGCCGAGGCCGGCGACGCGATCACCGCGGTCTACACCCTCACCATCGGGAACCTCGACGACACGGCCGCCGCCTATGCGTTCGGCCGAAGCATGGCGCCGAAGCTCGCGGTCAATCCCCGCTTTCGCCAGTTCGATCGCTGGTTTCTCGATACGGCCATGAGCCGCGGCGATCGTGCCGCCGTGGCCGCGCGGCTCTTGACCATCGTCAAAGCCGGGGCGTCGCGCGAGGAGTTGCTGGCCCTTCACGAGGGCGACTTCCGTTGGCTCGTCCGGTCGCTGCGCGGTGCCCGGTACGACATCCCCGCTGACCGGGTGACGCCCGAGCTCGCGGCCGACTGCAAGGCGCTGGCGGCAGCGGCTCAGCTGGACGACGAGATGCGGCTGCTGCTCGCTTGGACGCCCGCAGTGCGGCTCTACATCGCCGCCAAGATCGCCGGCCAAGAGGCGTCACCTCCGCTTGCGGAGGCCAAGGCACTGCTCGAGAAGTTCCCGCGGTATGCCCAGATGGTGCAGACCGATTTCGCCGGCGGGCACAACGGCCGTCACTCCCGCGACGATCCCAAGAAGTATTGGCCGCACGAGGTCGAGGCCAAGATGGCGATCGTGCGCGCGGCGATGCCGAAGCTCACACCTCTCGAAAAGGCCAACCTTCTCGACACCTGGAGCGGTGCGTACTACGTCGGTGGTCCCCAGGTATTGGCCGGGCAGGCCGCCCGCGAATTCGTCTTGGCGAATCCCGAACTGGTCAACTCCATCACGGGCCCGTATCTCTGGCTTGGGTGGGAATCGCTCGATTCTGAAGCCGCATCCAAGCTCGCGCCGCTCCTCGAACGCAACTCATTCCCGGAAGCGTCGTTCGTTCGCGCCGTTGCGGCCGTTGGCAAAGAGAAGAATCTCGACAAGGCGATGGACGCCCTTCTCGGCGCCGAAGTCTGGCGGCTTGGTCCACAGGAACTCGGCGGCTACGCCGCCGATCGACTCTGGCACTGGGCTGGCAAGCCCGGAGGCAACGCCGTCCGCGACCAGCACATCAAGCGGTCTCAGGCGATCGCCGCTGAGATTCAAAAAGCCGCTCTCAAGCCTGGTGCTCCCGCAGGAGAACGGGTCGCAACGGTCAAACAACTCCTCGCCGACTTCCGGTCCCCGAAGCCAAAGATCCCGGGCGTGCGCGGACGGATCATCCAGGCGCTCTCAGTGACACCGGAGGTGCTCCCCGAACTCCTCAAGGATGGCAGCATCGAGGCCCGGCAGTTCGTCGCGGCAGCCCTTGCGAGCGACTTCGACGGCGAAAAGGGACCGCTCAGCGGCAATCCGCATGTGCGCGGCCTGCCCACCACGACCTTTGACCCGCTTCTCTCCCGATTGCTGGCCCGCCACGGATACAACGTCAACCAACTCAAGCAAAATAACTTCTACCGAGCGCATCCGCTCGAGCCAGTCCTGCGCAAGGCGGTCGCTGACCAGGTCGCATCTTCGGCCGTCGATCCGGCCATCGTCATCGCTTGGATCAACGCCCGCGGACCGGCCGACACGATGCTGCCGGCCGACGTCGATGGCGAACGAAAGCTCGTCGAGGCGCTCCTCAAATCGCCCGCATGGAAATCGTTTCCGATCGAAGCCAGGTTTGCGGTGCGATCGGCGTTCCCGCAAATGGCACTCGCGCCGGCAGAGCTTGCCATTCGCAAGGCGGCTGATCCGTGGGCGATCTGCGCAGACTTCCTCGCGCTCCCGAAATCCGCCGATGCCGCGGCCACTGCCGCCGCACTCCGCACCGCCATTGAAGGCCTCCGTCGATCTCCGGTTCGCTGCGAGATGGCGGGCCTTGAAAAGCTTGCCGACTTCGCCCCGGACGTGATCAAGGCTCCGGAGGTGATCGCGGAGCTCGCCACGCTCGCCGACTCGCTGCGCTCCCTCGCGGCACCTCCGGTCATCGGCCAGCGACTCATGCCGATGCTCACGGCCACCCGTGACGAAGTCACGCTCGAGCGCATGGCGGCCTGGCTTTGGCGCTGTATCGCGAATGGCGCGCCGAATGCGGAGCCGCTGATCAGCCTGACCGATTCACTCGTATCCGAGAAACCTTCGGCAGCGAGCACGCTGGCCGTGTGCGGCCTCGGGGCGATCGCGCGGTACAAGCAGGGCCATCGGTGGTTTCGGCCCGAAGCCGACGTTCCACGGTTGCAAGCGATCCGCGGCAAGGCCGCGATGAAACTTGGGCTCGTCGTGATTCCGGTGGGTCCCGACCATCCCGCCTACCCCGTCTATCAGTCGCAGGCCGAGTGGCTCACGGGCAACGAGGACACCGCAGGGGAACTGCTCGACTCCAACTGGGACGCGTTTCTCTCCACGCATCGCCAACTCTCGGCGCCCTATCTCATGTGGGCCCTCCGCCGGTCGATCAACTCCCGCGACGCCGAGCGCCAGGAGTCGATCATCAAGCCGCTCTTGAGTTGGGCCGCCGAGCCGGTCAATCCGTTCACGTCCGATGAGCGGGTACGTCTCGAAATCGCCTACGGCGACATCGCCGTGCAGCGGGGCCAGCTCCCCGAAGCCTTCACGATCTTCGGCCGCATCCGGGCAAACCCTGCCTTCAAGGATCTGGTGTCGCGGCATGAAGCCACGCTCCGCCAGGTGTCGGTGGCCCGCGCCACGAAGGATTTCGAGACCGCGATTGCCATCCTGGAGGAGCTCGACGGCGAGCGGATCCCCGAGCTTTGGGCGCCGGTCAGGCATGCTCGCGCCGAAGTGTTCTTCGACATGGAGGAATATGACGACACGGCCAAGGTGGTCGAAGCCATCCTCGCCCGCTTGCCAGACGATGCCGACGCCAAAATTCTCCTGGCCAAGGTCCAGGTCGCCAGACAGCAACTCATCGATGCAACCGAGGTCGAGGTCGGTTCGGCCACCGGTCAGAAGACGCTCGTGCCCGGTGAGCGGCTGAAGGTCACGCTCAGCGATCCGACGCTCGCCGTGTCGGGCACCGGCACCGAGATCGAGGTGACCGTGCAGGCCACCTCGGGAGACCGCGAGGACTTTTTGCTCCGGCGTTTCGGGGATCAAAAAGAAAAGTTCCGTGGTGAGGTGCAGACAGCGCTCGGCGCTCCGTCGCCCGGCGACGGGGTGCTCCAGGTCATCGGCGACGACGAGATCTTCTACGCCTACTCGGATCGCTTCCGACAGAAGCTGCCAGGGCTCCCCGATACGCGCGGCGGCCCGATTACCGTGGCCTCCGACGCACTGCTCATGGCTTCCGCCCGAAAGCTCCCCACCGAAGCCGAGCAGCGGATGGCCGACGTCCGGGCGGTCATGGACAAGATCGGCGTGTCGGAAGGAAGGGCGATTCGGATGCTGGCGGCGGGCGGGAAAGACCCTGTCCTCAACGCCGACCGTGCGATCGACATCACGAAGGTCGTGAAGCCGGGCAATCCGATCCACGTGCGAGTGATCGACCCCGACAAGAGCCGCACTGACGGCATCGACGAAGCGATCGTGAGCGTGGCGACAAGCTCCGGAGATTCTGTCTCCAGGGTCGTCCTGCGGGAGACCGGGCCGTTCACCGGCTGGTTCGAAGGAGACGTTCCGACGGCGGGCGCCCAGGCTTCGGCCTTTGCGCCGCACTCGGCACCAGGACGCGACCCCAACGCGGTCATCAGCCCGGGCTCGTACCCTTCCTGGAAGCCGGTGCCCGTCAAGGGAGCGACGCCGAGTTTCACGATCGACTTGAATGACAATCTGCCGCTCGGCGAGATGACCATCAAGGCAACGGAGCAGGGCGCGCGGCTCACCAAATTCTTGGTCAAGACCGCGGTGACGACCGGCGACTGGACCACGGTCGCCGCGCAGCCGAAGGATCTTCTCGCGGTGGCTGACCCGTCGCGGCCATCGGTGACCGTCCTCAACGACACCGACGCGCTCCATAACCAGGGTCATCCGCAGCATCGACGGAAGGTTCACGACCTCCGCGAAATGGTGCCGCACACCGACGGTGGTTGGCTGACCCAACAGTTTGCCCAAGGCACGGCGATGAACGTGACCGGCCCGTCCGATGCGTTCCAGGCGTCCATTCCGAAGGCCGTCGACTGGCGGCGCGAGGGGCGTCATGCGGTGTCCCACGTGATCTACCGGTTCCGCGGCTGGTTCTACGAGCCGGTTCGGGTCCGCCGCCGCTTCAAGCTCGATCTCGGGGCCTTCAAGGTTCCGCCGGGAACCCATCCATCGATGAGCGATCCGGCCGAATATCTTCTGGCGGTCGACGGCCGAGCCATCACGAAGCCGGGGGAGCCGCTCGAAGGCGAGGTCTCGCTTGCTCCGGGTATTCACCACTTTGAGATCTGGTCCACGGGCTGGGTGACGAGCATTGGCTTCGGCCGCACCGCGGGCTTGAAGGCGAACCTCGACCCGGAGAATCCAAACGCCCTCGTGGCTTGTCCGGATGCATTCTTCGATCCAACGACCTTTCCACCGGGCGTCATGCCACTTCGCAATCCTCCGGCGACGCTCACGGCCTCGGCCGATGGCACCGAGTTCCGCGTCAAGTTCGCCGAGGGCTCGCGGGCTCGCTTCATCCGCCTCGACCTTTCCGGTCACGAGGGGCCCGTGCCGTCGCTCGACAAGATCACGCTTGCCAGGCCCGATGGCGGGCGCATCCTGCCGGTCGCAGAAGACTTTGCGACGCTGCGCAAGAACAACACGCTCGAGATTCTTCCGGGCGACACGGTGGCCGTCCGCCATGTGGACGATCGATTCGTGACCAAGTCGAAGGAGTCGCAGGAGCGGTCGCTCGATGTGGCCTTCACCGATGCCCGCGTCGAGTTCGCCGACATGGAGCCGCGGCTCAATGGAAGAAGCGGTGAGATGGAGCCGTACTATGAGCCGCTCATCCGTTTCCGTCATGACGAACCGCTCGCGCTCGCGATCCATGATGCCGACATGGACGTGTCGGTGGAGCCTGACACGGTGAGCGTGACGCTCGCGAGCAAGGCTGGCGGGAAGCGCGAGTTCAAAGCCGTCGAAACCGGCGATTCGACCGGAGTATTCAAAGTCGTGGTGACGCCGGTCGCAGGACAGGCCAAGGGGGAAAAGGAGTTCCAGGTCGATGCCGGCGGGAGGCTCGCGGCGCTTTACAAGGATCGTGAGAACAATTCTCCCGGCGTGCCGATCGAGCGCACGGGCACGATCCTCCATGCAGCCTTCACAGAGCCGCGGATGCTGCTCGCCCATGCCCGCGTGACCCCTGTCGACGAGAAGCTCGCTGGCCCTGGCGGGGCCACCACGCCGAACACGCCCAAGCGTGCCGATCGCCCGCGATGGAAGATCGCCAACACGTTGATCCCGAGCGCCACGCCGCCGGAGGGCGGTTTTGCCGCCGTCGCAGGGAGAAACTTCTTCGCCGAAATCATGGCGCCGAATCTGGTGCTTCGCCCGTCGTCCGAAGTCACGGTCTACGCCCAGACCGATTCCGGCAGGCGGCTTGCGAATGCCGGGGCGCCCCAGGAGCAGGCGGGGTTTGACACATCCGTGCCGGGCACGATCGCGATCACCTGCGGCATCTCGCCCCCCGGCATCGACCCCAAGATCGAGCTGCTCGACATCTACACCGGTGGCGAAGTCTGGCCCCCGTACCCCGTCCAACGAAACGACCGATTCTTTTTCGCGGTGCCGCTCGTGGCCGGCGTGATCCCCGACCACGGCGTGCTCACGGTTGAAGAACAGAAGGAGCGGGCAGCAGAGGCGGCATCGATTCTCGATAGCTCGATCATGCCCGAGATCAAAGGGGCGATCGTCGTGCGACCGGGCGATCGTGTTCACCTGGCGATGCAATACACCGATGCCGCCGGCAAGGAACAGTGGCTCACCGCCTCGACGGCCGTCATCACGCATCCGGCGTTCGATCTCGTCGCCGCCGATGGCCTCGAAACAACCACGGCCGCCTTCGTGGGCGAGTCGCTCTTGCCGCGGGTCATCGACTTCGGGGCCGATGTGACCGACGACACCGACACCGTCGGCGTGCTCTTCCAGGCCAAGTCGGGGGCGAAGACGCAGGTCGTGCTCCATGAGACTGCGCCCCATTCGGGCGTCTTCCAGGCGGCTTGCACACTGACCTATGCCTCGGCGGAGGGCCGGCCTGCCCCCGTCGATGAGTTCGGAACGCCGACGGCCGTCGCGCAGCCGCTCCCCGTGGTCTACGGCGACGTGGTCGCTGCCCGGTACACCGACCGCGCAGGCACGAGCACCGAGACGACGTTTGTGTCGGTCAGCAAGGGGGCCGACGGCACGATCGCTCCGTTCTCCAAGACATATGGTGACGCGGAGATCGCCGCGCGGACGCAGTTCAGCCTCGCCGAGGCCTACCTCGAAATGGCCAAACGGCATCGCAGCCTGGGCCAGATCGAGACGGCGGACCAGGAATACGCCGCCGCCAAGCAGATGCTCTCGAGCGTGATGAACGCGTTTCCCGACCCCGAGACTCGGGCCCATGCGGAGTTCCTCCTCGGCAATCTCACGCTCGAGGAGGCGAAGGCGGCGCCCGATGCCGCCGCGCGGGAAACGCTCCTGCGCTCAGCGCTGGCCAGGTTCATGAGCGTCACAGGCAGCTATCCCGACACGCTTCATGCCTCGAAGGCGCAGTTCGCGACGGCGATGGTGTACGAGGCCCTCGGCGAGCCCGAGATCGCCGCCCAGGACTACGTGAAACTCGCCTACAAGTATCCCGACTCGGAATATCTCGCGAAGGCGATGGCCCGGCTCGGCACGTTCTTCCTCATGCGGGCTGCGGCGATCGAGAAGAAGGCCGCGCCCTACCTCGAACGAGTCGAGACCGACCCCGAGGCCAAGTTCCAGAGTGAAAAGCTTCGCGAGGAGGCGATCGTCGAGTATCTGAAGACGGCCAAGATTTTCGGCCGGCTTCACGAGCGGTTTCCGAGCCACGAGTTGGCCGGGCCCGCGGGCCTGCAGTCGGGTGAGGCCTACATGCGGGCGGGCCAGACGCAGCGGGCGCTCGACACGTTCCTCAAGGTATCGCGAGATCAGGCCTATGACGGACCGAAGATCCGGGCCCGCGCGATGTACTGGGCCGGCACCTGCTACCAGAAGCTCCGCCAGCCCATGGCCGCGTTCTCGATTTACAAGCGACTCACCTACGACTTTCCGGAGAGCGACTGGGCGAAGAATGCCATCGGGCAGCTCTCACAGCCGGGGCTTGCGGACTTGGAAAGCAAATTGGAGCTCGAGCGTCTCGAGGCGCAGCAGGAATGAAACGGCATCAGACACTTCTGGCAGCGGTGATCTTGGCTGCGCTCATTGCGGTCACGGCTAGTGCCGCGCCGCTCGATGATGCCATGGCCGCGTTCGCCAAGGCGCAGCCCCAGGGCGAACCCGCGGTCCTCGGCGTCCTCGAAGAAGGCATTCGCGAGGGTCGTTCGGCCCAGGCTTTTGTCACGGTCGCGGCCTGGCTCGACACGCATCCGGTGACGAACCAGTCGCTTCTCTTCACGGCCGCACGGTCTGCCGAATATGCCGGCGAGTGGTCGGTCGCGGTTTCTTTCTACCGCCAGTTGCTCGAGAACCCGAAGGCTGATCAACGGCTCGTCGCCGAGGCGGCACCGGCGATCTATCGACTTCTTTTGGGGCCACTTGGCCAAACCGATACGGCCTACCTCTTCATGAAGGAGCATGGCGATAGGCTGCGAGCCGTCGGCGGCGCGCGACGCTATGACGACTGGTTTCTCGCGACTGCGAAGGCGCGAAACGATGTGCCCGCGGCGTGCGCTCGTCTTGCCGCGATGTGCCGTGACGGTGCGACCGACCTCGCGGCTCGACGCGACGACTTTGAATGGGTTTGCGAGAAGCTCGAGCCGTATCCATTTGCCGAAGGTGCCTGGCTCGACGCCGCCGTCAAGCTGGCTTCGGAGCCGAATCTTCCAGCCCCTTTCAAGGCGCGGCTCAACTGGGTGATCGCTATCGGCCCGTTCACGAAGGAGGCGACCGCGCTCTCTCAGGCCAACAAGCCGATCCCTGATTCGCTGCGCGCCAAGCCACTCGCGGCCGCCAAGGAGCTCATCGCCGCGCTGCCGATGGAAGGCTCGATCCTCGCGGCCAGGGGCTGGATGGCGTACAGTGGACGTCATACTCCGAGCGTCTGGAACTACATCGCCTCGGGGCGCGAGGCCAAGGCAGCGCCCATCCTCGAAGCGCTCGCAACGCTTTCGCCGCAACAAGCACACGACGTGTTGACGGCCAAGGGCTGCCCCAGGGGCCGGCCGGTTTCGTTCATGTTTCTACCGGCAGAGTGGCGGGCACTCGTTGCCAAGGCGCCGGCCCTTTTCAACACGCTTGCCGCGGCGGATGTGCCCCTTCTCGAGAAGACGATCACGGTCGACGAGGCCAAGGCCCTTGCACCGCACCTGGCCAGGAATCCACACCGGGACGCCGCCGTGATCCGGGCCATCGCGACGGCGGGGAGCCTCGAGTTCCCGGCCATCACAGCCGCCATGGCTTCTGAAATGTGGCGGTTCGCCGAACCGCAGGCCGCGATCGAGGCAGCGAAACAGGTCAGTGCCGCCAAGGACCAGAAAGAGGATCGCGACGCTCTCCAGGCTCTCTCGAAGCCCGACCCACGGGTTTCCAAGATCGAGGCATCTGTCGGCAAGACAGCGTCGCCCCCGGACCGCGCCGCGGCCTTCCAGGCTCTCTCTCAGGATCTCCTCGGGGCCACTCCCACGATTCCAGGCGCGCTTGCGCTCTGGAACAAGCTTTTCTCGACCGCTCCCGAAGCAGAATCCGCGGCGATGCTTGCCACTCTCGCGAATAACTCTGGCGGTGACAGTGGGTCGCTCTTCAGGCGTGCTGCAGCCGTCGCAAACCTCGGCGGCCATGTCCTCTACACGCAAGCCACGCTCACCGACTATTTTCTCAATAACGGCGATCAGCGGCGCCGGTTCGTGACCGCCGCGGCGCCCGTCGTCGCCGCGATGCAACCGCACCTGGCGGCTCAGGCACAAGCCGGCCGGCTCTCCGAGTATCCGTTTGCCGTCTGGCTACATGCGGCAGATCCGAAAGATCCAGCCACCCGCGACTTCATGCGACAGCTTGCGGCGTCGCCCGCATACGCAGCCCTGCCCCGGGCGTATCGCGCCGCGGCGAGCGACTCGGTCCACTTTGGTGACATTGCCTTCACCCCGGCCCAGCGGGCCGTAGCCCCGCGCGATCTCTCTGAACCACTCCTCTCGCTCCCCGCGAACGCACCTCCTGAGGCCGTCGAAGCGGCGCTCGAAGCCGCCATCCAGCGTGTCGCTGCAGCTCCGCAACCCGTGGCGCTCATCGGCGTCGGCAGGGTGGCCGGCGTGCCCGCCTGGTCACCGAAGCTGCGCAGTCTCGCCTTCACCCTGTTCCGTGAACACTCGCCCCTCGCGAGCTACCCGGGCGACGCGGGCTACCAGCAGCTCGTCGAGCGGATCTGCCGGGAGTTTTCCGACGCCAAGCAGTGGCAGGCGATCGAGTCTTATTCCGCAGGCCTCTGGCACGCGGCCGCATCCCTCGACTATGGCAAGCCCCCCCAGGCGGCTGCGGCACTCACGAGTTTGGCGGCGTCAGCACTGGAATCAGGAAACCCCTCGGCCGCGCTCACGCTGGCCCGAGACGGATTACGCGGGGCATTCGGCCGCTCGATAGCCCAGTCGACCGATCCGAATCAGCAGGCACGCCTCGGGCAGCTTCGACGAATCTCGAGCAAGGCGGGCCTCGCGCTCGGTGCTTCCGAGATTCCGGTCGACGAGTCGAACCCGGCCTATCCGATCTTCAAGTCGGCCGCCGAGTTTGCCCAGGGCAATCTCGAAGCGGCCTGGAACCTCTACGTCGATCATGCCGATGTCCTGCCGCAGGCGCTCCGCAAGCTTTCGCCGGACTACGCGTTCTGGCTTCTCGCACGGTGCGTTTCCGAGGGCCGCGCGGCAGATGGCGAAAGCCTGATCAAAGAACTGAGCCTCTGGTCGCGGGAAGTGCCGGGGCTTCTCAATGCCGACCAAGACGCCAGGCTCAAGATTGCCTACGCCGACGTGTCGTTTCTGCGCGGCGGCTATCCGACGGCCCGCGCCTGGTATCGCAAGGTCGCCGATGCCGCCGAGTTCAAAAACACCGAGATGCACCTGCTCGCCGGTCTCGGCTCGGCGAAGGTCGATCGCATCACCAAGAACTTCTCGGCGGCTCTCACGGAGCTCGACAAGCTCGCGGCGATCGGAAACCCCTCTTTCAGCCAACGGATCCGCTTTGCCCGGGCCGAGGTCCTCATGGATCAGGAGAATCTCAAGGAGGCACTCGATGAGATCGCGGCGGTGCTCCGGCAGGAACCAAAACATCCCGACGCTTTGATCCTCCAGGGAAAAATTCAGACCGCGATGCGGAAGCTCATCGAGGCGAGCGAGATCCCGCTCGGCCCCTCGCAGACAGATACTGTCCTCGTGCCCGGCGAAGCCGTGAAGATCAACCTCCGCGATCCCACGCTCGGCGTGTCGGGCGTCTCAGCCGAGATCGAGGTCGAAGTCTGGGCGAAGTCGGGCGATCGTGAGTTCGTGCTCCTGGCGCCGTTTGGTGACAGCCGCGAGCAGCTCCGCGGCGAACTGCCGACGGCCCTCGGCGCACCAACGCCCGGAGACAAAAAACTCCAGGTCCTCGGTAACGACGAAATCCGCTTCGGCTACTCGCCGCGGTTTCGGGCGAAAATGCGCGATCTCCCCCCTGATCCAGACACGGTGATCGGCGTGGCGGCAGACGCTCGGCTCGGCATTTCGGCCGGAGGGTTTCCGTCACTCGAAGGTGAGCGAAGACTCTCGATCGAGGAGTTGGGGGTGTCGTCGGCACAAGCGAAACTCGGGTTTCGATCGGTCCGTCCTGGCAACCCTGTCTACCTGCGGGTCATCGATGCCGACCAAAGCACGACGCCGGCGCCCGACACCGTGACGGTGGCCCTCGAAGCGACGAGCGGCGATGCGGTTCGGTCGCTCGTACTCACGGAGACCGGACCGTTCACGGGCGTCTTTGAAGGCGTTGTGCAGACAGCTCCTTCGCAGGCACTTGCGTTTGCATCCGAGAATGCCCCAGGACGCGACGCCATCATGGCAATCAGTCCCGGGAACCTCCCCGGGTGGCAGGGCAAGTCTGGCGAGAAGGAGGCTGTGCGAATCTTCGGTGTGGATCTCAACGACGACGTCCCGCTTTCCGTGATGACGTTCCAATCGCCGGCGGGCCAGGAGCCGACTCACTTCCTGGTTCAGACCTCGCAGAACGGCCGCGATTGGGTGACGCGATCCCGCAACCGCGGCGCGGCCGATCCCGCGCCGTTCGATGGCAGGCCACAGGTGACATCGTTTCCGACCTACGGCACGGGGTCGATGGGCATCTCGGCGCCGAAGGGGCGCGAACTGCCCGCCGAATGGCGCGAGAAAATGGACGTGCTCGCGACGCGTGCGTCGGTGAACTTTCTGGCGGCCACCGTGCCGAACCTCACGGCCAAGCCGCTGCCAATCGTAGCCTGTAGCCATCCCGGGTATTCGGCCCTCGTCCGTTTCACGGCGGTCTTCTATCAGCCGGAGTCTGCGATCCGCCGGTTCCAGGTCACTGGCTGGCCCGCGAATGACGACAAGGGCTCGCCGCAGACGTTTTTCTTGATCGACGGCCAGCCGGCCGCGAAGGACGCAACCGATCCGCTCATGATCGAGCGCGAACTCGCCCCAGGCCTCCACACGATCGAGGTCTGGCGGCATGCGAGCCGCAGCACGTTTGAGACGGCGACACCCGTGATCCTCTGCGATGCGGAGGGCAAGGAGCAGCTCGTGCCATGTCCTGACGCCATGTTCGATCCGAAGATGTTTCCAGCCGCAGTGCGATCTGATCTGCCACTTCCGGCAGTCGTTTCCTCGCGGGCCGGCACCCTCGACGTGGCCTTTGCTACCGGTACACGGGCCCGACTCGTGCGGCTGGTCATCGTCGGATTCTCAGGCGTCGCACCGGCCATTGAGAAGGTGATGCTGACCGACGCGACGGGCAAGAAACGGCTTCCCGTGGCCGAAGACGCCGTCGCGCTGCGTAACAACGAACAGCTCGAAGTGCTTCCTGGTGACACCGTCACGGCACGCTACATCGATCCGGTGCCCGCCACGCCAAAACGGACGCGGCACGAGGGCCGGCTCACCGTCGCCTATGACACCGCGACGATGACCGCTTCGTTTCTCAACTACAAGGAGACGCGGAATGGCCGCGAGCTCGTGCTCGAGCCGATTCGCCGGTTCGGCTACGGCGCCGCCGTCGGCATCGTGATCGATGACGCCGACATGGATACGAGCGACAAGCCTGACGTGGTCGACTTCGTGATCAAGAAGGCTGATGGCACGACCGTCACCATGAAGGCGGTCGAGACCGACGTGCACAGCGGTCGCTTCATCGGTCGCGTGTTCCCGGTCGAAGGGAAGCCGGCTCGGGAGTCGGAGATTCAGGTGGCCAAGGGGGCGAGCCTCACGGCGACCTATCGCGACATGGAGAACCTCGATCCCGGGGTGCCGGCAACCAGAAGCGTCACGATCATGCATGCTCGCTATCAGACCCCCATGATGGCCGGCTACGAGGTGACGAGTTCGCCGCTGGACACGCCGGTTCTGCAGCCTTCCGCAGCGACTTCCGGCCCTGGGGCAAGCCGTGGCCGCGCTTCCGCCGAGATTCCCGCGCGGCAGTCGCTCGCTTACACCCATGTGGCTGAATCAAAACTCACTGCAGAACCGCTGCCGGCGGTGCTCGGGGCCACCGTGCGCGTCGACGTGATCGTGCCCCATCTGGCCTTCGCCCAGAGCAGCACGGTCAACGCGTTCGTGCAGACCGAGGCGGCACGGCAGGCCGCGAAGGCCGCCGGATCAAAGGCGGAGAACGCTTTCGACATCTCCCTGCCCGGCACGCTCCGGCTCACGTCCGCCCTCGACCGTCCGAGTGTCGTCACCCCGCCCGGCTACGCACTTACAACGCCGCCCCATCCCCCGACCGGAAAACCGCCGCTCGACGAGGGGCGATTTGCCATCGCCGTGCCGCTGGTGCTCGGTGATCCTCCGACGCGAAGCTTCGCCGACAAGGCCGCCGAGGCCCTTCCGAGTTCGGCGATTCCCGAGGGCCTCGCTGTGAAGGCGGGCGACGTGGTCCACGTCGGCTTCCCGTGGAAGGACGAGCAGGGCAAGGTGGCCTGGAAGACGGTGTCGTTCACCGTGGGGAGCCATGCCTTCCTCGACGTGCTTTCGGGCGATGCCTCGTCGATGCTCACCGCCGCGTATGTCGGCGAACGCATCGTGGTTCGACTCGTGGCCCCCGGCCTCGACCGTGGCCCGGAGTGCGACACGACCCAAGTCACGCTCTCGACCGGCGGCGGCGCCACGACCCCGCTTGCCATGCGGGAAACCGAGCCCCACTCCGGCGTCTTCATCGGTGGCTTCACGACGTCCTACGCCGACGGCGATGCCCCGTCGGCCGATGCGACCGGGTCGCTCGAGTCTCAGGGGCTCCCGGTCCGCTACGGCGACACCGTCACGATCACCTACGACGGCCAGACGAGAACAGTGGCGATCAACAAGGGCGCCGACGGTCTGATCGAGCCGTTCACGAAGCGGTACGGGGGCGACCAGATGGCCGTCCGCACCGCATTCACGCTCGCCGAGTGTTTTCTGGAGCTTGCGAAGAAGCATGCGGAGAGCGGTGAGGAGAGTCTCGCCCGGCGAGAGATCGACCACGCCGAAAAACTGCTCGCCGAAGCCCTCGCGAACCGCCGCGATCCCGACATCCAGGCCCAGGCCGAATATCTCCTCGGCAATCTCGCCCACGAGTTTGCAAACCTCGCCAAGAACGAGGAGACCCGGCGGCCGCGGTATCAGCAGGCGCTCAAGCGTTTTTCCGAGATCCCCCTGGAATACCCCGACACCGAGTTTGCGTCGAAGGCGCAGTACAAGACGGCCCAGACCTACGAGAAACTCGGCGAGGCCGAAAGCGCCGTCGAGGAGTATGTGAAGCTCGCTTACAAGTATCCCGGCGACGAGCTCATCCCGTCGGTCATGTCCCGGCTCGGAGATTATTTTCAGAAGAAGGGGCAGAGCTTGAAGGAGAAGGCGGACGCCATCCGCGAGAAGACCGATCCGAAGTCCAAGGGCGAGGTGATCGTGCTCGACGAGGCGTCGTATCCGGAGTTCCTCAAGGCCGCGCGGGTGTTCGAGAAGCTCAACGAACGCTTTCCCGACGACCCGCTCGCGCCGCTGGCTGGCCTCCGCGCGGGCCAGAACTACATGCGTGCCCACCAGTACGATCCCGCCGTCAAGGCCTTTGAAGCACTCATCGAAGTGGAGAGCTATGACGGCCCGACGCTCAGGGCTCAGGCGATGTACTGGGGGGCGTATGCCCGGGAACTCTGGCCGGTGGCGGAAGACAACTGGAAGATGCGGGGTGATCTCATGAACGGTGCCTACAAGCTCTACCGCCGGATCACCTTCGAATACCCCGACTCCATCTGGGCCAAGCGGGCCCGTGGCCGGCTAGCCGACCCTGCGTTTGCGGACATTGCTCAGAGAGACGCAGAGGAGCGGCAAAAGATGATCGAGGCCCTCGAAGAAGCGCGGAAGAACAGAAGGTGACGGCGGCATGCTCGGTCGGCGACAGACCGACCATTCCTGGCTCCAACGAACGCTTCGCGTCCAGTCGATCCCGCCGCGTGGCCACTTGGCCAATACCTCAGGCCTGTAGGCCCATCTACGATTGAAACGTCTGGAGAGAAGCCTCTCCACCGTTCGCGTTGAGAGCCAGTGAGGCGGCGATCAATCGTCCATCTGACGGTGTCGGGCTTCGCTCGTAGCCTTTGTGGGGGAATTCGTCATGTATCCGGCCTTGCGGTCACACGTGGCCAGCCGACGCCAGCGTCACGGCGCGTTTACCTTGGTGGAGCTGTTGGTCGTGATTGCGATCATCGCCTTGTTGATCGCGATCCTGATGCCGGCAATCCAATCGGCCCGCGAATCAGGGCGGCGCATCCAGTGCGCCAACCACCTCAAGCAGATGGCCCTCGGCTGCCAGCAGCATGTTTCCGCGTATCAGCACTTTCCGACAGGGGGATGGTCGAGTGTCTACGTTGGTGATCCCGATCGAGGGTTTGATGACCGTCAACCTGGTGGCTGGGCCTACAACCTTCTGCCGTTCATCGATCAGGCGCCGGCCCATCAGGCGGGAGCTGGCATGGGTGATGCGGACAAGGCCGCCGCCATCCGTGTTCGCTGCATGACACCGATTGCGACCTACTTTTGTCCCAGCCGTCGATCACCGGGTGCGTTTCGTAGCACAACTGGCTACCGTGGCCCCGTCAGTGGCTTTTCTCAATCGGCACGGGGAGATTACGCAGGCTGCGCCGGCGTGTGGATGAATGACCCGACGAACGGGGGCCCTGGTAGCTATGCAGATGAATTCAGTTATCCGAGCTGGTTCAATTACCATCCACGCATGTTCACCGGAATCTTCTATCAGCGAAGTGCCGTGACGCCCGCCGGGGTACGAGATGGATTGAGCAATACCCTCCTTCTCGGCGAGAAGTATCTCAACCCGGACGATTACACGAGGAGCAACGTCGGGGGCGACAACAAAAACTATGCCAGCGGTTTTGGGGCGGAGACACTTCGGGTCGCCGGCAACAGCTCGACTCAACAACTGACTACCGACAGCCAAGCCAGAGTTCCCGTGCAAGACCGCCCTGGCTTCGGTGGCATCGAGATTTTCGGCAGCGCCCACCCCGGAGGCTTTCAGGCAGCATTCGCCGACGGTGGGGTTCGCTCGGTCGACTACGGCATCGACAAGTACGTGTTTTTTTACATGGGCCATCGCGCCGATCGCCAAGTGACCAGCTCGGATGGCTCATGATGGTTGTGGGCGCCGCAGCTGGCGGCAGAGCAAAAGAGTTTCTTGAGGCAAGGGCAATGCACGGCTTGTGGATGCGAATGGCGGCTATGGCATCGACCCTGGGGCTCGTCGTGCCAACGGGTTGCGGCCGGGGGCCTTCGCGGATTCATCCCCCAACCATCAACGCAACCGTCGCGGGCCAAGCCGCGATGAAGGAGTATGACCGCAACGGCGATGGGGCGGTGGCCGGTGACGAACTTGACAAAGCTCCGAGCCTGAAGGCGGCCCTCACTATTCTCGATGCCGATTCCGACGGTCGGGTCACCGCCGAGGAGGTCACGGCTCGGATCGAGGCATGGCAGGCTTCCAAGATCGGCATGATGTCACAGCGTTGCGAGGTTCTTCTTGACGGGTCGCCGCTCCCAGGGGCTCTCGTGGTCTACGAACCAGAGGCTTTTCTTGGCCCGAACGTCAAGCCTGCGTCTGGAGTGACCGATGACCTTGGCGTAGCCTTCCTGACCATCGCCGAAAGCGAACGCCCAAACCCGTCCTTTTTTGGGGTCCACTGTGGCCTCTACCTCGTTCGCATCACGAAGGGCGACCGCGGCCAGCAGGTGCTGCCGGCCGGGTACAACATCGTCACCACCCTTGGCGCCGAAGTGGCCCCTGACGCACGGGATGCCGAGACCGGCAGCGTTTTTCGGTTGAATATGGGCGTATCGCCGGCACAGTGAGCCCCCCGAAAGAGTGGGCCCAATGCATGGGGCTCGGGCGGGAACTAAGATGGCCGCTCCCTGTCCATCTTGAGCGATCCAAACCCACATATGGCGAAGGCCATCGGCGCAGGTGGGGAGAGCGAGTCACTCCGCCCCTCCACAAGCGTCAACGAATCGACATGCCCTCCTTGCCACGCCCAGCCCGCGAACTTTTCTTCCGCGAGACCGGACGGGAGACCGACCCGGAGCTCTGCCTCCAGAGCCTTACCCGTGTCGATGCCGGGTCGTGGTTCACCAAAACTCCTGCCTGGCTTTGTATCACCGGGGATCGCGTGGTCGTGATCGTTGCCGGCCGTCGCCACCATGTCGCGAGCATGCCGCGTGCCGCGTGCCGCGGCAGCCGATACGATCACGCCACAGGCGAAGTCGTGATCGAGCCTGGCGATGCCCTCCGGTTCAATCGCCTCGCCTTCCCGCCACGGGAGGCCCTTCGCATCCTCCAGCTTCTTGGCGTCGAAAACTGACTGCCTCACCGCCGCCCAACGTCATCCTTTCCACGATCGTTGTCATCCGAGAGTCGTTCACATCCCATGATTGAAACCTTGATTCAGGGCGGGCCGCTGATGATCCCGCTTGTGTTCTGCAGCCTTGCGGCACTGGCCGTCGTCTTCGATCGCTGGATGGCCTTTCGGCAGAATTCCAGGGTCGACGTCAAGGCTCTCCGCGCCCGCGTGCTCGCGCACCTCAAGAAGGGTAGCCTGCCGGCGGCCATAGAAGACTGTGAAACGTCTCGCGGTCCCGTGGCCGCGGTGATGCTCGCAGGCCTGAAGAGCTACTCACATCTCAAGGCCAAGGGAGAGAACGCCGAGACGATGCGGATGGTCGTGGGCGAAGTGATGCAAGACGCCAGCGCTCAGGCGATGAGCGCCGTGAACAACCGCCTCGACGTCCTCACGACCGTAGGCACTGCCGCGCCGCTCTTGGGAATGACCGGCACCGTGACGGGCATGATCGGCTCGTTCGCAAGTCTTGCGGAAGCGGGCAGTTCGGCCGGAGGTGGTGGCGCCGTGGCCAACGGCATCGCCGAGGCCCTCATTACGACGGCTGCCGGCCTTCTCATCGCCTTGGCCGCGGTGATTCCGCAGAGCCTCTTCAATCGGTGGAGCGACGAAATCGAACTCCAAATCGACGAAGCCTCCGCCGAACTCGTCGAACACATCCTCACCAGCCACTAGTTGTACGCGGACGAAGCCCTCTATGGCCTTTGTCCGCTCGAGGCCGCGGCTTCAACGCCCCCAGGCATGTCGGTCCCTTTACGATGAAACTCCGTGAGAAAAAGAATCGAGAAGGTGGCATCCCCACCGACTCGTTTTCCGACATCGCGTTTCTCCTCATCATCTACTTCCTCGTCGCCACGACGCTCGTGCGGGTGCAGGCGATTACCAGCGAGATGCCGTCGGGTGACAAGGCAGCCCAGGCCCAGTCGGAGAAGACGCCGATCGTGAACCTGCGGGGCGGGCAGATCTTCTTCAACGACGCGCCGGTGACGATCGAAGCGCTCGAGGAGAGCCTGGCGGCGCTCGACTTGCCGGCCCGGGCCCCGGACAAGCGGGTGGTGATGCTCGAGAGCGCGACCGGCACGCCCTACGACATCTATTTCGAGGCCCTCGCGGCGATCAGTGGAAACGGCGGGGTCGTGGCGATGGTGAAACCAGAGAAGTAGCCCCATGCCGAAGAATCGCAAACTCGCGAGGCGGAAGAAGCGGCGGACGGTGCCCGTGCCGACCGCCAGCATGGGCGACATCGCGTTTCTGCTCATCATCTTCTTCCTCGTCTGCAGCGAGACGACGCAGGACGCCGCCGACATCCAGGTGACCCTGCCCACGTCGGCGCGGGTCGAGAAGGCGAAGCCCGGCGCCGTCGCCCGAGTCGCCATCGACAAGGACGGCCAGATCTATTTCAACGGCGGCCGTGTCGAGTCCGCCAAGGATGTCGAACTGGGAATCAGTGCACTCGTGACCCGAACGGTGTCGGAGGACCAGCGGCACGTCCAGTTCCGCTGCGATGCCGGCGTCACCAATGACATTTTCGAACCAGTCTTGACTGCCATCGCCGAGGGCGGAGGCATCCTCAGCGCCATAGGAACCAAAAAGGAGAGCACACCATGAGTGCCACACGTCGATCGAGTGCCGAGCCCGAGGATCTCATGCGGGATTTTCGAGGTGGCGGGCTTATGCGGTTTGCGATCTTGGCGCTGGTCGTCCATGCGATCGTGATCCTCGCCACGAGCATTCCCTGGCTTCGGGAGACCTTCATGGGGTCGGCGACCGCAGGCATGACCGAAGAGGAAAAGCTCGAGGCCGCGGTCCGCGAGGCGACCTCGAAGATCTCGGCCATCGCCAAGGAACATGGCGTGTCGCCACTCGAACTCGGGGCCCGCTTCGGCGGTAACGGTAAGTCATCGACGTCGGCGAGCAAGGCGCCAGCCGACAAGCCGAAGGCACCGGCTCCTGGAACAACTCCTGCCGCGCCGGCCGCCACTGAGACACCAGCAGGTCAGACGCCGCCCGCTGACACGCCGCCAACGGCTGCCCCGCCCGTCCCGCCCGGCCCGTCGCTGCCCGCGGTGGATGACAACGTGGATCTCTTCAAGTAGCAACGCCATCGTCAGCCCGAGTTCCCCGTGATGACCACCGCCAGCCCGGACTTCGAGACCGGGACGATCGACGCGATTCCAACCGCGCCGTCCGTCGCGAAAGCGACGGTGGTGGCGATCGGTGGCGTGCTGGCCGGGCTGATCGGAATCGCGGCCTGGTGGTTTTTGCCCGCTGCCCTGGAGAAAGTGCTCGCGGCCAATCCTTCGATCGCCGGGCTCTTCGGACGAAACCTGGTCGCCGTGCTCGCGAAGGGATGTTTTCTCGCGGCCGTGGCCGTCGGTGGCCTCTGCATCGCCGCGGGCCTGCTCGCCCTGGTGCGATCCCGGGCCACGTGGTGGTTGTTGTTCCTCGCCGTCGCAACCATCCATGTCGTGGCAGTGGGCTTCGTGGGCACGGCCTGGTATGCCACGTCCACGATCCTGTCGGCGGGTCTTCAGATCGATGGGACTGACCAGGACAAGGTCACGCTGACGCTGCTCTGGTGGAAGCTCGCCTGGCCGGCACTCGCCATGATGGTGGCCGCTGCCTGGATGCAGACGATGCTCCGGAGCCGGTCGGTCTACGCCGCGTTCACCGGCAGCGAGGGGGAGCCGCTTCGTGGTGACGAGACGCTCGAGAATCTTCGCACCGGTGGCCGCGATCCGCGGCACCGCAAGAGTCTCTATGCCAGTGGACTCACGCATCTGCTCGTAATCGTCGTGATTCCCTGGCTCATGCAGATGGACGGCTGCGTGGAGCCCTACCGCGTGCCGAAAGGGAGCGGCAACCCGGTGGTCGCCATCGTGAAGATGGTCAAGCCGAAGAAGAAAAAGAAAAAGAAATCGATCACTGTCAATCCGAACTCGGCCATCGTCTTCGAGAAGCCCGACCTCGACCACACCGAGGCGGATGAAGAGATGAAGGAGATGACCGAACACAAGTACGAGGTGGCCGCGACCAGCGGCGCGACCGGCAACCTCGGCAAGGGAGGAGGCACCGAAGGGGGTTGGCCCGAGGGCATGGAGGATTACAAGATCCGGTTCATCCGGCTCGATCACGGCGGGTCCGGCTGGGACGACGGCATGGACGAAACCGGGGCCGACATCAACTTCCTTCGCGAGTTCGCCCAGGCCACCGGCTTCAAAAAGATCGCCCGCAGCGGCGAGAGCCACTCGATCGCACTCCTTCGAAAGTATCCCCGCGACGGGTTTCCGCCGTTCGTGTACCTCACCGGCAACGGTGCCATGGGCCGCACGACGCCGTCGGACGACAAGATCCTGCGTGAGTATTGCCTTGGCGGCGGTCTTCTCATCGCCGACGCCGGCAGCCTCGCCTTCGACCAGTCGTTCCGGCACTTCATCCATAAGGTTTTTCCGGACAAGCCCCTGGTCGACATCGCCGACGACGATGAGCTCTACCGGCTCCCGTTCATGTTTCCCGATGGCGCGCCGGCCTTTTGGCACCACGGCGGCAGGCGTGCCCTCGGGATCAAGCACGAGGGACAGTGGGTGGTCTTCTATCACCCGGGCGACATGAACGATGCCTGGAAGTCGCCGGGCTACACCGATGTGTCTCCCGAGATGCGGGCCAGCGCCATGCATCTTGGCATCAACCTCGTGCGGTATGCCTTCGACCGCTGGAACGACGCCGTGGCCAAGGCGGGGAAATGACGATGCAGTGGGATTGGAACTCCTTTGGCGCGGTCGGATACCTCGGGGTCGTGGTGTCGTTCGTGGTGCCCGTGCTCTGGGTGATCGGCCGGCTGCGCAAGGGAAACCCACGGCTGTTGGTGACGGCCGTGGGCATCGCGGGGATCGCCGCTCTCTGTGGCCAGATCAACTCCACCTTCCATGTGAATGCACTCGAACCCGACCGCTCGGCCGTGGAGGCGGCGGCGAAGGCAGCGGCCGAGGAACTCCACAAGCGGAAGCTCGCCGCGATCGATGCCACCCGTGAGCAGGCGGCGGCCGACATCCGCTTCGCTGAGGATGCCAAGGACGACTCGCTCGACAAGGCCGGGCTCGACGATGGCGATCTCAAGTACCTCGAGCAGATCGAGGCGGAAGAGTCGGCGGCGACGCCTGAATGGAAGAAGAAAAAGAAAACCCGTGGCGAGGGAGGCACGCCCGACGACAGCCTCGAAGCCGAGCTCGATGGCGACAAGAACCCAGCCGGCATGGCGTCCGGGTCGACCACGGAGGAATCGAAGCGTCCAGCGATCGTCGTCTCCGAAGCCGCCTACTCGACCGCCCACCGCGTCGACCGCTGGAACCTCTGGTGGACGAGATTCTTGGTGGTCGCTGCGATGGCCATCCTGGGGTACGACTGGCTCCGTGCTGCGAACGACTACGCGCGGGCCTACTCGCCGCTGCGAGTACCGAGCACCCTCGTCAATGCCATGAGGCCTCTTGCCCCGCTCACGATCCGACCGGAGCCGCCGCGCCGCTCCATGCCCGAGGAACTCGCGTGGTTTCTCCGCCGTGGCGATTCGTTCGTCTACCTTGCGGGCACGGCTGACGCGGCCGACCGAGCGGAGGCCGCGCTCGCAACGTTTGAAAAACAAAGGCATCCGGTGCAGGTCTTGCGAGTCGGCCCAAAGGGGGAGCGGTGCAGCAACCGCTTCGTGTTTGAGGCGGTTTGGTTCGGACGATGTTCGTTCATCATCGCCGACCCCGCCCGGGCCGAGCGTCTCGTGAAGGAATTCTGTATCTTCCTGGAAGAGCGGAGAGGGACGCGGGCACAGGCGCGGCAGACGGTGCATGTCGTTTGGGACCTTGCCGGCGCCGTGCCTCGCGACAAAGTTCCGGCCTTTGTCGAAGCATGGAAAAAACTGATCCAGGCTCTGGCGTGGCGCGGAAAGCACGCGGGTTTTTCGGTGTTTCTCTCTCGGCAGCCTGAGCCGACAACCACCTCAACGAAGGCGGAGAACGCAGCATGATGATCATCAGAATCGGCCACTTTCTGGGACTTGCCGTCGTCACGGCCATGGTCATGGCCACCACGACCACGGCGCTGGCCGACGACGAGCGAGAAGTCACCGAAGAGCAGAAGGCCGCGGTGGCTGGAGCAGTCGACGAGACGGAGAAGCCCACCCGTCCCGACGAACTACCCGACTTCACGAAGGGGGCGCCCGTTTCCGCCGAGATGCAGGTATGGAGCCTCGGGCCGACCGGTATGGTCGGCGTCTGGGCCGGTGGTTTTGGAGGTGATCAATTCCTGGTTCAGACCGTTCTGCCGGGCTCACCGGCCGTAGGCAAGATCCTTCCAGGCGACGTCCTGTTGGGCTTGAACGGGACGCCTTTCAAGGCAGGTGGCCACCTCGGCGTCCTCTTCGGCAACGCGATCATCGAAGCTGAAAAGGAAGAGAACGGCGGGAAGCTCGCACTCTCGGTCTGGCGCGACCGCAACTATCCCAAGCGGAACGCGACGCTCGACACCGACCGCGTGAACCTCGAAGAGGTGTTTAAGTCGGCCGAAGACGGCGATGCGCTCTATGACTGGAAGGCCGTGGAGGAGAAGAAGGCCGAAACGGCCCGCCAGAAATTCGACGAGTTTCCAATCGACGGCTTCACGCTCGATGTGGAACTGAAGCTCAGAACGTTTCCTGCGTACGCCGATACCGCGCCCTTCGACTGCCCGAAGACGATGGCGATTCTCGAAGACGCCTGGAAGGTGCTGGAAAAGAAATTCACCAAAGACCCCAAGGTTCCGAACTCGGGTCGCGGCGGGACGACCGAGGCGCTGGCCCTTTTGGCGTCAGGCAAACCCGAGCACCGCAAGCTCGTGCATGACTGGGTGCGGAGCCCCCACTGCAAACAGTGGCAGCCAGAATTTGCCGGCTCGATCGACATGATGAAGCCTCCAGGCGGGAAGCTTACTTGGACCGTCGGGTTCGTGGGACTTCCCTGCGCGATCTACTACGACTGCACGGGAGACGAGTACGTGCTTCCGGCCTTGAAGGAATGGGCCGTGAAGACCGCCATGGGCCAGAGCGGCGGCGGCACGTGGGGCCACACCTTCGCCTGGCCGATGTTTAACGGCGGTAAACTTCACGGATCCAATCCAGGATACGGCGGGTTGAATTGCGCGGGAGTCCACTGCTTCTTCCTCCTGGCCCTCGCCAAGAAGCATGGCATCGAGCACCCTGAAATTGATGCGGCGATCGCACGTTCGCACCGATTCTACAGCTCTTTCGTCGACCAGGGAGCCATCGGGTATGGCGACCATCCCGCCGCCGATACCGACGACAGCAATGGAAAAAACGCGGGCACTGCCTTTGCGATGAAGCTCATCGGCGATACGTATGCGGCAAAATACTTCGCAACGATGTCTGCCCACGCGTCGTTCACTGCCCGCGGCTGCCATGGCCACGATTGGCATACCAACTGGTCCTGTTGGGCTGCGAGCCTCGTCGGCGACGAGGCGAGGATCGCCGCCGAGCGCAACATGCGGTGGCGCCGAACGCTCTGCCGTCGCCATGACGGCAGCTTCGTGTACCACTCGCCTTCTATTAAACACAGAACCCTCCGCGACCCAACCGCGACGGAGGTGCTCCATCAGGCGGTTGCCCTGCGGCAGACGCTCATCACCGGCAAGGACCCGGACAAGAGCCTCTGGCTCAATGACCGGGAATTCAAGCACCTGATGGCAAGCGCCCAGGGTCAATTCAACGACCCCGTGCTCGACGCGAAGGTGGGCACGCCGTGGCCTCAGAGGTCGACTGACGAACTCTTCGACCTGCTTGACATATTCATGCCGAAGACCCGGCGCTTTGTGGCGGCAGAGTTGGGCAAGCGATTCAAGGGAGGCGAGAAGGAGATTGCGCCGCGGCTTCTCGCGCTTCTTGAAAGCGACAATCCGCGACTGCGGGATGGCGGCCTGCGGGGTCTCCATTTCTGCGGGCCTGACACCGTCTTGGCGAACCTCTCGACGATCACGAAGAGGCTCAATGACTCGCACGACTTCGTTCGCAAGACGGCCGTGGGCGTCGTCGAGGTCGCGGCGATGAAGACCGACACGCAAGAGGCGCTCCTTGCGGCCGCCGCCGCGGATCCCAAAGCGATGGCTCCAAACAGCGTCCGCAACGACATCCAGCTGTCGCTGTTCGCCGGCGACACGCCACTGGCCAAGTCGCCGTTCAAGGCCGGCTTTGACGAGCGGCTCGTCCGCGACGCCATCGACGGCCTCCTGACGCTCGACCCGGTCGGTGGCAGAGGGTTCCTGGCCTCACGGATCAACGTCTGGGACAGGGACACGGTCGTGCGGCTGGCCAGCCCTCTGGTATTCATCGCCGAAGAGGAACAGGTCAATGACACGATGTTCGCCGGCCGTGTGAAGCCGGCTCGCGCAATCCTCCAACGGCACGATTTTCGCGAAGGCTTTGATGGCGCCTTGTACTTGCTCAGGCGGCAGGCCGCCCTCCCGCGGCATGTGCGCCCGTATGTGACCATGAGGTATTCGATTCTCGATCCCATGCTCGTCAAAAAGCATCCGGGAGTGTTCCGGGACTTCATGCCGGCATTCCACACCGTGCTCATCGACAATCCGGTCGCGACCGTCACGGAAACGCATGGCACGCTGAAAATCGAAGTGCCCTTGTTCAGCTTCCTTTCGTTGATCGCCGCGGCACCGCCTGTCTCGCCGAAGCCGAGCATCGAAGAGGAGGTTCGGCGCGTGTTCACGGCAAAGCTCGAGGCTGCCGGCAGCGCGGATGCCAAGCTCGCTCTGTGCCGCGCAACGCTTGCCGACGATTCCCACCGCACGACGTTTGAATGTCTGGCAGCCATGGACTATCTCGTGCAGACGATCGGCAACGAGGCACTCGATGACCTTCTGCCGCTCTTCGGCCGGAACGACTGGCGGGTGCGAGATCATGCCAGGGCCAAAGCGGCTGAGCTTGCCAGCAAGGATGGTGGCAAGGCGCTCGTTTCGCGATTCGTTGCGGCAAAGGACGATGATATCCGAGTCGGGATCTTGCACGCGCTCGGGGCAAGTCAGAGCAAGGCCGGCCTGGTTGTCGCAACGTCGGCGCTTGAGGACGCCAGCCCAGCCGTGCGCGGCGCGGCTGCCGAGGCCGTCGTGGCCATCGGAGGCGACGCATCGCTCGAACCCGTCCTTGCACACTTCAAGACGGCGTCGGCGCCCGACGATCTGCGCGGTTGCGAAAAGGCGATCCTGGCCCTCCGTGCGTCTCCGTCGCTCGCGTCCCAGATTCGCGACGCGCTCATTGCAGGACTGCCGCAGACCGAGGGCACCAGACGAGAATCGGTCTTGTGGCTGCTCGGCCAGATCGGTGATGCGCCGAGCCTCGCTGTCCTCGAGAAGGCCGGGGCCACCAAGGTCGCGGCGGATTTCCGCGTGGTCGTCAATGCCCTTTCCTATTCTCCCGCGATCGAGGCTGATGCCGTGCTGCTCAGGCTTGCCAAGTCCGACAAGGCCAAGGCGCCGATCGTCGCCGCCGAGAGTGTTCGGCGGATGGTGCTCGGTCCGAAGGGCTTTGGTGATCGTACGGACGATCAGCGAATCGCGTTCGCAGGTGGCATCCTGCAACTCGCAAGCGACGTCCGCCTCGTGACGTTCTTGGGCCGCATGGGGTCACCCCGTGCCATGCCGCTCTTGGTGACCGAGCTTCGCAAGGGGTTCAAGCCTGCCGCAGAGAGTGTCGTCACGAATGCCGAAGCGATGAAAAATCTGCCGCCAGCCGATGCCGCGATCGTGGCCCAGGCACTTCGGGACGTCATGGAGTATCTCGAGGTGACCGCGCTTCGGGGTGGCCCCGATGGGAAGGATTTTCGTGAGTATCCGGTCGCCAAGGCGCTCCAGGCCCGCGCCGGCCAGGCGCTCGTGAAGGTCCATAAGCCCGAGGCGGCTCCCATCCAAGGTTTTCAGGGAATCGACATCGATCTATGAGGCGCGGCCCGCCATTGACACTGGATCTCTCCATCAGCAAATACGGTGAAGGGCCACCGCTGATCGTCCTGCACGGTCTCTTCGGTTCCAAACGAAACTGGGCAACGGTCGCCCATCGAATGGCCATTGGCCGCCGTGTGATCACGGTCGATCTGCGCAACCACGGCGAAAGCCCCTGGAGCGATGGCTGTGACTACCCGGCGATGGCCGACGATGTTGCCCGCGCGATCGATCGACACGCCGGCGGCCATGCCGCGGTCCTCGGCCACAGCATGGGGGGCAAGGTCGCGATGGTGCTGGCCCTATCGCACCCCGAGCTCGTCGATCGTCTGATCATCGTCGACATCGCACCGACACGTTCTACGGCCACGCCGATCGAGTTCGTGCGGGCGATGCGAGCCCTGCCGCTCGAGTCATTCACCAGCCGGCTCGAGATCAAGGAGGCCCTCGCCGCAGCCATTCCTGACCCTGCGGTTCGTGGATTCCTCACGCTCAACGTGATCCCCACAACTGACGGTCTCGCCTGGACGGTCAACCTGGCCGCCATCGAGAACCACTTCGAAACCATCCTCGGTTTCCCGGTCGTCCCACCAGGCACATCCTTCCAGAAGCCGACACTCTTCATCGCCGGCGGCAAGTCTGCCTATCTCCAACCGCGGCATCACGCGGAGATCATGCGACTCTTTCCGGCGGCCACGATCGACGTGATCGAACAGGCGGGCCATTGGATTCATGCCGATGCCCCCGAAGCCTTCGTCGCCTCTGTCAACGCGTTTCTCGGTCCGGGATGATCGCCCCCGAGCCCGGTCGTCCCAACCATTTCCTCATGAGACTCGTACAGGATTCTCACGGGGACGGGCTGGACCGCACCCGTAGAATCGGCTGCGTTCCGAGGAGCCACGCCCTGAAGCCACTTGGCCACGGAGGAAGTGACCATGACCCGCGACGACCTCTTGTCCCTCTGCGATCGATTCACGAGCCGCCGCCGCGAGGTGATGACGGGCAGACTGAACGTCACGATCATCGATCCGGTCGACGACCCGTCCCACGAAATCGTCCGGAGCTTCCGGCAGGCGGAAATCTCCGAAAGCGAGAAAAACGCCCTCCTCTCCATGGTTTGTGACGAAGACGAAGACCTGGGGTTTTGTGACGAGATGGTCTGTGTGACCGACCCCTACGCCGATGCCCTGGCGGCCGCCGGCGACGACGACATCGGCTGACCAGGAGGCCAGGAGCCCCAGGCTATAATTCGGGGGCTGGTGGGTTTCCCCATGCCGCCGTCCGGCCTCCGTATGCACCTTCCGCCAAAGTGTCGCCTCGGCCATTCCATCGCCTTGGCAACCCTCCTGACAGGGTTCGTCACGCTCACCGCGGCTTTCGAGCATGACGAGTTTTCAGACCGCGATGCCCAGGCCATTCTCGGCACCCATTGGGCGTTCCGGCTCCCGACATCGCAAACGCCTCCCGAGGTGCCGGCGTCACTTGGCCCCGACACCGTCGCCGCGTGGACCCACTCGCGCATCGACCGATTCTTGGCTCACGGCATCGCAATGGCGGGGCTCACGCCATCGCCGGAGGCCACGCCCCAGCACGTCGTCCGTCGTCTTTTCTACGATTTAACCGGTCTGCCGCCGTCGGCCGAGGCAGTCGACGCCTTTTGCCGAGATCCTTCCGACGAGGCCTACGAAGCACTCGTCGACAAGCTTCTCGTCTCGCGCGAGCATGCCGAGCACTGGGCCCGCAAATGGCTCGACCTCGCCCGGTATGCCGACACCGTGGGCTATGCAATCGATGGCCAGGCGAGCACCTACCCGTTCGCGTGGACGTATCGCGACTGGGTGACGAACGCGCTCCACGACGACCTCCCCTACGACCGGTTCGTGACGCTCCAACTGGCTGCTGATCTCGTCGAACCTCCCGTTGCTGCGGCTGACCTGGCCGCCCTCGGCTTTCTCACGGTGGGCCGCACGTTCACTGGCAATCAACATGACATCATCGATGATCGTATCGATCTCGTGACCCGTGGCCTCATGGGGCTCTCGGTCGCGTGCGCCCGTTGCCACGATCACAAGTATGAGCTCGTGACCATGGCCGACTACTACGCCCTGCACGGCGTCTTCGCGAGCTGTGAGGTGCCCGACGAGCTGCCGGTGATCGGCCCGCCACCACCTGGCCCTGAGGCCGAGGCTTTTGCGTCGACCATGGCCAAGCTCGAAGCCGGGGTCGCGGCCCATGAGCGATCCGTGCATGCACGGGCGACGCGCGAAGCGATTGCCCACGCTGCTGATTACCTTCTGGAAACGGCGCGGCCCCTTCCCCGCCCGGATGGCCGCTCCCCACGGCTGGCCGATGGCTACGAGCTCGAGCAACTGCTCATCGATCGGCTCCTCCGCAAGCTCGACAAGACGACGGCCGATCATCCTGTGCTCGGCCCGTGGGTCATGGCTCGCCATCTCCCTGACGCGGCTTTCGCCGAGTGGAAGGAAAGCGTCAGCAAGAATCTCGCTGCGACGACGACTCTTTCGATGAACAAGCTGGTCCGCGACGAGCTGGTCGCGAAACAGCCGCCGACGCTCCGAGCGCTCGCCGGCGCGTACGGAACCCTGATCCAGCGCGCCCACGCGGCTGCCGGCACACCTGCCGATTCACCAGAGCTCGCTGCCATTCGTGAGGCGTTTACAGTTGCCGGGGCTCCGCTCGTCGTGCTTCCTCATGAGGCGATGCGCGTGGCTACTCGGAAGGAGACGACAGAACACCGGAAACGAAAACGAGCCATCATCGACCATCAGGCGACGGCTCCTGGCGGCCCACCGCGGGCGATGGTGCTCCGGGACAAGTCAGAGGTGCGCGATAGCCGAATCCTGCACCACGGCCAGCCTGGTCAGCCGGGGGATGTCGTCCCGCGACGCCTGCCGACGGTGCTTGGCGGTACGGCCGTCAATCGCACGACCAGCGGCCGGCTCGATCTCGCACGGGCCATCGCCTCGCCCACGAACCCATTGGTGGCCAGGCTCATCGTCGACTGGACCTGGCGGCATCACTTCGGTCGCGGACTCCTGGAGACTCCGGGCGATCTCGGCCTTCGGGGAGATCCTCCAAGCCATCCCGAATTGCTTGATGACCTCGCCAGCAGATTCATTCACGAAGGTCGATGGAGCCTCCGGTGGCTGCATCGCGAGATTGTCCTGAGCCGGGCCTGGCGGCAGTCAAGCGCCATGCGAAAGGAGCTTGTTGCCGCCGATCCGGACAACAAGCTTTTCGCCCGTGCCCACAGGCGACGACTCGATTGGGAGTCTTGGCGCGACAGTCTTCTCGTGGCCGCCGGAACACTCGACACGAACCACCCTGGCGGCCCCGGCGTCGATCCGCTGGCCACGACCTCACTCCATGCGCGGTCGCTCTACGCTCGTCTCGATCGGCAGGACGTGCCCGGCATCATGCGAACTTTCGACATTGCCAACCCCGACACCGCGGTCCATGTTCGCACCCGCACGATCGTGCCCCAGCAGGGGCTTGCGGCGCTCAACGCGCCGCTCGTGGTCGAAGCCGCCCGACGGCTCTCGGCGAGGATCGCTGTGAGCGACGACGATGCGTTCGCGCGGGCGCTATGGCGTCGAGCCCTGGCGCGGAATCCTTCCGCGGACGAGGTTCGCATGGCCACCGACTGGCTTGCCGATGTTCCGCAGGGTACGGTCGCCCGTCCCAAGGATTTTGGACCTCGTGAACAACTCGCCCAAGCAGTCCTGGCGAGTGCCGAGTTCGAGTTTCTCGACTGAGGATTCGCATGACGCCACCGGCGCATCTCTCTCGTCGCACGCTGCTCCGCACGAGTGGCATGGGGCTGGGCTGGCTCGGTGCCGCGAGCCTCCTGGCCGAGGAAGCGGACCTGCCGTTGCCAGGGACCGTGCCCACGACACTCGCGCGGCGGCAGCCCCATTTCCCACCGCGTGCCCGCTCCGTCATCCACCTCTTTGCCAACGGAGGCCCGAGCCACCTCGACACGTTCGATCCGAAACCGGCCCTCGCCACCTACGCCGGCCGCCCGATCCCCGGCGCCCTCAAGACCGAGCGCCGCACCGGAGCCGCCCTCCCCTCACCATTCACGTTCAAGCGCCATGGCGAAAGCGGTCTCGAGGTCAGCGAGCTCTTTCCGTCGGTGGCCAAGCATGCCGACCGCCTCTGCGTCGTGCGCTCGATGCAGGCCGACGTTCCAAATCATGAGCCGTCGCTGATGCTCATGAACTGTGGAGACGGGCGCCTGGTGCGACCGAGCGCCGGCGCCTGGGTGACCTACGGCCTCGGCACCGAAAACCAGAATCTGCCGGGGTTTGTGGCGATGTGCCCTGGCGGCTACCCCATCAAGGGCACGGAGAACTGGCGGAGTGCCTTCCTGCCGGGAGCTTTTCAAGGAACCTACATAGACACGCAGAAGCGGAAGTCGGAAGAGCTCGTCGAGTATGTGCGGCATCCCGTGCTCGATCGCGCCGCGCAGGCGAGGCAGTTCGACCTGACTGCTCGACTCGATCGCCGGCACCTCGAAGACCGTCAGCATGACCCCGCGCTCGAGGCGCGGCTCGGCGCGCTGGAGCTGGCCTGGCGGATGCAGGACGAGGCGGCCGAGGCCTTTGACGTTTCCCGTGAGCCGAAGCACGTTCTCGAACGGTATGGCGACGACGTGCAGGGGCGACAGATGCTCATCGCCAGGCGGCTCGTCGAGCGCGGCGTGCGGTATGTGCAGGTCTGGCATGGCAAGGGACAGCCGTGGGACAGTCACGACCAGATCGAGAAGAACCACCGTCGCCTCGCCCGCGAATGTGACCGCGCCATCGGTGCTCTGCTCGACGATCTCGTCGGCCTCGGCCTGCTGGACACGACACTCGTCCTGTGGGGGGGAGAGTTTGGCCGCACGCCGACCGTCGAGATGCCGAACGATGCGGGCGTGAAGTTTGCCAGCGGCCGCGACCACAACCACCACGGTTTTTCCGTGTGGCTCGCCGGTGGCGGGGTGAAGGGTGGCCATGTGCACGGGGCCACCGACGAGTTCGGTTTCAAGGCCGTCGAAAAACCCGTTCACGTCCATGACCTTCAGGCGACGATGCTCTGGCTTCTGGGACTCGACCACGAGCGGCTGACGTTTCGGCATGCGGGCCGTGACTTCCGCCTCACGGACGTCCAGGGGAGCGTCGTGACCGACATCATCGCGTGAATCGTTGCAACCTCCTTCCGGCCGCGCCGGCACACGTGGCTTTTTTCGCGACCTGCCACACATCCACTTCCGGCAGCAGGCTCCCCTCGATTAGTGTCTGGGGTGTATGAGCCATCCGCGCGAGATCGTGATCACCGGTGTCGGCGTCGTCAGCCCGATTGGAATTGGCTGTGACGCTTTTTGGCGATCACTCGCGGCCGGTGAGAGTGGCATCCGACCGGTCGATCTCTTCGACGCCAGCTCGCTACGGGTTCGATTCGGTGGGCAGATCCCCGACTTTGACCCGAAGCAATACGTCCGGCCGCGCAAGAGCCTGAAGGTCATGAGCCGCGAGATCCAGATCGGGTTCGCGGCTGCGGACCTGGCGTTGGCTGAAGCCGGCATCGCCGAAGGCACTCTGGAGCCCGAACGGTTCGGCGTCGTGTTCGGCAACGACATGATCTACGCCGATCTCGAAGATCTTGAACAGACCTACCGGCGCTCCCTGCGAGATGGTCAGTTCGATTTCCACCTCTGGTCGGAGGCGATCCATGAGGAGGTTCATCCCCTCTGGCTCCTCAAGCACCTCCCCAACATGACGGCCTCACACGTCGCGATCGCCCACGACGCCCGCGGCCCCAACAATTCGATCGTGCTGGGCGACGTGTCGGGGCTCCTTGCAGTCGCCGAGGCGGCGAGCGTCATCGGCCGCGGCTGGGCCGACGTCATGCTCGCCGGCGGAACCGGTTGCCGGCTCCATCCCACGGCTCTCGTGGCTCGTGGCGATTCGCTTTTGTCGCACCGGGCCGATGACTTCCGCGCGGCCTGCCGTCCCTTTGATCGAGATCGCGATGGCATGGTCAACGGTGAGGGCGCTGGCGTGATCGTTCTCGAAGCACGTGAGCACGCCGAGCGGCGCGGGGCCACGATCCGCGGCGTGCTCGCAGCGACCGCGGCGCGGTGCGAGCCACGAGCACGCCGTGACGGGCTCACGGGCTCATCCCTCCGGAAGGCGATTCGAGCCGTGTGCGAGGCAGCCGGCCTCGCGCCGGGTGACGTGGGCCATGTGAATGCCCACGGCGTGAGCACGGTCGACATGGATCGCGCGGAGGCCCAGGCCATCGCCGCCGAGCTGGGGGACGTTCCGGTGACCGCTCCCAAGAGCTTTTTTGGGCACATGGGGGCAGGTGGCGGCGCGGTCGAATTGGCCGCCAGCATTCTCGGACTCGAGCGCGGGCTCGTGCCCCCCACGCTCAACTACCATGTGCCCGATCCGGAGTGCCCCGTGAACGTGGTCCACGGTGAACCGCTGGCGGGCCGTCCGGCCACCGCGGTGAAGGTCAACCTCTGCTCGACCGGTCAGGCAGCCGCCGTCGCCATCCGTGCGGAATGAGAGACCTTACCAGCTTCCGTTGAAGCCGAACGACAGGCCGTTGTAGAAGGTCTGGCCACCGACATCGATCGCGTCGTTGTCGCGGTCGTCGAGATTGAACTGACGCGTGGCCGTGGCCATGCCGGCGACCCAGAGGAAATCGTAGCCCACCTGAAAAGCAAAGTTGGGCGTGATGTTCCATCCGGCGAAGAGCGTGAGGTCGCCGATGAATCCCGCAACCGTCTTGGTCTCGGCATCGGAGAAGCTGAGCGTTCCGCCTGGGCCAGTTCCGGTCGTGTTGATACCGGCTGCGTATTGCGTCGTGTCGGCGAACGTGAGCGCCGGGGCAGCACGGCCCCGAAGACCCCAGTAGTAGAACTCGTTTTGGCTGAGAAGCTCGCCACCGAGGTTGAGGCCGAGGAGCCAGTTCGATGTATGGATCAAGTAGCGGCCGCTGAATTCGTCTGAGGGCACGCCTGTTCGGGAGCTTGTCAACGAAAAGTCTTCGTTCACGTTGGCCAAGCGTGGGCCAATGATGATCGCGGGAAGCCAACCGCGCTCGGCGTGCTTGGTCCAGCTTCCATCCGGCGACATGACGACCTTGTCACGGCCAAGGCGACGACGCAGCTTATAGTTCCACTCGTAGCTGTTGAAGTCTGAGTTGAATGTGGTGACGTACGTGTTTGCAACGTTGAAACCCGGGGCAGTGGGGTTCAGCGGCGTGACAAGGCCATTGCCGCTCACATTGTTCCAACTCGAAACGTCTTCGTACGTCATACCGCCGTAGTAGACAAACTCGATGGACCGATCGCGGTCGAGGTAATCACGACCGAGTGACTTGCCGATCGTGGCCCGAGCACCAGGAGCCACATTGAACGGTTGCGCGAAGGTCGTGTACGTGTAGACGCCCTCACCGATTCCCGAGACATCTTCCTCAGCAATCACCTGGCGGTTGTTGATGCTCCGGCCCATCCAGAGACTCTCGCCACCGGCGTACCAGCCACCGCTCGAAAACCATCGACCCGACGAAGCCTCGAAGGGCATCTCCTCAAAGCCTTCGTCGATGAACACGCCGTCGAGCGGAGCAGACACCGATTCCACGATGCTGGCGGGGGGCATCCCGGGGGCACCCTGAACCACGCTCCTGGGAGGCATGACCGGGGCACTCGACGAGGGAGCCGGGATCGGCTCGGCGACGGGGGGCTGAGGCTCGAGGACAATCTCCCCTTCATACGCCACCTGCTTGATGGCGCCGAATTCGGGAGGCTCTGGTGCCAAATCGGCCGCGCGGCTTCCGACGCCGGCACCCACGATTGCCAGCATCACGAGCATCCGCACGGTCAGGGAATGCAGGGTGGCCATCACGGGGACAACTCTCATCGGGGACTCTGACACGGATCAAAGCACACAACCGGAATGGTCATCGTCATCGAGAGAGTCGATTCCACAGGAATTTTCGGAACAGTCGCCCGTGGGTTCCGCAGATCCCCCGGATTCCCAGGCCTCTCGCTGTTCGTCTGAGGATTCCGCATGCCTGGCACACCCGGGAGAACCGGACCTTGAGCGATCCCACTCTAGTCTGCAGCCCCGGGCGATCGATTTCGAAGACACGAGGACGGATGTTCCGACCGTCCTGGAGTGCATGATGGTTCTCAATCGCCAACGCATCCTGCTGGCCGGTCTGCTGCTCTTCCTCTTGGGCGTGCAGTTCCGCGTTGTGTCGTCGTTCACGCTGAACGAGCGATCGAGCCAGTTCGTGGCCGCCCGGATGGGTGGGGGCCCCGCCGCCACCGCCTGGCAGGCGTCGCCCATGCGCAAAGTTGTCGAGCCGCCGCGCTGGCTCGGCCTGGCGATGATGAGCCTGGGTGCCGTGCTCACCGTGAAGGCGCTGTCGCTCAAGGGTAGCTGACACGATCCTCACACTGCCCGGTGTGTCTCACGCAATTCTCACGGCATTCGGGGTGCCGTCCGCGGCGCTCCCACGATAGCCTCCAAAGTCATGGAGCAGCCCTTCGCCGCTCCACGGCGTCAAGGGAGCTGCCGCGATGCGAGTCCGTTCGCTGTTCGTGTCGGACGTCCACCTGGGCTGCGGCTTCTCACGGGCCGCCGAGCTGTTCGAGTTTCTGGGGCACTTCGAGCCTGATCGTCTCTACCTCGTCGGCGACATCATCGACGGCTGGAAGATGAAGCGGAACCTCGTCTGGACCGACACGGCGAGTTTCGTCGTGCGCCGTATCCTCGGCATGCTCAAACGCGGCACGAAGGTCTTCTACGCCACCGGCAATCACGACGAGTTTTTGCGCCCCTTTGCCCCCCATACCTTCGGCCACATGGAGCTCGCCGACCAGTTCATCCACGACACACCGTCGGGCGAGCGGCTCCTGGTCATCCACGGCGATGTCTTCGACCACCTGACGAAACACGCCGCCTGGGTCTACAAGCTCGGCGACCGCGCCTACACGGCCGCGCTCCACATGAACGCCTGGATGAACACCGCCCGCCGGGCCCTCGGCTACCCTTCCTGGTCGTTCAGCTCCATGCTCAAGTCGAAGGTGAAATCAGCCGTCAACTTCATCAACGACTTCGAGCACTTTGTTGCCCGCTACACCCGCAAGCACGACTGCAGCGGCGTCATCTGCGGCCACATCCACGTGCCAGCCATCCGCACGATCGACGGCATCGCCTACTACAACTGCGGCGACTGGGTGGAACACTGCACGGCGCTCGTCGAGCATTTCGACGGCAGAATCGAGCTTGTCCGCTATGACTCGGATCTGCCCCGCACGTCCGACACGCTCGACGACAACGTCGATGCGATGCCGCTTCAGGTCGGGTAGCTGGGCTAACCTGCTCGGGGTGGCCCGTGTCATGGAGCGGGCGTGGGAGACCAGCGCAGCCCGGAGGGCGAAGCGCCAGGCTCCCCCGAGTGAGCGAAGGCCATGGATGGCCGCAGCGAACGTCCGGCGACATGACACGGGCCACCCCGAGCTACGCGGCCGTGACGCCGTGGCTTTCGCCGAAGTAGTACTTCTTGGCGTCGGGGTGGTTCAGCACTTCTTCGGCCGAGCCGTGACAGAGCACCTTGCCGGCGCGGATGACGTAGCTGCGGTCGGTGATCGCGAGGGTTTCCCGTTCGCGGTGGTCGGTGATGAGGATCGAGATGCCGTCGTCGCGGAGCCCCTGGATGATCTTTTGGATCGAATGGATCGTCACCGGGTCGATGCCGGTAAACGGCTCGTCCAAGAGAATGATCCGAGGCTCGGTGACGAGGCAGCGGGCGATCTCGAGCCTGCGCTTCTCGCCACCCGAGATGTAGTGGGCCTTTGATTTTCGGATGCGACCGATGTCGAACTGCTCGAGCAGTTCCTCGCACCGGCGACGACGCTCCTTCGGCGCCATGCCGATGAGTTCCATGATCGCGAGCAGATTCTGCTCGACCGTGAGCTTGCGGAAGACGCTCTGCTCCTGGGCGAGGTAGCCCATGCCACCGTCACGGGCCCGCTTGTACATCGGCCAATCGGTCACCTCGGCGTCGTCCAGGAGCACGTGCCCGGCGTCGGGGATCACCATGCCGCAGGTCATCCGGAAGCTGGTCGTCTTTCCAGCCCCGTTCGGTCCGAGCAGACCGACGATCTCACCGGTCTCGACGTGAAAATCGACGCCGTCCACCACCCGGCGGCGGCCGTAGTTCTTCACGAGACCGGTGACCGACAAGAGCGACATCCATACACCTCGCGCTTACCGCCGCTGGAAGCGGCGGTTGTCGGCCGTGGCAAACCTCGGCTTTGCCACGGCCCACCAAGCGGAAAAAGGCCATGGATGGCTTTTTCCGCGGCTCAATTCAACGCACGAACCGCATCCTCGCGAAGTTCGGCAGGAAGGGCAACCGCAGTTCCCAGCCACACCGTTCGCCCACTTTCACATTCCACGGGGTCGGAACGGCATGTGGCCACCAGACGACCAGCGCCCGGCCGACCAACAGCCGGCGATCCACGTGGTGGAGCGGTGCATCGAGCGTGCCCCACGCGCGGCAGTCTTTGCTGGCCGACGAATTGTCACCGAGAACAAAAAACTGATCGTCGTGCAATGGAAAAGACAGGAACTGCTCTTCGGCCTCGCGTCCATGGAACCCCGCCAGGGTGGAGGAGGCGATGTAATGGATGTCGCGGAGGACCGACATGTCGGCGACCCGCACACTCCCTCCGGTCACGGTCACGCCGACGGGTGCAAGGTCGCAGGCCCCCGTGTCGCCAGGCTTGTGGCCACGAAGCGACGGTTTGGATTCGACCGCATCGATCAGGTTTCGATGCCATGTCGTCGTTCCTTCGGTCTTCACCCGTCGCCCGTTTACCGCCAGCGAAATCTCGTCATCGACGTTCGCAAAAAGGATCGTCCAGCGCCCCTTGCCGCGCACCGCCGTGACCGCGCTGGCATGGACAGGATCATCGCCTTCGCGGGCGAGCCTGGCCGACCCCGTCGCCAGGTCGATCGAACAGATATGCCGCACGCCCGCCTTGACGAGATCAAAGGTGACGACCCCGGTGCCACTTTCGCTTTCGAGCCGACATTCGATCGCGAGGTCGCCCACCCAACGAGCCCCGTCGACCAGGCAGCCGTGCATCGGACTGCGATGTAGACCGACGTATTCAGGGTCTTGGTTATAGGGCTGAAAGTCTCCGACCAAGGCGGGCTCAACCTTGCCGGCGAATCGTTGGCCCGGCTCGAATGCCTCCGGCAAAAGCCGGCGCCAGCGCAGCATGGCCGGGCCATCCGCCGTTACGGAGTAGGAGCGGCCACTGTCGGAGGTCGTCCAGCGGGGCTGCGGGCCTTCTGCAGACCAATCGCTCCAGGCATCCGGAAACCCCGCCTCCCGAAGTGGTGTCGCGACCCGCCGACTGTCGTGCACCGTCTGGAGCATCGCCCGCATCCGTTCGGGGGGCTTTCGCGCGATCACGGCTTCCTCTTCGCCACGGCTCGTCCAGATATCCCCCGCCGCGATCACCACGGTCTCCCCGGGGAGCCCGACGAGGCGCTTGATGTAGTTGGTCTTCGCGTCTTCGGGATACTTGAAGACCATGACATCCCATCGCTTCGGCTCAGAAAAGTCGTACGCGAGCTTCTCGACGAGAATCCGATCCCCCGCGAATGCCGGATAGTCATGCTTGTATCTCCCGGCCGCGTCCGTGAGTCGCATGAACACGCCGCAGCACGGGCAACGGGCCTGCCGCACGAAAGCCCGCGGATTCAGGGTGCAACTCCCGTCGTCGAGTTCCTTGCTGGCACCCACGCGAAACGAGGTGCCGCAGGTCTCGCAGACCAAGTCGCGATGGCGCCCCATGAGCGTGTTGGCCATGGAACCGGTCGGAATGACGAACGCCTCCGCCTCGAACGATCGAAACAAGAGCGCGAGCACGAACGCCACGACCATCGACTCGACCGTCTCCCGCCAGCCCCCGCGGGGGTTCTGGAGAACATCTCCGAGGCGCAGGGCAGAATCGGTCGATCGAGTTTCCATGGCGCGTGCGTCTCTCAAGGCTCCGTGAGCTTGTACCATTCTTTCTCAACGGGGCACAGACTGACGCCCGCCGGCTTCTGATCCGTCCCCCGCGGGAGCGCCGCGACGCTGCGAGGAACCCTCCTCATGCTGGGCGAGAATCGATCTCACGGTCACGTCGATGTCGGCATAGGTAAACGGCCGGCCAAGCGTGCGGGCCGCCATGTCGTCGTCGTAGCGCATCGCGAGCGAGCCGTCGGGCTTCCAGACAGCGACTGCCGGCACGCTGGCCAGGTCGAGTTTTTCGTAGATCGCGTCGGCTTCCTCGGAAGCGACGAAATTCACGACGCGCTGGGCGCCGGCCTTCTCGAGAAATGCCTGCACCGGAGGCAGGCACTCCTCGGGCTTTCCGAACCCGTCATACTCGATGGCCAGTGACAGACAGACCACGCTGTCGCCATGCTTGTCGGCCAGCGCGACAAGCCCCGGAAACTCCTTCACGCACGGCGGGCAGGAGGTGCTCCAATAGTCCAGGACGACCACCTTGCCTTCATGCTTTTTGACCTCGGCCATGAGCCCATCGTAGTCGACCAACCGCACATGAACGGCATGTTCCGCCGCTGGCAATCCACCGGCCCACGCCACCATCGCGAGCACGCTCCCCCACACCGTCGACACGCCCCGAATGCCACGCTTTGAGCACATCCGCCACAAGCCTCCGGAGCCGCTCGCGGCACCGCGCGAGTTGGTCGTGGCCTGCGCACCGATGCGAAGCCACATCAATCTGTCCCATATCGTACGCACCTGCGGCTGCTTCGGCATCCGTCGCGTGATCGCCTGCGGCGCCGCCGGGATCCATGGGAAGATCGCCCGTGACGGAGCCGAGGCCGTGACGATCGAGATCCATCGCAGTCTGCCCCCCGTGCTCGAACGCCTGCGCGAGGACGGATTCGAAGTCGTCGGACTCGAACAGACGACCGACTCGGAGCCGCTCTTCACGTTTTCCTTCGCGGCACGAACGGCGATCGTCATCGGCAACGAGCGCACGGGCCTGACCGACGACGAACTGGCCCGTCTTGATCGTGTCGCCGAGATCCCGATGGCGGGGATGCCCCACAGCCTCAATGCCGCGACCTCGACGGCGATCGCCGTCTACGAATACTGCCGACAATGGCCACGAGGTGGCCGGGGCATGCCACCATGACGCTCGTGATCGGAACCGACGAAGCTGGCTACGGCCCCAACCTCGGGCCGCTCGTCGTGGCGGCCACGGCGTGGCGCGTGAACGAGGAGCCGGGCTCGGTCGACGAACAACTCGCGACGGCGATTACCGCGGCCTCGCCCGGCCTCTGGGGCGACTCCAAGAAGATTTTTCGAGCCGGCGCGGGCTTCGACGCGCTCGAGCGGGGCGTGCATGTGGCGCTCGCGATTCTGCCGGGCGGAACACCGCCTGCGCGCTGGGCCGACCTCGCAGGAGCCTTCGACGCCCCGATCCCCATGGATTGGCCCGAGGTCGAGGCGCTCGAAAACCTTGCGATCCCGCGCGACCGCCATGAGACGTCGTGGCGTGATCAAGCCGTCGTCATCGGCGATTCCCTTGCTGCCTTCGGGGTTCGCCTCGAAGCCATGCGGGCCCGCATCATTCCGCCTGGGGCATTCAACGCGATGCTGGATTCCGGCCTGAACAAGAGTGACATCCTTTCGCAGGCCACACTCGACCTCGCCGCATCACTCGCGTCACGATCCGCCGCGAGCGAGCCACGGCTCATCTGGTGCGACCGGCACGGGGGCCGCCGTCGGTATGCACCGCTTGTGTCTCGGGCATTCGATCTCCCCCTCGTGCGACCACTTGAAGAGACCGCCACCTGCAGTGCGTACGAGCTGCCGCCCGACGGCCGCATCGAGTTCACCGTCGGTGGCGAAGCCCGAATTCCAGTGGCCCTCGCCAGCATGACCGCCAAATACCTCCGCGAGCTGTGCATGCGTGCCTTCAACGCCTTCTGGGGTGCACGCCTTGCGGGACTCGAGCCCACCGCCGGCTATCCCGTCGATGCCCTGCGCTGGCGCCGTGACGCGGCCGCCGCCATCGAAGAAACCGGCCTCGACATCGACGCCATCTGGCGACGGGCTTAGCTGTCCGCAGAAAAAGCCATCCATGGCCTCGTTCCACAGTCTGCGAGCCGGCTTGAACCGGTCGATGGCCGCAAGCACAATCCGGTCATGCCCATGCTCACCACGCACCTGTACATCGCGAGACACGCCGTCGCCGAGGATGCGTCGCCCGATGGCGACGATCGCAGCCGACGGCTTACACCGAAGGGCCGCAAACGGTTTGCGCGGATGGTGCGCCGGCTCATCGACGCGGGGCTCGAGATCGACCTGATCGCCACAAGTCCGCTCGTGCGCTGTCGGCAAACGGCCGACATTCTGGCCGAGGAGCTCTTGAATCGGCCGGACGTCATCGCGCTCGACGCCCTTGCGCCGTCGTCCGACTGGCACGCCCTCGTCGAATGGACGGTGCAGCAAGACGCTGCCCGCGTGGCCTGGGTGGGACACGCTCCGTGTGTGGGGCGACTGCTCGGCGAGGCCATCGGCGAAGGCGGGGCCTCCGTGCGGTTCGCCAAGGGAGCCATCGCGTCGATCGTGTGTGGAGACGGCCTCGGTCAGCCTGGCGAACTTGAATGGTTGGTGACGCCGGACATCCTTGGAAGGCGCGCGTAGCTACGCGGCGCAACGCTTGGCGACCTTGGCTCCCATGGGTAGCCCGGTTTCTCCGAAACCAGGTCAACGACCTTGCCAGGAGACCCAGTCATGGAGTGACTGGGCTACCGTGCCCTACCAGCGGTGGGAAGGGACTTCGAGGATCTCACGCACGATGATGAGCTTGCGAAGATTCTCGGGCGAGCGGAGCGACGCGATGAGCTCGGCCGATGGGGCCGCGGCGATGGCAGCGACCGATTGAGCTGCGGTTCCCGAGGGTGATTCATGGGCGAGGTCGTGGGCAAACGCCTCTTCGACATGCCTCGCGACATCGTCGCGCGATCCCCGTGAAGGGACAGGGGCTGCCTGCTTCTTCGGCTTTTGCTTTTGTTTTTGCTGCTTCGGTGAACGTGGTGGCTCGGGGGGCGACGGTTGACGGGTTGGCTCGACCCCGAGCGTCCGACGCAAGATCTCCTCGATTTCTCGATCGAGCTCGGGAGGACGTCCCTGGCCTGCCGGTGGCGGCACGGGTCGCCTCTGCGGGGGCCTGGCTGGCTGCTGAGGCGCCTTCGCAGCGTTGCGAAACACGTTGATGACCTGCGTGATGATCCAGATCGCCACGAACAGGACCGGCACGAGGATGTCGATCAGGTCGCCGCGGAAGGCCGCCACAAGGACCGCGTCTCGCATGGGACACCTCAGCGTCAGGAAGCTGCGGCGGATGCGCCGGTCACGGCCGGTGAACCCACCGCGATCGATCGCCGCATCTCCGTATCCGCCTGCATGTTGCGCAGCCGGTAGTACTCCAAAATGCCGAGTCGGCCGGCAGAGAGCGATTCCGCGATCGCCTTGGGGACCTCGGCTTCGGCATCCACGAGGTTCGCCCGGCTCTCTTCGATGCCCGCGATCATTTCCTGCTCACGGGCTACCGCCATGGCCCTGCGACCTTCCGCATTGGCCCGAGCCACGCGGGTGTCGGCCTCGGCCTGGTCGGCCTGCAGCCGCGCGCCGATGTTCGCACCGACGTCGATGTCGGCGATGTCGATCGAGACGATCTCGAACGCGGTGTTGGCATCGAGCCGGCGGGCGAGCACGGTCTTCGAGATGACATCAGGGTTCTCGAGCACGTCGGTGTGCCGCTCCGAGGAACCGATCGCCGACACGATACCTTCACCGACACGGGCGATGATCGTTTCTTCGGTGGCACCGCCGATGAGCTGATAGAGGTTCGTGCGCACGGTGACCCGCGCCTTCACCTTGAGCTGGATGCCGTTCTTGGCCACGGCGTCGAGCGACTCACGGCCGCTGTTCCGGCCTGGGCAGTCGATCACTTTCGGGTACACCGAGGTCTGCACGGCCTCGCGGACGTTGCGCCCCGCGAGATCGATCGCCGCTGCCCGCTTGAAATCGAGCTCGGTGATCTTGGCCTTGTTGGCCGCAATGAGAGCCTGAATGACCAGCGGCACGCGGCCACCGGCGAGGTAGTGGGCCTCGAGGGCCTGACGTGTGACGCCGCTTGAGTCCCCGAGCCCGGCCTGCACCGCCATGATCTTGCTGCGCACGATCACCGCTGGATTGATCTTCTTGAAGCTCATCGCAACCATGTCGAAAAGGCCGATGCCGGCGCTCGACGCATACGACTGCACCCACAGCCGCAGGTACTTGGCGACGAACGCGAAGATGACCAGCGCCACGAGGATTGCGGCGCCGAGCAGAATGAGCGGCAGGACGTTGGCGTTGTTCATGAAAAAGGCTCAGGGATGGATGCGTCGGCGCAGAAAGCGCCGGTCAAGCCTTGTTCGTGGTTGGGGGCGAGTCAAGCGACGGCCCGCCAGATTTCCCGTGCATGGCATCGAAATCGAACGATTCGAGGACTGGCGACAGCCGGGGCTGGGGCGAATCCGGCCGGTTTTCCGGCAGGGGCTCGATGGCGGGAACCGCGCCGGGCTGGGGCACCCCGCCGCTGCGGACGACCAGGGCCCGCCCCTGAACGCCCACCACCTCGATCCGGGTGTTCTCCGGAATCGGGCCCCCCTCGCTCACCGCATCGATCCTGCGACCATCGACGTCGACATGGCCCCAGGGCAGAAGCTCGCTCGTGGTGTGGCCAAACCGGCCGACGAGGCCGCGGAGTCGCTGGCGCACGCCGGCGTCGGGAATGACCTCGTCCGGCTCCGGGGCCGGTGGCAAAACCCGTCGGCCGAGCGGCGTGAGCGGAAACCACCGAAACGCCAGGACGAGCACGATCGGCACCGCGACAAACAAACCGGCCAGCACCGCGAGGCCCGCCAGGGCGCCGAGCTCGTAGAAAGCCGTCACCACGGCCGCGCCGAGCGCTGCGACCGCGAGCAACCCGAGCACCCCCCCCGAAGGCACAAAAACCTCGAGGAGGATCATCCCGAGGCCCACCGCGACGAGGGCTGCGATCCAAAGCGATGGGTTCATGCGGGCGTCACCGGTCGCACGATGAGGCGTCCCCCACGGACCTCGACAACCCGCACCGAGACACCGGGTTCGATGAGCATGCCATCACTCGAGACGTCACGCACTTCGCCGGCGATCCTGGCCTTCCCTGCCATGGCCAGCCGCGTCGTGGTGAGTCCTTCCGCGCCCATGAGCATCTCCAATTCCTCGTCATGAAAAACTTCCGCAGGCGGTGGCTCGAGAAGCATCATGCGAAGTCCGGGCGTCGACGGCAGCCATTGCTTGATGATCGACGCCACCACGGCCACGCCCACGAACGCGGCGAGGATTCCCGCGAGCGACCACTGCATCTGCCGCAACTGGTAGGCATTCGCCGGAAGCACGAACGACTGGCTGGCCAGCACGAGGGAGGCGATCACGAGCAGGCCGCCCCCCAAGCCCAGCACCCCAAAACCGGGCAGCACGAAAATCTCCGCCAGCACGCAGACCACGCCGGCCAGAAAGAGCATCACTTCGAGCCAGCCGGCGGTGCCGTTCAAGTATTGGCTCCAGAAGTAGATGATGAACGCGACCATCGCCACGAATCCGCCAAAACCCACGCCCGGTGTCTTGAGTTCGATATAGAGGCCCGCGCCACCGATCAGCAGCAACAGCCAGGCGAGGCTCGGGCTGGCCAGGGCTGCCAGGAGCTCGTCGGCCCACCCAGGCTCGACGACGCCCATGTCGTCGTCGAGGCCGTAGGCTCGTCGCAACCCTGAAAAATCGTCGACCACATACGCGGCCAGGCCGAGTTCCTCGGCCCGCTGGCCGTTGACCACCAAGGGACTTGTCCCCAACTCACCGCCGAGCCGCCACTCGTCACGGTCGCTGCGGGCGGCAAGCTCCTCTGCGGTAAAATACTCGACCCGACCGGTGCCTTGCTGTTCGGCCCGTTGCACGACGAACCCCGGAAGGACCGTTGCCAACGGGAGTGACCAGGGTCGCTCCCGTAGCTTGGCGACGCCCGCCCGCCATGCCACCGCGATCGCCTCCGCTCGGCGCTCATCGATCGTCGCCGAACCGTCGCCGCCAAGCACCGCCCCCGGCCGCATGACGACTTCATCACAAGCCAGGGCCACGAGGGCCGCGTCACCACGGGCCTCGTTCGGCACCCAGGCCACCGAGCGCACTTTCGCAGGATCGAGTCCTGCCAGCCAGTTGGCGAGCACCAGGCTCTGCTCCGGGGCACCACCAGCCGAGTCGATCTTGAGACAGACGAAATTCGCCCCATCGCTGACCGCTCGGTCGATGCGGTTCCGCACCCGCGTGACGGCATCCGGCCCGATCACCCCGGAGAGCGACACCTGCACGCCCCGCCACCCCCCTTCGAGCGATGGGTCGATCACGAGTGACTTTTCATCGAGTCCGAGGCCGCGGGCCAGTTCCGCTTCCGAAGTGGCCAAGAGCCCGACGAATCCGAACTCACGTGCCCGCCTTCCGTCGAGGGCGAGCGGGGCCGGATCGAGCCTCTCACTCGCCACCACAGCAGCACGCTCCTTGACGGCATCGAGATCATGCTCAGCCACAAACTCGGCACCGGCGTCGGTCGCAACCTTGAGCACCCGCGTGCCGGGATCGACCATGGCCACGGCCACGGTGGGCGGCACGGTCCGGCGTCGGGCCGCGATCTCACGGTAGGCCGCCCGCATCGCGTCATCGACCACAGGCTCACGGACATTCGCCGGCCCCAACTCGGCAGCGGGCGGCATCGCGATCATGTCACAGGCCAGGGCCACGAGCACGGCATGCCCTTTGATGCCTTCGGGAAGCCAGGCAACCGTCTTCACGCCACTCAGCCGGCTGCTCGTGAGGAAACGAGCAAGTTCCAGGGCACGACCAAAATCGCTCGCCGAAGGGTCGTCCCCCTGGGCTTCGTCAAACCGCAGCACGAGCACACCCCGCTGCTTGTGTCCTTGCAGCCGGTCAAGCTGACGAAGGATCGTTCCGCGCACCTGTGTGTCGCGATTGCCGGTCAGCGGCAGCGGCACCGATAGAAGGACAGCTTCCGGCGGCCGCGGCGCCGGCTCATCGGCCGCTGCGAGCGGCGCTGCAAATGCGGCGAGCACCACCCAGCAGACCGCGCCGCGAACGACCCGACCAAACTGCATGGCACATGCTCCGGCAAAAACAAGCGTCGAGGAAGCAAACTCAATAATAGTACGGCCAGTACGGCGCAATAGGACGACGACCCGAACCATCTTATACTCCCCCCTATGCCAACCGACTCGACGACCACCCCTGACCCCGAACTCCTCGACCTCGTCGCGACCCGCGCCCTCAAACGGGGCACGTTTACGCTTGCCAGCGGCCGCCAGGCGAGTTTCTACCTCGACGCCAAACAGGTCGTGCTCGACGCGCACGGTTCGATGCTGGTCGGCCGGGCGATCCTCGCACGGCTGCGGGGGCTTGGCCCCCTGCCGGCTGCCGTGGGGGGCATGAGCATTGGCGCCGACCCGGTCACCTCGGCCGTCGTCACGATGGCGGGCGTCGCGGGCGTGCCCCTCAAGGGGTTCATGGTTCGCAAAGAACCGAAGGGCCATGGTCTTCAGCGGTACGTCGAGGGACCGGTCGAACCTGGGCAGCGAGTGGTCATCGTGGAAGATGTCATCACCACCGGCGGCTCGTCGCTTCTGGCCATCGACCGCGCGATCGAGTTTGGCCTGGTGGTCGAGCGGCTCGTGGCAGTGATCGACCGGCTGGCGGGTGGTCGCGAGGCGCTCGCCGCGCGCGGCATTCCGCTGGAATCGCTCGTCACGATTCGTGATTTGGGGATCGATCCAGACGCCTCCTGACGCTGCTTGCCCCGGGAAGTACGTCGGGCGTAGGTTGACGGTATGCAGGCAGTTCGTTGGCACAGACCGTTCGGACCTTTGGCATGGGTCTTCTGCGCCGGTGCCCTGGCGTGCCTGCAGGCCTCCGGCGACGACGCCACGGTGGCCGACGAGGTCGCCGCACTCGTCAAGCAACTCGGAGACGACGACTACGCCGTTCGTGAAACGGCTTCGGCACGGTTGACCGAACTCGGTCCGGCAGCGGCCGACACCCTCCTCGAAACGGCCGACGTGAGCGGCGATCTCGAGGTGGCACTCCGGGCCAAGTGGCTCGTCGACTCGCTGCCACTTGCCACGGCTCACGATCCACCCGAGGTGACCGCGTACCTCGAGCCTTATTCGACGAGCCCGTTTGCCGAGCGCGTACGGATCATGCACCGGCTCCTCCGTATTGACGACGAGGCCGGCATCGAGCCCCTTGCCCGCATCGTGCGGCTCGAACGAACGCAGAACGGCTCGCGCATCGCTGCGGCGCTCCTGGCCCGCGAGTGGCAGGCAAACGATCCCTACTGGGACGATCTCGCGCCCCGTATCCTCGCGGGGCTCGGTCCCAGCAGGCGTCCGGCAGCGACGTTTCTCAAAGGGCTCGTCGCGACGACGACGGGAGGCACGGCAGAAGAGCGATCGCGCGGCCTGGAAGCAGTCCGTACGGCAACGGAGACGCTCGGTGGGCTGGCCGATGCACGCCGCGAGGCCCCGACTGACGACGCCGATGCGTCCACGGGGATCGCCCAAACCGGCCACATCTTCAGGCGATGCCTGGCAGAACTTTTGGTTCAGGCTGGTCATCGCCAGGAAGCGCTCAACCAAGCATCGACGCTCCTCGGTGCGGCCGGCCGTGGAGGCGACGAGCAGGGAGCCCAGACGGTGGCAGACCTCGAATGGCTCACATCGCACGGCTTGCCAGAGTCGGTCGATCTCCTCGAGAGCCGCCTGACCGGCGACAACGTGCCGCCGCTGCTCGCCTACGCTGCCGCGACCGCTTGGCGAGCCCGCAAGGAACCACGCTCGAAAGAGCGAGCTGCGGCCCTCGCGGACGACGCCAGCCGCAGGCTCGCCGCCGGCGAAGATTTCACGACGCGGCTGCAAGCAGCGATGCTTCTGGCGCGGTGGGGCGCCGATGAATGGGCCGAGCGGGAGTATCGAGTGCTCCTGGACGATCGGGAGGCACCGCAAGAATTGCGCGCACTCGCGGCCGTCTTCGCGTCGGAGTTCTTCCACGACCGGCGCCGTCACGCCGAAGCGGCCGCGATTTTGGAGCGCGAGCTCGAGGATCGTCGTAAGGGCAACGATATCGAGGGTGCCTTCATGCGGATCGAACGCGATCCGCGATCGGTCCGATCCCGCATGCTCTATTTTCTCGCCTGCGCCGCCGCGGCGGCCGGAGACAAGGCCGGCCATCGCGAGAAACTCGAGGCCTCGCTGCGGGCCTATCCGAAGGACGTCGACACGCTCATCGCGGTCTACAATCTCCCCGACAACACGCCGAAGCAGAAGGCGGAGGCCACGGAGCGGGTGGCACGTGCCCTCGCGACGATCGAAGAGGAGATCCGAGCCCTGCCCGACGACCCGAACAGCCGCAACGAGTACGCCTGGCTCGTGGCCAACACCGAGGGTGACCTTTCGAAGGCCCTCGAGTACTCACGGGGCTCGCTCGAAACGTCGTTCGACAGTTCGAGCTACCTCGACACGCTTGCCCACTGCCATGCCGCCGCAGGCAGCATCGATCGGGCCATCCGCACCCAGTGGCTGGCAGTGCGACAGGAACCGCACAGCCAAACGATTCGTCGCAACCTCGCCCGCTTTGAAGCTCGCAGGTCTGACCCAAAACCATGATGACCACGCACCATGTCAGCGTTCGCGATACGCGGCTGGCCGTTCACACCAGTGGCTCCGGAATTCCGGTGCTCTTCCTGCATGCCTTTCCGCTGGATCATCGGATGTGGCACCGGCAGTTGCCACTTGTCGAGCACCTCCGGCTTGTCATTCCTGACCAGCGCGGATTCGGGCAGAGCACCGGGAGCACACCGGAAAGCATCTGCCAACTGGCCCACGATGCCGTGGCCCTGCTCGATGCGCTCCATGTCACGAGTCCCGCCGTCGTCTGCGGCGTGTCGATGGGAGGCTACGTGGCTCAGCATGTGGCCGTGCGCTATCCGGACCGCGTTGCCGCGGTCGTGCTTGTCGACACCAAACTCGATGGCGATACCGACGAGGCGAAGGCAGCCCGGGCCGATCTTGCCGAGCGGGTGGGACGCGTCGGCCAGTCGATCCTCGCCGACGCGATGATCCCGAAGCTCCTGGCAACGTCATCCGAAGCGCGGGCCCTGCCAGGCCGGGACGAGGCCATTGAACTGCTGCGGCAGTCGATCACGTCGCAACAGGTGCCCACGATCCAGGCGGCCCTTGCGACCCTCGCCGGCCGGCCCGACATGAACGACGCGATGCGGCGCGTCATGGCTCCCACGCTTCTTGTCGTCGGCGCTGAAGACGTCATCACGCCACCGATGTGCATGACGGCGGCTGAAACAGTGATCCCGAACGCACGGCTCTTGGAAGTGCCGCTCGCCGGGCACCTCGTGCCACTAGAAAGGCCCGAAATCTTCAACGCGGCGCTGCTTGAATTTCTGAAGGAACTGCCGGCGGAGACGCTGGCCGCGGATCGCGCGGAGCCCTGACGGAAGGCCCACGTGGCGGCAGCTCACCCGGACGACCACCTTCTTCCAGGGGCGTCGGTCGTGGGAACGGTGGTGACCTTCCTCCAGGCCGGTTTCGTTCGTCCGGCTTCTCGAAACGCGGCTCGGGGGGCCGCCACTGCCCGCCACGATCGTCTTCACGAGCCCCGTTATTCGACCGCTGATCATTCCGACCGACAGATCTGGCGAGCCATTCGAGCCGCTCGGCCGAAGGCATCTCGATGATGATCCTCCGGAAAGCCGGATTGCTCGCCGCAACGATCAGATGCCATTGCTTGGCGGCCTCGTGGAGCGGTGCGTGGGCGGGATCGGCAAGGACCGTGGCAAGGCGTTCGAGCTCACGGCGATCGATCGGGGTGAGCGCTTCGAACGTGCCCGCTGATTTCTCGAGCGACGAGAGGTCCGTCGCAGGCAACTCGGCCACTCGCTGGCGGCGGCGGTCGATCGTGGCACGCGAAGACGCCTTCGCCGTCATCTCCGAGCGCAGCGCAGCGAGCGTGGCTTCAAACTCCTGGGCCTCGCTCCGGAGGACTTTCGGGTCGCGGACGAACCAGAGCCAGCGCGGAGGGTTCACCGGGCCACCCTTCATCTGCTCGGCGAGTGACTCGAGAAACCCGACGCTGCCCAACTCCTGAAGGAGGCCGAGGTGCTCGATGACCGGGAGCCGCTCGAGTATGCGGGCGTCAGGGTCCGGCGCTGTCGCTTGTCCTGTGACGAGCCCGACGACGAGCCCTGCGAGAATGATGGCAATCGGCACGAACCGATCGATCAAACGAGGCTGTGGCGCTCCTTCGGGCTGCGCGTCGTTGGCCACTTTCGCGGCCACGAGCTCGACGGTGGTCGCCGTCAGATCCGTCGCGGGCTTGGCATACGGCAGGGTGTCGAGCACCTCCCAGACATCCGCGAGGTCGTCGGCTGGGGACGTGCCGCCTGAATCCTTCGGGCTCCTTGGGGCGCGCATGTCAGGCATGGCCATCCCCCTCCATGTACCCCGCGAGCGACTCACGAAGCTGGTCCCGCGCCCGGAAAATGAGCGACTTCACGGCGGGCACCGAGGTTTCGAGGGCCTCGGCGATTTCCTCGTAGGAACACTGCTCGAACTTCGCGAGCAAGAGGGCCATCCGCTGCCGCTCCCCGAGCTGCCCGAGCGCTCGCTGCACGACCGATTGAAGCTCGACCCGATCGGCGGCCCTGGCCGGCATCATGCCACTCGCAGCCACGGCGAGGTGATCGAGTCCGATGGAGCTCGACGACGCGGTCGTCGTCGGTGGCACGCCTCGTTCGTGGCGGCGGTAGGCCCGCTGCTTCAAGTCACTGGCGACATGGAGGGCGATCGTGTGGACCCAGGTCGTGAATTTTGCCGTGGGACGGTAGCGATCTCGTGCCCGGTAGACCCGCATGAAGGTTTCTTGGGCGAGGTCCTCGGCGGTGGCGTGATCGCCAGTGTGATGGAAGAAGAGGTTGACCAGCCGGCTCTGCCAGAGCTCCACCAGTTCCGCGAACGCGTGGCTATCTCCATCGCGTACGCGCAGCATGAGCTCGGTTGAACGATCTCCCTCCCGCGTCGCTGGCATCACCGCCGAATCTGTCGCCATTCGTACCGGCTCCATTGCCCAGCGTCAGAATACCATCGGGCCGGACAAGCCAGACGTTCTCCACACGCATCGGTTGCCAAGCAACCGACCCACCTCAGAGAAACCGGAGCCCCGTCCGCTCGCGCGCTGATCCGAAAAGGACGCGCACGAAAAACGCGAGTCCGGAGGTACGAGCGGCCCGGCGGAGGCCGGGCCAGGGCCGCCGGGGGCATGGATGCCCCGCCGGCCCAAAAAATGGAGCGGAGGAGGATCGAACTCCCAACCTCGGCATTGCGAACGCCGCGCTCTCCCAGTTGAGCTACCGCCCCGGATGGGGAACTTTGATGGTAAGGGAGCCCTGCGGCCGCGTCCAGCGGCCCCGGCCCCGTGCCACCTGCACCCCATGGTCTATCCTGAAGGGCCTTCCCATCCCCTCTCAACTTACCCGTCATGCTCGTCCCTCCGATCGTGGTCCGCGGTGCCCGAGAGCACAACCTCCGGGACGTGACGGTGGCGATGCCGCGGGGTCGACTGGTCTGCCTCTCGGGCGTGAGCGGTTCCGGCAAATCGAGCCTGGCCTTCGACACGCTGTATGCGGAAGGTCAGCGACGGTATGTCGAAAGCCTCTCGACGTTTGCCCGGCAGTTCTTGGGGCAGTTGCCTCGGCCCGATGTCGATTCGGTGATAGGGCTTTCGCCCTCGATCTCGATCGCGCAGAAATCCGCCGGCACGAACCCGCGGTCCACGGTCGCGACGATGACCGAGATCCATGACTTTCTGCGCGTCCTCTACGCCCGAGTCGGCACGGCCCACTGCCCCACCTGCGACGCCGTCCTCGAAGCCCAGCCCCGCGACCAGATCGTCGAACGGATTCTCAGGGCCTCGAGCGGCAAACGGATCATGATTCTCGCGCCGCTGGTCCGGGAGGCGAAGGGCGAACACCGCGATCTCTTCACCGATCTCGTGCGGCAGGGGTTCACCCGGGCGAGGGTGGACGGCTCCATTGCCCGCGTGGAGGAGCCTCCTGCCCTCGAGAAGCTTCTCAAGCACACGATCGAGGTGGTGGTCGATCGCCTCGTGCCGAGTGACGAAACCCGCAGCCGACTTGCCGAGGCCGTGGAACTCGCACTCAAGACTGGTGGCGGCCAGGTGATCGTTGCGGAGGAAGGAGGCACACCAGGCAGCGACCTGGTCCTGTCGAGTCGGTATGCGTGTGCCGCATGCGGCGTGAGTTACGACACGCCTGAGCCACAGCTTTTCAGCTTCAATAGCCCGCAGGGAGCGTGCCCCACGTGCGATGGCCTCGGCGACATCTACGGCATCGATCCCGACAAGCTCGTGACCAATCCTGAGAAATCGCTCCGCAAAGGAGCGATGGGGGTGCTCGGCAGTTTTCGGGACATGCCGCGGTGGATGCGGCGGCTCTTGAACGGCGTCGCAGCCCACGCCGAAGCGAAGAAGGGGCTCGATGCAGGCACGCTCCTCGATACTCCGTGGCAGGAACTTTCCCCCTCGCAAAAACGAATCTGGCTCGATGGCACCGGCGTCGACACGATCAAGGTGTCGTGGAAGCGAGGCCGGGCGGAGCGGGGTGCCAACACCAAGTTCGAGGGCATCAGGGCGCTGCTCGCGGCCCGCTGGCGAAACGCAAAGAGCGGGATCATCCGGCGGATGCTCGAGAAGCTCATGAGCGTCACGCCCTGCCATGTTTGCAAGGGGGCGAGGCTTTCAGCACAGGCGCGGGCGGTGCGGATCACAACCACGGCGACGAAGCCCAAAAAGGGCCAACCGAATGAACGGTCGCTCGATAGCCTCTGTGCACTCCCAATCGCCGTCGCCCGAACCTTCCTCTCCGCAATCAACCTCGACCCCACACAGGAAGTGATCGCCGCGGAGTTGCTCAAGGAGATCCGCGGCAGGCTCGCCTTCCTCGATGAGGTTGGCCTCGGCTATCTCGCCCTCGACCGCAAGGCACCGACGCTCTCGGGGGGCGAGAGCCAGCGCATCCGGCTCGCCGCCCAGATCGGTGCGGGGCTCTCGGGGGTCCTCTATGTGCTCGACGAACCCTCGATCGGCCTGCATCCTCGTGACAACGCCAAGCTTCTGGGCGCGCTCGAGCAACTGCGCGACAAGGGCAACACGGTCGTGGTGGTCGAGCATGACGAGGAGACGATCCGCGCGGCCGACTGGGTCGTTGATTTTGGACCGGGGCCTGGCAAGCGAGGGGGAGAAGTTGTTGCGGCTGGCACGCCGGAGGACGTGGCGAAAACGCCGGCGAGTGTGACCGGGGCTTTCCTTAGTGGACGCGACGCGATCGAAGTTCCGCTGCAAAGGCGAAAACCTGGAGCATCAAAACTCGTGCTTACGGGGGTGCGGCACAACAACCTCAAGAATGTCGACATCGAGATTCCGCTCGGCCTGCTCGTGTGCGTGACGGGCGTCTCGGGTAGCGGCAAAAGCTCGCTGGTAGGCGACGTACTGGAACCGGCACTTCGAAAGCTCCTAGGGAGCGAGGTGGCGAGCCCTGGAGCCTTCACATCGATCAAGGGTGCCGACGCCCTCGACAAGGTGATCGTGATCGATCAGTCGCCGATTGGCCGCACGCCCCGGAGCAACCCGGCCACCTACGTCAAACTCTGGGACGACATTCGCGATCTCTTCACGATGCTGCCCGATGCCAAGAAGCGAGGCTGGAAGGCGGGGCGTTTCAGTTTCAACGTGGCCGGCGGTCGGTGTGAGGCCTGTGAGGGCAACGGTTCCGTTCGCCTCGACATGGATTTTCTGGCCGACGTATGGGTGACCTGCGATGTCTGTGGCGGAGCTCGCTTCGCCAAAGACACGCTCGAAGTCCGATGGAAAGGAAAAAACGTCGCCGAGCTTTTGAACATGGAGGTGGCCGAGGCGCTGGAACTTTTTGGTGACGCCCCCGACATTGCCCGAAAACTCCAGACGCTCCATGACGTCGGCCTCGATTACCTTCACCTCGGCCAGCCCTCCCCGACGCTTTCGGGCGGCGAGGCCCAACGGGTGAAACTGTCTCGGGAGCTGGCCAAGCGGTCGACCGGTCGCACGCTCTACATCCTCGACGAACCGACGACGGGGCTGCACATGGCCGACGTGCGGCAGTTGCTCACGGTGCTCGAGCGGCTCGTCGAAGCGGGAAACACGGTCCTCGTCGTCGAGCACAATCTCGATGTCGTGAAGCGGGCCGACTGGGTGGTCGATCTCGGCCCCGAGGGGGGTGCCGGCGGTGGCGGACTCGTGGCTGTGGGCACGCCCGAACAGGTGGCCCGCGTGAAGGCCTCGCATACGGGGAAGGCTCTTGCGCCGTTGCTCAAGGAAGCTGCTGACCGGGCGACTCGCCGCAAGCCGGCAGTGCGACGCAAGAAGGTGGCCGATCCGGCAAAGGCCGTCGCGGCGATGCTCGCGGCCGTCTCCAAGACCTCGATCGATCCGGGGCCGCCGGCGATCACGGTGCGCGGCGCCGCGCTCCACAATCTCAAACATGTCGACGCGGACATTCCACGCGGCGCGATGACCGTTTGTTGTGGACCGAGCGGCTCGGGCAAGACGTCGCTCGCGTTCGACACGCTCTATGCCGAGGGGCAGCGCCGGTACGTCGAAAGTCTTTCCCCCTATGCCAGGCAGTTCGTCGGCCAGGTGCCGAAACCGATTTTCGAGCGCATCGAAGGGCTGGCTCCGGCTGTCGCGATCGAGCAGCGCAGTACGGGCAGCACGCCACGGTCGACGGTCGGCACACTCACGGAGATGTACGACCATTTCCGGGTGCTTTCCGCGCGGCTCGGGGTCATGCACTGCCCTGACTGCCACACGCCGGTCACGAGCCAAAGCGTGGACCAGCTCGTCGATCGATTGCTCGCCCATCCGTCGGGCACGAGGCTCTTGCTCCTCGCGCCGATCGAACTCCGCACGGGGCAAACCCCGGAGGCCCTCTTCGCGCAACTCCAAGCCGCGGGGCATGTCCGCGTTCGCATCGACGGCCGCACCGTTCGGCTCGATGAGAAACCTGCGCTCGATCGGAAGCGCAAAAGCAAACTCGAAATCGTGATCGATCGCGTGACGGCGTCACCGGGCGAACGCAGCCGGCTGGCCCAGAGCATCGAGGCAGCCTTCGCTGCCGGAGGGGGCACGATGCTTGTCGCCCGGGCGATCGACGGCGCCCTCGAGCCGGACTGGCCGGTGGAGGTGCAGAGTCGAAAACTCGCCTGCCCCGACTGCGGTCGAGGCTTCAAGCCGCTCGAGCCGCGGCAGTTCTCTTTCAACAGCCCCCTCGGCTGGTGCCCGAGCTGTGACGGCCTCGGCACGCGGGTCGGTGTCGACCGCAAGGCACTCGTGCGCGATTTCTCCCGTTCACTTGCGGACGGGGCTCTTGACCTCTGGCCGGGGCTCGAGTCGCCCGTCAGCCGGGCGATGCTCAAAGCCGTCTGCAAGTCGACGGGCCTGCCGATGGACGTGCCACTGGGTGATCTTTCGGGACTCCAACAACGCGTGTTGTTCGAAGGCACGGGCGAGAAGTGGATCGAGGGGCCGGGATTCTCGTTCCAGTTCAAGGGCCTCGAGTCGGCGTGTGAAGAGGCCGCGAGGCTCGTGGTGGCCTACCGGAGCAAGGTCGACGCCGTCATGGACGAGGTGCCATGCAGTGAATGCGGCGGGAGCCGGCTTGCCGACGTGGCCGCAGCCGTCACGCTCTGGGGGCGCTCGATCGATGTGTGGTGCCGGATGCCTCTCGGCCGACTTCGGGACGAGCTCGCCACGATCACGCTCGATGACTCCGATAAACGGATCGCTGGTGATCTCCTCCGCGAACTGCTCGCCCGAGTGTCGTTCCTCGTCGATGTGGGCCTCGACTACCTCGACATGGCCCGCCCCGCCGGAAGCCTTTCGGGGGGCGAGATGCAGCGGATTCGCCTCGCGGCCCAAGTGGGGAGCGGCCTGACAGGAGTGCTCTACGTCCTCGACGAACCGACAATCGGCCTGCATCCCCGTGACACCCATCGTCTTGTCACGGCTCTTGGAAAACTTCGCGACCTTGGAAACACGATCGTGGTCGTGGAGCACGACCGCGATGTGGTGGCCGCAGCCGATCACGCGCTCGACTTCGGCCCCGGCAGCGGGCGCGAAGGAGGCCAGATCGTGGCCCATGGCACGCCGCGAATGCTCGAAAAACTTACGACGAGCGTGACGGGGCCGTACCTCACGAAGCGTCGCGCGTGCGACGCTGTGCTTGCCCGAAAGCGGCTCGACGGTCGACGTGAACCGACCGGCTGGCTCACGATCCAAGGCATCGAGCATCGGACGCTTCGCGGCCTCGACGTGAAGTTTCCGCTCGGCGTGCTGGCCGCGGTCACCGGCCCGAGCGGTTCCGGGAAGACGTCGCTCGTGCTCGAGGTTCTCTGGAAGGCACTCGCTCGGAGACTGCACGCGGCCCGCGAGCAGCCGGGGCGTTTTTCCAAGCTCACCGGTCTCGACGGAGTTGATCGAGTGATCCTCGTCGACCAGGAGCCGATCGGTGTCACACCGGGCTCCACCCCGGCGACCTACACCGGCGTCTTCGACCACATCCGTCAGCTCTTTTCCAAGGTGCCTGAGTCGCGAACGCGAGGCTTCTCGCCGCGAACCTTTTCGTTCAACGTCGCCGGGGGCCGCTGTGAGGCCTGCGAGGGGCTCGGTCAACGTCGGGTCGAGATGCACTTCCTGCCTGATGTGTGGGTCGAGTGCGAACACTGCAAGGGGCGGCGTTACTCGTCGGAAACACTCCACGCAAAGTGGCATGGCAAGAACATCGCTGACGTGCTGGAGATGAGCATCGTCGAGGCGGCCGAGTTTTTCAGCACCGTGCCCCAGGTGGCGCGCATTCTCGAGACGCTCGTGGATGTGGGCCTCGGCTATGTCACGCTCGGCCAGCCCGCCCCACAGCTCTCAGGGGGCGAGGCCCAGCGCGTGAAACTTTCCCGCGAGCTTGCCAAGCAGGCGACGGGCAAGACGCTCTATGTGCTCGACGAGCCGACGACCGGCCTCCACTTCGCCGACATCGAAAAGCTCCTCCGCGTCCTCGAACGGCTCGTGGGGCAGGGCAACACGGTCCTCGTCGTGGAGCACAATCTCGAAGTGATCGCCGCGGCCGATTGGGTGATCGACATGGGCCCCGAAGCGGGGGCCGGCGGCGGCCAGATCGTGGCCGAAGGTCCGCCGGAAGACCTGGTGATCCATGCGGATCGCTGGCGACGGCAAGCCGACGGCGAGCACCTGCTTCGAAGCCACACCGGTGAAGCCCTGAAAGCCTTCGGTGAGGTCGCGTTGGAACGGGCCTGATGGGCACCGGCGTGGCCAGGCTCCGTGTCGGTGTGGTCGCGGTGACGGCGGCTCGTAAGCCACCAGGGAGAGAAGCCAGAGGATCTGCGGCGAAGGCGAAGTCTGCAGTTTGGGAGGACTGGGCACGATGCGACCTTCGCGGCCCTGAACTGCGAGCGTCAAAGCTTGCCAGGTCCACGTAACAGGAACACCGTCACGAGCGATGGGGGCGGACAACCGTCACGACCGATTCCACCGGACAGTCAGGAAGTGTCCACGGAGACGGAAACCATGGCGGCGCGTGCCGGATCAGTCCGCAGAATCGACAGGCTCCTCCACTTGGTTGTCATGGCCTGCGCGGCGATCGCCATCCCCTCCGGTGTCGTCGGACAGGATGGCTGGGTCGATCTTCCGAGCGAGTCGGTTCTCGTCTCGGAAGGGCCGGCTCCGAGCGTGGGCTCTGCAGAACCATCACGATCCATGGCCGGCAACGCGAGCGTCGCCGCACCGGAGGAGCTGGGCAATACGTGGATCGCCGACCAGGACGGCTCTGGGCAGAGTGGGCTGCTCGGCCCGATGATCGCCAGTGATGACGTGCTGTGGGTGGGTCGTGTCGACGCGCTCATCGCGTGGCGGAACGCCCCCCCTGACCGCCCGCTCGTTGAGACGGGCCTCTCCGGCACACCGGTGCTCAACGCCGACGGCATGGACAGTCCGGCGGCGGCAGGCCCGCGGTTCTCGATCTTCCGCTTCAACGATGCCAACGGCACCGCCTTGGAAACGACCTATTTCCAGATTGCGAACTGGCGGAGCGAGCGCCCGCTCGCCGCCCAGGCTGATCTCTACGCCTTGGCACCTCCCGGGATCTATGGAAACGACAACACGCAAAACTTCGATACCGGCGACGTCAATCTCGGCGCCTGGATGAAGAGCCTCGAAGTCAACCGCCATTGGTGGATCGGACAGCACGCCCGTTTCCTCGCGGGCTTCCGCTGGGTCGAGTGGCAGGAGAACTTTTCGCTGTCCGACGAGTTCGTCGGAACCCAGACGATCCAGGATTTCTATGCCACGGAATGCTTCAACAGCCTCTATGGGGGTCAGATCGGGATCGACGGTGTCCTCTGCACGCTCCCATGGATGCGGGTCGACTCGCTCGTCAAGGCGGGGGCCTACTACAACAATGGTGTCCAGCGATCCTCGTATACATCGAACGCGACCGGGGCGTTCATCACCCAGTCGGTGGCCGTCGACCAATCACCTGTCAGTGCCAGCTTCCTCGGTGAAGTCGGCATAACCGGCGTCATTCCGGTCACGACCTGGTTGGACGTTCGCGTCGGGTACTCGGGCTGGTGGCTCTCGGGTATCGTACAACCGACGCAGCAACTCAGCGGCCAAGTACTCACGCAGCCGGCCGGCGGCGTCGAGCCGACGTCAGGCACGATCAATGCCGATGGCAGCGTGCTCGTGCAAGCGGTCAACATCGGCCTCGAGGGCCGCTGGTAGACCGCCTGCCAACGACCGCTTCTCCACCGTCCTGTCTCGACTCGGCGACCTACGCCGACACCGGAAGCGAGTTCAACGACCACTGACCGATGACGCCGTTGGCGATCGCCGCGACCCGGAACACGTAAGACGCCCCTGTTGGCACAGAAACCGTCGCACGAGCCTGGGTCGACACACCGTCCGCCGCCGTCGTCCAGCTTGCGCCGTTGTTCGACGAGTACTGGACGATGTAGTCGGTGATCGTAAGGCCACCCGTCGTCGCCGGAGCTGTCCACACGAGCGACACGACACCCGGGCTCGTGGACGATCCGCCGAGACGAGTCGGTGGGGCGGCCAACGGCTGCGGTGTCACCGGGCCGGCGAGTGCCGAGAAAGTACCCGTGCCCCAACTCGTGATGGCCGCGACCTGGAAGACATACTGCTGGCCGTTGGTCAGGCCGCCAATGCTCCTGGATGTCGCGGCCGAGCCAACGTTGACCGTGCTCCATACAGCCGACGTCGCAAGCCGGTATCGAACGACGTAATCGGTGATCGGACGCCCACCATTGTCGGTCGGCGTAATCCACGAGACGTCGACGGCACTGTCGCGAGCGAGAAGTGTCACTCCGGTCGGAGCCGACGCTGGCCCGGCAGGCGAGACTGGCCCGGCCCACGCCGAGAAGTGACCGGTGCCAGCCGCCGTGACGGCAGCGACCCGCACCGTGTACGAGGCCCCGTTCACCAAACCTGTAATCTGCCGAGTATTCACGACGCCCACAGGAACTTGGACCGTGGTCGTACCGTTGTTGTATTCAACGACATACCCGGTAATCGTAGAACCGTTGCCATTGGGGGTCGTCCACGTCACGTTGATCAGCTTGTCGCCGGCCGTCAGGGACGTGATCGTCGGCGCCGAAGCTCGTGCCAGCGGCGTGACGGCAGTCGATGTGACAACCCATGGGCTCGGCCCGTTCTTGTTGACCGCCGCCACTCGGAAGAGATACGGCGTGCCGTTGGTAAGACCGGTGACGGTCGCCCCAGTTGCGCTTCGGATTCCGTCGAAGAAGGTCGTCCATGTCGCACCGCCGTTCGACGAATACTGAACCCAGTAATCCCAAACTGGGGCCGTCCCCGGGTCGAGCGGAGGATCCCACGTGACAGTCGCAAGCGCGTCACCACGAACGGCAGCGACATTCCTCGGGGGCCCAGGTGGCAGCACATTCGGCGTGATCACCGGCGACAGTGCCGAGAATTCGCCCTGCCCGACGACGTTCACCGCCGCCACGCGGAACCGATATCCCGTGCCGTTGACAAGCCCGGTGACGGTAATCGATGTCGCTGTCGATGCCGCATGCGGGAACGTCGTATAGGTCGCCCCATTGTTCGTCGTGTATTGGATCACGTACGTCGTGATCGGCGACGAGCCGGTCGATGCCGGAGCGACCCACTGGAGGGCGACCGCATTCTCGAGCGGGCTTCCCGTGACGCCCGTCGGAATGCCTGGAACGTCCTGGAGATTGATGAAGAATCGCTTCTCGGTGTTGTTCGTCTGGTTTCCGAGCAGCACGTTGTTGGCCAGATCGGTCAAGTGCCCTGGGACACCCGGCGAACTCGGCCGCGGAATGGCCCGGATCAAATACCCGCCGAGCGAGTAGACCGACGCCGATTCAAAGACGACACGGTTGCTCGACTCGAGGTATCGGAAGACGTAGTCGACACCTTCGACGAGCGGCACTCCGCTGCGCGTCAAGACGAACGCCGCGGACACCACGGTCGACTTGTCGATGCCCACGCCGTTGTCCGAAAGCTGAATCTCGAAACGAGTGAGACCCCGTGCTGCCTCCTTTTGGAGGAACACGACGTCGGGGAACGCGTAGGTGTCGGACGGACCATTGTCGAGCGGGACCACGAGTGTCGCGAACGGCTGCGTGCGGTCAACGCGATCGATCGCGCCGATGTCCTTGAAGACGTTGGCACCGAGCCCGGGGAAGCTCGCAGCACCAGGATCGTCCGACCGCAACTGACCGTAGAGGTCAAGGTCCGGAGCCAGAATCGGGGATGCACCGTCTGGGCTTGTGAGCGTGTTGCCGTTGATACCGACGCTCGCGTTGACCACGCGGAATTCCTCGCGATCCTGGAGCGTGTCGAGCGAGCTGTCGATCGCCGCCGAACCGGGCACAAGGTAGAAGTTCCCGGCCTCGGCATTCACAAACGGATTGCCTGTAAGCGGAATACGAAGACTCTGAGACGCGCCAGCCACCTCGGTGGCCGTATTCCAGTACGCCGAGGTGCCCACGACCGTCCGCTGGCGTCCTTGTCCGTCCAGACGGGATGTCGCATCGACGTTCACCCCAGTGGCGAGGCTGGCAAAGATGTTGTTGATGATCGTCGGCCCGGCATTCCGTTGCACATCAATGCCGACGCCAGTCGGTGTCGCCCCGCCGTAGAACGTGTTGTTGACGAGCCGGGCGAACGGAACCACGCCGAGCGGAGCGTCGATGCTGAACGTGAGGGACACTCCAGAGGCCGTGGCCGTGGCGTTATTCGACAGCATGACCAACGTGTCGCTTGCAATCGAAACCACGGTCGTATCGGCGGGGATTCCAGGGCCCGTAACTGCCATGCCAACGTAGAGTCCAACAGTGGTCGCCACCGCGACCTCCGCGGAAGCCGCAGTCGTACTGCCCGTACGGGTTTCGACCAATGGACCGTCCGGCTCTCCCCTCACGAGAATCCCGGCGAGGCCGCTTTTTGCGACGACGTTGTTGGTGATGACGGCGCCCGGTACGAGCCGGCCACTGTTGAGGACCGGAAGATTGCGAGCCACGCCCCATGGTGGCGCCAAGCTTCCCTCATCCCGTTCGCCGGGAGTGATGCTGATGCCATATTCGGACGCGTTCGAGATGAGGTTGCTCTCAACGATGAACTGCCCCTGCTGCCGCTGGGTGTTCTCGTCGCCAAGCCGCGCCCCCCACGGCCCTGGCAACTTCGTCGGCTCGATCAGCGGGGTGTTCGTGTCAAAGGTTTGGACGATCGTCGGGATGGGTGGCAACAGATACTCGGTGCCACGGCGAATTTCGAGCTGGTATGGCCCCTCCAGAACCTGCTGCTGGCCGAACGCCATGATCGTGCCCGTGTCGAAGAAGTCGGTGCCACCACCTCCACCGAAGACCTGCTCGCCCCGTTCTGCGAAGCCGACAATGAAATTCTTCAGCTTGAAGCCACCGTACTGGTTGTCCACAAGGTCGGAAGAAAAGTCCAAACGCAGCCGGATATCCGACTGCCCGGCGAGTTCACCAAGATCGACCCGCGCCTGACGCCAGGCTGCCGAGTCGTACGTCTGCTGAACGATCTGATTCCCGAAACCGGTAATGATCGACGACGCGGTCGTGCTCGGCGGAAGCCCGGTTCTGTTTGAAGTGATCAGTCTCCACGACAAGCCGGCGTCGGTGGATGCGTAGATCTGGGCAACTTCTGCCAATTCGTCGGTATCCAACCAGTAGTCAACATAAAGCGTCGGCTTGTCGCCGTAGGCATAACCCGCGAGGCTGAAGGACCCAGTCAACACCGAACCATACGCACCACCCGGCATATTGTAGGTGTTCGGGTGATCGGGATTGCTGCTCAGATCCCGCTGCCAGTTCGGACCGACCACACCAAACTGACCAGCGGTTCCACCGGTGAACGAGAAGTCAACGCCGCCACCTGCCGGATGCCAGAGGTTGATGTCAAGCGGCGAGAAGGCCAACCCCGTCGCCCCGTTGGCGCCGGTATTGACCGTGAAATTGCCGTTGAAAATTGGCTGCAAGGCTCCGGTCGTGTCCAGAGCCCGCAGGTCGCCCGTAGCGTCGATTGCGAACAAGAAATCCGCGTAGGCACCGCCGTTGAGATTCTGCGGCCCGACCGCCAATCCTTGGAAGGAAACTCCCGCGAACGTCGCGATCACCGTGGCAATACCTGTGGCCGAATCGATCGAGAAGAAATTCCCGACATCGTCGACCCCGTACAGCGCGCCGTCGTTCGCCCAGGCCATTCCCCCCACGATCCCGATCGAGTCGGTGGCGGGGTCGACGCCGTCGCGGATATATCCCTTGAATCCCCACGGGAAACCGGTCGCGGATTCGGCCGAGCCATCGGCGAAATTCGCGAGATAGAGCCGTGACTGATTGCCGTCTCGAACGGAATACAAAAGATCCCGGTACACCCCGACTCCGGCGCGCCGCCATGCGAGGGCGTCGACGACGTCAGTCGTCACGGCCTCCGGGAGATTCGGGTCAAACGTGTAATTCACGCCAGTCATCGTCGACTCACTGGCCACGACGACACTCGACCAGACGATGGTCACGTTTCCCGTGGCGTAATTGATGGTGCCCGAAACTGGTGACGGCAGCCCGACCGACGGATCAAGCGGCGTAAATGTCAGATTGCCCGCACCATCGTCCGTATACACCCAACGTTCGACCTGCGCGGTTGGCGGTGGAGCCGGCGGCGGCAGGGCGGTTGGCGTCCTCGTATATTCCACCTGGCCGATCAACGTCCCAGGCGCAATCTGCGTGTTGGCGAGTTGCCAACGAAGGGTCGTGGAGTTCACGAGGATGGTGGCGGGCGCCTCGTTGGTGATGTCGTCCAGCGGCACTTCGTCCGGGATTTCGTCCAGCCCCACGATCGTGCGCACGCCGGTTCCAGGGTCGACGCTCTCGAGTCGGCCGGCGGAATTGGGCAATAGGGTGATGCCCGCGTAGGAATACAACCTTCCATCGGACCGCATCACAAGGTCACCAATGTCACGGTCGACTCCGTAATCGTCCTCAATCGTGGCCTTGGTGCCGCCCTGCAGGGGGTCCACGATCCGCAGACTCGTGGCCGTCGAGACATACAATGCAACGTCGGCCAGCGTCCACGGGACCACTTGCAACGGCAGGTTATTGTCCACGACCCGGGCCAGTGAATTGATCGGCTCGAGTCGAACCGACGTATTCGTCGCAGCTTCGTTGTAGAACGCGTTCAAGGCCATGGGGAGCCGTTCGTTGGACGATACGGCGACGTAGTAACGCGCATTCACACTGCCGCCGAAAGCCGCGTCCACGGTCCCCGTCGGCAACTGCACGGTTCCGATATAGGGATCGAGCCGACCGTTGGATCCGCGCGAGAGGTCATCGAAATCGACCCCCTGCCCCGGGCCAGGCTGGTCATCGTCGATGTTGGAGTCTCGCCCCACGTAAATGAGATTACCGGCCTTGTCGAACACCGACAGGGTCAGGTCGCCACGGAAACCGTCGCCGTAATCGATGTCGAACATCGTCGGCCACCAAATTCCGCCGGACTGCACGCGCGCAAGGTCGAGATCGAAGGCGTACCAATCGATGTCGCCTTCGTTTGCCATCGATCCTGCGACGCTGATCGTCGCTTGGTCCGACTGGAGAAGGTTTCCGATGTACTGAGCGGCGTCGAACGAGTTGTTGTCGCTACCCGGGATTTCACCTGTCTCACCGACGAGGTTCGAGCGACCTGGAAGCCCTTGGGCATCGATGCCGATCGTCGGGAAGCGGATGTCCGCGTAGCGAACGGTCGAGCCTGGTTTCTCGTCGTGCTGGCGCAGGCGAATGCGAAGCTCATAGGTACCAGCCGTCGCGCCCGACGCCACCTGCGACGGATCCACCAAGCCGTTGCGGTAATCGAGCAGAGACGTCGCGGCCACGTTGCCATTGCCGGCACCTGTCGACACGGGCTCGTACTTCGGCTGGCTGCGGACCCGCACAAAATAGTTCTGCTGAGTTCCCACCACGCCCGGTAGGATGACGCGAAACCCGGCGTCCTTCGAGTTTTGGGAATAGAAGTCGGTGCCCAGATACGACTGCTTGGTCAGCGAAAGCGCTGTGCCAACGGTCGCTCCGAGGCCCGCGTCACCAAATGAATCTGCCGATCGCGCGATGACGACGCCCGCGGAGTCCAGGAACTCGACCATCGTGTCGAGCGACGACGACGTCTTGTCGATGTCAATCCACACTTCCGAACCCGCATAGCCCGTAAAGCGATACACGTCGACGTCCGATGGCGAGTCCGGCGAGATCGCACCATGAATCTCGAACCCGAGCCGCCGAATTTCGTCGCCTGACTTTTCCTGCGCCGACTCCGGCGTGTTGCCCGCCGTGGCGTAGTTGGGAGCGAGCACGCCGATCTGCTGGGCCGTGACGGGTGTGTTGTTGGTGTCGACGCCGCCGGTGTGGGTTTTTTCAGCCTCCAGCATGACCGCGACGTTTCGATCGTTGGAATACGGCAGGAACTTCACACTTCGCCAGTCGCCGGGCGCTGGACTCGTCGACGACCCGTCGACGTTTGTGTCCTTCACCGTCAAGCCGATCGGATCGAGGCTCGCGCCAATCGTGTCGTCACGCAGCGAGGTGAGCACCACCGGGAAACCGGGCTGACCGATGACTTGCACCGTGCCGCCGATGCGGTCCGTGATATCCAGCGCCTCACCAGAAGCCGTGAAGCCGGCATCCGACCCGAACAGCTTCACGACGAGGCTCGCATCCGGGCGGCTCTGCAGCCGGAGGCCCGTCGCGGTATGGAAATTGTTGACGATGATCTCGTCTTGGACGACATGGACGATGTCGGTGTCGTCCCATACGCTCTCGACCGTGATTTCCTCGCCACGCACCGTCATGCCCGCAATCGCCGCGGCACCGCCAGCCGCGTACGCGAGCCTGTTGCCGGCCACGAGCGGACCGACATTGGTGTCGTACTGCGTGTAGCGAGCAAGGCCACCAGTCGACCGACCGACGTCCGGTCGCTCAACGTCCGACAGCGAATTCGCATTGATGCTCACGACGGAACCGCCGTTGTTGCGGAAGTCGTTGCCGACGATGATCGGCTGGGCGCCGCGAACGAAAATGGTCGCCGCGTCATTCGTGCCACGGCCGGAGCGGTTCGTCAGCGCCTCGCCGTCCGCATTGAATTCGATGCGGCTGTTGGCAACGCGGAGTTCGCCCTGGTGGACCTCGATCACATTGAACTTGTCCAAAATGCCTTCGATCGGCGTCGAGCCACCGCCGAAGGCGATGTAGGCGTTGTCGATGCTCGCCGACGCACCGCCGTTCACGATGATGCCGCCCCATTCCCCCGTCGCTAGCGTGCCAATCGGAAGCCCATCGGGTCCGAACTTGTTTGACAAGTTACCGTTGGTGTCGAACGTGCCTCCGGCCCCAAAGCGATTGTCGCCCAAGCTCGTGAACACCACGCGATTATTGGGCTGCCCTTCGGCGATGAACTGGCTGATGCCTCGCTCGAGTTCGATCCGAGCACCCTGGGACTTGACGACCACGCCAGGGTCGATGACCAACCGACCGCTCGGACGGGCCTTGATCGGTCCCGCCAACACGTCCTGAATGTATCCACCCGCCCCACCGGCGATGACCAGGTTTTCCTGAAGTACATAGACGATGTCGGTGCTCTTGAACCGCGCGGCCACGTCGAGCGTCTCGAGTGGCTTTCCGGGCGCCGTGGCGATCTTCACGAAGAGCCCATTGGTCGAGTTGCCGGCCAAGAAGTTCCCCCGGATCTCCGGGCCAATTCGGTCGTTGGAGTCCTCGAAGGCATTCGGCGTGGCAGCCATCGCCGGGCCGGCACTCGAGAGAATGGTATTGAACACGATCGTCGGCCGAGTGCTCTCCATCTGGATCGGAGCGAAGTTGGCAAGCTGCGCGTCGACCAAGACCTGACCACCACCGAAGCGGATGTCGGCCTGCTGCACGGCATTCACAAAGGCCTTCTTGGATGCGGCATCCGAATCCTCACGGAATGTCACACCGCCCCACTGCCCGCCGGCCGCCGCCGGGCCCAAGCCGTCAGAATCACCACCGACCGTGTCGTCGTGGTACGACGTGAAGACGACCTTCGAGGTCGGTGTGCCGAGTACCTGGAGCGCAGCGCCCGTGCGCGACACCAACTCGGATGAAGTACCCACGTCGACAATGGCGTTGCGGAGCTTGATGATCGCACCGGCGTCGATCATCATCGTGACATTCTGGGGCACGTTGAAGGTCACACCATCCGAGAGCGGGTTCCCCGCGAGATTCGTCCCGATCAAGTAGGGCGTGTTCGCGGCGTTCCCGACGACGCGGATGATCTTGCGTGAGCCGACGTTGGCAATGGCCGAACCGATCGAGTTGTACGGAGTGGCGAGCGATCCATTGCCACCCGCAGCGGCCGACTTGTCAACGAAAACCGTGTTGGCTGTCGACGCGGTGTTGAACCAAAACTTGAATCCCCCGCCGACCTGCCCGTCGCGATCTCCGTCGATCGGCTTGCCGGTCTGATCGAGGATCGTGTTGAGAGCGTTGAACGAGGGCTTGAACTGGAGCTTCAGGTCGTAGGCCCCATCGCTCTTGCCGCCGTAGCCTGAATCAGAAACCTCTGGATTGAACGCCGTGTTTCCGCTCGCCGTCACGCCCACGTAATACGTGCCGGGCGTGGCGTCGATCTCCACGAAAGAATCCCGGCCGTAGTAGTTGTCGTTGCGAGCCACCAGGGTGCGGACCGGCTTCCCTCCGACGATGTCTTCGCGATAGATCGACACCACCGTGTCGAGCCGGCTTGTCACGACCGAGCCAGGTCGCGCAACAACCGTCTGCGCCACGATCTTCCCGGGATTGATCAGATTGAACTTGTAGAGATCGATATCCGAACCAGTGGGCGCGTAAAGCTGTTTCGCATGGACGATGTCGTAATCGCCCGGGAAGACCGCCTCGCCCGGCATCCCATCGCGGCCCATGATCGACGCCAAGTCGTACGAGTGGCCAAGACCCATGGTGTGAAGGATCTCGTGCATCGCGACCCGGAACCACGACCCGCCGTACTCGCTCGATCCCCAGTTGTCCGTGGAGTCCATGATCGCGCCCGGCTGGCCGGCTGCAGGCCCGTACGGGAACACGCCCGCCAGCCCGGCTGGCGCCGTTGTCACGGTGGGGCTCAACGCTCGCATGTCGCCGGTCACGACGGTGATCCCGCTCGTCGGGGTTTCGACGAACCGCGCTCCCAGATACAGCCCAAGGAGCTCGAACACTTCGCGAGCCCGTTGCTTTTGCGTTTCGGTGATCGTGTTCTGGAGCAGATTGCCCTGAGGGTCGAGGCCGTAATCTGGGCGGAAGTTGTATTCGACCGTTGCGATCCCGGTCGCCGGATCAACGGTGGCAATTTCGATCCCATGGCTGCCGCTGTCGCCCTGGTGATGGCGATGGCCCGGCTCATCGAGCGTGCCTGGCTGGGTCAGAAAACCGAGGCTGGCTGCTGGAGTCTCGATGGTCGGCCGAACATTGATCGCCCCGGAAAGGGTCAACTCCACCGCATACATCTGCCCGAGGTTCCGCGCCGTCGAGAAGCTCGAGTTCGTGTCGCTGCCCTCAGAGCCGGCGATGGGCGGATTACTGACGCCAGAACCGATCTCGAGCCGCCACGTCTTGGCGACGGGAATCTCCGCGGCAAACGTCAGCACCGCCCGACCGGTGGCGGGGTCGTATGTCACACCGGACGGGACAATTGGCGCGCCGACGTCGTTGCCCGCGGCATTGACCTCGATGAGCCGGTAAAAGCCACGGTTCGTGGCCGAAGCCACGTTGAGCGGATCCTCGCGATTGAAATAGACGTCGATCGTGTTGCGGGACTGCGTCAGCGCACCGCCGCCGACTCTGGTCACCGGCTGCGGCACCACGCCCACGACGAACGCACCGAGATCGAGACGCAGATTGAAGCTCGCGGCATTCGCGTTGCCATTGGCTTCCGAACCGAGTGACGCCTTGACATCGATCCGGTAGATGTCGTTGGGCAGCGTTTCTGCAAACCGGACGATGACTTGATTCTCGTTCGGCGCATCGTCTACCTGAATGCTGCCTGGCACGATCGTGACATCGTTGCTATTGCCGAAAGGATCGGAGGCACCCCCGCTTCGGACGATCGAGATACCACTGGCGAGCGTCGCCGGGTCGATCTTCACGCCGGGTCCGAATCTCAACGTGATCTGCTGAGGGGCATCGTTGAGTTCCACCGTCGGTGAGCTGACGGTGTGAACGTAAAACGGCGTGGTGCTTTCGGCGAAAGCCGCCACGAGGTCGAACGCCATCACGCGCCGTGCCTCGAGCGATTCCATCTGATGGATGCCACCTTGACGCTCGCGACGTCGACCGCGACGACTCGCGGCCTTCCGGCCCTTCCGATCAAACAGCCGATTGATGGACGATGGCCACGACGACACCATGCCTACTCCCTCGAAAAAAGTTCCGCGCAGACGCTCCGCTCGCGCTCGCCTCTGTCCCGATTTCCGGCAGTTGCCCTGCTGCCGAATTGATCGGACGCGACCGGTCAGGCCCGCACATAAAGTCGGTGGAGCCTAACATTCCCCAAAATGGAAGGCAAAGATTCGGCATGGTGGGGATTGCCATGAAAAATACGTGAAAATCAGGGAAAGCCGGCCGTGATCAGCGGGCTGGAAGGTCTGCCCAGCTTGCCTGACACGAACCCGGGCCCGAAGGCTGCCGTCGGACGACCGGCACGACCGATCTCACCGGACGTGACGGCATGATCCTCGGAGGCAGCACACCATGGCCAGGCGTTCGATCCGGAACCGATTTTCAGGCAAAACCTTCACGACTGGCACGCTCGCCCTGGGCGCCCTGATCGGGAGCTTCGTTTCCGGCGGCGCCTCCACGGCACGCGGCCAGTGGGGGGGAGAACCCCAGTCGTCGGTCTTGGTCGAAGGGGGCATTCTGGCAGGAAGCGATCCCGCTCGTATGGCCGCTCTCCCAGGGGCGGCCCAAAGCGATGCCATCGCCTCGTATCATGATCCTGTCGGATGCTGCGACGATCCGGCCTGCCCCGGCTGCACCGGTTCAGGGTGCAGAGGCTGTCACGGAGCTGGCTGCGATCAGTGTTCGCGCAAGGCTCTGTTTGACACCTGCTGTGACAGTGGACGGGAAGCGTGCTGGGTTGGCCGAGCCGACGCCCTGCTCCTGTGGCGCACGGCGCCGCCGGATCGCTTCATCGCCACCAATCCCCTCTCGCCGAACGACATCGCGCTCGATGCCAACGGCATGGATAGCACACCGGCAGCCGGACCGCGGTTCACCCTCATGCGTGTGAACAACTGCACCGGCCACGCCATCGAAGCGACGTACCTTCGGGCCTACAACTTCCGCAGCCTGCGTCCGCTCTCAGAAGTGAGCGAGCGGTACCAGATCGCGGCACCTGGAATTTTCGGGAACCCGCAATTCGATTTCGACTCGGCCAACGCCGATCTCGGAAGCTCGATCCAGAGCTTCGAATTCAATCGGCATCACGCCCTCGGCCGCAACGTGCGATTCATCGGCGGCTTCCGCTGGATCGAGTGGAACGAACAGTTCTCGATGTCGACGACCGACAGTCTCGCGGCCATCACTGACTTCTACCAGACCGGCTGCATCAACGATCTTTACGGGGGCCAGATCGGCCTCGATGCCAACCTCTTGAACACGTCGTGGGTTCGATTCGACGGTGTCGTGAAAGCCGGGGCGTACTACAACAATGCGGTGCAGTCGTCGATCTACACGACAACTGATCCGCTCAACCCGGGTTCGGCCTCTGTCGCCATCGGCGACTCGCCTGCCAGCGGCGCTTTTGCCGGTGAGGTCGGCCTGACTGCGGTGGTGACCGTCACCCGCAACATCGACGTCCGCCTTGGTTACTTCGGCCTCTGGCTCTCGGGCATCGCCCAGCCGACCCAGCAGCTCAGCGGACAATCGCTGTCGCCCGGCCAGCCGGCCGTCGGGTCGCTCAACACCGACGGCGGCGTCCTCGTCCAGGGGGTGAGCTTGGGCCTCGAGGGCCGCTACTGATCGGCCAGTGTCCGGGGCCTCTTTTCACGGAAAAACGGCCGAAAACGGCCACTTCTTGCTCTGCCCGTGAAACAAACCTAGCCTTCGATTGCGTGCGTGGCCGCATGCTCGAGGCTAGGGGGTTCCGTGACCTTCTTATCGTTCGGTTGGAAATCTGAAACCCGTCGCCCTTCTCGTCGTCCCTCGTCCCGCGCCCGCGGCGAACAGCTCGAGCGTCGGCTCGCCCTGTCGATCGCGAACGACACGGACCTCCAATCCCTCGCCGCGAGCACTGACCTCGGCCATCCGCAGAGCCTGACATGCGGCTGTCCTGGATGCGCGCTGCCGGCGCCAAGTTTCATGGTGGCTCAGGCGACCACTGAGCCGCCGGCGGTGGCGATCGCTCCACTCGATGCGACGTTCCGCCTTCAGAGCCGGCCTGGCGCCACGAAATCCATCTACCTGGACTTCGACGGTCACACGACGGAAGGCACGTTCTGGAACACGCTCAAGGATCTCCCCCGGATCGTCACACCGGCGTATTCGATCGACAGCGACGCTGCGTTCAGTCCTCCCGAGCTGGTCACCATTCAAAACGTCTGGGCGCGGGTCGCCGAGGCGTTCAGTCCGTTCGACGTCAACGTCACGACCCAAGAGCCGGACGTGGAGGATCTCCGACAATTCGGCGCAGGCGACATGCGTTGGGGTGTGCGGGTTGTCATCGGCCCAGACAGCGCGAATTTCGGCAGCGGGGGTTTCGCCCAGTTGGGATCGTTTTCGTCGTCGGTCGACGTTCCGGCCTTCGTCTTCTCGGACCGCTTTGGTGAAGCGAGCAGCAAATACCTGGCCAACGCCATTGCCCACGAAGTGGGGCATACGCTGGGTCTCCTTCATGACGGCACGACGACGACCGAGTATTACGACGGCCACGGTGGCACGGGCACGACGAGTTGGGCGCCGATCATGGGCTCTGGGTATGGCCGGCAGGTGGTCCAGTGGAGCCGCGGAGAGTATGCCGGCGCGACCAACCAGCAGGACGATCTGGCCGTCATCACCGGATCGGCGCCGACCCCCTACACTCCGCTGGGCAACGGTTTCGGGTTTCGGCCGGACGACCATGGCAACACGTTCGAGACGGCCACGGAGTTCGCAGGTGCCGACTTGTCGGGCGTGATCGAACAATCATCCGATGTCGATCTCTTCCGATTCACCGCCTCCACGAAGATCGTGATCGACGTCCAGCCGGCGCCGCTTGGCCCCATGCTCGACATCTTCGCGGAGATCATCGATGCGAGCGGAGCAGTTCTTTCCACCAGCAACCCGCCCAATTCGCTTGCGGCCGCGTTCAGTATCGAGGTCACACCGGGCGCCTACTTCCTGCGTGTCAGCGGCGCGGGAAAGGGTGATCCTGGCACCAACGGCTATTCGAACTACGGCAGCCTGGGTCAATACACGGTGTCGATCGTCGTGAATGCCGCCCCCCCTGCCCCACCGGTTGCCGAACCGGTCAGCACGAACCCGGTGAGCCCGCCGCCCGCAGACATCCAGACCTCGCCGCCGGCACCTGCCACCCCGAGCGTGGTCCCGGTCCCGCCGGTCTCGACCGTCGCGCCGCCATCCTCGGGCATTCCACCAAGCATCGGAGCGCTTCCGAGCACCCCAGACTTCGTCTTCGCCTCGGGTGTGATCCGGAGACCGCGGCAGACGTCCGTCGTCGTCGGCTGGCACAAGCCGGCGGGCAACGGAGGTGGTGAGATCACCCAGTACGTCGTCCGGTTCAGGATTGCGGGCACGGCACGCTGGAAGACGATACGGGTGGCTGGCACCACGCCCGTGGTGGTGATCCCGAACGTCGCGCCCAACCGGATCTACGAGTTTCGCGTCGCGGCTGTGAACAGTGCCGGGCCAGGGCCGTTCCGATCGTCCGGCCTGGTTCGCCTGTCTGCCCTGCCCAGGCTGTAGCCGCTGGCCGGCTACTTCAAGTCAGCCGGCTTCACGCCCTTTTTCGCACCGTTGAATCCGAACGGCGTCGGTTCAAAGGTGCCGACGATGTCGACGCAGGATTGCTCCGGAATCTTGTCGTCGAGACCGACGGCCCAGAAGCATCCGTTGACCAGCAGCCGACGCATCCCTTCGGACGCCATGTCGGTCGAGGAGCCCATCGTGGTGGTGAAGACACGGCCCTTCGGTCCGCCGTCGATCGAATACGTCTTCGTCCAGGCCACCGGCATCATCGGGTCGTTCTTCTTGCCCTCGACGGGGTCGGCGTCCGGCGTCATCCCGTCGAGCACCTGCCCGAGCAGAAGCGGCTCGGAATCGCCCGGAAGTGGCAACCGAACGCCATACACGTCCGTCGGTCCCCAGACGTCGCCGTCCTTGATGCCGCGCAGGATCGGATGGTCCTTCGCGTCAGGTGCGACGATGCCCCGGGTGCTTTCCTTGCCATGGTGACCGTGGTGGTTGATCCACTTCTCACCGAGCACCAGCCGTCCGAACCCGTCAGCCCATTCTTTCTTGTTGCCCTTGTACCCGTTGCCATACCAGCCGTAGGGATCTTTCTTCGGAATGTTGAAGGCGTGGGTGGCCGTGCGCATCCCGACCACGGGCTTGCCGGCCCGCAGATAGTCGTCGATGTGCTTCATTTGATCCTCGGGAAGGTTTCGAAACCGCGTGGCAATCACCATGAGGTCGGCCTTCTCGAGTGCTTCGAGGCCCGGGATGTTGTTCACCACGTTCGGCGCGATCTCGCCGCTTTCTGGATCGATGGCGTAGAGCACGGTGCAGTCGAAGCCATGGTGCTTGGCGAGGATCTTGCCGAGCTGGGTGAGGGCCTCTTCGCTGCGATACTCCTCGTCGCCACTGACGAGGACGACATGCTTGCCCTTGCCGGGCCCTTCGCCACCGGTGATGGCGAGCCACGGGTCGTCGGCTGCCCTGGCCAACGACGCGCCAAGGCATGCCACGAACGCCATCAGAAGGATCGCAGAGAACAAAAGAGGCGGACGGTTCATGCAGATTCTCCTGGTGGTACGAGCTGTTCGTGGCGTGCCGGGACCCGAGAGTCTGGCACGGCTCCGGTGCCACACGCAATCCACCCCGCGGAGATTCGACAGCCGCCTGCCGGCGAACTATGAATGGAGCACAGGAATCACACCGTGAGCATGCCTCGACGCCCATCGCTACCCAATGGCCCGGCCATCGATCCCCGCTGGATCGGGGCTGCGGCCCTGCTTCTGTTTCTGGCGGTCGGCCTGGCCCGGGGCATCTATACGGTCGGCACCGAGAGCGTCGGCGTGATCCAGCGGTTCGGCAAGTGTGTCGGGACCGTGGGCCCGGGTTTGCGGTTCAAGCTGCCGTTCGGCATCGACACGGTCACGATCGTGCCGGTGAAACGCCAGCTCAAGATGGAATTCGGCTTCGGCACGCCCCACGCCACCGACATCCATCAGGTCGCAGCCGACCCGACCCACGAAAGCGACATGGTGACCGGCGATCTCAACGCCGCACACGTCGAATGGGTCGTGCAGTACGAGATCGGTGACCCCGAGGCGTTTCTCTTCAATCTCCGGGATCCGGCGCCGACCCTCCGGGCCCTCTCCGAAAGCGTGATGCGGGAAGTGGTGGGGGATCGCACCGTCGACGAGGTGCTCACGATCGGCCGCCAGGGCATCGAAACCGAGGCGATCGCCCGGCTCACGGCACTCGTCAGTGATCTGAAGATGGGTCTGCGGGTGCAGCACGTGCAGCTCAAGAGCGTGCAACCTCCGTCACCCGTCCAGTCTTCTTTCGACGAAGTCAACCGCGCTCAACAAGAGCGCGAAGAGATGATCAACCGGGCCAACGGCGAATACAACAAGGTCGTGCCCCGGGCCAGCGGTGAAGCCCAAAGGATGCTGAGCGAGGCGGAGGGATACGCCACGCGACGCGTGAATGAGGCGGAAGGGGACGTCGCCCGCTTCCGGGCTCTGCTCGAACAGTATGAAAAGGCTCCCGAGGTCACGCGCCAACGGATGTATCTCGAAGCGATGGCCGAACTGCTCCCGAAGCTCGGCGGCACGATCGTGCTGGACGAGGAGGCCAAGCAGTTGTTGCCACTTTTGAATCTCGGTGGCTCGGCGGCATCTCGGGGGAGGACCGCACCATGAGTCGCCTTCCGATCAACCATCCAGTCGTGACCTTTCTGCGGCGGTTTTCGGAGATCGTATTCTCGCCCTTGGGAGCGGCCCTCCTGATCCTGGTGGCGATCGTGATTTTCGGATGCGCCTACACGGTGGATCAGACTGAACAGGTGGTGGTCACGCAGTTCGGCCGGCCCGTCGGCGAGCCGATCAATTCCAACAAGCCCGGTGATACGTCAGGGCCTGGCCTCCACTTCAAGGTGCCGTTCATCCAAACAGCCAACCGGTTCGACAAGCGGATCCTGGCTTGGGACGGCAACCCATTCGAAATGACCACCCGTGACAAGCTCTATGTCGTGGTCGACACGTTCGCCCGCTGGCGGATCGTCGACCCGCTCGTCTACCTCCAGAGCCTGCGCGACGTGCGGAGCGCCCTGTCCCGCATCGACGACATCATCGGAAGCGAAACCCGCAACGTCGTGGCCCGGCATGATCTCATCGAGCTCATCCGCTCCGACAAGGCCCGCAAGGCCGAGCAGGATGCCACGATCGGGAATGTCGAAGGTGTCGGCAACCTCCCACCGATCCAGTTCGGGCGCCGTGAGCTCGAGCGCAAGATCCTCGAAGCCGCCGCACCCAAGATGGGCATCTGGGGAATCGAGTTGCTCGACGTCCGCATCAAACGGCTCAACTACAAGGAAGGCGTGATCGAGAAGATCTACGACCGCATGCGTTCGGAGCGGATTCAAATCGCGGAACGCTTCCGTTCCGAAGGGGCCGGTGAGGCGGCCAAGATCGAAGGCCGCAAGCAGCGCGACCTTCAGAAAATCCAGTCCGAGGCCTACCGGAAAGTTCAGGAGATTCGCGGCAAGGCTGATGCCCGGGCTTCGGAGATCTATGCCGAGGCCTATGGGACGAGCCCTTTGGCCGCGGAGTTCTACGCGTTTCAAAAGACGCTCGACACCTACCGGGCCACGCTCGGCAGCGGCACGACGGTGGTTCTCACGACCGACAGCGACCTCTTCCGGCTTTTGAAGCAGATCGCCCCGAAATCTGACCACTGAATCTTCGGCTTCGACCGTCGGGCTCTTGCCTTCCTGCTAGAATTCGCCGAGATGCTTTTTCTTCTTGCCTCGGAGGTTCGCCATGCGGACGGGTAATCCCGCGCTCAACGCCAACACGTTCGAAAACTTCGGTGTCTATCGCCAGGATGCAGCGGTGGCCCCAGCCAACGTGATGACGATCGGGGGCACGGTGCAGAAGACGTTCTTCTTGCTCGTCCTAGCCTTCGGCGCTGCCTGTTACACATGGTCGCAGGCGTTTCGGGTGGTCGAGGCCGACCCGCAAGGGGCGATCGGTTCGGTGGCACCGTGGGTGGTCGGTGGGGCGCTCGTCGGCCTCATCACGGCGCTGGTCATCTGTTTCAAGCACACGTGGGCTCCAGTCCTGGCACCGGTCTATGCCGTTGCCGAGGGCTTTTTCTTGGGAGGTATTTCGGCCGGGTTCGAGGCCCAGTATCCGGGCATCGTGGTGCAGGCCATCGGCGGCACCTTCGGCACGCTCTTTTGCCTGCTTGCGGCGTACCAGTCAGGGCTCATCAAGGCGACCGAAAACTTCAAGCTCGGCATCGTCGCTGCCACCGGCGGCATCGCGATGCTCTACCTCGTCGTGTTCATGGCAAGGCTTTTCGGGTTTCCGCTGTTCGATTCGCTCTTCGCGAGCGGCCTGATCGGCATCGGTTTCAGCGTCATCGTGGTCGCGATAGCCGCGCTCAATCTCGTGCTCGACTTCGACTTCATCGAGCAGGGGGCCGAGCGAGGGGCACCGAAGTACCTCGAGTGGTACGGCGGCTTTGCGCTCATGGTGACGCTCGTCTGGCTCTACCTCGAGATCCTCAGGCTCCTGGCGAAGCTCCAGGACCGCCGCTGAAGCGGACGAGGAAACGGCTGTTCAAGGAGTCGGTACACTTGAGCCGTGAACCACCGGATGTGGCGACCGCCGACGATGGGAAACCTCGGCTTTCCCATCCGTAGGCAAGCGGCAAAAGGCCATGGATGGCTTTTGACGCGTGAAATAAGGCCGGGCCCGTAGCTCAGCGGTGAGAGCAGGGGACTCATAATCCCTTGGTCGGGGGTTCGAATCCCTCCGGGCCTAGTTGGTTCATTTGCCATGGACGTGTTTCGCCTGTTGCTCTGTGTCGGGCTCGGGGTGCTGCTCTGGAAGGCGCAGATCCGGGGTGTTCGGCCGATCCGAGATTTCTTTCTCTGGGGTGTGGACTACCCCTTCCAGTTTCTCCTCACCGCCTCGCTCACCCTCGTGATCTGGGGCGGTGTCGGTGGCGCCTTCGGGCTTCAAGGGCTTTTCCTCGACGAGGATCCACTCACCCAAGTGCTCCTCGGCGGCACGGTGATGCTGCTCTTCGCGGCGATCGTCGTCCACTACGTCGCCATTGGTACCTCACGCCGCGGCTGGTGGGCATCGCTTCATCGCGTCACCCAGACGCTCCGTGGCCTCGAAGCCGTCTCCGATCCGAGGCGTCCTGTCCGCGCGGTGCTTGCCAACGGATTCCTCGAGCACCTCACCGCGGCCGATATCGACGCGATCGACGCCGTCGCACTTCGCGAAGAAGCCAACCTCAACGAACTGCAGACCACCCGAACCCCGCTCGATCTCGAACTCCGCGACGCGCTCGAGGGCACACCTTTTCGATTGCTCATCGCGCCGGCGATCTTTCTCGTCAAGGGTTTTCGGCTCGTGTTTCTCGTGGGAATCGTTCCCGTCATCCTGATTCCAATTATCCATGGCGATGCCACTGCGATCGTCGAGCGATTGCCGTGGCTCATCGGTGTGTGCATCGGCAATGTCGTCGGCATCGTGCTCTTTTGCTGGACGACTCGCTGGTTGGCCGATGCAGCAGGTTGGCACGCGGTCCCCGACGGCAACCATCCACCGTCACAAGCACGGGCCGATGCCATCCTGCTCACGCTTCATCGCTGGGAAGCCGATGGAGCCGCTCCTGCGCCCCCACCGCAACCGCGAACGACAACCGCGCCCACGTGGCTCACGGTGCTCACATGGTTTTTTGTCGTGCATGCTGTCGTGACGTTCCTCGTGCCGGAGTCGGTCACCACCCTCTGGATCGACTGGCCCGAGCGGAATACCGCGATTGGCGACCCGAGCGAGCAGCATCGCCTGACCGGTCTCATCGACAATGTTCCGTGGCTCCCGGCAGGCGTCCTCGTGGTCGAAGCGATCTTCGCGGCGGTGCTGGCCGTCGCCCAACGAGGGATGGCACATGCCGCCGCGGCACGGGCCCTGACGACGTCCTGGCGTCCGGTCTTCGCCGGGGCCATCTCTGCGCTCGTGCATCTGCTTCGAGCCCGTTGGCTCCATTGGCTCGCGATCATTCTCGCGGCCCTGATCGCGCTGGTGTCGCTCGGCGTGACGCTTTTTCTCCGCCCCGAGGCCACGAATTCGGCCTGGATCGGCCTGCGGGGCTATGCCTCGCTCGGAGCCATTCTCATCACGTGGTTAGGCATCTTTTGGCTGGCCACGCATGCGGCCATCGGCGGCGGCGCGCGCACACCCACCGAGCAACGGGCGGCCATCGGCGGCCTCATCGGGCTTGCCGTGCTGCACGTACTGGGCGCACCGCCTCTCGTCGTCGCACCGCTGGCGGCAGCGGGGGCGATCCTCTCCGGCTCGAGAACCCTTTCGAGCCTGTGGCAGGGCGAGCCGCCGGCATGGGTCCGTCCTGGATGGGCGGCTTTCTTCGCCGTCGTCGCGGCTCTCTCGCTCCTCATCGCGTCACGGCTCGGTGCCATGCATGTCGCAGCGGGCGTGTGGCTCGGACTTGCGGTCCTCTTTCTCGGATCGACATCCCTCGCCCATGTGGCGATGCACCAGCCGATCCTTCTCTATCCACTCACGGTGGTACTGGGATATGTGGCCTTCGCGATCCCCTGCGCCACACTCGGCGAGCGATGGCTCTCGGCGCTTCCGGCAGCCGGCTCGATCGCGTGCGTGACGGCGCTCTTGGCCGCCACCTACGCGATCCTCGTATACGCTCGGCCCCGCAGCGCTCTCTTGACCATGGCGACGGTCATGGGCGTCGCCGTTCTCGTCAACGGTGCGGCCCTTTTCGTCGCGCCCAACGAGTTCAAGGGCATGTTTCCGAACATGGAAGCCTATTACCGGCTGCCGGTCTACCTCGACTCACGCGACTACTTTCGCGACACGACGCCGTCGACGGCCCAGCTTCGGAACCGTGCGGTCACCGAGGACTTCGATCGCATGGCCCGGCAGGGCTTCAGCGAGCGACTGGCCACCGTCTACTTCAGCGTCCAGCCACTCGAACACCGCGGCGACGGCAGCCACGTGGTCGTCGTCGACGTGGAAGATCCTCGGAATCGCCTTCGGGCTGTTGTGGGTGACACCGTCGGCCTGGCCGCCGAGGAATGGTTCACGATCCGGCTCGATGGCGACGATTTGATCGCGCTGGCAGAAGAGCCTTTCTACCGCCGGATCCATCGGCTCTTCGGCTACGACAACCTCCACATGATTCGCAACGGCATCATCCGTGGCCCGAGGCGGCGGCTCGTGCGGGCCGACGACGACAGGGCGAGGCACCAGGACGTGACGGCTTACACGTTCCTTACGGAGGAAATGGATGACGATGCTTCCGACGCCACGACCCTCGGTCTTCGCCTGCATGGCCTCGCCGAGGAGTACCGATCGCTCGAGGCGGAGTATGCCCTCATCGCCATGAACTGGCAGGGACGGGTCGCCGAGGTGCGACACGAGCCCCACGCCGATCGGTACCGCGTCGAGTTCACGCTTCCGCCTGGGTCGGCTCCGCTCGATGCCGGACAGCTTCGTACGATGCAGTCGTGGATGGAGCGCTGCCATCTCGACACTCTGCGTCCGACGGCAACCGTGACCGAACGATTGGCCCTTGCCAAGGCTGCGGAGGATCGGCCCGGTGATTGCCTCGTGCTCGAAGATGCGCGAACCGACGCTGCCGTGCCGGTCGGCGTGTTCCTTGCCGGCACGAACGAGCCCGATGCCTACGATCCAGCCTTCGAGCCCTTCTGGCCGTCGCCGGATGCCATCCGACGCACGGTCGCCGCGACACCGGCCTCTGCGCCGCTTCCGGTCACCCCGGCAACCAACGCCGACCCGACCGCCGGGTTCACCCTCCGGCCCGCACATGACCGCGGCCTATTTGCGAGTCCCGACGGTGCCGTCCGACGCTTTGACGACACCATCGCAAATCGATCAAGTGAGCCTGTCACCGTCGCCCTCTACAACGCCGGCCGTCTCAGACAGGGTGACCGTCTCCTTCTTGCGTGGAACGGGCGACACGGCACGGCGAGCGGCCCTGATCTCGCACGAGCGATGGTCTGTGAGGTCATGTCGCTCGATGCTGCACCGACGCAATCGCCATCCAAGCCGCTTCCGCCCGGCGCCGTCTGGGCAACGGTCATCCCCGTGGGACACCCTTCGACGGCCGCACCCTCCGCCGACCCGAGCACTCCCCCGCATCCTGAAACCATCGTCGTGGGCCAATGGCAAAACCTCCAGCTCTTGAACAACGCGGAGGTGCTGCTGTCCTGGAAGAACCTCGTGGGGCCGCGCTGGAAGAACAAAAAGCCAAAGCTCGTGATCGTGACGGTCAGTGGCGGCGGGATCCGCGCGAGTGTGTGGACGAGTGTGGTGCTCCGAAAGCTCGAGGCCACGCTGGGTTCGGATTTTCCGTACCACATTCGGCTGGTCACCGGCGCGTCCGGCGGGATGGTGGCGGGTTCGTACTACGTGACCTCGCTGAAGGCGCCGCCGCCCGAGGTGCTCGCCGGCGGCAGGGCTTCGTTCGAGCAGCTGCACGGCGTGTCGACCGGCGACTTTGTCGATCGGATGGCCCTCGACCAGCTCGATGCCGTGGCCGCACGGATGCTCTTTGCCGATCTGCCGGCGACGCTCAATCCTTTGATCCGTCGTGGCGACCGCGGCCGCACGCTCGAACAGACATGGATCCGTTGGACGGACGGCCCAGAGAGCCCGCTGGGGCGTCCAATCCAGTCGTATGCGGCCGACGAGCGGAGCGGTTGGAGGCCATCGCTCGTTTACACGCCCATGATGGTCGAGGACGGCCGGCGTCTGCTCATCAGCAATCTCGACATGGCCTTTGCGACACGCAACGTCGGCGGCCTCCTCCTCGAACCGTCGTCCCGCAAGATCGAGCGGCCTGCGATCCAGGGCAGCGATTTCGATCAGAGCATCCACGAGGAGGACGACGTCTTTTCGCTGTCGGCCGTCGAGTTCTTCAGGCTCTTTCCACGGGCCGGCGACTTCCAGGTGACGACGGCGATCCGCATGAGCGCGTCGTTCCCGTGGGTGTCGCCGGCATTCAACCTTCCCACCCTGCCGCCACGTCGGGTGGTCGATGCCGGCTACTACGACAACTACGGGATCAATCTCTCGGCCCTGTGGCTCTCGAAGATGAGCCAGTGGCTCCAGGAAAACACCTCGGGCGTCTTGGTCGTGCAGGTTCGCGACAAGGTGAGCCAAGGGGCTCGCACCGAGGTCGACTTCGATCGCGTTGCCGGCGACGATCCTCCGCTCGACCGCCTCGTGTGGAACGGCGGCAGCAAACTTCTGCGACCGGGGCTTCAGGCAATCGCGACGCCGCTCGTGGGCTTGACGAATGCCCGGCAGTGGACGATGGCCTTCCGCAACGATGAGCAGGTGGATCTCCAAGACCTTCTCTTCGACGAGCTCAGTGGCCAGGAGTTCTTCCGGACGGTCGTGTTCGAGTGCCCGGTCGATGTGTCGCTCAACTGGCGGCTGACGGACCGGGAGAAGTCGATCCTCATCGGCGGTTTCGGGAGGCCCGATGCGTCGCCCGAAGACGAGCTCGCGCGGGTCGATGATTTTCTGACGGGTCGCGACTCGTACGAGTTCTACAAGTGGCGGCTCGACCACCGGGGCCTTCCAACGTTTCGCAAGGATCTGAAGGCCCGCTACGATCGGCAGCTCGAGGCCCTCGGTTTCCAGGGAACCGACCGGCTCTCGCTCGAGGAAAGCCAGAGCCTCTACGAAAACGTCGTCAAGAATCTCAAACGGCTCGAACTGCTTTCCGACTGGTGGCATGCTGGTCGGGTCGAATCACACCCTCCATCTGAGTAATCATGCTGCCCGCTGGCTACACGATCCGGCTCATGGAGCCGACCGACTATGCGGCCATCACCGAGCTGTGCCGTGTCGTCTACCCCCATGACACGCCCTATACGGCCGAGGAGCTCGCCGCACACCGGGCCGTCTATCCGCAGGGGCAGTTCATCGTGGAGCATGAGCCGACGGGCCGTGCGGTAGGCGTCCATTTCACGCTGCGGCTTCGGTTCATCGATTTTCATCTCGATGACTCGTGGGACGTGCTCACGGCGCGGGGCACGTTTGCCGACCACGATCCCACGGGGCACACGCTCTACGGGGCCGACGTGTTCGTGAGCCCGGAGCACCAGCATCATGGGCTTGCCCACGCACTGACCGACGCCACCCGCGGCCTCGTCGTCAGAGAGAATCTCTGGCGGATGGTGGGGGGCAGTCGTCTGCCGGGTTACGCCGCCGTGGCCGCGACCGTGCCAGCCGACGAATACGTTCGCGAAGTGGTCGCCGGCAATCGCACCGACCCTGTTCTTTCCGCCCATCTCAAGGACGGCTGGCGGGTCGTCAAACCGATCTACGGCTACCTTCAGCACGATCCTGAAAGCGCTGGCTGGGCCGTGGTGATTCAATGGGTGAATCCAGCCTCCCCTCCGCCGCCGGAATTCTCCCTTGGGTGACGGACCCGCAGGCGGCGATCGGCTCAGCCGACGGCGGCCCGCCGCCACTTGTCGAGGTCGTTGATCGTGTCGTCGGCCCGGTCGCCGAGCGGCACGACCTCTTGGAGATCGATCTCGGGATCGGCAAGCGCCGCCACCGAATCGATCACGAGATCAGGGCCGTAGGCGTAGCGGGCGAGGTCGGCCTGCTTGGTCGATCCTGTCAGCACGAGGATCGTGCGGTAGCCCATTTGCACGCCGCCGAGGATGTCCGTCTCCATCGTGTCACCGACCATGACGGTGTTGCTCGTGGCAAGGCCGAGCTCCTTGCGGGCGGCCCGCATCATGATCGGGCTCGGCTTGCCGCAACTGAGGGCCTTGGTGCCGGTGGCGGTTTCGAGGTAGGCGACGGTTGCCCCGCACCCGGGTCGCGTGCCGGTTCGCGTGGGGCAGTTGGGGTCGAGGTTCGTGGCGATGAGTTTGGCCCCGTCGAGGATGAGCTGCACGGCCGTCTCCAAGACCTCCAGCGTGATCGTGCGGCCCTCGCCCACGACGACGTAATCGGGCGAGTGGTCCACCACCGCGTAGCCATTGGAATGCAGGGCATTCAGGAGCCCGCCCTCACCGATCACAAACGCGGTGCCCCCCGGCTTGTGCTGGGCGAGGTAGCGAGCGGTGGCCATCGAGCACGTAAATATGTGGTGTTCCTCGGCCGGGATCCCCATGCGAACGAGCTTCATGGCGACGTCGCGGCGGGTCCGCTGGCTGTTGTTCGTGAGGAACACGAACGGGATGTCTTCGCGAATGAGTCGCAGAATGAACTTGTCGGCCCCGGGGATCATCTCGCCGCCACGGTGGACGACGCCGTCCATGTCGATCAAATAGCCGCGTTTCATCACTTGCCTTTCAGGTCTTGATTGCACCGGGAAAGAGCCCGGTGAAGAGGTGGGAAATCAAGAACCCTCACGGAGCCGGCAAAGCCCTCCGCGCATGGAGAACCACCGGGCGTGAAGCCGCCTGCCTGAGGCAAGTGCAAACACCGTGCCGTCCCTTACGGCACTTGCCAATCCCCGAATTCTGTGCCGCGCCAGCGCTTCCCCGCGTTTTGTGCGACTCGTCCCCTGCACGCCCACGAGGCCCGCTGCCCGTTTCGCGGGCAGCGCACCCGCGTGCCGATGCCGGGTGCGGCTTCTCAAGAAGCTGGGATCGGATCATTCCGTGGCTTCAAGTCGGGCGACATCTGCAAGATCCTGTGGCCTGCCGGTGGCACGCTTGTTGGCGATGAGATGCCTCCGAGAGAGTATGGAAATCGTAAGGCCGCCCACAAGGTATTCAACCCCTTCGTCGCCTAAGGCTTTCAACATCTCGGCGAAGTCGCGATTCATCCCACGCCTTTCCACTGAAAGCCCATGCCGCAACCGTGAGTGGCCAGACCATCTCGATCCGCTCCGCCGGCGTCTTCGCGGCAGAGGTGTCGGGCTCCTGCTCGCCGAGGCGACCAAGCCACTCGACATGCGCAGCCGGCGTTTCGCAGCCGCTGGGGAGTGGGCCATGGGATGCTGCGGCGTCTTGCGAGCCTGAATTGAACGTCATGAAGCCGAGTATGCCCAGGCCCAAAACCAGAATCTCGATCAGGCCTTTCCGTTCCGAGCCGTTTCGCCGCGCTTTTTTTCGTTGTGAAAAGCACAAGGCCCACGGACGTTAAGTCCATGGGCCTTTTTGGCCGCGGGCCACGACAGCCTGCATCAGTTTGACCTGGCAGTCTTCCGACGAACACGGGCGATGCCTGCGAGGGCAACGAGGCCGACGCCGCCGAGGGCGAGGCCAGTAGGTTCGGGTACTGGAACGACGGAACCGTTGAGCGTAAGGGCGTCGTTCGTGGACGCACCATTCAAATACCAGGTGCCGCCTGTGTTGGTTGCACCCCACGTCGCCAACCTGAACGTCACTGTCGTGCCCGAACCTACGTTTTGAAGTGCTGAGATTCCCGACAGGTCGATGAAGGCTTGGTTGTTGCCCGTGGCGGATGTTGTCGCACCCCAGGTAATGTCCGAAACACCAATGCTGAAAAAGTCTGTGCCATTCACGGAGTATTGCCACCTTCCCGTTGTCGGTCCAGTACCAGATCGACGAATGTTGTATGCAGCGATGTCGTCAAATGAGAGAAGGTAGCCAACCGCTGGTGTGAAGGTGAAGGTCGCGAACTCGTTGTTCGCAATTGCAGCGGCAAGGTTTGCCGCTGCAGTGTCGAAATTATTGCCTCCCCAGCCACTCAAAGCACCCGAACCAGTTGTCCCTATGCCGCTCCCTCGGGTCAGACCTCCGACTGTGACGTTGGAAGCAGTCGTTGTAGCGATAAAGGGTGAAGGACCAAAGTTGTTTGTTCCGCCAGGCAAGAGACCGCCGTTAGTCGTGTTGTCCAGATCCCACGAAGCAATTACGGCGGCCTCCAATGCTGCAAATGGCAGGCAAGCTGTAAGTGCGATTGCCAACCCAAGTTTGTGAAAAGTTTTCATTTTCATCGTCGTGGCCTTGGAAGGTATTCCGCCAGGAATGTGTTGTCCGTACTGATCGCGGTGCCGGCTGGGTGGCCTTGGGCGCCGCGTGTCCTCCTGTTGACGGTCAGAAACATAGTTGTCGGTCGTGAGCGTTTGACCAGTGGAACGTGAGAAAAGCGTGAGAAATCGATGAGGTTTTTGTGGTGGGGCACGCGGTTTCTGGAAGCCTGTGCGCACCGAATTGCACCGGTGGCCAGATCTCCGCAGATTCATGACTGCACACCCTGTGCCGATGTCCTGGAATCAGTTTTCCACGCGATTTCCTGAGTCTCGGCCTGAAGTGAGGCGTAAAACACTGGCAAGACCACGGCCAGGTGCCTACGGGATAGGCACAGTCCCGAGAATTTCTGGTGCCCCCGCGAGGGGCTGCCCGTGTCATGCTCGACGGCGTGGAAAGCCGAGCGTAGCCACGATGGCGAAGCGAGGATTTCCCCGAGCGACCGGAGGGCATGGATGCCCGGAGGAAGCGTCCGGCGACATGACACGGGCAGCCCCGAGCTGCCGTGGCCTCGCGTGTCAGTTCAACTGAAACGTCGCCCATTGGGGATCGTGATCCGACCCGTCCACCGAAGGGGGAGCCCGCCGCACCTCGGCCGAGTCGGCGATGTAGCGCTTTCGCATCGCCGGCGAGCAGGTGATGAAGTCAATCGGGGCACGTCCTTCGGGAAACTCGGGGTCGACCAACGAGTCAGACGTTTCCCGGGGCTCGGGCGACCACATCTCCGTCGCGCCCGAGCCAAACACGATGGCCATCGACTTGCTCTCGCGGGTGTCATTGAAGTCGCCGGCGACGATGATCCGTGCGTCGGGATTGGCCGCAAACTCCGCGTCCAAAAGCCTCCTCACCTCGGCGGCTTCGGCAAGCCGAACAGGCTCGGAGATGTCGGCACCGCCTGACTTGCTCTTGAAATGAACCGGCCAGACCTCGAACGGCGCAGCGTCGCTCGGCAGCACGGTGATCGATGGAACGTCACGCTGAAATCTGCGCACCACGCCGTCGGGGCCTGTGAATTCCAAATGCCGCCGGGATGTCACTTCCCCGACAGGAGCCCGCGACAACAGTGCCACATCGATACCGCGCTGGTCGTTGCCCTCAAAGTGCACAATGTGGCGGTATCCCATGTCGGGCAGGAACACTTTTACGAACCGCTCGAGAAAGCCTCGGGATTCGACCTCCTGCAAGGCCACCACGTCAGCGTTGACCTTCCGAATCGCCGCGGCGACCTTTTCCAGCCCCTCCCGCGATTTCGCCGGAGTTCCTTCGTCGTTTCGATACGGATCGTCGGCGTCATCAAACAGGTTCTCGACGTTGAAAATGCTGATCACGATCCGATCGGGATCGCCTGACCACAGAATGACATTCTTGTCCTCGAGTTTTTCCGTCGGCGGCAGGGCCTCGAGTACCTTGATCTGTTCGGGCCGAGTGACCACGATCTGCGGCTTCCCTTTATGCAGCCCGATCGTGCCGCGGATTTCGACGATCTTGTCGTTGTAGAGTTCGGTCGGGTCGCCGGGAAACTTCTCCCAGTGCTCGCTGAAGATGACGGCGACGAACCCGGGCGGACGCTCGCGATCGAAATTGAGAAACGCGATGCGGTCACCGGCCTTGCCGGTGCTCACGATCTTGCCGCTGACATACGCGGTCTCACCGATGGCCTTGGCGGCATCGGTCCACGCAATGTGTTTGACGCCTTCGTCGCGATCGACTCCCGGATCGGCCGCACCGAGTCGGGCGGTCGCCAGGATCACTGCGATGACCATCAACGGCGAACGAGAGACCATGCAGTTCTCCAAAGTAGGGCTGGTGCGTGCAACGACGGGCACGATGCCCGTCGCAAACGTCCGGCCGGCAGGATACGGGCGACCCAGAGCGTCGCTACTGACGAACCAGGGCGTGAAACGCTTCGGTGAGTTGCTTGGTCATTGGGCCGGGCACACCTGTTCCCACCTTGCGGCTGTCGATTTCCACGACAGGAATGATCTCGGCGGCGGTGCCCGTGAGGAAGCACTCGTCGGCCGTGTAGAGATCGTGGCGCACGAGCGTTTGCTCGCGACAGTCGATGCCGGCAGCCGTGGCAAGCTCCATTACGGAGGCGCGGGTGATCCCTTCGAGGATGCCGGCGTCGGGTGGCGGCGTGAGGAGACGGCCACTCCTGACGACAAAGATATTGTCGCCGGTGCATTCGGCGACCTCGCCCTTGTGGTTGAGCATGAGGGCCTCGACACAGCCCGCCTGAAGGCCCTCGAGCTTGGCCATGATGTTGTTCAAGTAGTTGAGCGACTTGATCCGAGGCGAGAGGGCTGCCGAACCCGTCCGCTGCGTGGCGGCGGTCACGATCCGAAGACCCTTCTCATAAAATTCCGCCGGGTAGAGGCTGATTGTCGAGGCGATCACGATCACCTGGGGATTCGCGGTCTTGTTGGGATCGAGGCCAAGGTTGCCGGCGCCGCGGGTGACGACGAGACGCACGTAGCCGTCGGCAAGCCCGTTGGCCACGAGGGTGTCCACGACCGCTTTCGAGACGGCTTCCTTCGACAGCGGGATCTCGAGCGCGATGGCGCGGGCGCTCGCGAACAGTCGATCGATGTGTTCGGCAAGCCGAAACACTTTGCCGGAGTACGCACGGATGCCTTCAAAAACGCCGTCGCCGTAAAGAAGGCCGTGATCAAAGACGCTCAGCGTCGCCTCGTGCTCAGGCACGAGACGGTCGTTCATGAAAATCATCCGCGGCATGAAGGCACCAGGGCAGGTAGAAGAGGGCCAGAATCGAACAATATACCGAATGATTCGCAGCGTTGGTGGCGCGGAACCGCCTTCGTCATTGTTCCGGCAGGGGGTCGCCCGTGTCATGGAGCCGGCGTAGAAAGCCGAGCGAAGCCACGATGGCGAAGCGAGGATTTCTCCGAGCGAGCGAAGGCCTGGAGGGCCGTAGCGAAGCGGCCGGCGACATGACACGGGCAACCCCCGAGCCACGCGCGACGCCACCTCACGCCGTTTCGACGCGGCCGGCGGCGAGCCGGACGATGCGGTCGGCACGTCGGGCGATTGAGTCGTCGTGCGTCACGAGCACGATCGAAAGGCCCACCGAGCGATTGAGCGACGTGAGCACATCGAGAATGCCGGCCCCGCTTTCAGCGTCGAGATTGCCAGTGGGCTCGTCGGCCAAGAGCAGCTTGGGGCCGCCGACCAGGGCGCGGGCGATCGCCACCCGCTGCATCTCGCCGCCCGAAAGCTGGCGGGGTTTGTGGGTCAGGCGACCGCCGAGACCGAATTGCTCGAGGAGGGAAGTTGCAGCACGCCTTGCCGAAGCTCGCACTGACAACCATGAAAAGATCCCATGCCGCACCATGAGCGGCGCGAGAACGTTTTCAAGCGCTGTCAGCTCGGGCAACAGGTGGTACGCCTGAAACACCATGCCGATGTCAGTGTTGCGGAGGCGGTCGCGTTCTTTGGCCGGCAAATTGTCGATCCGACGCCCTTCGAGCGCGACGCTTCCGGCATCCGCGCCATCGAGCAGGCCCATGAGATGCAAAAGCGTGCTTTTGCCAGAGCCGCTCTGACCAATGACCGCGACGAACTCTCCCTCGGACAGCTCAAAGTCGATGCCGCGGAGAACCTCGAGTGTGCGATCACCGGACCGGTAGTTTTTGCGAAGGCCGTGAA
>CAZCHF010000001.1:227036-265349 GCA_964498325.1 uncultured Candidatus Kuenenia sp.
CCGTGAACCGAGAGGAGCGCGGGGGGGGCGACACGCGCGAGCACTGCAGCAGGACGTTCGAGAGTTCCACTACTCATGGCGAAGTGCCTCCACAGGATGCAGCCTGGCGGCGCGCAGCGCGGGCAGCACGCTCGATCCGACCGCTATGCCGATCGCTCCGGCCACGATCCAGGAGATGGTCCCTGGATCGATGATCGTGGGGATCTTGAAGAAGTAATAGATGGACGGGTCGAAGACGCGCTCACCGGTCATCCATTCGACCCCCACTCGGATCGTGTTGATGTTCATCGCGATCGCAAGCCCGAGCACGAGCCCGGCCCCGGCGCCGACGATCCCCAGGAAGAGGCCGTAGCCCAGGAAGATGCCAGCGATGCCGGAGGCGCGTGCCCCGAGCGATTTCAAGATCCCGATGTCCCGAGTCTTCTCGACGACGATCATGAAGAAGATCGCGAGGATGCCGAAACCGGCGACGGCGATGATGAGAAACAACAAGATATTGAGGACGGCCATTTCCATGTCGACGGCGGCCAAGAGCGGCCCCTGCTTGTCGCGCCAGGAGGCGACCGCGTAGAGATCCGCGGGAAACGCCTTGCGGAGCCGGTCGCGAACTTCCTCGAGGTTCGCTCCATCGCGGAGCTTGATCTGGATCGAGTTGACGCTCACCGTGCCCGACTGCGGGTCGATCATGCCCCGCATGCGCTGAAGGGAGGCGATCGGCACAAAGACAAAATTCGAGTCGTACTCACTCATCTTGCTTTCGTAGAAGTCGACGACGGTAAACGTGTCGCTCACGGCCTTGGGGGGCGTGCCCGCGGTCGGGAACGTCACCTTCACGTCGTCGCCGGGCAGCATCAGAAACCGATCCATCCCGGTGGAGTCCCGAAAGCTCGCGAGGCCGATCCCGGGAACGATGCCGGTGAACTGTTCCTTGGCGGGATCCATCCGCGTGCCTTGCTCCGGACGCGCTTTCTTGAACGGATCCTGGGCAGCGGTCGACGCTTCGGCAGGTGGTTCATTCGCTTCCGGACTCGACGCCACCGCGAGCACCGCTTCGACCTGCTGATCGATCGGCCGCACGGGATTGCCCGGGCCTTCCGTCGGATCGGTCGACGAGACGCCTGCAGCCGCGCGTTCCGCATCGAGCTTTTCGCGCCAGAGCCGCTCGCGCTCGACTCGCATCCGGCGGTGCGGCCAGCCCGCGCCTTCCATGGCCGGCCGAGTCGGATCATCGATGCCGGCCTGGCTGTCGACCGTGTCGTAACCGCCGTCACGCAATTCGAACGAAAGCTGCTTGCGGTTCGACGGATGCTGGAGATAGCGTCCAAAATCGCTCACGCTCGCGTGCGTCGCCTCGTCGATCCCGATGAGCATGATCTGCCGGGTGATCCACTGGCCTCGAATCTGGAAGTTGAGCATGGCCGGCACGGCTACCGTCGGCGTCATGCCGACGATGTCGTCGCCACCGGCGCGGCGAATCTCCTCCATGTGCCACTGCGGGTCTTGGAACCCGGAAAGCGAATGACTCTCGAAGACGAGATCGGAGAGGATCCCGTGGATGCGCGTCTGCATCTCGTGCGAGAAGCCGGCCATCACGGCGTTGACGACGATCATCGTCGCCACACCGAGCGTCACACTGATGACGCTGGCCAGCGCGATCCACCGTGTGCGGAGATACCGCCAACAAAGAAGAAGCTTGTACATGCGGGAGCGAAAGTCCGGAGGGGGCGGGAGCGTAGCAGCCTCACGGCTTGGCACAAACCCCGAAATCCCGCCCGGTTTACCCCGCCTCTTCAGGCTTCCTCGCCGAGAATCTCCTCCGAAAGCAGGACCATTTCAGCGATCTCGCGGAGTTTGCGGTTCCGCTCGCGGGCGGATTTTTGGAGGCGCTTGAAGGCCTCCTGCTCGTCGAGGACGAGTTTGCGCATGAGGATGCCCTTGGCCCGTTCGATGAGTTTGCGGTCTTCGAGCGCCTGCCGCAGATCGGTCGCTTCCCGTTCGAGCGAGCGGAACTGCTCGAACCGCCGCATGGAAAGCGCGATCGCGGTTTCGAGGTCGGCCTGCTTCACCGGCTTTACCAGATACGCAAGCACATGGTTCATTTCGGCCCGCTCGATGAGATCCGAATCGGAAAACGCCGAGACGAGAATCACCGGCACGGCCAGCTTCTCGAAGATCTGGACGGCTGCCTGAATGCCGTCGATCGCTCCCGGCGCGTCCCCCATCCGGATGTCGGTGATGACAAGCTCGGGCCGGACAGCCTCACAGGCGTCGACGAGCTGCTGGCCGTCCTCGGCAACAACGACCACCTCATGGCCGAGAACCGGCAGGATCCGCGCGAAGTAATCACGCATGTCGGGCTCGTCATCCGCGACAGCGATTCGCAGCGGTTTGGTCATGGTCAGTTTCCTTCGGGCCACGGGAGGGTAATGACAATCTCACAGCCCGGAGGGCCAGACTCGCCCACCGCGAGCGTCCCGTCGTGGGCAGTGACGATCCGTTCGGCAATTGACAGCCCCAGGCCGGTGCCACGGGTGCGGGTGGTGAAGAACGGTTCGAGGATACGAGAGCGTACCTCGGGGGCAAGCCCGGGGCCATTGTCGCGCACGGTCAAGCGCACCCAACTGCGGCCGGCATGTTCGATCCGCTGGCAATTGATGTCGATCACCACCGGATCTGGACAGGCCGCCAGCGCATTCTCAAAGAGGTTCCGAAACACCTGGACCATCCGGTAGCGGTCGAGCCTTGCAGAGGCAACGCACGCGACCGGTTCGCGCAGCGAGACATCGCGACCGGAACGCTCAGCAACGAGCATCTCCCAGGCTTCCTGCCAGATCACATCCAGGCCCGTCGGCTTCCGCTCGAGCTTGATCGGGGCGGCATAGATCCGGACCTCGTCGAAGAGGCGATGGAGCTCGTCTTGGGCTGCTTGGATTCTCCGGAGGAGGTCGGCTGCGGAGGGCTGGCCGTCGAGTTCGAGGGCGAGCATCTCGAGACAGGCTTGGCTTCGCTGAAGGGCGTTTCGGCTCTCGTGGGCCAGGCCCGTGACCATCTGGCCGATGGCTGCGAGCCGTTCGACCCGAAGCGCCCGCTCTCGTGCCTCGCGCTTGTCGGCTTCCAGGCGGTGGCGTTCTCGAAACTTCGCCAGCACGTTGCGGAGCTGTTCGGGGCTGACCGGCTTCAAGAGATAATCGTCTGCCCGTTCGCGAAGCGCCCCGATCACCCCATCGAGATCGGCATAGCCCGTCACCACGGCGAAGGATGCATCCGGGGCGAGAAGCTTGAGGCGCGGCAGTGCCTCATCGGCCGTGCCATCGGGCAACTGCCGGTCGAGGAGAATCGCTTCGACCGCATGTCGCTCCAGATGTTCCGCGGCCGCGGCGATCGATCCAACCGACGCGGCCTCGAGCCCGTCGAGCCCGAGGATGTCGCAGAGGTTCGCGCGGGTGTCTGCGTCGTCGTCAATGACGAGCACCCGCCACCCATCCGCCGCGGCCATCATGGCTGGCTCGTCTGCGAATCGGTGAGTGAGCCACGGATCCGTTCGATGAGCTCCCGCGTCTCGAAGGGTTTGAGGCACACGGTCGCTCCGACAGCCTCGGCCTCGCCCATGCGGGCCGCCATCTCGTCGTGGTGGGCGGTGATCAGGATCGTGCGGGATCGTGGGTGATGGTGGCGGATACGGTTCAAGAGTGACATCCCGTCCTCGTCAGCCAGTCTCAAGTCGACGAGAAACACCTGGGGCACCGGTCCGGTGATCTGCCGTTCGAGGTCGGAGGCTGAATGCGTGACACCGCAGCGAAAACCCGCCTGCACGAGGACGTCTTCGAGCGAGTGGCAGAGGTCACGATCGTCGTCGACCACGAGCACGAGCGGCTGTTCGAGAACCGCCTCGATGAGGCCCATGAGGAGCCGGGCATCGACCGGTTTCGTGAGCACGCGGTAGGCACCCGCCGACGCGGCCGCCGCCGTGGCCTCAGGATCGGCATACGCCGTCACGATCAGCCGCACGGTGCCGGTCCACCGTTCCCGGATCCTGCGGCACAGCTCGATCCCGTCGAGCCCCGGCATCCGCAGGTCGAGCAGGGCGACGTCGTACGGCCGCTCCTCCACCATGGCCAGGGCCGCAAGGGGATCGTCAGCAGTATCGACCGTGAACCCAAACTCACCGAGGATATCGCGGAGGTTCGCGCACGTATCCTGCTCATCATCGACGATCAGGATTCGGGATTCGGATCGCTTCATTCAACCACTCCCGGGAGCGAAATCATCAGCCGAGCTCCCGAACCGTCATGCCGCTCGGCACGAATCTCCCCGCCATGATTTTCCACGATCGCCCGGCACATCGCCAACCCCAACCCCATGCCGCGTGTCTTCGTCGTATAGAACGGTTCGAAGACCCGGTGCAAAAACTCATGGTCAATCCCGGGCCCGTCGTCGGCCACGGTCAGTTCCACACGGCCCTCGTGGGCGACGGCCTCCACGACCAGCCGGCCGCCGCCACGCATCGCCTCGACTGCATTGCCGACGAGGTTGCCCAGCACGATCGCCAACTGACGGGCATCGCCACGGACGGCGGGACAGGACTCGACCCCCTTGAGTTCGACTGCCATGCCGGGAGGAAGCTCGCGAGCCGCCAAGACATCGGCGACGAGCTGCGCCACGGGCACCGCGTCGCTCGCGGGCAGTTCGAGCTTGGCAAAGTCCGAGAGCCCCGTGATGACTTCCCCGGCGACGATCGCCTGCCTCCCGATCCGCTCGAGATGTTCCGTGAGCTTCGCGGGGGTGAGGTCGCGGGCGTTCTGGAGATAGAAGACCGATGTGCGGATCACGTTGAGCGGATTGCGCAACTCGTGGGCGATGCCGGCTGCCATCTGGCCGATGGACGCGAGCCGCTGCCCGCGCTTCAACCGCTGCACATGTTCGTACTGATAGGCATCGCCCATGAGCGCCAGGTCGATGTCGAGCAGGCGATTGAGCGTGGCAAGCAGGTCCGGAAACCGTGACGCAGTAGCGTCGGCTGCGATGACCCGCACGAGTTCGCTCCGCATCCGTCCGAGGGCGACGGTCGTGTATTCCTGACCGAGCCCAATCTGCACGTGTCGCAAGCCGACCTTCCAGCGGCGAGTCACATACGCCGTGTCATACTCGCCAGAGAAGAGCTCCTCGAGCCAGAGCGTGAGCGTTCGCGTGAGGCGCGCCACCTGCTCCGCGCCTCCCGTGAACACCCGGCGGGTGGCATCATGCCGTGTGACCTCGGCATAGAAATCGTCGACGAGCCGTGGCACGTGCGGCTTCACCACCGGCGCCAGCTCGCGGACATTCCCGACATCAGCCTCGGTCCAGCCGATGTACTGCCGGAGATCGTGGTACCGCGCGAGGATTTTCTCTTCGTCCATCGACACCACCCAATCCGAGTCAGGTCAGGGAAGCAAGGCAATATACAGAAGAGCCGCGACCGCCCATCTTGCCGCGCTGTCGTTGCATGCACTGCCATGACAGCACGAGCGGTTACTCCTCCCGGATTCACGCGGTTTTTCCGCTTGACCTTTTTTTCGGAATGCGAAGAATCCCGAGTCGCTGCTCATGGCTGGCAGCTTCTCCCGGGCAATGGCTGCCCGACGCATCCGAGTCGTTCGCATCGAGCGGGCGACACCGACGGATGTGTGGGTTTCAAAGACTTGGAGGGCGAGGCCATGTTGGTACTGAGCAGGCGAGTTGGAGAGCGGGTCGAGATTGGAGGAGGCGTGACCGTCGTCGTGACGGCGGTCCGCGGCGAGCAGGTCCAATTGGGCTTCGAGTGCCCGCGTGACGTTCCGATCCGACGGCCCGAGGCCAAGCAGAAGCTCGAAGCTCCTGCACGGCGAGCTGCCAAGCAACTCGTCTCATCCGCCTGAATTGCCCATGTTTTTTCGGGCGCTGGCGACCGAACCGTCCCCGGGGCCCATTCGTATCAGTCATCGTTCTCAACCATCACCAGTTCGAAAACCACGGAGGGTTTCATCATGGATCCGCCCTTCAACGAGTACCTCGCCGCCGTCGCCGGAATGCATGACATCTACGGCGAACTGCCATGCGACTCAGGCACCGAGTTTCACGCGACTGCCGAGGAGTCGGCCGACGAGACGGTTGCCGTGGCGTGCTGAGAAGAGTCACTCCGCGCGGGCGCGAAGGAGCGGAAACAGGATCACGTCGCGGATGCTCGCGGCTTCGGTGAGCAGCATCACGAGCCGATCGATCCCGATCCCGAGGCCTCCCGCCGGCGGCATGCCGTAGCGAAGTGCTCGAATGAAGTCGGTGTCCATGCGGGCCATCGACTCGTCGGCAGGCAATCCCGCAAGCTGCGTCTTGAAGAGCTCTTCTTGGAGGTCGGGGTCGTTGAGTTCGGTGTAGGCGTTCGCCAGTTCGATACCGGCCACGTACAGTTCGAACCGTTCGGCGATTTTCGGATCGCTCGCCTTCCGCTTCGTGAGCGGGCAGACGGCGGCCGGATAGTCGATGACGAAGACCGGCCCCGAGAGTGTCTCCTCGACCGTGGCCTCGAAAAGGTCGCTCTTGATCACGTCGGGATGCCGGCCGGCGGTGTCGATCCCGGCAGCCGTCGCTGCCGCAGCCACGCTCGCCGGGTCGGTCGGATCGCAGCCAGTCACCTCGCGGAGGAGATCGTCGTACTTCGCCCGACGGAACGGGGGCGTGAGATCGACAGTGTGCCCCATCCATTCAAAGCGGGTCGGTGTGCCGGCCGCCTTCGCGGCTTCGAGAAAGATGGCCTCGGTGAGGTCCATCATCGTGGAGTAGTCGCCGTAGGCTTCGTACGCCTCGAGCATCGTGAACTCGGGGTTGTGCCGCGGGCTCACGCCTTCATTGCGGTACACACGCCCAAGCTCAAAAACGCGTTCCATGCCACCCACGAGGAGCCGCTTGAGATGGAGCTCGAGCGCGATCCGCATGACCAGGGGCATGTCGAGCGCGTTGTGATGCGTCTTGAACGGGCGGGCCGCGGCACCACCGGCGCTCTCCTGGAGCGTGGGGCCTTCGACTTCGAGATAGCTTCGCTGGGCAAGCACCCGCCGCACGGCTTCGATGATCCGACTCCGCTTCACGAAGCGATCCCGCACGCCGTCGGTGTGGATCAAGTCGACGTACCGCCACCGCTGGCGCAGTTCGGGATCGACGAGCCCGTGAAACTTGTCGGGGGGCGTTTCAATGCTCTTGGTGAGGAACGTGACCGCCGAAGCAAAGACCGTCATCTCACCGGTCTTCGACCAGCCGAGGCGACCGTCAATCCCGACAATGTCGCCGAGATCGAGGCATTGGACGACCTGCCACATCTCGGGCCCGACCTGCTTCTTGCCGAGCATAATTTGGATCCGACCAGTGCGATCGGCAAGCGACAAAAAGACGAGGCTCCCGGCGCTCCGCTGGAGCATGATTCGGCCGGCCACACGGACGCTCGGCCCGGCATCGTCTTCCTTGGCGATTGTGTCGCCAACGCCCCGCACGGTGTCGATCGGTTGGGCGCCGTCAAACCGGCTGCCCCACGGATCGATACCGAGTGCCATGAGCTTGGCGAGCTTGTCGCGGCGTGCCTTCTCGAGCTGGGCGGCGGTGGCGGATGGTGCAGGAGCGGTTTCGGAGGGCGTGTTCTCGGACATGGGGCTCTTTCGTGGGTACAGTCAGCACACAGGAATCGGCATTGTCGATCCTTGCCCCGCTTTGGAGAAGACCCCATGCCCCCTGTCGCACGCATCGGCATCCTCACGGTTTCCGACCGCGCGAGCCGCGGTGAATACGCTGATGAAGGCGGCCCCGCGATCAACGAGTATCTCGGCGAGGTTCTCGCGAGCCCGTGGGAGCCCGTGGAAAGAATCGTGCCGGATGAAATCGACGCGATCATCGCGGCGATTCAGGACTTTGCATCAGACGGCTGCTGCCTTGTCGTGACGACCGGCGGCACCGGCCCCGCGCCCCGCGACGTCACTCCAGAGGCCACCGAGCGCGCGTGCACGAAGATGCTGCCCGGGTTCGGCGAGCTCATGCGGCAGGTGTCGCTCCAGTATGTGCCGACGGCGATCCTCTCTCGGCAGACGGCCGGGGTGTGCTATCGCACGCTTGTGGTCAATCTTCCCGGAAGACCCAAGAGCATCAGGGAATGTCTCGACGCGGTGTTCCCGGCGATTCCGTATTGCGTGGACCTTATTCACACAGGCGTCGCCGATCCGCCCAGGCTCGAAACGAAGCCAGAGCGGCTCGTGGCTTTCAGACCAAAGGGCTCGTGAGTACCCGCTCCGCGAGGCTCGGGGCTGACCGCGTCATGGAGCCGGCGTAGAAGGTTGCTTTACGGCCGGCGGGCCATCCATGGCCCCGGCGGCCTTGGCGGCCCTCCGGCCGCCGCTCGCTCCTCCAGGCTCGCGTCCATGCTCAGCCGGTAACCGAGGCTCGGGGCTGACCTTGTCATGGAGCCGGCGTAGAAAACCGAGCGCAGCCAGGATGGCGAAGCGAGGGTTTCTCCGAGTGCAGCGGAGGGCATGGATGCCCGTAGCGAACGTCCGGCGACATGACACGGTCAGCCCCGAGCCGGCCCATTCAGCGTAAGGCCCGGGCGATCGTCGGCGCGAAGTACGTGAGGATCGCATCGGCGCCAGCCCGCTTGATCACCAGCAGGCTTTCGAGAGCCGCCTTGTCGCCATCGAGCCAACCATTCGCCGCAGCGGCCTGAATCATCGCGTATTCACCGCTCACCTGATACGCGAACGTCGGCACGCCAAACGCGGCCTTCACACGGTGGATCACGTCGAGGGCCGTGCCGGCGGGTTTGACCATCACCATGTCGGCCCCTTCGGCGAGATCAAACGACACTTCGCGCAGGGCCTCGGCTGAGTTGGCCGGATCCATCTGATACGTCTTCTTGTCGGCAACCCCGAGGGCCGCGGCCATGCCGAGCGAGGCGGCGCTGCCGACCGCGTCACGAAACGGCCCGTAGAACGCCGAAGCATATTTCGCTGCGTAGGAAAGAATGCAGACATCGCTTCGGCCTGCCGCATCAAGCGCTTTTCGGATGGCCCCCACACGGCCGTCCATCATGTCGGAGGGCGCCACCACATGGCAGCCTGCCTCGGCAAGTACCACCGCCTGCTGGCAGAGCACCGCGACGGTTTCGTCGTTGAGGATCTGACCGTCGACAAGCAACCCATCGTGCCCATGAGTGGTATATGGATCGAGGGCGACGTCGCAGATGATGCCGACCTTGTCACCGAACTCGGCACGCACCGTGCGCACGGCTCGGCAGGCGAGGTTCTCAGGATCGAGAGCATGGGCACCGTCATCCGTCTTCAAGCTTTGCTCGATGACTGGAAAGAGTGCGATTGCTGGAATCCCAAGCTCGATGGCATCGGCTGCCGCCTTCACCACGCCATCGACTGAAAGCCGTTCGACACCCGGCATGCTCGGTATCGGAAACGATGCCTCGTGGTCATGCACGAAGATCGGCCAGACGAGATCGGCCGGCGTGAGGATGGTCTGGGCGACGGCGCGGCGGAGCCATGCATGCCGCCTCAGCCTGCGAAGCCGTGTCACTGGAAAGCTGCCCGGATGCGAGGGCTCGTTCATGTTCGGTCATCCCTGGTGATGGCGGCGCCGAGCGGCAGGAGCGGCGCGTGGTCGGCTCCCGTGCGGGTCGCGATGGCACAAGACTCGTCGCTTTCCCAGACGGCGACCCGGCGGGCCACCACGCCGAGATCAGCGAGCACATGCGGCGCCACGACCTCGACCAAGTAGCGGGCCATGTTTTCAGCCGTGGGATTCCAAGGCAACAAAAAATACTTGGTCGGACTGGCGAGCGTCACGGCATCCAGGGCCGTCGTGTCTTCGACCCACAGGATGAACGCGTGGTCCCAGTGGTCGTCGAGCCAGCCCAACAGGCGGCGCTTGATGAGGGCGAAGTCGACGACCCGCCCGACAGAATCGACCTCGGCGCCCCCCGCAACCGCTTCGACCTCGACTTCCACCCGGTAATTGTGGCCGTGGAGGTAGGCACACCGTCCCTCATGGCCGAGGAGCCGGTGCCCCGCGCAAAACCGCAGGCTGCGGACGAGTGACAGGCTGGTGGCGGAGGGCTCGGGCATGGGAGCGAGCGGGCGTGGGCTTCGGATGCGTTTCTAATAATACCCCGCCATTCCGCGCTGCGGCCGGCCGGACAATCCGGGTATGCTCCTGGCCTCACGTGCATCAATGGAACGCCTGGGACTCGAGAAAGCATGATTCTTGTCACCGGCGGCGCCGGCTTTATTGGCAGTAATTTCGTCCTCGACTGGCTGGCCGGGTGCGACGAGCCGGTCGTGAACCTCGATAAGCTCACCTACGCCGGCAACCTCGCCAACCTCGAAAGCCTCGCCGGAGATCCGCGGCACACGTTCGTACGTGTCGACATCGCCGACCGCGACCTGGTTGAAAACCTCCTCGCCGAACATCGCGTTCGGGCGATTGTCCACTTCGCCGCCGAGAGCCATGTCGACCGCTCGATCCACGGGCCCGAGGATTTCGTCGCGACCAACATCGTTGGCACGTTCCGGCTGCTCGAGGCCGCCCGGGCGTATTGGTCAGCGCTCGCCGCCACGGAGAAGGACACGTTTCGGTTTCTCCACGTCTCGACCGACGAGGTGTTTGGAACGCTCGCACCGACCGACCCGGCGTTCCACGAGGAAAACCAATACCGGCCCAACAGTCCCTACGCCGCGAGCAAGGCGTCGAGCGATCACCTTGTCCGGGGCTATCACCACACCTATGGCCTGCCGGTGGTCACGACCAACTGCTCCAACAACTACGGTCCCTGGCAGTTTCCCGAGAAGCTCATTCCGTTGTGCATCCACCGCGCGGTGCATGGCGAGCCACTACCGATATACGGTGACGGCAAACAGGTCCGCGACTGGCTCTATGTCGGCGACCACTGCACCGCGATCCGCCGTGTTCTCGAAGCGGGGCGTACCGGCGAGGTGTACTGTGTCGGCGGGTCGAGCGAGATGGCCAACATCGACGTGGTGAATCTCCTCTGCCAGATTCTCGATTCGGAGAAGCCGCGGGCTGACGGGAAGCCATACGCGACACAGATCACCTACGTGACTGATCGGCCCGGGCATGACCGCCGGTATGCCATTAACCACGAGAAGATCACGTCTGAACTCGGCTGGCTGCCATGCGAATCGTTCGAGTCGGGCCTGCGAAAGACCGTCCGCTGGTATTTGGATCACCCGCAATGGGTGGCTGACGTGACGAGTGGGGCGTACCGCGACTGGGTGAACCGTCACTATGCTGCAGGAGCCACGCGATGAAGCTGCTCGTCACCGGATCGTCGGGTCTCATCGGGAGTGAAGTCGCGACCCACTTCGATGCACAGGGCTGGGAGATCCACGGCGTCGACAACAATCAGCGGGCCGTCTTTTTCGGCGAGGCTGGCGACACGCGGTGGAACCAAGAGCGGCTCGCTACGAGCCTCGCGCGGTTCTCGCACCACGAGCTCGATATCCGCGACCGCCCCGGAGTCTTGGCGCTTGTGGCGGACCTGAAACCAGATGCGATCGTCCACACCGCGGCCCAGCCGTCGCACGACCGTGCCGCCGCCATCCCGTTCGACGATTTTGACACCAACGCCGTGGGCACGCTCAACCTTCTCGAAGCCGCCCGTCGCGCCTGCCCCGAGAGCCCGTTCGTGCACATGAGCACGAACAAGGTGTATGGCGACGCGCCGAACGAAATCCCGCTCGTCGAACTGGCGACACGCTGGGACTACGCCGACTCTGGCTTCGCTGAAGGCATCCCCGAGTCGTTCCGCATCGACCAGAGCAAGCATTCCCTGTTCGGTGCCTCCAAGGTCGCGGCCGACGTGATGGTGCAGGAGTATGGGCGGTACTTTGACATGCCCACCTGCTGTCTTCGCGGCGGCTGTCTCACGGGGCCCGCCCACTCGGGCGTCGAACTCCACGGGTTCCTGAGCTACCTCGTGAAGTGCAACCTCGAAGGCCGGCGATACACCGTCTTCGGCTACAAAGGCAAGCAGGTGCGCGACAATATTCATGCCGCGGACGTTGCTGCCTTCATCGCCCGGTTCATCGCCGCACCGCGGGCTGCCGCCGTCTACAACATCGGAGGCGGCAAGGGGAACAGTTGCTCGATTCTCGAAGCCTTCGAGATGGTGGCATCGCGCACGGGGCGGGCCATGGAGTGGGTCTACGACGAGAAGGCCCGCGCGGGAGACCACATCTGCTACTACTCCGACCTGCGACGGATGCAGGCCGACTATCCCGGCTGGAAGCCCGAGATCTCGCTTGGCGAGACGTTCGATCAGATCGTCGATGCCCATGAGCAGCGAGCGCATCACCAGTCACGGTAACGCCCGCGAGCGAGCTTGATTCATGAAGATCGTCGTCACGGGATCAACTGGCCAGGTCGGCCGTGAGCTGTGCCAGGTTCTCCCGGCGCTCGGCGACGTCGTGGCATGGGATCGCTCGCGCGCCGACCTCGAGCGCCCCGACGACGTCGTTGCTCTGCTCGCGCACGAGCGGCCTGACGTGATCGTCAACGCGGCGGCGTATACGGCCGTCGACAAGGCGGAGAGCGAACCGGAACGGGCGATGCTCGTCAACGCGACCGCTGTGGCGGCCATCGCAGCCGAAGCCCGCAGGCAAAACGCCGTCCTTGTCCATTATTCGACCGACTACGTTTTCGATGGCACGGCACGCGGCCGCTACCGCGAGGCCGATCCGACCGGGCCGCTCTCGATCTACGGCGCATCCAAACTCGCCGGCGAGCGAGCGATCGTCGAGGCGGGCTGCCGGACGTATGTCTTTCGTACGAGCTGGGTCTACGCGACCCACGGACACAATTTTCTCAGAACCATGCTGCGGCTGGCCGCCGACCGCGACGAACTGGCGGTGGTGGCCGACCAGCACGGGGTTCCGACCTCTGCAGGCCTCCTTGCACGCCTCACCGCGGACGTTCTCGGCCGCTGTGCTCACCCCGCGCAGGCGATTCCCTTCGGGCTGTACCATCTCGTTCCCTCCGGCGAGACGACGTGGCATGGCTACGCCTCGCTTGTTCTCGATGCCGCCCGCGCGGCGGGCATGCCTGTTCGTGTGCAACCGGATCGGATCAAGGCGCTCACGACCGTGGAGTATCCCACCGCCGCCCGGCGGCCGGCCAACTCCCGGCTCTGTACAGACAAGCTCGAAGCTGCTCTCGCGAGAAATTTGCCCCGATGGGAAGATGACGTCCTCGCGGCCGTGGCGGAACTGGCCGGTCGTTGACGTTTCCCTCTCCTCGGCACGGCACGCATGACCACACGCAAAGGCATCATTCTCGCCGGTGGCAGTGGCACCCGCCTCCACCCGATGACGCTGGCGATCTCGAAGCAGCTCCTGCCGGTGTATGACAAGCCGATGATCTATTACCCGCTGAGCGTCTTGTTGCTCGCGGGCATTCGTGACATCCTCGTCATCTCGACACCGCACGACACACCCCGGTTTCGGGATCTCTTGGGCGACGGAAGTTCCTGGGGCATCCGGATCGAGTACGCCGTGCAGCCGAAGCCCGATGGGCTCGCCCAGGCTTTCTTGATCGGCGAAGACTTCTTGGATGGGGCCCCGGCCGTCCTCGTCCTCGGCGACAACATCTTCTACGGTCACGATCTCGCGAAACGACTCCGCGCCGCCGCTGCGCGCACGACCGGCGCGACGGTGTTTGCCTATCCCGTATCGGACCCGGAGCGGTACGGTGTGGTGGAGTTCGACGAAGGTGGCAAGGCCGTGTCGATCGAGGAGAAGCCCTCGAAGCCTCGCAGCCGCTATGCCGTCACCGGGCTTTACTTCTACGACGAGCAGGTCGTGGGCATCGCCAAAACGATAAAGCCCTCGGCCCGCGGCGAGCTCGAGATCACCGATGTGAATCGGGTCTATCTCGAACGACAAGCGCTCGCCGTGGAGCGGCTCGGACGCGGCGACGCGTGGCTCGACACCGGGACCCACGACAGCCTTATCGAGGCAGGCCAGTTCATTCAGTCACTCGAGAAGCGCCAGGGACTGAAGATCTGCTGCCCGGAAGAGATCGCCTGGCGAAATGGCTGGATCGACGATGCATCGCTCGAGGCCCTCGCTCGCCCGCTCGCCAAGAGTGGCTATGGCGAGTATCTGCTGGCCGTGGCCCGTGAGGAGGTCCCGGCGTGAACGCCATCCCCACGGACATTCCCGATGTCTTCATCCTCGAACCGAAAGTGTTCGCCGACGACCGCGGTGCCTTCTTCGAAAGTTTCAATGCCGAAGTCTTTCGAAAGGCGACCGGGTTCGACGGCGTGTTCGTCCAAGACAACCAAAGCACGAGCCGCCGGCACGTGCTGCGCGGCCTCCACTTTCAAGACCCCCGGCCGCAAGGGAAGCTGATCCGTGTGGTGGGTGGTGCCATCTTCGACGTGGCTGTGGACATCCGCAGAGACTCGCCGGCTTTCGGCCGCTGGGTCGGGGTGGAGCTCACGGCTGACAATCGTCGGCAGCTCTGGGTTCCACCGGGACTCGCCCACGGTTTCTTGACCCTCTCCGACACCGCCGACGTGCTTTACAAGGCGACCGATTTCTACGCCCCTGGTTGCGAAGGCAGCATCCGCTGGGACGATCCGACACTCGCGATTCGCTGGCCGCTCACCGCCCCTCCGATCCTGTCTCCCAAGGATGCGGCCGCGCCGCCGCTTGGAGACTTGATTGGCCACGCTGAAAAAGCGTGAGTGCGTGCCTGCGAAGGGGGAAGTCCACCGCGAAATCGACCTTCCCACGTTCTCGGCGAGGCCTTACGCTCTCGTCATGTATTCACGAATCCCGGGTCAAGGCACCTCGAGGCTTTGGCCGCCAAGGATTCCATGACTACCACGAGCCGTTTTTGGACTCGGGGCGGCTCACGGGAGTACCCTGAGGCCACTGACATTCTCCGGAACGCGACAAGGAACTGGTGTGTCTGGGAACATGGAATCTACGTTGAGTGAGGCTCCACCCACCCGTCGCGGCCTGCTCGTGCTCGGGATGCATCGCAGCGGCACCTCGGCACTCGGCCGCGTTTTGAGTTTGTTGGGGGCAGACCTGCCGGCGCAAACCATCGGCCCCGACGAATTCAATGCGTCGGGCTACTGGGAAGCCCCTGAGCTCTACCGTCTCCATGACCAGATGCTCGCCCGAGCCGGATCGCGGTGGGACGATTGGCGGCCATTCCGCCTGGCATCGCTCGACCCTTATGACCGGGCCGGAATCGAGCACGCCTTCCTCCAATTTCTCGACCGAGAGTTTCACGACTCGAAGCTTTTTTTCGTCAAAGATCCTCGCATCTGCCGTTTCGTGCCGCTCTGGCTCGATGTCTTGCGGAATTTCTCCACCGCGCCCGGAATCATCATTCCCGTACGCCATCCCTTCGCGGTTGCCCAATCACTCGAGAAACGAGACGGGTTCTCGCTCGCGAAGTCGGCGATGATCTGGCTTCGTCATGTTGTCGACGCCGACCACGCGACGCGGCATGTGCCTCGTTCATTCGTGGATTACGACAGCTTGCTGACTGACTGGCGGGAGCAGGTGGATCGGATCGCGCGCGAGATCGGCATCACCTGGCCGCAGCCCATTCCGGCTATTGCCGACGAGATCGACCGGTTTCTCTCCGTGCGATTGCGGCACCACGTGGCCTCCGTCGGCGCGCTGGATGAGAGCAAAGACGTCGTCTCATGGGTCCGGCGAGCCTACGCCGCCGTTCGGGCACTGGCGCGCGACGGCGACCATGAAGCTGCCCGCCGTGATCTCGACCAAGTCCGGGCGGAGTTCGACAACGCCTGCCTCGCACTCGGCGAACTGGAGCGCGAGGAGCGCTCGCACGTGGCCCAGGAATCGCTCTCCCAGCTTGGAGTCGTTTCGAAGCAGTCGCTCGATCGAAGCATGCAGCAGCTCGACCGGCGATGCACGGCCCTCGATGCCGGCCTCCGCGACACGTTGGCTCGGACGAACGCCGTCGACATGACGGTGTCTGTTCTCCAGCGGACCGCCGAGCAGCAAGAGCGTGCGATGATCGCGATCCAGTCCCAGGCCGATGAGGTCCGCAGCCGCTCGGAAGCCCTGGGGCACACAACAACCGAGCTGGTCTCTCGAATCGAAGCGGTGGCTGCCCAAAGCGAACATCGTGACACCGCCCTCGAACACCTCGCTGGCAGGATCGAGGTACATCAGGCCGATGTGGCACGCCACCTTGCCGAGTTGGGCGAGCGCGCTGTTCAGCAAGACGCAACCATCGAAAAACTCGCCGCCGAACAGGGCGAGCGGTTTGCCGGCGTGGCGGCCGAACTTCGCCAGATCACCGATCGCGTGGCGCACCGCGAGACGACAGTGGATGCGGTCGTGGCCACCCACGAGCGCCGTCACGCCGAGCTCCTTCAGCGCATCGACGCCCAGGCTCGCAGAATAGACGCCCTCGAAAAGGCGGTGGCGGCGTCGGCACGACAGGATGACACCCATGCCGAGACGTTACGGCACGTCGATGCCCACGAGGCCCGGCTCTCGCGGATGCAGTACAGCCTCGACGGCGCTGTTGCCAGGCTTGATGCGATCACCGCTCGGGCTGGTGCCTCACGAAAAGTTTCATGGACCAAGCGTGCCAAGGAGCGACTGCGAGGGGCCGGACGGCGCATTGAACGGACTGTCCGCAAGGTGCGAAAAGAATTCGGCCGCGTCATCCGGCTGCAGACACTTCGCAATTACCTTGCCCGTCGCCACTTCAGGCAGGTCGTGCGCAGGATTCGAACGTCGGGGCTGTTCGACACGGCGTGGTATCTCCGCGAATATCCGGATGTCGCGGCCACGGGAATGGATCCCGTCCTGCACTTCATCGAGCATGGTGTTCGCGAGGGACGTTGTCCAAATCCGTTCTTCCACACGCGGTGGTACCTCGAGCAATACCCGGACGTGTATGCGGAGAAAGCGGATCCGCTCCTGCACTATCTCGATCACGGCGCTGCCGAAGGGAGAGACCCGAGTCCGTTGTTTCAGACCACGTCCTGGGTCGCGAGGCATCCGGAACTTCGTCGCAGCAAGCAGAATCCGCTGGCCCATTATTTGAGCCAGGTCGATGCGTCCCCGCATGGCACCGCCTTGCCGCATGGCAGCGAGCCGAGCGGCGCGTCGGTCCTGCCCTTGTGCCCAGCGCCTGCCCCCCCGATCGTGTCCAGCATCTTGACCGATGGGCCGCGACCGGAACCCTTCGCCTACGCACCGCTCGTGTCGATCGTCGTGCCGATCTACAACACCCCGGCCGATCTCCTCGAGAAGATGGTCGGATCGGTGAAGCGCCAGGCGTACGAAAAATGGGAGCTGTGCCTCGTCGACGACGCCTCGCCGCAGCCGCACGTCCGGCCGCTTCTGGAACAGGTGGCCGCCCGCGACCCCCGGATCCGCGTCACGTTCCGCGCTTCGAACGGCAACATCTCGGCCGCCACGAACACCGGGATCGCCGTCGCCCGCGGCGAGTTCATCGCCTTTCTCGACCACGACGACGAACTGACCCCGGATGCCCTGCTCGAGGTCGTGCGGGTGTTGAACGACGAGCCGGATACCGACGTCGTCTACACCGACCAAGACAAGATCGATCTCGAGGGGCGTCGGTCAGAGCCGTTCTACAAGCCGGCATGGTCGCCGGCCTATCTCGAGTCGGTCATGTATGTCGGTCACCTGCTCGTCGTGCGGGCATCGGTCCTTGCCGACGTGGGGGGCTGCGATGGCACCTTCGACGGCGTCCAGGATTTTGAATTGATGCTCCGGTTGGGCGAGGCGACCAAAAAGATCCGGCACCTTCCGAAGATCCTCTACCACTGGCGCATGATCCCGGGAAGCATCGCGAGCGACGTATCTGCCAAAAAGGGCATCGTCGATCTCCAGCGCCATGCGGTCCAGGCCCATCTTGACCGCCTCGGCATCAAGGCTCTCGCCACCACTTCCGGCACCGCCCATCGCGTCCGCGTCGTGCCCGCCGCCCGTAGTCACGAGCCGCTGGTCTCGATCATGATTCCCTCGAGGGATCATCCCGAACTGATCGGCCCCTGCCTCGCGAGCCTGTTCGAGAAGACGACCTACAAGACGTTCGAGGTGATCGTCGGCGACAACGAGACGAGTGATCCGGAAGCGCTTCGGCTCTTCGATCGTTATCCGGTCACGCGCGTACCCTTGCCCGGAAAGTTCTGTTTCGCGGCCTTCAACAATCGCATGGCCGAGAAGGCGAGGGGCGACTATTTGTTGCTCCTCAACAACGACACCGAGGTCGTCCAGCCGGACTGGCTGGAAACCCTCATGCTCTACGCCGAGCAGGACGACGTCGGCGCCGTCGGGCCGATGCTCTTGTATGGCGACGGAACGGTCCAACACGCCGGCGTCATCCTGGGCCCGCGCGGAACGGCCGACCATGTGATGCGCGGCTTCCCCGGCGATTCCGACGGCTACGCAGGGTCCCTGCAGGCGGCGCGGGAAGTGACGGCGGTTACCGGAGCATGCCTCTTGGTGCGGCGTGACCACTACATGGCCTGCGGTGGGCTCAACGAAACGTTCGGACGTCATTACGAAGACGTCGACTTCTGCCTGCGGCTTCGGCGACTCGGCCTCCGCAACATCTTCGTCGGTGGCGCCCGCATGGTTCACCACGAGAGCAAGTCCCGCGGATCGTACTACGACTTCACCGACCGCGTGCTGCTCCTCGACCATTGGGAGTCGTGGATTCAGCGTGGTGATCCCTACTACAACCCGTCGTTCGATCCCGAGCGGGTCGACTACTCCGTGCGCGTGGCATGAGCCTCGACCTAGAACCCTGTCGTCAGACCGAACGAACACCCATGAACATCGTCTTCGTGCTCTACCAGTCGTTGGCCTGCAACAGCGCGAGCCACGTGGATGGCCTGGCCCGGGAGCTTTCCGCGCTCGGCCATGACTGTCTCGTGGCCTTGCCCGAGCACTTGGACGACGCCGATCGCTTCGCACCGCTCCCCTACCGGATCGCGACCTACCGTCAGATCCTCGACACGCCCCTGGTGTTCGCTGACGGCCGAGGGCCGGATGTCGTTCACACGTGGACTCCACGTGAGATCGTCCGGAAGTTTCATGACCGACTCGCCGAGTCGTATGCGTTTCGCACCGTCATCCATCTCGAAGACAACGAAGAACACATCGCACGGGTGGCGTTGGGCGAGGAGCGATGGCGTGCCGCGTGCGCGGATCGGCTGCCGTTCGCCTATCCCGACCACCTCACGAGCCCGGTTCACGCACCGGGATTTTTCGCACGGGCCTCCGGCGTGACGCTCCTGATCGATCGCTTGGCCGAGTGCATGCCGGTCGAACGCCCGCACCGTGTCTTCTGGCCGGCGGTCGACCCGGCCGTCTTTCATCCACGTCCTCGCAACGACGCGATGCGGGCCGTTCATGGCATCGCCCCGAACGAGATCGTGCTCTGCTATCACGGCAACATGCACCAGGCCAACCGGGCGGAGATCCGGAGCCTCTACCTCGCCGTCGCGCTTTTGAACCGCCAGGGCTTTCCCGCCCGCCTCGTTCGCATGGGCACCGATCACGTCGCCCATGAGCCGGAGTACCGCCGCTGGATCGCGGATTTCTCGATCGACCTGGGTTATGTCGTGGATCGGCGGCACCTGGTCGACGTGCTCGCCATGGCCGACGTCTTCGTGCAGCCCGGCACTGCCGACGCTTTCAACGACTTTCGGTTTCCCTCGAAGCTCCCCGAGTTTTTCGCCCTCGGGCGGCCGGTCGTGCTGCCGAAGTCGAACATCGGCTTGGTGACACGCCACATGGAAGACGCGTGGGTTCTGGATGACGCCAACGGCCAGAACATCTGCGCGGCCGTCCGTAGCATTTGCTCGGATCGAGCCCTCTGGCAGGCGCTCAAGGACGGGGCATGCGCCTTCGGTCAGCGGCATTTCTCGTGGAGTCGTTCGGCGGCCGTGGTCACCGAACTGTACGAGACCATCGCCCGTGACGCCGCCGCCGCGTAACGGCCACGAACAGTCCATGTGATTCGGATCCACGTCAGTTCCTGAGGGAAACCATGAATGCGTTGATGGACCGGTATGCGGGATATGTTCTTCCGGCGCTCAGCTACGGAACCGTCCGCGACTTCTGCGACAGCGTCGACAACTTCGGGACGCTGGCCACGGTGTCGGGAGACCTCAAGGACGCCCAGCGTCCTTGGATGGTGAAAGCGATCCTCGGCGGCGTGCCGCGTGGCGGGCGGCTCGTCGAGATCGGTGCCGGCCAACCGCTCGTCGCCGACCTGCTCGTCAAACTCGGCTACGACGTCACGGTCGTCGATCCGTATGACGGCTCGGGCAACGGACCGCGGGAATACGAATACTTCCGTGCGACCTATCCGAACGTCCGCATCGTCCGCGAACTTTTCAACGACCAGACGCCGGGACTCGAGCCCGCCTCGTTCGACGCGATCTATTCGATTTCCGTGCTGGAACACGTGCCGATTCCTGCGCTCGCGGGCGTCTGTGCGGGCATCCGCAAATTTTTGGCTCCGGGCCGAGGACGCACGATCCATGCCGTCGACCACGTCCTTCGGGGTACGAACGACCAGTACCACGCGGAGCACCTCGCGACCCTGGTCGAAGGTCTCGGCCTGACTCGCCAGGACCTCGATCGGACGTTGGCAGCAGCCCGAAACGATCTCGATACCTACTATCTTTCCGCCGAAGGCCACAATCGCTGGCGGGGCGCGACGCCCTACGACCAGTTCCCCATGCGTCAGGTGATCTCGGTGCAGATCTGCACGCCACCGACTGCCCGCTGACAGCCTTCTTCGGCCTAGGGCTGCTGCCGCGGCCGGCAGATGAGAAACACGAAGTCGGCGGGGAGAACGCCGCGCTTCGTCAACACGTTTTCGAAATACAGAAGCAGTCGAACGAGCGAGTCGAAATCGGGCTTGTTCTGCTCGGCGAGGTCCGCGTTGAGAAGCGGGTAGACGTGGTGCATGAGCGCCCCGTTGAACTCCCGCTCATACACCACGGAGAAGTGCTGCCGGATCAAGCCCAGAATCTCGCTCGAACGAACCGCCTCGGACGGGTCGATGCGCATCATGTCGGCGATGCTCGGTCGCCCGAATTTCGTGCGGCTGCCGTTGAGCAAGTAGCTGACGTCGAGTGTTTCGAGCACGCCGTTGACGATCTCGATTTGATCGTCGGTCCACTGAAATCGGTTCGGCCCGACGAATTCGACCAAGACAAAAAATCCCTTCGGATCGAGGGCCCGCGCGATCTCGGCCATCAATCCCTCGAGATTTTCCACATGGTGGACGGCACCGACCGAGAAAATCAGGTCGTACCGTCCCTCCAAGGCGAGTCGGTTGGCATCCCGTACCTCCAAGTGAAAGCGGTCGTCGCCGAATCCGGCACCGCGAATGCGCTCGCGCGCCTGCTGAACCGCTCCCTCGGAAATATCGAAACCGGTCAGGTGGCGGACCTTCCCGGATCGAAGCAGCTCGAGCTCGTGGGCACCGTCTCCGCAACAGATGCTGAGGACACGCTCGAAGCGCTCGACGCCGGCAAAATAATGCTTCATGAGCCATGCAAGCCAATGGTAGGGCTCGTCGGTCATGAGCCGATACACGTCCCCCTGGATGATCGTGTTGTTCAACCAGTACGAGCCATTGTTGCGCCGGGCCTCGAACTGCTCGGCCCAAAAGTCGGATACCTTCGCCAAGTCACTCGCCGCCGCGGCCTGAAATACGAACTCGGACAAAACGGCCTCCCCTCCGTCCCAGCGCGCATGCACTGCCAGGCTTCCACCGCTTCGCACCGCCCCATTGACGAGATGGGCGGGTACGGTCGCCGTAAAGCCGGCGCGGAGCGCCTCAGGGCGATCCGGGAACGACGCCAGGACATCGGGCCGCTCTCCCTCGAGACTGGCGACCGCCACGAGTCGTCCTTCGATGAAGAGCTCGACAGCCTGGATCTTCCGCCCCCGTGGCGGAAGCACCCAGCCACCGACCACGAGCGGGTCTTGGTTTGAATCAGGAACGACCACGGGCTTGTTCATCGTCGGAACGTCGATGAAATACTGCAGCCCGGAGGGATTCGACATGGGTTGTCTCGAGAAGGAAAACGGTGCCGCCACCGGAGTTCGAAGGATATCAGCGGCGCCGGAATGCGACCAGCGAACGGCGACGCGACCGTCACCGCTCGCAGCCCGCGATGCCAAGCTCGTTACTTCCCCGTCGCATGACCGATCGTGTCGGCCAGGAGAACGCGTTCGAGGCCGGCACGGTTGACTACCTTGACGAGCACCACGTCATCGGGGGTGAACTGTTCCCGCCCGACCTGACACCACCACCCGGAAAGACGGGCAAAGTCACCGATCCTTTCGGCGACCTCGGGCATCGCCTTGTAGGGCATGCACCGCTGCACGACCTCGTCGTTGACCAGCACCCGAACCTCTTCGACTTTTCCCCCGGGGTTGGGATCGGCCGCCCAACCAGCAAGCTCGAGGTTGCCCGACGGGGCGATCGTGCAGGCGTGAAGCCGGCCGAGTGGGTGATGTTTGAAGTCGAGCGGCGCCGAGCCACGGGCCGGATCGTCTGCGACGAGGTAGAGATCCTGGTAGTAACTGACGCCCTTGGGGATCCGATGCACGGTCACATGTGGCGGGAGAACTTCCTTGATGATCTCCCGCACGGCATGCTCCGACACGTACGTCGTGCCGTACTCCTGACCGTCGAGGCTCCGACTCTCGCTGTTCGGATAGAAGATGAAGTCTTTGTCGGCACCATCGCCCGGCGCGGTCATTGAAATGTCGTGGACGCTGAACGCAATCAGGCCGCCGGGGGCCACGAGTGCATAGAGCTTCTTCATCCAGCGAGCGAAAGACGCCTTCGGAACATGGCTGAAGAAGGAAACCGCCGTGATCAGGTCGAATCCGCGATCGGCCTCCAATCCAGCGGGTGGAAATCCCTCAGGATCCGAGACCGACACGACGCCATGGACCCCGTGCCATCGTCGCTGGAACGCCATCGCCTCGCCATAGATGTCGCATACCCAAATCCGCTCGGGGGGAAGCTCTTGCACGATGTACCGGATGGCCCGCCCGTAGCCGCTGGCGAAATCGAGGTAGCGCGCGACCTTCGAAAAGCCTCCGAAGTACCAGTCCACGACTTGGTGGACCATGTCGGTGATCCCACGGCCCAACCGGAAATAGTCGAGACAACTGAGGACTTCATTGCCTTGGGTCACTTGGAGGGTGTAGAGCAGCATCTCGTCCTGGGTGCTGATCAAGGCATTGAACGATTCGGGGGCGACCGCCTGATCCCGAATGAGGGCCTTGATGCCGGCGAACTCTTCCGCCGGCCGAAAGAAGTCGCCACCGACGTCGCTCGAGCATCCTTGCATGTTCACTCCTCGTCTCCTGGATCGTTCAACCACGCGGGCGATTGTAGCGCCAATCCCAAAACCGTGTCGGCCGCCGGTGAGCACGCGTCGCAGGAGCCGACGGTACCAGGGACGTCGCGTTGCTCGCGCGACGTCGAGGCTGCAGAATCGAATCGAGGGGTCGATCGCCAACAACGTGCTGAAGAGCCGTTCCATGATGAACGGTACGTACGGCGCGTCGATCTCACGGTCAGCCCGTGACCAGACGAGCCGTCGATCGGCGTCGCCAAGACCCTCGAGAATGTGACGATATACCGGCTCGCAGAACGCCATGTAGGTCTTCCAGAACCGACCGGTGCCGGCCCAGTAATTGCAAAACAGCACCTGCTCGCGCGGCTGGTCGAGGGTAGCGAGGTCGACATCGACGCCGACGGCATCGAAGATTCGCTGCGCGAGGCCCAGGATTCCCGGATGGTGCGCCTCGGCTTGTCGCCAGATGTTGGTGAATGCTTGTGGCTCCACCCGAAACGGATGGGCGAAGTAGACGTCATGCCCCGGATTGCGCTTGATGAACCGCACGAACGCGTCACCACGCAGGCCGGTCTTCGCGGTGAACTTCCACGACAGGAATCCCGTGACATCCTGTTCTGGACAGGAGCCGGCGAGCCAGGCGGTCCGAAACACGTGATACTCCCGCCACGCGGGGTTCGGATTGGCACGGTTGTCGTACGGGAGGAACGCTGGATCGAGCGCCGGTCGCTGGGAATCGTCGTAAAAGATCTGATGGATACGAATGGCCATGAGCGGCACCGGATGAATCCGCGAGGGAGTACCACGCCGCCGCGCGACGGGTCAAGGCTGCCGGCCGCCTCCGTGAGCACGACACGGCTCGTCCCGAACGATACTCCCGTGCGACAGCTCGATGACCCGGTTGCACTCCCGTGCGATGAGGTCCGCGGAGTGGGATGCGAGCACGAGGATTCCGCTCGAGGCCACGAGGCTCGCGATCCGCTCCTCGGCTTGTTTTCGAAACTCGGCGTCGCCGACGGCAAGCCATTCGTCCATGAGCAGGATGTCGGGGCGAACACTGGTCGTGATGGCAAACGCCAGCCGCATCATCATGCCGGTGGAGTAGGTGTGCACCGGCATGGTGAGGTAGTCACCCAGCCCGCTGAATTCGGCGATCTCCGGCGTGACCGCCCTGATGGCCCGACGGTCCATGCCGAGGATGAGTCCGCGAATCATGATGTTCTCGTAGCCGGTCGCTTCGCGCTCGATGCCGAGCATCGGATTGACGAGGCTCGCGATCGAGCCCTTACGGCGGTACTGCCCTCGGGTCGGCGGATAGACGCCTGAGAGCGTTTGCAGGAGCGTCGACTTGCCCGCCCCGTTGTGGCCCATGACACCGAGGCGATCCCCGTCGCGCAGGTTGAGCGAAACGTTGCGGAGCGCTTCGACGACCGTGACGCCGGTGCCGCGGCCGATGCGGCCTCCCGTCGCGGCGCTGGTGAGCGTCTTCTTGAGCGATTCCGCCGCGACCCCGTAGATCGGATAATGGACCGACACGTCTTCGAGTTCGAGCCAGGCCATGCGAGGATCACACCCAGTACACGACGTGTCGACGGCATCGGCGGTAGACAATCGCCGCCAACCCGACGTTGAGGATCGTAAAGAGCCCCAAGAACCAAAGCGTCCCCGGGGCCGGCAGCCCCCCCATCAGCGGCACCCGGATGATGTCGAGGAGTTGGGCGAAGGGATTGTAGAGCACGAGTCGTGGCCGCTGGGTCAGCGTCTCGGGAAACCAGAAAACGGGCGTCAGGAACATGAGAAGCTGAAGCGAGCTTCCGACGATGTTGGGCACGTCGCGAAACCGGGCCGACAGGAATCCAAGCGTGATCGACAATGCATGAAGATTCACGAGGACGATGAAGAGCCCCCCGATGGCGATGAACATGCGCGGGCTCCACCCGATACCGGCCCAGATCGCCACCGGGATGTAGAGCAGACCATGATGTGCCAGAAAGATCACATGCCTCGCGAGACTGCGCCATACAAACACGCTCCGCGGCACGGCAGCTTGCTTGAGGTAGGCCGCCGCGCCGATGAACACCTGACACGCTTCGTTGAGGGTCGTGCTGAAGAAATTCCAGAGGACGATGCCGAGGGTGAGGTGCGGATAGAACGTTTCCAGCGGCACATCCATCAGCCCGGCATAGAGTGGTCCCATGCCGAGCAGCAAGAGCCCCATGCTCAGCGTGATCCACATGGGGCCCAGCATCGACCGGCGGTAGCGAAGGATGATGTCGTACCAGGCCAGCGTGCTCCAGAGATCGACCTGGCGCGTGCCGGCCCACCAGTCGGCCCACGCACCGTCACCGGGCGGTTCTGTCGATGGCGCGGGACGGTATTCCATGAATGAAACTCTGGCGGAGGCTCCTGTCACCGTCGTGGTCGTCAATTTTAACGGCGGGGAGCATCTGTCGCGGTGCCTGGCCTGTCTCGCGGCGCAAACGGTGGCTCCCGAGCGGGTGATCGTCGTCGACAATGGAAGTACGGACGGATCCGTCGAGGCGGTCCGCGCATGGGTGGCCGAACGGAAGGGCCTCGCCGCGCGGACGATCTTCGATGCTGTCGGCACGAACATCGGATTTGCCGCCGCGTGCAACCGGGCGATCGCCCGATCCGAGACGGAATTCATCGCACTTCTCAATCCCGATGCCTTTCCGGAGCCTGGATGGCTGGCCGCGCTCATCACTGCCGCCAGGGCGTATCCCGGGTGCGCAGCGTTCGGCTCGCGCCAGATGATGGCAGGCAGCCCGGGCGTGCTTGACGGGATCGGTGATCGCTGGCACCTGACCGGCTTGTCGTGGCGGGACGGGCATGGGCGGGCCGTGGAACCGGCCGATTTCCTTGCTCGCGAGATCTTTTCGGCCTGCGCCGCTTCCGCGCTCTATCGACGCCTCGCGCTGATCGATGTCGGCGGCTTCGACGAAGACTATTTCTGCTTTGGTGAGGACGTCGACCTAGGCTATCGACTGCGCCTGGCAGGATATGCGGCGCGGTACGTGCCAGATGCCGTGGTCGACCATGTCGGTGGAGCAAGCACGCCGTCGGACGTGGCCATCTTCCACGGCCATCGCAACACGCTCTGGACGCTCGTCAAGAACACACCCGGCCTTCTCCTGACCGTCGTGTTGCCCGGCCACCTGTGCCAATCTATTCTGGTAGGAGTCGTGCTCGGCTTTCGGGGCAAAGGCCGCGTGTTCTTCAGCGGAAAGTGGGCCGCCTTGTGCGGCCTGTCGAGCGTTCTCGAAAAGCGGCGGTCAGTGCAGGCCGGCCGAAGGGTGTCGACGTGGGCGATCTGGCGGATGATCGACGCGGGAGTGACCCGACGAAGGCGGCCGTCAGCGTCGTGATCGTCAATCACAACGCCGGGCGCCTGCTCGGCGACTGCCTCGAGGCCGCGCTCAGCCAGGCCCGGCAGGTGATTCTGGTCGACCAGGCGTCAGCGCCGGGCCCCTTCGAAGCGGTCCTGTCACTTTTTGGACACCATCCCGACCTCATGGTTGTCCGTTCGAGCGAGAACACCGGCTTTTCGGCGGGATGCAACCGCGGCGCGGCCCTCGCCACCGAACCGGTGCTCCTGTTCTTGAATCCAGATTGCATCCTGATGCCGGGTTCGCTCCCTGTCTTGGTTGAAGCCCTCGGATCGACGGAACGCGTCGGCATGGCAGGGGGCCTTCTCACCGATGCCCAAGGCCATGAACAAGGGGGCGCCCGACGCAGCATCCCGACGCCTTGGCGATCGTTCGTCCGGGGCTTTGGGCTCGCTCGCTTGGCGTGGCTATCGCCACGGATCTTTTCAGACTTTTACCTTCACCGCGACCCCCTGCCCCGCGCGGCCGTGGAGGTGGAGGCGGTTTCCGGGGCCCTCACGCTCGTGTCGCGCGAGGCGTTTGAAGACGTCGGCCCTTGGGACGAGGGCTTTTTCTTGCATTGCGAGGATCTCGATCTCTGCATGCGCTTCCGCAACAAGGGATGGCGGGTGGTCTTCGAACCTCGGGCACGGGCAATTCACTACCGCGGCATGTGTGGCCGTTCGCGTCCCCTGGCCGTCGAGTGGCACAAACACCGGGGCATGATCCGCTTTTACTGCAAACATTTTCGCGGTGCCTATCCGCCCGGACTTTTCGGTGTGGTCGTTGCCGGAGTGTGGCTGCGATTCGCCGCGGTCGCGACCGCAGTGGGAACTCGGATGGTGGTCACACGCATCGTCGCCACGCCATGGTTGCGGTCGCGCCTGTGGGCTGCGACGGGAACGAGGCGGCCCACTCCCTCCTCAACGTATCCGTCGTGACGCGATCCTCTCCCATCGGTGTTCTGGGAGCGACCAGCCTCGTCGGTCGGCCACTGCTCGATCGCCTGGCCCGCGCGGGTCACGAACTTCTCGCGTGCTCACGATTCGCCGCATCGCAGCCTCAGGCTGCGGGTACGACATGGTGGACGCCGGGCGAGCAGCTTCCGAGCGATCTTGTCGTGGGGCCTTGGATCGCCCTGTGCCACCTCTGGGTTACGGTGGAAGCCTTCGACTGGCTCGTGGCGTCGGGGGCAACACGGCTGGTCGCGCTTTCCTCGACGAGTGCCGTCACGAAGATGCGTTCACCTGATGCAAGTGAACGTCGGCTGGCCGATCGACTGCTCACGGCAGAGCACGAACTGGAAGCGCGGGCCAGGATGGCCGGGATCGTCTTGGTGGTCCTCCGATCGACGATGATCTACGACGGCACCTCGGACCGTAACACCACGAGGATCGCCGCGTTCGTCCGGCGTTTCGGAAGGTTTCCGATCGCTGGCCCGGCGCTCGGGCTGCGGCAGCCGGTCCACGCAGACGATGTCGCAGCCGCATGCGTGGCAGCCCTCGCACATCCGGCGCCCAAGGGCATGTATACGATCTCCGGCGGCGAGGCCCTCACGTTTCGCGACCTCGTCCAACGCATTTGCCGCTCCCATGGGCTCCCGCCACGGCTCGTGCCGCTGCCTCGGGTGGCCTGGCAGATCGCGTCGCTCGTCAGCCACGTTTGCGACCGTGGCGACCGGGTGACGGTCGGCATGGCGGCTCGGATGAACGACGACCTCTCGTGCGATCACTCCGATGCAGGACGCGATCTCGGCTTCCGGCCGCGACCTTTTCTCCCTGGGTTCACGCAGGAGAATCGGGCAGCGGATCGGCTTGGCCGATGATCCCGGCAAGTTCGACAAGCGCTGGATTGCCCGGTTCCGTCGCCAGCGCCGCTGCCACGGCTTTCTGCACACGTATGGCGAGGGCGCCCGTCGCACGCACGTGGGCCCAGACGGCATCGATCGAGTCGACCGCTGCCTCGGACGGTGGCGGCGAATCGATCGTTTCGCGGCTCACGATCGCGGAGCCGAATTCCGCCTGGAGTCGGTCGACGTTGTCACGAAACCGGGCTTCGAGCCCCGCGATGGTCTCGGGAGTGACCCATTCAGCGAGGCCCTGACTGCGCCGCCTTGGGAGATCGGAATAGGCCTGCACCGCGACGTCGAGTTCGGCATCGACCGCGGCAAGCAGGGGCGGTGGCAAGTGATTGACGAGCAGTTTGAACTTCACGGCCGCAGGCGTGTAGCTCGCGTTGACCGGGCGTGCGGCATCTTCCTCGAGAGTGACACCGAGGGCTGCGGCGAGTCGGACCGGCGTGTTGACTGGGCGGCCCCCTTCGACGTATGGCAGCACGGTCATGCGCTCATGGCCGCAATGCCTCAGCCAATCGAACAGAGCGACACCCGTGAGTGATGATGGGACCGACGGCATCGACACGACCACTTTGGCGATCTGCTCGAGCGTTCCGCGGCTCGCGTTCCTCTTGATGCCTTGGTTGTAGTGCGAAGCGAGCGCATCCATCGGATGGCGCACGAAGCTCACGACGTGGAACGCGTCCGTGGGCAGCGCCGGCACGATCGTGTCAGCCATCGCGAACGCCACTTCCGCCGACATCAAGAGCCTGCACCCGTTCCGTCGCGCGTCATCAAGGTATGCTTCAAATGTCTTCCGCGCCTGCTCTGCCTGGCCGTTCGTGAGCATCACGAAGATGTCGCCGTGTCCCCCAGATACCCCGTTCTGATCGAGTGGATGAGCCGGGTAGAGGATCCCTTGGCTACGAAGCAAATCCGCGTGCAAGCAAAAGGCGCGCTGCGCGGCTGAGGAGCCCGTCTTCGGGCCGCCGATGTGGAGGATGAATTCGGCCGAATCCGGAATCCTGGACGGCATACCGGGCATGGGTCTACTCTGACACGATGGAGTGGCGCTCAAACACGGTCCAGAACGTAACAGAGGCTGACACGCCGAGAAACCGCGAATTCTTCGGGCAGCCAGCGACTCTGCGGGCGTTGGTCATCGCGCTGTTGGCGTTCTTCCTGGTCGGTCTCCATCTGCTCGTCGACCCTCGGACCTACGACGTCTCCCAAAGTGTGCGGCTCGTGGCGCTTCTGACTGGGCTGCTCGTTGCCGTGCCCTTCATGGTCCTTCTGCCCCAGGTGGCGCGCCGGTGTGACTGGTCGGTGCTCCGCAATCCGATCGTCCTGACTTCGGCCGTGTACCTCGCGACGTGCTGGCTGTCGTTGGCCTTCGCCATCAATGTCTCCGCGGGTTTTGGGGACTGTTTCCGCACGCTCGGGGCCTTTCTGGTGCTGTGCGTCATCAGCCTCGTGCTCCCGGTCGCCACGCGTTGGAGGCAGTGGCTTCTCGAAGCGGCTGTCGTGACAACGCTCGTGGCCGTCGTCGCAGGTTATGCCCGCATGTGGCCGCTCGTCGCCCAGGGCGTGCCGTCGCGCCGTGCCCTGGACATGGCGTTTCTGGATGGCCTCATGTCCAACGTCAACCTGTTTGCCGCATGGCTCTTGTTGTTGATTCCCTGGTGCGTTGTCGCGGCTGTGATCCTGCGCGGACGATGGCGAGGTGCCGCGATGGCGCTGGCAGCCGCGGCTGCGATCCTCGTCGTGCTGCTCCAGTCGCGGGCGACATGGCTTGGCTTGCTTGCGGCGGCAGTCACCTGGGGCGGCGCGATCCTCGTGTTTCGCCAGTCTCTGGCCGCATCGGATCGGCTTCGGCGGGCGGTGGTCGCGTTGTTCGCCGTCGGCATCGTCATGGCCCTCGGACTCGTCGCGATCGCACGGACCGACTCATCCGCGGGCGAGGCCATCCGATCGCGCGTCGTGACGCGCCCTCACCAAGCTGCCGGTCCTTCCGACGGCGGTCGCATGATGGTCTGGGGTCTCACGCGGCGCATGATCGAAGACCATTTTTGGACCGGCGTCGGCGCCGGCAATTTTCCGATTCGGCTGCACGAGTATTTCGGTCCTGATGACGCCGGCAACATCCCGGACTTTCAGTCCCTTTCGAGCGACAACTGGATCCAGCCCCACAACGATTTTCTGTGGGTATTTGCCGAGAAGGGTCTTTGGGGGTTCCTCGCGTTCGTGGCGATCTTCGGGTTCGCAGGCCGCGCTGCCGTGTCGGTGTTGCGGCGCCCCGGCTCGACGAGCGATGCGTGGCTCGCGCTTGCGTCGCTCGGGGCGCTCACGGCGTATGCGACGGAGTCATGCTTTGATTTTCCTCTCGACCGCGTGAGCCATCAGGTCGTGCTGGCGGTCCACCTGGCCGTGCTCGTGGTTCTGTCACACAAGCAGCGTGAGCCGGCCGCACCGCGAGCCCTTCCAGGTTGGCTCATCGCACCCCCCGTGATGGCAAGCCTCGCGCTCGGTCTTTGCTACGCCTGGGCCGCGTGGCATCAGGAGCTACATGTGATGATCGCCCGACGGGCCCAGCACGAGAGCAACTGGCTCGCCATGCGCGATTCAGCCCGTCAGGCGACGACTCCTTGGAAAACGCTCGACCCATTGGCGGTGCCGGTGGCACTTCTCGAGGGGATCGCCAAGGTGCACCTCGATGACCTCGAGGGAGCCACATCCTGTTTCGAGCGGGCCTACGCGGCCAACCCGAATCGTCTTGCCGTCCTCCAGAACCTCGGTGCCGCCTATGCCCAGACAGGCCGCGTAGACAAGGCCATCGCCGCTTTCACGATCGCCGCCCATCGGTATCCCGACCGTCTCGACGTGCGATCCAACCTTGCCAGTGCGCTCATCGATGCCGGCCGCTTCGATGAGGCTGTCGCGGTCCTCGACGATGTCCCAATGCCGCTTCGCACGCCTGCGATGCAGGAAGCCCTCGAATTCGCCCGCGAACAGGCATCACAGCCCGACGCAAAGCGGTAGCACCGGCACACTTACTCCTCTTCGAGAATCACATCAATCGCGCCCGACCGCACGGCGGCTTCGAGCGCCGCATGGTCCTGTTCGGTCTGGTCGGCGTAGGCGACTGAGAACGCGGCGATCGCCTGGTCGAATTTGTCGCTCTTGCCGAGATAGCCGGCAATCGCCGCTGGCTCACCGCTGCGAGCGTGCGCCCGGGCCAGGATCCAGCCGCAGAACTTCGCGTAGCGGAGCATGTCGCTCGGCGTGAAGATCTCGACGAGCGGCTTGACCTTCATGTCGCGAAGCTGGCGCACGTAGAAGTGCCGGCCATGGCGCCCCTCGGTCCAGCCAAGGAAGAGGTCGCTCGCAGCCTGCATGAGGAACTGCCCCTTCACGACCCGCTCACCGTGGTTGGCATAGGCACTTCTGCCGGCGTACGGCTCGAGCACCGAAGCGCGGGCCTCCTTGACCTGGAGGAACAGCGGATCGTCGTCGTCGGCCATGAGCAACATCACGGCGCACCGCGTGCCCACACTCCCGATCCCGACCACCTTCACGGCGATATCGACGAGCGAGTAACGGTCAAGCAACACCCGTCTGTAGTCTGCCATTGACTCGCGGTAGGCGTTGAACGCACCACGCACCACTTCGTCGAAGCGTTCCCGGCGATCCGTCTGGTAGTGATAGATGAGTGGTGGATCGTCCTTGATCGACGGGCTCCCACCGGCCATCGTCACGAGATCCGGAAAATCGTGTTCGAGCACGCTGCGCTCGCGGGCCTTCGCGAGCCGCTTTTCAATCCGCCTCTGCACGTCCTTGTCGTCGACCTGAGCGATCACTTCCTCGATGTCGAGGCTGGCATACCAGACGTCCAACACCTGCATGTCGGCAAATTCGAGCATCGCTTCGCGGTAGCTGCGAACACAGGCGAGTGTGGCGTCCCGTGCATCGGCTTCCGAGTGGCCGTCATTCCGCGAGGCCAGAATGAAGCTGGCGGCCAGCCGCTTCACATCCCATTCCCACGGGGCTGGCAGCGTCTCATCAAGATCGTTGATGTCTACGATGACCCGACGCTCGGGCGTGGCGAAGGCGCCAAAGTTGCTCAGATGGCAATCGCCGCAAGCCTGAACCCGCAAGCCCGAGGATGGCGTGGTCGCGAGATCGGCTGCCATGTTCATGGCGGCGCCGCGATAGAACGTGAAGGGCGACCTCACCATCCGGCCGTAGCGGATCGGAATCAGTTCCGGGATACGGCCCTCACTCGATCGCTCGAGGAGTTCGACCGGATCGGCTCGGTGCTTCGGCACCCGCCACTCGGCATGCGACGTGCGGGGGCAGGCGTCGCGGAGCGTTTTTCCGGCTTCAGATCGTTCCTTCCGAGAAAGCCTCGCGGCCAGTGACATGGGTGGGTCGAGCGAGCTCATGGTCATTCCCTCCCCGACGATGATACGTCACGGAAACAAGGCTTCGCAGGAGCGACTCATCGGGCCGCTGCGGGCCGTCAACTCGGAAGCGAGCGATGGAAATGGACATGCTTCCACGAGCCGGCTTGCCGCTGCCACACGCGGGTTTCTTCGACCGGCACGGTCACCGGCTCACCGGCGGCGTTCAGCTTCTGGTTGAGCCGGATGTAGGCGAGCACCGCGACATCGCCCATGAGGCGCACATGCGGGTTCGACATCGACACGGTGGTGCCCACCGCGGGCTTCGGGCTTGCCGCGGGCAGGTCAAAGTAAAACTTGTGAAACGGCATGCCCTCGACGACATGCCCCTTGGCCTCGGGCTCGAGGCACGTGATCGTGGGATCACAGAGGTCGGCGTAGGTCTTCCAGTCGCCACTCACGATCGCGGTGAGCAGCTTCTGGTTGGCGGCGAGGATTTCCTGGCGAAGCGTGTCAGACATCATCTCGTTCCTGGTGGGTCGTCCACTACAACTGGGTGGGATTCGGAGCGTCGCCGTAGACCGCCTTTGGATCAAAGGCTTTTTCGTGCTCGAGATACTCGAGTTCCGTACCAGCTCGGCGCTCGGCCCCCACTGGCACCTTCCGGTAGAAGCACGAACGGTAGCCGACGTGGCAACTCGCGCCACCGGGAATCTCGACCCGCAACCAGACGCAATCTTGATCGTCGTCGATCCGCATTTCCTTGATCGTCTGGACCAAGCCGCTCGTGGCCCCTTTGTGCCAGAGGGTTTGGCGGCTGCGGCTCCAATAGTGGGCCTCACCGGTCTCGATCGATTTCTGGAGGGCCTCGCGGTTCATGACCGCCACCATGAGCACTTCACCCGTGGCGTAGTCGGTCGTCACACACGGGATGAATCCCTTTTCGTCGAACTTGGGGGCGAGGTCGTTGCCTTCCTCCACCTGCTCGACCGTCACCCGTGTTCCGAACAGCGAATCGTTCTTGTCTGCCGACGAACTCACCTGCAATGTCTCCTGCCACGGTGCCACAACGTCATCATCATACCCTCACGGCTCAGCTGGCGATCGAGGCGATCAAGAGCATCGTCAGGGCCACCAGAAACCCCCCAAGGGTCACCCAAAAACTGGCCCGATCAAACCGCCTGGCAAGGACCGGCCGGTCCAGCGTCTCGTAGACATGCAGCGACATGGTCGATTGCGCGAGTGACAGGAGGATCGTGATGATCCCCAGCAGATTCACGACATCGGCCAGGGAGAAATCGTTGGTCTCAGGGGAGAGGCTCCCGACGATGTAGGCGTTGGCCACGACCGCGAACAGGCCGCCGACGCCGAGGCCGAAGCGTGGGTCCACATGCGTCGGCTTGATGAACGAGGTGAGCAGGGCCACGGCGACCGACACGAAGAGCGCCTGAAACATCTTGGCGAACAGGCCGATACCTCCGCGGTCGATGAGAATGACGAACCGGGGCTGCGAGTAGGTCCGGCGATGATCGTCGTCGATGTCGGAGCGACCGCGGCTGGTCTTATAGGTATGCGGGTTCTCGACGACGAGCGACCGGACGATGCGGTAATTCGAAAGTGATGCCCGGTGGCTGATGGCCGTATCGGTTTGGTCCGGGACGAAGAGAAGCTCTTTGCGGGTGTGGGCAGAGTTCTCGAAGGACGCCATGAGCAGGTGATCGTCGACCGGGAACGTGCGAATCCTGAACGGCTTGGTGAACGTGACCGAAAGCCGTCGCAACTCGTAGCGTTCCCCCTCGTCCTCGACGTGAGCCATGACGGACGATTCGGTGATCGTGCCGTCCACCGCGATGAGGTGCTCGAAGGGGTTGAAGGGGTCCTCGGCGGATGTATCGCGCCAGCGGCACCAGACGTCGAACACGGCAGACCACGCGCCGTCATGGAGTGACACGTTCCCGATGCTCTCCAAATAAAAGCCAATCACCACGCGCCGGGCGTTCTCGGTGGCGACAGCTTCGATCGGCTCGGCCCCCGGATCGGGCAGGTTCGGGTCGAGGGTGGTGGCGAGCGCCAGCCGCTCCTCCCATCGCCCCAACCACTGAAGGCGGGCGAGCATGAACGAAGGCACGAGAAACACCACCGCCAAGAGCACCAGCCAGGCTTTCATCCAGGGCGTGAGCCGGGGCGCTTGGTCGCTGGGGTCATGTCGGTTCGGGGGTGTGGGGGTCATGGTCGAGTGCTTCAGGACGTTTGGCGTTTTTTCCAGGAGCGTAGAGAATATGCTTTCCCTTCCAAAGACTTCTTCATTCTCCCGTTCGAGAGGACATGCCATGCGGTTCCTGGCCTCGCTTGCGATGCTCCTGGTCACCATGCCTTGGTCGGTCGCCGCCGACTGGCCCACGTTTCGCGGGAGTGACCGCACGGCCGTCGCTCCCGACACGAATCTCCTCGAGCGTTGGCCTGCCGATGGCCCCCCACTTGTCTGGGAAACCAAAGGCGCCGGCCGCGGCTACGCGAGCCCGGCGATCGCCGGCGACAAGATTTTTACGCTCGGCGACGGCCTCTCCACGGCCGACGATGCCGACGAGTATCTCTCGTGCTTCGATCGCAAAACGGGAAAACAGCTCTGGAAGACGAAGACTGGGGGGCCTTGGACCGACGGGCAGGAGTCGTGGCAGAGCTCGCGGAGCACGCCGACGGTGGACGGCGCGATGGTGTATGTCATCACGCCGTTCGGCCAACTTGTCGCTTGCCAGACGAAAAACGGCCGCGAGGTGTTTCGGATCGATCTGACCAAACAGTTCGGCGGCAAGAAGGGAGATGCCTGGGGCTACAGTGAGAGTGTCACGATCGACGGCAATCTTCTTGTGTGCACGCCGGGTGGTCCACAGGCCACGATGGTGGCCCTCGACAAGAAGACCGGCCGTGGGATCTGGGCCTGCCCGGTGCCGAATGATCCGGGTGCCGGCCATGCGTCGATCGTGATCGCGCAGGTCGGCGGCAAGCGCGTCTACGTGACGACGACCGCCGGCGGGGCCATCGGTGTCGACGCCAAGACCGGCAAGCTGCTCTGGACGTACCCCATCGACAAGACGACGGCCGTGATCCCCACGCCGATCGTCAAGAAGGATCTCGTGTTCTTCTCAGCGGGTTACAAGCGTGGCGGTGCGCTCCTGCGGCAAGTGGCCAAGGGGGGCCAGATCGGGATCGAGGAGGTCTATCCGCTCAATCCCGAGCTTGCCAACAAGCATGGTGGCATCGTCTTGGTGGGCGACCATCTCTACGGCGACAGTGACGACAAGGGCATTCCCTTCTGTGCCGAATTGATGACCGGAAAGCTCGCCTGGAAGCAGCGTGGCAGCGGGAAAAACTCAGCCTGCGTCGTGGCTGGTGACGGGCACGTCTACGTCAAGTATTCGGACGGCACGCTCTCGCTCGTGAAGGCCGACCCTTCGGGCTATTCTGAAGTGAGCAGCTTCAAGGTGCCCGGCAGCGGCGACCGCCCGAGTTGGGCCCACGCCGTGATCCTCGATGGGCTGCTGTACCTCCGCGAGGGTGACGCGATCCTCTGCTACGACATCCGCGGGTAGGACGCTGATGGTCACCCGGCCTTCGCATCGGCTTTCAGAGGCTCGACTGTCGTGACATGGAGCATCGGGCAGATTCTCGCCTCAACCGGGAGACCGTCTTCGGCACCGTCGATTCCAACGTAGATATCGTTCATCGTCACCCACGCCATTTCCGGATGACGAACCTCGTAGGACTCGCCGCTCGACATCACAAGCCGAAACGGCTTGAAGGGCTGCTGCCGCAAGAGATCACGGAACATCCGGCTGGTCATCTTCGGCCTCACATTCAATTGCCCACGATGCACTCCCAGAACGACCCAACGAGTATACGCCCGTCCATTACTGTGATCAAGGCCTGGGAATCGATCGTGGAGCCCTCGGGTCCTCCGGCTCCACGGGACCGGCCTCGATGAAGCGTTCGATCACCGGCTCGATGGCGTCGGCGAGCACGTCGTAGCGCTTGGCGAAGTCGAGGTTGCCATGCCGCAACCGGTAGAGCATCACCGGCGTGATGTCGCCGGAGTTGCCCATGTTGATCGGGTCATATTTCGCAAACCGCTTCTGCCACACGGGGTTACCCGCAGCCTTCGGCCCAGACCAGCCAAGCGTGATCGAGTCGCCGAAGAACACGAGTTGTGGGTGGTCGGCTTCGGCCACTTCCCGGTTCACGCGTTCGAATTCGCTGCGCCAATAGTCATTGGTGGTCGCCGCCGGCTCGGTGGTCGAGGGCGACTCGGGGATCGGGTCTTGAAACGACATGGCGGCCGCAAGCACCGCCACACCGAAGGACGACGCCATGATCACACGAGCCCTCGCGGGACACCTACGGGATCGGCTTGTCGGTTTTCACGTCGAAGTTGAAGGTTGTGCCTTCCGGCGGAATGGTGAGTTGCAGCGCGGGATTGTCGGCGGCCTTCTCATGGTATTCGGCGGGGAGTGTGTTGACGCCGCCAGCGTACAAGCCGAGTTTCACCGTGCATTGGCCGATCGGAGCGCCCGACTGGTTGGGGAGCAACTGGGCCGAGTACTGGCCAGTGGCATCCGTAAGCCCGAACGCTGGTCGAACTTTTGCGGTGGGAACGAAAGCGACCTCGACATTGGGCACGGCCTTTCCATTGATGGTGACCGTTCCACTCACGCTCGCCGTGGCGATCTTCGGGCCCCGGCCACATCCCGAGACCAGCGTGGCGACGATCGCCACGCTGAAGACCAAAACGTCAATATTCGGAAATCGGCTGGCCGTCATTGCAATCACCCAGTTTTTGATAGACCCCATAACCGGCGGGCGCCTGCCAATTCGTGCCCCCAAATTCCACCGCGTCGTCGATGAATCGCGTCGAGCCGTCGAAAAATAAGAATAACCCGCCGCCCACGTGAGCGCTTCCGAAGCAGAAAGCAGTACCCAGGTTGTTCGGCGGCATGTTTATCGGATAGTAGGCCAACCGTGCGATGCCGGAGCCATGACGCCCATTGCTGTGGGCAGTCGAACCCATCCAGTTGCCTCCGGTATACCCGTCCGCATACGGCGGAGCTGCATTGCGATGAAACATCTCACCAGCCATGAACGTGTTCGACAACCCATCCGCTATCGCCGCGGCCGGGTGGCCTTGAACGGCAGGCATTGACCCCTCCCCAGTTTCTGTACCAGTGCTCATGAGAGAGTTGGGGAACAAGA
>CAZCHF010000002.1:0-156741 GCA_964498325.1 uncultured Candidatus Kuenenia sp.
CGCCGCTTCTGCGTTTTGGTGACCCCGTGCCGCGCGATGTCCGCGAGATGTACGACTCCGGCATCCGCTATCTCCTCAAGACACAAGACGCCACCGGCGCCTGGAACGATGGCCAGGCCGGCCCGGGCGTGACCGGCATGGCGATGATGGTGCTTTTGGCCTCGGGCGAGGATCCGAACTTCGGTCCTTACCGTGAGCCGATTCGCAAGGCGCTACGGAGCATGATCGTCGATCAAGATCCGGAAACGGGTTTCTTCGGGAGCAACCGCGGTCATGACAGCATGTACCAGCACGGTTTTGCGATGCTCGCGCTCGCAGAAGCGTATGGCACGGTCGACGATCGCACGCTGTGGAGCGAGGCTCCGAAGATGCGCGGGCCGGGCGCAGGCCGTTCGCTTGGCCAGGCACTCGAACTGGCCGTGCGCTGTGCGGTCACGAGCGCCAAACGCAACCCGCTTGGAGGCTGGCGTTATTCCGCCGACGCCCGCGACGCCGACACGTCCGTCAGCGGCGCCGTCCTCATGGGACTTTTGGCGGCCCGCAACGCCGGCATCGAAGTGCCCGACGAGACGATCGACCGGGCCATCAAGTACTTCAAGACGATGACCGGACCCAACGGCCAGGTCGGCTACTCAGGCGGCCCCGGCGGCGGCAGTGATGCGGTGACGAGCATCGGTGTGCTCGTCTATGCAATTGCCCGACAAAAACAGCTTCCGCAGTATCAAAAGGCGCTTGCCTATCTCAAGGCCAGAAGCCTCGATCGAAACTCCGGAGGCGAGAGTTATCCGACTTACACGCGGTACTACCGGGCCCAAGCACTCTTTCAAGGGGACGTCGAAGCCTGGGAAAAGTGGAACGCCGGGCTCGTGCAGGAGCTCAAAAAAATGCAGGGCAAAGATGGCAGCTTCAGCGGATTCGCGGGGCGTGGTGGCGGGTTCGGTGGAACCGTCGACACGGCGCTGGCCCTCTTGGCCTTGGCGGTAAACTACAAGTTCCTCCCGGTATATGAACGATGACAGCCCTCCGAATCGGTCTTGCGATCGTTGTCGTCGTGATCGGGTCCGTCCGGGCGAACGATCCAGCGCCTGCACGCGAGGAGCCTGCTCCCGATGCAAAGCAAGCAGCCAAGCGCGATGCCGAAGCCCTCGGCTGGCTCCTGAATCGCGGCCTGCGGGCGGTGGTGCCGGTGCCGGTCGTGCCCGCGCCTCCTCCCCCGATGCAGCGACCGGAACTCCAGGAACAGATCGATCAGCAGGCCAAACAACTCGAACGGATGCTCGATCCTGTGCTCGCCAGTGAGCTCGAGATGGTTCGTATCGCCTGTGACGACCTGGAACCTGCAGCCAGAAAGGCGATCCTCAAGGCGGGGCGAGCGGCCCGTACGAAGGCCGCCCACGACATGGCCCAGCGGCAGATGCATGGCCGCCTCGGCCAAGACGATTTTGATCCACGCAAGGACATCCGATCCGGACTGAGTGAGGCCCTTCGTGGGGCTGCCACGCCCGAGCAGTTCGTCCGATACGAGCAGGAGAACGAAGCCCGCGCCGCTCGCCAGGCCCGCGCCGCACGGCTTCGGATCGTCGCCAGACTCGACCAGCACCTCGACCTGTCGGCGGTCCAGCGCGACCAGATCGAGAAAGCGATCGAGGCACAGTGGAAGCCCGAATGGATCGTAGGCCTAGCCGACTCGGGGATGATCAACGACCTGCCGATCGCCCCTGACTACGCCAAGGATGCCATCGAGCCCCACCTGGCTCCTGCCCAACGAACTGCCTGGAAGACCTGGTGTCGTACGGCGGGCTCGAGCATGATGGGCCGCCGGTTCATCACCTGGAACTTCGATGGCCAGGGAATCCAGGGTGACGATCCCTGGTGGGGACGATGAATCGCACACCGGTCACCATCCGCCGCCTTCTGTTTGTCGGAGCGATGCTCGCTGCCGCCGCCGCGTGGCACCGCCCGAGCCGGGCCGACGACGAAGTGATCACCGAAGAGTCGCCTGAAGCGGAGGCAGACCGGCAGGCCCACCTCGTGGACCTCGGGAGCAACTTCGACACGAACCTGTTCGACCGCAACGGCAACAGTTGGACGATTCGGGGCGGCGGAGTGGTTCGGATTGCGATCAACGGCCGTGTGCAAGTTCAGACCGCCGAGCCGAAGCAGGCGGAGTCACCGGCGCTCGCACGGGCGCGGGCAGCCGGCATGAAGCGGCTCGAGCGCATTGAATCAGCGTGTGACCTGTCGGATGCCCAGCGACGTCGACTCGAACTGGCAATCGAGTCGGATTCCCATCGATTTGCCGGCCAGATCGATGCGATCCGCAGTCGGTATCTTGGGCGCACGATCAACATGAACGATCGTGCCGGCCAAAAGGAATGGCATATCTTCCAGCAGGATGTGCAGCGATGCCGCGAATGGCTCCGTCGGCTCTACGACGAGGGCTCCCTCTTCACGTCGGTCCTGCGAACGACGCTCGACGAACGGCAACTCGCCGAATACCTCAAGGAGCAGGCATCACGGCGCGACTACCACTGGCGGGCGCTGGTGGCGGAAACGCTTGCTCGGCTCGACGACACGTTGGCTCTCAGCGAGACCCAGCATGAGACGCTCGAAAAACTTCTCCTCGAGCGAGCCCCGGCGCTTCGCATCGAGGGCGAGAGCCCCACGTTCAATGACTCGAACCTGCGACGGCAGATCGTGTTCATGGTGTTGGCAGAGGTCGATACGAAGACGCTCAAAGCCGTCGTGAGCGAACGGCAGTGGAAAACCCTCGGGAACCTGACGTCGCAGGGGCGGGCGATGCGCTCCTGGATCGAGGCGCAGGGCGTGCTCGAATCGAGCGGGAAGTAACGACAGAGGTTTGGGTGGGCATGGTTTGCGCCCAGCGGGGCTCGGGGGCACCCGAGCCGGCTCCACCTTACGCTGCCGGCGTCGGCAAGAGCTCAGGCGTGGGGCGAGTCCCCGACGGCATCGCGGGAAGCTCCTCGCGAGCGGGGAGATCGCCGTCGCGAGTTGCCGGATCTCGGGGCGGAAGCTGGATCGGACGGGCATCGGCGCCCAGCGGCTCGAACTCTTGCGAGATGGTGCCGCGGCTGAACACCCCCGGCCGTGAGTGACCGTAGTCGAGATAGAGGCTCGCGTCGCGCTGGCGGGCCCGGCGGTGGGCATCGAAGTATGCCTTCCCTGGCCACGGCCCTTCCGCGAGGAACACGCCGTTGTATTCCAAGAGCGACCCTTTGCGGAAATGGAGCTGGGAGATCGAGCGGTTGTAGTCGACCACGGCGCGGTAATAAGCGCTCTCGGCATCGGCCCGGCGGCTTTGGGCTCGCAGCAGTTCGTCGAGCGTGACGGTGTTGGCATCGTAAGCCGCCTGCACCGCTTCCACCTGACGCTCGGCGGCGACGCGGCGATTGAAGTTCGTCTGGGCGAGGGCGAAGTTCGTGTCGACGTTGCGGATGGCGTCGACGAGGGCGTGCGACGCTTCGAGCTCCTCGTCCTGAAGCCTGGCCCGTTCGCGGGCAAGCAGGAGCTGGTGATGACGAACCGTGGCGAGCTCGCGGCGGAAGCCAAGCGGCATGAGGAACTGAGCCCCGGCCTGCCATTCCTGGAACTGCCCGGAGAAGAGCGTCGAGTAGGCGTCGGTGCCTGCCAGCGGATCGGCGCCGTTGGCGTTGTAGGGGCTGTAGTCTTGGTTGATGAGCTCCTGGCCCATGCCGAGGAACCGCCAGCGGCCCACCATGTCGAGCCGTGGCAAAATCAGGTTCTTGGCGGCCACGAGCTCCAGTTCCCGCTGCTTGATCACCCACTTCTGACGACGCAGTTCGGCCGACCGCGACAGGGCCTCGACGAGCGACTGCTGCCAGTCGAAGGTGATCCGGGCGGTCGTGGGCTCGTCGGACGGGCGGATGAGCCGGCCGTCGCTCGCCGCGATACCCATCATGAACCGCAGGCGGCTCTCCGAGCGGTAGACGTCGCTGAGGGCCTGCTCGACTTCGCTGCGGAAGAAGAAGTATTGCTCGCGAGCCTGGGCTTCCTTGTCAGCCTCGCCCCCGCGTGACTGTTCCACATAGAGAGCGTGGACCTTCCGCCAGGCTTCGAGGGCGCTGTCACGACCAGCCTTGCGGGCCTCGAGGTTGCGGTACGAGAAGTAGAGCTCCCAGTAGGCCTGCTCGGTGTCACTCACGAGATTGCGAACGCCCGCTTCGAAATCGGCGAGGGAGATGTCGGCATTGATTCGAGCCAGGAGCACGCCGCGAAAGACCGGCCGACCGTAGAGGTTGTCGAAGAAGTCCGGTCCGGCGATCCGGTTGTAGGTCGCACCCGCCCCTTGGAGGAGCGGCTGGCTGAAGGTGAAGTCGTAGTTCGTTTGGAACGTCGATGGCACGCCGTCTTGCCGGATCGGCGAGTTGTTGTTGTCGTAGAGGGTCTCGTTGGCAAAACCCCACGTGGCACCGGTGGCGGTCCGCTTCTGGATGCCACTGCGCCAGTTGCCGGTGTCGCCCAAGAACTGCTGCTGGAAGATGAGCGTGCCGACGCCGCCAATGTTCTGCGGCCGATTCTGACGCTCCCAGGTGAGCGAGCTCGAAAGCTGGGCGTCGAAGAGAGCAAGGGCGCTTTCGACACCGCGGAAGGGATCGGTTTCGGTGATGGCCGGGTCGTAGATCGTCGGCGTCTGTGTAGGCGCGGTGAGGAGCGATACCGCCGGCTCACCCGTCTGCGGTCGTGGGCCGCCGAAGCTCGCGAATCGTCCACCGAGATTGCGCAGAACCTTGCCGTTTTCAAGTGCGGTTCGGATCGCGTCTTCCAGCGACAGTTCCCAGATCTCGTCGAACGACGGGTTCGAGAGCGTCAGTGGCTCCGTCGCTCCAGCGGCTTCGGCGAGCGGTTCCTGAGTGCTATCCGGGTACTCGAGCTTTTGAATTGACCCGACGTAGTGCGAAAGGTCGCCGTCCTCGAAGAAGTAAAACGGCTGCTTGGGCGCGCATCCCGGCGCCACGAGTGCGAAACTCGTGAGAATCACCCAGGTTGTCTTGAGGATGCGGTTCATGGAGGGCTCGTGTTCGACTCGGGACCTCTTGGTCACGACCGCCGCCGCGCCTCGAGCGTGAGTGGCTGTCGAACGACAGCCATTCCGACACGGGGCCCCCCGACTCCGTGCCTGCACACGAGGCGCAGCGGCAGCAATTCACCTATCGGACGGTCTGGCCCGCAAACTTGGAGTAATCGCTACAGTCGCGCGCCGTGTCGGATGAATGGGCAACTTGGGGGAATTTGAATCAACGTCCAGCGTGGCTCGGGGTGGCCGGTGTCATGTCGCCGGACGCTTGCGGTGGCCCTCGTGGCCACCGCGGCGCTCGGAGAAATCTTCGCTTCGCCCTCCAGGCTTCGCTCAGCTTTCTACGCCGTCGAGCATGACACCGGCCACCCCGAGCCGGGAGTGGCAGTAGGTGACACGCACGCCAGCCTGGAGGCCAGTACCATTACCCGACCAAGTGACACGCGACGTCGTGGCCAGGGGCGATCGTGCGAAGCGCCGGCACTTCCTGTGTGCAGCGGGCTTCTTTCAGCGGGCATCGGGTGTGGAACGGGCAGCCTGAAGGGGGATTCACCGGGCTCGGAATCTCACCCTGCAGCACGATCCGCTTTCTGGATTTTTCCCGTGCTGGATCCGGGACGGGAACAGCCGAGATGAGTGCCTGCGTGTAGGGATGCAGCGGCTTCGAGATGACGGCAGCCGCATCGGCGATCTCGACGATGCGGCCGAGATACATGACGGCGATGCGGTCGCTCACGTGGCGGACTGCGGCCAGATCATGAGCCACGAAGAGCATCGTGAGATGAAGCTCATCACGCAGCCGCGCGAGCAGATTCAGAATCTGTGCCTGGATGGAGACATCGAGGGCACTGATCGGCTCGTCGGCCACGATGAATTCGGGCCCGAGCGCCAGCGCCCGGGCGATACCGATCCGCTGCCGCTGCCCGCCCGAGAACTCGTGGGGATACCGTCGGAGATACCGCGGATCGAGGCCGACCGTCTCCATGAGCTCCCGCACCCGTTCGCGGCGGTCAGCGCCCGTGGACGCACCAAAATTTCCGAGTGGCTCGGCGATTATCGACTCGACGGTCATCCGCGGATCGAGCGATGCGTGCGGATCCTGAAAGATCATCTGCATCCGTCGCCGCAGGTTTCGGAGTCGCGCATCCCAATTCCAGCGAATGCCGCTCTTCACCCACCACGAATGAATCGGCTCGCCGTCAAAGAAGACTTCCCCAGATGACGGACGGAGGAGCTGAAGCACGGCCCGACCCGTCGTCGACTTGCCACAGCCACTTTCACCGACAAGCCCGAGCGTTTCGCCCCGGCGCATGGAGAACGTCACTCCATCGACCGCCTTGACGGTATCGACGGGCTGCCGGAACACGCCGCCTGGACGCTTGACGGGAAAGTGAACGGCGAGATTGCGGACAGCAAGAAGAGGTGCATTCCCTGTCGTTTGGAGTGAACTCATTCCAACACCTCGGTCTCCTCACGAAAACGGAGCGAGCGATCACCCGTGTCATCTCGCCGGACGTTCGCTTCGGCCATCCATGGCCTCCGCTCTCTCGGAGAAATCTGCGCTTCGCCCTCCGGGCTGCGCTGGCTTTCTACGCCGGCTCCATGACACGGGTGATCGCTCGCGGCACTCATCGCGGTACCTCGACGTCGAAGCAAGACGCGGAATGCGTCGATGAGAGGGCGATCCGCGGCGGATACTCAATCCGGCAGCGATCGTGAACTCGGCTGCACCGCGGATGAAATGGGCAGCCGTCGGGGAGGTGGCCAAGGTCAGGTGGGAGGCCGGGGATAGCGGTGAGCGGACCGTTCGAGGTGGCATCAATCCGAGGCAAACTTTCGAGCAGACCGAGAGTGTAGGGATGCTTCGGGGCGCCCAAGACGTCGGCGGTCGTGCCCTCCTCCACGATGCGGCCGGCATACATGACCGCGACGCGGTCGGTGGTGCCCGCCACGACGCCGAGATCGTGCGTGACAAGCACGACCGCCGTCCCAAAACTCTCTTGAAGCTCGGCGATGAGCTCCAAGATCTGGGCTTGAATCGTCACGTCGAGGGCGGTCGTCGGCTCATCGGCGAATAGCACTTCGGGTTCGCAAAGCAAGGCCATCGCGATCATCACCCGCTGCCGCATGCCGCCGGAAAACTGATGGGGATAGTTGTCGATGCGTCGAGCAGCGTCGGGAATGCCGACCCGTTCGAGCATCGCAATCGCGGCACGCCTGGCGTCCTGCGGCGACGCCGACTTGTGGACTTCCAGCACTTCGGTGAGCTGCCGCGAGACGCGCAGGTATGGGTTCAGCGACGTCATCGGGTCCTGAAAAATCATGGCGAGGCGGTTGCCGCGCAGGGTTTGGAGTTGCCGCTCGCCGAGCTTCAAGAGGTCGTGGCCCCGGTACAGGACCTGACCCGACGGATGAAAGGCGGGCGGCTTCGGGACCAGACCAAGCGTCGAAAGGCACGCGACGCTTTTGCCCGAACCGCTCTCGCCCACGATGCCGAGTGTCTCGCCACGCCGTACCGAGAAGCTGACGCCATCGACCGCTTTGACCACGGTGTCGTCCAACTGAAAAAACGTCCGCAGATCGCGGATGTCGAGGACGATGTCGGAGTGCTGGTGGACGGGAGTGGTCATCACATGTTTTTCATCCGCGGGTCGAGGGCGTCGCGGATGCCGTCTCCCAGAAAATTGAGGGCCATGAGCATGAGGGCCATGACACCGCCAGGAAACACGAGCGTCCACCAGAAGACGATCATCTGGTTGGCGCCGTCGTTGATGAGGGCGCCGAGGCTCGGTTGCGGGGCCTGGACTCCCAGGCCCAGGAAGGAGAGGAAGGCCTCGGAGAGGATCATGGATGGAACGGTGAGAGTGAACGTGACGATGACAGGCCCGAGCGTATTCGGGATGAGGTGACGGAAGACGATGGCCCCGGGCCGCGTGCCAAGGCTCCGAGCCGCGACAATAAAATCCTGCTCCTTGAGGCTCAGCACCTGTCCGCGGACCACCCGCGCGGTGAGAAGCCAGCCGACGGCACCGAGCGCGAGAAAGACGAGGAGGAGGCTCTTGTCGAGGATCGTCACCAGGATGATCACGAAGAACATGTACGGCAGGACGTAGAGCGTGTCGACGATGCGCATCATGACAGCATCGACCATGCCGCCGGCGTAGCCTGCCACGGCGCCGTACACGGTGCCGATCGTCGCCGCCAGGCTCGCCGCGAGGAATCCGACCGCGAGACTCACGCGGCCGCCGTAGAGCACCCGCGTCAGAAGGTCTCGCCCGAAAAAATCAGTTCCAAAAGGATGTTCCCAGGACGGTGGGCGTGCGCCGTATGCGAGGTTCTGGGTTTCGTAGTCGTAGCCCCAGGTCGCAGCGACGATCACCGGGCCGACGAGGCAGGCAACGGCGAGGAACACGAGCACCCAGACGCTGGCCGCCGCGATACGATTACGACGCAGCCGCTTCCATGCGTCTTTCCAGAGTGACGACCCTTCCACCACGACGACGTCGGGCGAGTCGGATGCCGCATGCGTGTCGTGGGGACTCATCATGCGTACTCGATCCGGGGGTCGAGAAGGCCGTAGGCGATATCTACGAGGAGGTTCATGACGAGGAGGAGGGCGGCATCGACGACCACGATCCCCATGACGAGAAAATAGTCGCGGTTGAACGCTGCATCGACGAAGTAGGGACCGATCCCCGGGATGTTGAAAATTTTTTCGACGACCACGCTGCCGGTGAGGATGCTTGCGATCGCGGGCCCGAGGTAGCTCACGACGGGAAGGAGGCCGCCTCGGAGCATGTGCCGCCAGATGATGAGCTTCTCGGAGAGCCCCTTGGCCCGCGCGGTGCGGATGAAATCGCTTCGCACGATTTCGAGCATGCCGCCACGGGTGAGCCGTGCGATGGACGCGGCGTAGACCGTGCCGAGGGTGAATCCTGGCAGGATGACATGCCGCCAGTCACCCCAGCCAGCCGCCGGGAGCAGATGCCAGCGGAGCGCGACGACGAGCACGAGCAAAGGGCCGAGGACAAAACTCGGGATGCTGATGCCGACGAGGGCCGCGGTCATCGCGGAGTGATCCCAGACCGTGTTCTGCCGGACGGCGCCGACGATCCCGGCGGTGATGCCGACGAGCATCGCCCAGAGAAGCGCGACGGCCCCGAGCGTGAGCGTGGCGGGAAACCCATCAGCGATGATCTCGTTGACCGAACGGCTTGGATACTTGGTCGAGGGACCGAGATCGCCCTGGAGAAGCCTTCCGACGTAGCGCACGAACTGCTCGGGAAGCGGCCGGTCGAAACCATACTTGGCTTCAAGGGCTTGCTTCACTTGCGGCGGAATGTCTTTCTCGCTTGCGAACGGGGAGCCAGGCGCAAGTCGCACAAGCGCAAACGAGAGCATGATGATGACCAGCACGGTCGGCACGATTTCGACGAGCCGTCGGATGACAAAACGTTTCATTCGTTCCGCCTCCCCGGGCACGGTGGTGGGGGGAGGTCGGGCTGCGGCGGCTTCGACGGGTCAAACTGCTCGTCGATCCAGAGAAATTTCCATGGGTGCCGGGTTTGGGGGTTGGGCCAGAGGCCACGGACATACGGCTTCAAGAGCTTGGAGCTCGTGGCGACGTAGATCGGGATGACCGGCTGCGCGGTCATCGCCATGGCCTCCGCGTCACGGAGCATGGCCAGTCGCCTCGCCGGATCGAGGCACCGATTGGCTTCGCGCAGGAGCTGGTCGTAGTCGGGGTTCTTCCAGTTCGAGTGGTTGTTGCCCGACGCACTCGAAAGGATCTCGAGAAAGTTGAAGGGGTCGCCGTAGTCGGCTGACCAGCCCATTCGACAGATCTGGAAGTCAGTCCTGGCCGCCTTGTCGAGGAAGACATTCCATTCAAGGTTCTCCAGCTCGACCGAGATGCCGAGCTCCTTCTTCCACATCTGCTGGATCGCCTCGGCGACCTGCTTGTGGCCCTCGGAGGTGTTGTAGGAGAGCGTGATCGGAGGCACGTCGGCCCCTTTTGCATAGCCCGCCTCGGCAAGCAGGCGACGAGCCGCGTCCGGATCAAAAAGCGCGATCGCCGGACCGCGATACCCGGCCATGTCTTCGGGAGCGAGGGTCGCCGTCGGGGTTTGGCCACCACGAGTGATGTGCTTGACCAAGGATTCGCGATCGATCGCCAGCGACAAGGCCCGCCTGAGCAGCGGATTGTCGAGCGGCGGCCGGGTGGTGTTGATCCAATAGAAGTACGAGCGCCACTCGGTGTGATGGCTGAAGTCTTTGAACCCGGCAACGTAGTCCATGAACTCGAACGGCAGGGCGGAGTTGTGCCCCGGCCAGTCGAATTCACCGGTCGCATACATCGCAAGCGCCGTCGTCTCGCTTTCGACCATCGACAGCCGCACACGGTCGGTGCGAACGTTCCCAGAGTCCCAGTAGCGCGGATTCCTGTCGAACATCATGTGCTGACGAAACCGCCACTCGGTCATCTTGTACGGACCATTGCAGACCACATGCTCGGGCCTGGTCCAAAGGGCTTGATCGACTCCTCTGGCCTCGAGGCTCTCCATGAGGTGCCGTGGAATCGGCATGAAGGAATAGAACGTGAGCATGCTCATGGCATAGGGCACCGGGTCTTCAAACGTGACCTCGAGCGTGACTTCGTCGATGGCCCGCACGGCCAGTGACTCAGGCGGCGCCTCGCCGGCCGTGATCGCCGCGCCCCCTTTCACGAGATGGCCGTTGCTCGCGTATTTGCTGGCCGTCTTCGGATCGACGAGCCGTCGAAACGAGTAGACAAAATCATGGGCCGTCAGGGGCACGCCGTCGGACCAGACGGATGGCCTCAAGTGAAACGTGTAGGTAAGGCCGTCTTCGGAGACATCCCAGTGAGTCGCGATGTCGGGGCAGGGTTCGAGCGTCGCCGGGTGAGCCTGCACGAGCCCTGCAAACACGTTCCAGATGATCTCGCCGCCGGCACTGTCGGAGCAGAGGGTGGGGTCGAGCGTTTCCGGCTCGGTCGAGTTGTTGATCCAGATCTCATTCGGCCCGTGGGCAGGCTTGACCGTGCCGAAGTAGCCATGGTCGGGCCGGCTGCACCCAGCCACATGAAAGACCAATGACACGATCCCCAATGCCAGCGAGTAACGGTAGCAAGGGGCGACCCGTGTCATGGAGCCGGCGTGGAAAACCAGCGAAGCCATGGATGGCGAAGCGCAGTTTTCCCCGAGTGAGCGGAGGCCTGGAGGGCCGCAGCGAACGTCCGGCGACATGGCACGGGTCGCCCCTTGCGGGACATTGAGCGCAAGCCCTTGAGGCGGGTTGACCATCACATGACGCATGGCAGGAGGATAACCCTGCGGCATTGCTCTCCTCAAACATGATGAGCGCGGGCACCGTTCACGGTGCGGCATCGGGCTGCGCGGCTGCAAGCTTTGGCCACCCGTCGGTGACAAGCGCGCGAACGTCCTTTCCGTCTCGCCACACGAAGCGAGCAGAGGTCTTGGGATACTTTTTCAAGAATGCGGGGCCATGCACGGGGCCCAGCACGTTGGCGGCCGTCGCCAAGGCATCGGCGGCAGTGGCGTCAGGGGCGATGACCGTGACGGCAGAGGGGCCACGAACCCCGAGACCCGTACGCGGATCGACGATGTGGCTGTAACGAATGCCGTCGATCTCGACCGACTGGAAGGCATCCCCGCTGGTCGTGACAGCAGCGCTCGTGAGTGTGATCGTTTCACCCTCGCCACCCGGTCGCAGGGGCGCGACCAGAATCCTCCACCCTTCGGCGCCGGGCGGTGCGGCTGAAACGAGAATGTCACCCGAGGCGTCGATCATGGCAGAGGTGATGCGGTGGCTCTTTAGCACGTCCATCGCACGGTCGGCAGCGTAGCCCATGCCGATGCCGCCGGCATCGAGCCGCATGACTGGCTTCGTAAGGAGTACCTGCTGCGTTTTCTGGTCGAGCTGAATGCCCGCGCCGCCGACCGCGGTCCTCGCTACGGCGAGCTTGTCTTCGCGAGGGAGTCTCCCTGTGCGGCGTGCCTGCCGCCAGAGTGTGGTGAGTGGGCCGACGGTGATGTCGAAGGCACCGTCGCTTGCCTCACGAAATCCCTCGGCCGCCACGAGCACGTTCCAAAGATCGTCGCTGACCTTCACAGGCTTCTGCATCGGGGCCGCCGCGGACAGTCGCGACAGTTCGCTCTCGGGGTCATAATCCGAGAGGATCGTGTCGAGCCGCGCCACTTCCTGAAGCGCTGCGTCGATGGCCGTCTCCCCCAGGGCTTGATCCGTCGCAAAGACCTTGATCTTCCAGGGGGCTCCCATGATTCGCCTGCAGCCCGTCACGGGGACCAGAGCGTCCGGTTCGGTGGCGACGGCGGTGCAACCCAGGCTGGCCATGAGGGCGGCGGTCACCGCGATGCGATAGAATCGTTCCACCATGAGTGACCCTGTCTCGCAGCCTGCCGTTGCCATCACATTTGAGTGTACGCCCCTTCGGAGCGTGCCGCGGCTCGATATTCCGATCGATGCCTCCCCAGGCTACAGGGCCCGGCTCGAACGCATGCAGCGGGCCGTCGCCGCCCATGGCACCCGGAACAGCTATTTCGTGAGCGACGGTTCGTGCACGTTTCGTTTCACCAATGACGAGGCCACGGGCTGGGTCCGGTTCTGTTTCTCAGGCACGGTCCTGACCGACGACGCCGATCTGAACACCATCGGCAGCGATCTCGACATCGCTCTCGACGTCGAAACCTGTGACTGGCTCACCCAGCCGGCCGTGGAATGGCTGACGGTTTCGGTGAAGCATGCCGTCGAGACGGAGTTTGACCGGTACATCGCGGCCGGTGACCTGGCCAAGGCTCGCGAGCGCATCGCCCGTGAGCAGGCCCGGATCGACGAATCCGGGGGATATCTCGGGATGAATCTTTGAGCGCAGAACCTTTTGGACGAACGGCGGTTCAAAAAGATTGGCATGAAAACGAAACATGTCTCGACCGTCTCGGCCGCTGACGATCCCCCTCCGGGTTCAGTCTGGCCCACGATCGTCGCCTTCGGCGGGCTTACGGTCGTCGTGCTCGGGGTCATGCTCTATGTGGCACAGGATGTCCCAGAGCGCGAGGTGGCCACACGCAAGCCGCCGGCTGCCATGCCGACCGCCCCTGAGCAACCGGCTGCAGGTGAACGGAAACCTGCTGAACGCCACCCCTCTCCGTTGCCCGCAGACGACGAGCCGAGTCTCGCGCCCGATGAGCCGAACCCATTTCCGGAGGAAGACCCTTCCCCGCCGGCGCCTGCCGACGCGCTCGTGGTGTCGTCGCCCCCAGAGTTTTCCGTGCCGTCGCTCGAGCCTGGTCCTTTCGACACCGAGCCGATGGATCTCGCGGCACCAGAGTCGCCGCCACAAGCACCCCGATCCGGCCCCGAGTCAGGCGTGAACGAGGATCCTCTGCCGGTTGACGGAGCGTCGGTACCCGAACCTGCTACGCCGTCGGAGCCGCGCTCCACCGAGTTCGTCGTTCCCGACAAGGCGACGGTCACGGCCAAGACCAAGGAGCTTCGCCAGGTTTTCAAGACGGAGTATGCCACGAAGGACTCCATGGCACGCACGGCGTTTGCTCGACGACTCGCCCAAGACGCCGCCGCGAGCATGCACGATCCGGCGACAGCGTGGGTGCTTGCCGCCGAGGCACGCGATCAGGCGATTCAGGCAGGCGACTGGGAAACGTTCGTGGCGGTTGGTCACCTTCTGACTGATCGGTTCGATGTCGACACCCACGATGAATCGATAGCGGCCTTCGCGAGGCTTCCAGGCACGCCCGATGCATCGTCAGACTGGTACCAGGGGCTTCTCGCCGAGCTCAGAGGTCGGGTCGATGCCATGTGTGACCGCGACGACTTCGAACGCGCTGCCAAGTATGCGAGCGTCGCCAAGACGATCGCGACACGCGCGTCAGATGCTCAAGCCGCCCAGGAATGGGCCGTCACCATCAAGGAACTGGGCACCAGCAAGATGATGTTCGGGCCGTACCGGAATGCCAAGGAGACGATCCATTCCAATCCTTCCGACGCGTCCGCCAGCGCGAAGTGGGGTACCTACCTCTGCCTCATCAAAGGCAATTTTCCCGAAGGCCTGTCCTACTTGGCCAAGGGTGACAATCCGGCGCTGGCGTCGCTCGCGAAGCGGGACACGAATACGTCCCGCGATGCGGAGGAGACGGCGTCCATGGCCGACGAATGGTGGGCCCTCGGAGAGCGCTCGAAGGCATTTCGGACCCATGCCTGGAGGCATGCCGTCGAGCTCTACCACGAAGCAGAACCCGGGCTCACGGGCCTTGCGGCCGCGAAGGTTCAGAAGCGGATCGAGGAAGCGGCCGCGGCGACCGCTCCGCGTGACCAAGCAGGGAACTCCCTCGACAATCGACTCACGGCATCGCCCTGGAACGTGCAATGGGAGAACGCAATGCCCTACCGTGGCCGCCCAACTCCCGAGAACGAGCAGGAATGGTCGCGGGACGAGGTCATCACGTTCTACGAGGGTGGCCGTGTCGACAGCAGGACCTTTGAGCGGTACGAGATTCGAGGCAACGTCATCGAGCTCTACGTTTCGCAGAACCAGGATGAGCCTCCTGGCGCTCCCGGGCCACCGGGCATGTTTCGTGATCGTCGCCGACACGGCCGTGCCATCCTGGTCGGCGATGAGTTGCGCCTGATCTACGGCACGATCGATCGCATGGACAATCCCCGCAACCGCGGGACCGGCACGCGGCAGGAAGTCGAGTAAGCGTTGAGCCTCACCTGATTTCGAGGAGGACGCTTTCGTTGTCGGTGCCGCGGAGCGGCCAGGTGGCGATCGGACGGATAGTCACGTGCTTGCCGCGGCCGCCGGCGCGGGCTTCGGCCAATTCGTCCGTCCACTTCGGTCCCTTGATCACCAGGAGCCGACCGTATGTCTGGCGAATGGGCTCGAACCAGCCGAGCAGTTTGGCCAGCGGCGCGACGGCGCGGACGACGAGCGTGTCAAAACGGTCCGGGCCACTCGGTCGCTTGGCCACGATCTCCTGACCGGCCGCGGCATGGACCGGAATCCGAAGGCCCGTCTCGCGCACGATCTCACCGACGGCCCGTGCTTTCTTGGCCACGCTCTCGCACAGTTCGACGCGCAGGTCAGGCCGCAGGATCGCGAGGATCACCCCGGGCGTGCCGCCGCCGGTGCCGACATCCAAAACTCGTTCGCCATGGGCCAAGTGGGCCGCGACCGCGACCGCATCACCGACATCTCGCGACACGAACCGCTCCGGGGTCGTGTGCCGAGTGAGGTTGAGCTTTTCATTCCAGGCCCAGAGGCTCGTGGCGTAGTCGGCCAAACGAACGGCCGCCCCGGACGGCAGGGCCATGCCGAGCTTCTCGGCTTCCGCCGCGAGGGCGTCTGCCAGCGGTGCGCCCGCAGGAAGGACCTCCGTCATTTGATGAACAGCATTTCGCGGTAGGTGGGCAGCGGCCAGAGGTCGTCGGGCAGGATCGTCTCGACCTGGTCGGCCGTTTCGCGAAGCTTCGCGAGGGCCGGGATCACGTCGTCATGGAAATGGGCGACCTCATGGCGGACATCGCCGCCCCCATGCGCGAGCGCCTGTTCGACCGCCTCGATTCGGCTCTCGAGATCGCCGACGAGCCCTGTCAGTTTTTCGAGGGTGCCCAGGTGGGGGGACTTGCCGAGCGCCTTGAGCTTCGTCGCGATGTCGACGAGCTCACCCTGGTACCGATACGCCGCAGGCAGGATCATCGTCTTGGCGATCTGGATCGCGGCGCTCGCCTCGGTATTGAGATCCTTGCAGTACCGCTCGAGGTAGATCTCATAGCGGCTGCGCAACTCCCGCTCGGAAAGCACGCCGTACTTGGCAAAGAGGGCGAGGTTCTTCGGGGCGATGAGTTGATCAAGGGCCTCGGGGGTCGCCTTGAAGTTCGGCAGACCGCGGCGGGCGGCTTCGTCATGCCACTCCTGGGAATAGCCGTTGCCATTGAAGATCACCGCCTTGTGTTCGGTGATGATCCGCTGCAGCAGTTTTTCGACGGCGCCCGGCAGCTTGGCCACGTCGCCACCGGTGGCCGTTTCGAGCTCCGTGGCAACGTAGTCAAGGCTCTCAGCCATGATCGTATTGAGGGCGACGAGCGGGCCGGCGATCGACTGGCTCGATCCCACGGCGCGAAACTCGAACTTGTTGCCGGTGAACGCAAACGGACTCGTGCGATTGCGATCGCCAGCGTGCTTCGGGAGGGGGGGAAGGGTGTCGACGCCGACGGAAAGCGTGCCGGACTTCTTGGAGGTCGTCGCCTTGCCCTGCTCGAACTGCTCGAAGACGTCGGTGAGCTGCTCGCCAAGGAAAATCGAGATGATCGCCGGCGGGGCCTCGTTGGCACCGAGGCGATGATCATTGCCGCTCGAGGCCACCACAGCACGCAACAAGTCCGCGTGCAGATGGACCGCGCGGATCACGGCGGCGCAGAACACCAGGAACTGCATGTTTTCATGCGGTGTATCACCCGGCTCGAGGAGGTTGCCGAGCCTGCAACCGAGCGACCAGTTCACATGTTTGCCAGAGCCGTTGATGCCCTGGAAGGGTTTTTCATGGAGCAGGCAGGCCATGCCGTACTTCTGGGCCACCCGCGTGAGCAGGAGCATGATCGCCTGCTGGTGGTCGGTCGCGATGTTGGCGTTTTCGTAGACCGGCGCGATCTCGTATTGGCTGGGAGCCACCTCGTTGTGCCGCGTCTTGACGGGAACGCCCAGCTTGAAAAGCTCGCGCTCGGTTTCGAGCATGCAGGCGAGGACCCGCTCGGGAATCGCGCCAAAGTATTGATCCTCGAACTCTTGGCCCTTTGGCGGCTTGGCACCAAAAAGCGTGCGCCCGGTCATGGCGAGGTCGGGCCGGGCAAAGAAAAAGTTGCGGTCGATCAGGAAATACTCTTGCTCGGGGCCGGCCGAGGCGTTGACCGGACCGACGTCCTTGTGGCCGAAGATGGCGAGCAACCGACGGGCCTGGCGGTCCACGGCCTGCATGCTGCGAAGCAGCGGTGTCTTCTTGTCGAGGGCTTCACCGGTCCAGGAGCAGTAGGCGGTCGGGATGCAAAGGGTCGTGCCGTTGGGATTGTCGAGGATGTAGGCGGGGCTCGTCGGGTCCCAGGCGGTGTAGCCACGGGCTTCAAACGTGGCCCGCAAGCCGCCCGACGGAAAGCTCGATGCATCGGGCTCGCCTTGGATCAACTCGTTTCCGGAAAACTCGGCGATCGCCGTGCCGTCGCCGGTCGGTGTCAAGAAGCTGTCGTGCTTCTCGGCGGTGAGACCGGTGAGCGGATAGAAGACGTGGGCATAGTGTGTGGCACCTTTTTCGATCGCCCAGTCTTTCATTGCCAGGGCCACGGCATCGGCGATCGAGGGATCGATCGGCTTGCCCTGCTTGATCGTGGCCTGGAGCCGCTTGTAGACGGTCTTGGGAAGCCGCGCCCGCATGACCGCATCGCCGAAGACATTGGCCCCGAAGATCTCGCTGGTGGGCGTCTCGCGAAAGTTCCACCCTCGGTCGGTCGGTTGGTAGGCGGTGATGGCGGCAATGGCACGGGCGCGCGGACTGGTCATACAAAAAAGCTCCTGGGGAAGCTGGAAGTCTAACGCCTAGCGAGACGCTGTCGCACGGGCCTGGGTACCGGCAGGCACAGGCCGTACCACGGATCGGCGTGCCACCTCGACGGCGGCCGCGAGGGCCGTGTCGCCCTGCGCAGGGGCGGTAGCCGTGCCATCCACGGGGCGGGCGGTATTCACGACCGCAACGTCTGGCTCGACCCCGATGCCGCTGAAGGGAAGTCCACGGGGCGAGAAAAATTTCGCAGTCGTAAGCCTCATGCCGACACCGGCGGTTTCCAACGGAAAAATTCCCTGGATCGAGCCTTTGCCGTAGCTCCTGCTGCCGACGATGGTGCCCCGCTTATGGTCGCGGATGGCCCCGGCCAGGATTTCGCTCGAGCTTGCTGAGTCACCGTCGATGAGAACCACGAGAGGCATCTTCCAGGTGCCGGGCGTGCCGGCGGTGTAGTTGAAATCCTCTTCGGGGCTCCGGCCTCGGGTGGCTACCACCAGGCCGCGCTCGATGAAGAGGTCGGCGACGTCGACGGCGGAGGACAGGAGCCCGCCCGGATTGCCACGAAGATCGATGACGAGCGACCGCATGCCGGCGCCATCGAGTTTCCGGAGGGCAGCTTCCATGTCGGCGGCGGTCGTCTTCTGAAAGCTCGTGAGCTTGATCCTGCCGATGCCGGCCACCGGATCGACGATCGCGACCTCTTCCACACTCGGCACTTCCACATGCTCGCGGCGCACGGTCACCGCGCGGGGCGTGCCTGGGCCGCGGGCCACCGCAAGCGTGACGAGCGAGCCTTCGGGGCCTTGCAGGAGGTGGGCAGACTCGTCGACGCTCATGCCGTGGAGGGAGCGTGTGCCGACACCGATGAGTCGATCGCCGGCGATGATGCCAGCCCGCTGGGCGGGGCTGTTGGGAATGACATGCACGACGAGCAAGCCATCGGGGGCGCTCTTGAGCTCGACGCCGAGGCCCACGAAGTTGCCTTCGATCTGGGAGTAGAGATCCTCGAGCTGGCCCGTCGTGAGAAACGCCGAGTACTCATCGAGGCCGCCCACCGCCGCCGCGGCCATCTCCATGAGGGCGACCGACGGCGGGATGCCGAGGATCGAATGGCCGGCGCGTGCGATCCAGGCGGCGGCCGCTTCAGCATCGGCCTTCGTGGCGATCGGCCGCGACGCGAGGATTCGGTCGACCTGCGACTGGTAGGCGGCGCGACGATCGGGAGTCGCCTGCGAGGCGTACTGCGGGCCGAAGGACGAATCGTCGAGAGCGACATCGATCGCGAGTCGACCACGAGCCACAAGCCTCGCGAAATCGGGATTCTCGACGTGATGCGAGGCGATCCTCCCGAGGATCTCACCGTAGGCCCGTCGGGCATCAGTTTCGGAAAGTTTGGCGAGCTGGTGGCGGAAGGCAGGCTCGGCATGGCGACGGGCGACGTCGCAGTGCAGCTTGGCGAGGTCGTACTGACGGGCGAGTGCCGGATCGAGCTTGCCTTTGCGAGCGGCCGTCTCGCAGATGCTGACCACATCGGCCCAGCGGCCTTGATGAACCAGGGCCGTGGTGCGGCTGGCAAGGTCGTCGGCATGGGCGGCCGCACCAGGGGCCGCGGAGGTCCACTGGAGGAACGGCTCGGCAACCGCGGGGCTCCCACCGGCAAGACCGGCAGCGACGGCAAAACCGAAACACCCCGCAAGCACGCGGAGAGAACGTCGCATGGTCCTGAGGCCGGCGAATGTCACAGGCAAGTCCGTTCGCGGGAGCCCACTCATGGAAGGGGCAACCAGCGGTCAGTCCGTCATGACCGCCCGCGATTATGCCCCACGGGCTGTCGCGAGGCAAAAATTCCAGGAGCAAAAAGTGCGTTTCCGCAGGGGCTACCCCCGCCTTCCGAGTATCACCGATACCACCCGCATCCCCGACACGTTGGTAGACTGATTTCGATGTCTGACGTTCTGCCAACCACTGACTCCGGCGTTCCAGCAGATCAGACACTTTTGTTGCTCGAGCGGGTTCGACAGGGTGACAGCGATGCCGTGAACGGCCTGCTCGATCGCCACCGGGCGGCTATCCGTCGGCTGATCGATCAGCGGATGGACAAGCTCGTCCAACGGCGAGTTGACGCCAGCGATATCGTTCAGGACGTGCTCGTCGAGGCCAATCGCCGGCTGGGCGACTATCTCCAGAATCCGACGATGCCCTTTCGGCTGTGGCTGCGGCACATGGCCCGCGACCGGCTCATCGATGCCCACCGTCGGCATCGCGTGGCGAGCACGCGGAGCGTCGACCGGGAGGTGCCGCTGGTCACGGTCGACGACGGGGAGCGTTCCGGCGTCGACATGGCCGGCCAGATCGCCGATCGGGAGCTTACCCCGGCGGCCGCCGCCACCTGGCACGAGCTCGAACGCCGGTTCGCCTCGGCTGTCGAGGAGCTCGACGAACAAGACCGGCAGATCGTGCTCCTCCGCCACTTCGAGCACCTCTCGACCGCGGAAGCGGCCGACGTGCTGGGACTGACGAAGCCGGCCGCGGGCATGCGGTATCTGCGGGCCATGCGGCGGCTGCGCACGCTTTTGGGGGAGTGAGATTCCAGCGGTGTTCCGCCGGACCGCGGCGCCTACGCTTTTCGGGCAGCTCCCGTTGCATTCGACGACCCTCATGCCATCACGACTTTCATGAGTGCCTCCGCTGCCGAACAGACCGTGCTCTCACCCGACGACGAGGAGCTCCTCGCCCTGCTCGTCGACGAACTGTCGGAGGCGCGGGGGGCTGCGGCACTCGAGCTTTTGGAGCAGCAGGCGGCAGAGCATCCCCGGCTCGCCATCCACCTCCGTGAGCTCTTTGCCACAATGTCGATGACCGACGCCGTGGCCGAGCAGTCGACGGTGCTCTTGCCGAAGGGGGTGCACGAGCCCCTCGCGCCGCCGCCGGCGCCCGGGGGGTTCGTGCCGGGCATCACCCCCTTGCCCGCGACGTTTGGCGACTACGAACTGCTCGAAGAGGTCGGCCGTGGCGGGATGGGCATCGTCTACCGGGCCCACCAAAAGAGCCTCGATCGCATGGTCGCGATCAAGATGCTCTTGCGTCGTGACCTCGCGACGGCAGCCGACCTGACCCGATTCCAGAGTGAAGCCGAGGCGGCGGCACGGCTCGACCACCCAGGCATCGTCTCCATCTTCGAAGTGGGCGAGTGTGGCGGCCATCCCTTTTACAGCATGCGGTTCATCGAGGGGACGACACTCGCCAAGAAACTCGCGAGCGGACAATTGCCACCACGTGAGGCCGCCGCCATCCTCGCTCGTGTGGCCGAGGCGGTGGATGTGGCCCATCGCCGCGGCGTGCTTCACCGCGACCTGAAACCGTCCAACATCTTGATCGATGCGGCTGGTGCGCCCCATGTTTCTGACTTCGGACTCGCCAAGCGCATCGAAGAAGATCGCGACGTGACGCACACGGGTGCCATCCTCGGCACGCCTTGCTACATGTCGCCCGAACAGGCTGCCGGCAGTCGCGGCGACGTGGGGCCGACAAGCGATATCTGGAGCCTGGGGGCAATTCTCTATCAGGCGCTCACCGGCCGCCCGCCGTTCCAGGCCTCGAACCCGATGGACACGCTCTTGGCAGTGCTCGAGAGCGACCCGCCGCTCCCGCGGTCGCTCGACCCCAAGGTCGATCGCGATCTTGAGATGATCGCCCTCAAGAGTCTCCAGAAGCCACAAGACCTGCGGTATGCGTCGGCCGCGGCGCTCGCCGACGACCTGCATGCGTTTCTGGCCGGTGAGCCGGTGGCGGCCCGTAGCGGTGGGCTGACCGACGTCATGGCCAGGCTCTTTCGAGAGACCCATCACGCTACGGTCCTCGAAAACTGGGGCCTCCTGTGGATGTGGCATTCGGTCGTGTTGCTCGCGCTCTGCGGCGTGACCGATGTGCTCGCCTGGCAGGCCATCGACAGCCGCTGGCCGTATGTCGTGCTCTGGGGGGGTGGTCTTGCCGTCTGGGCGCCGATTTTTTGGGCCCTACGCCACCGCACCGGGCCGGTCACCGCCGTCGAGCGTCAGATCGCCCACATCTGGGGCGGGAGCGTGATCGCGAGCGTCATGCTCTTCTGGGTCGAAGGCCTTCTTCACATGCCGGTCCTCACGCTTTCGCCCGTGCTTGCCCTCATCGCCGGACTCGTGTTCTTTGCCAAGGCAGGGATTCTGTCCGGCGCGTTTTACGTTCAGGCAGGTGTGCTGTTCCTGACGGCGCTTGTGATGTGTGTGGCACCGGCCTGGCAGCACTTGATTTTTGGCATCGTGAGCGCGGCCTGCTTCTTCGTGCCGGGCCTCAAGTACTATCGCCAGCGGAACCGGGCCGGGTAGGTTCTTCACGCGGCGCTCGCCATCCATGGCCTCGCTTCGCTTGCCGGGCCTCCGCCCGGAACTCAACACGGCCCTCCAGGCCTTGTGCTGGATGGTTACGCGGTGCTCGCCATCCATGGCCTCCCGTTCGTTCGTTTCTGCCTGGCGATGGAGCGTGGGGTACGCTTAGGACGTCCGTACACGCCCTCCGGCCCCGGAAACACCATCGATGAACCAGACGTCCCAGCGGAGGCCTTCCTCTGGCCGAAAGTCGGCCCTGGCCTTCGAGGCGCTCGAACCGCGAGCGATGATGGCGCAGGTCATCGCGACCGTGCCGACGGGCATCAATCCGCAGCACATGGCCATCACGCCAGACAGCCGCTTTGCCTACGTCGCCAACAACAACAACTATGGCTTCGCCGGTGAAGACAGCGTCACGGTGATCAACCTTCGGACCAACCAGGCGGTCGCGACGATCCGAGACGCGTCCTTCTCCGAGCCATACACGGTCACGATCAACCCGCGAGGCACGTTGGCCTACGTGACCAATAGCGCGTCCTCGACCGTGTCGGTCATCAATATCGCACAGCGTCGGGTGGTGAGCGTCATCGACGGATTCGACGGGCCGTCCGGGATGGTGATCCAGGGCAACTTCGGCTACGTCAATAATTACGGCGCGAGCGAAGAGTGGAATCCGGTGACCCGCACCAATGATCCCAAGCCCAACGCTGTCGGCAGCGGGAGCGGCAACACCGTGAGCGTGGTGAATCTTGCCACCCGGCAGATCACGAGCAGCTTTACCGTCGGGGCGGCACCGGCAGCCATCGGTTCCGACGGCGTGTTCGTCTACACGGCCAACTACGTGTCGGGCAACCTGAACACGGGGACGATGTCGAAGTATCACATCGGCACGGGCGCGGTCGTGGCCACGATTGGCCCGGCTCCGGGCGCCTTCACGGCGACCGTGGGGGCCCAAACGCAAGTCTTCGGCAACCCGACCGACTATCAGGTGCTCTTCAGCACGGCCGGCACTGTCTCCGGCGGCCTCTACAACGTCGCCGGGCATGGCGAAGACGCTGCGAACTATACGGGCTTCGTAGCCGGGCAGATTGCCATGATCCCGCGCGATGTCCAAGACAATGCCACGGTCAACAACGAGTATCTCCAGGCGGCCGTCGATCAGGCCGTCCATCAAGGGGCCGCCGCCGTCATCTTCTACAACGCCACCTTCAGTGGCGCCTCGCGGACCCCGGTGGACGGTTTGACCGGCACGTCTCCTGCCGGCGTGCTTCCGACGAGCGTGCTATTCCCGGGGAATCTCTACCAGCAGCCGAGCGTCACCACGGTCGGCGTTCCGGTGGCTCCCGTGCCGGTGATTTTCGTGTCCAACAAGGGAGTCATCGAGGGCTTGGTCGGCGGGCCGTCCACAGGTACCGGGGGCGCGACGGTGCCGGGCGTGTCGGTTTCGCTCACGACGGCCACGGCTTTTTCCGGCCCGTTCGCGATGGCCATCCGCGGCAAGAAGGCCTACGTCACGAACTTCGGGAGCAACAACTTCGCCCCGTTCGGACGCACGGTCCTCGAGGTGGATCTCCGCGGGCGAGGATCGGTCGTGACCGAGATCACAGTCGGCATCCAGCCCTCCGGCGTGGCCATCTCGGCGAACGGAAGGTATGCGTACGTGACGAACTACAACACCCTCTACGCATCGGTCCGGCTCAACACGAGTGGACCACCAAACCGTATCGGGCAGCCGAGCTACGGCGGTCTGACGCCGGGTCGCGGGACGGTGAGTGTCGTCGACCTCAGGACAAAGCGGGTCGTCAAGACGGTCGCGGTCGACCAGTCGCCGAGCAACATCGTGGTCTCCCCGGACGGGCGGCGGGCCGTGGTGGCCAACTACATTTCCAACACGGTCAATGTGATCAAGCTTGGCTGATCGTACGACCGCCCTCCGGCTCGACGCGATCACTCCTTGAGGTCGTCGGCGCCGAAGGGGAGCGGCAGAAAATCGGCGAGCCGAAACGTACCGCGGCCGTCGATCTCGATCACGGTGTTGGCTGAGCCAAACTCGGCGATCACCTGGAGGCAGGCGCCGCAGGGGGCGATCTTGGCCACGAGATTGCCGTCGCGGTCACGGCAGGTGAGCGCCACGCGAACGAGCTTCTTTCCACCGGCGAGCACTCCCTGAAAGATTGCCACCCGCTCGGCACAGATCGTGAGCCCGAACGAGGCGTTTTCAATATTGGCTCCGACCTCGGGGCCAGGGGCTTCCGTAAACTCGACCGCGGCCCCCACGTGCCACCCTGAGTAGGGCGCGTATGCCCGGGTGGCGGCCTCGCGGGCTCGTTCGAGCAAGGGGGATGACAGCATCTGTGGCATTGCGGGGCCGAGCGTGAGGATCGCACGAGCATATCGTCCGGATGACGCGGGCGGCCATGCCGCCGGGTATGCTGCTGCCCACGGCGGAGCAGGTCTCGTTTTGGAGCATGATCGCATGGCGACTGTCCACGTCTCGACGCATCCGCTGGTGGCCCATCATGTCTGCATGCTGCGCGATCCAGCGACGCGGTCGCCCGAGTTTCGACGAGTCGTCAGGCAGCTCACGCGGCTGGTTGGCGTCGAGGCCACCGCCGCTTTGCCTACTCATGACGTCCGCGTGCCCACGCCGCTCGGTGAGGCATCAGGCCAGCGGCTTGCCGACCGCATCGCGATCGTGCCGATTCTTCGCGCGGGGCTCGGGATGGCCGACGGTCTCCTCGAACTGATCCCGGACGCCGAGGTCTGGCATGTCGGGCTCTACCGCGACGAGGCGACGCTCGAACCCAAGGAGTATTACAACAAGCTCCCGCGCAAACTGGCCGCGACGGTGGCGATCGTGGTTGATCCGATGCTCGCCACGGGTGGGTCGGCCGTGCGAACCTGCGAGATTCTGAAGGCGGCCGGAATTCCACGCATCATCTTCGTGGCGCTCATCGCCTCGCCCCAGGGCGTCGAGTGTCTCGCACGAGGAATCCCTGACGTGACGATCCATGTCGCAGCGCTTGACGAGGGGCTCAACCATTCAGGCTACATCGTGCCGGGCCTCGGCGATGCGGGTGACCGACAGTTCGGGACGGCCCCCGCGGAGTGACGCACCATGCGCGCGGTCGACCTCATTCGTCGCAAGCGAGACGGCGGAGCGCTTTCGCACGACGAGATTCGCTATCTGGTGCAAGGTCTCACCAATGGCTCGGTGCCCACCTACCAGTGGGCCGCCCTGGCGATGGCGATCCTCTGGCGTGGCATGACGGCGGCGGAGACCGCGGCCCTCGTCGACGCGATGCTCCACTCGGGCACCGTCCTCGATCTGTCCGACATCCCGGGCCCCAAGGTCGACAAGCATTCGACCGGCGGCGTCGGGGACAAGACCAGTCTCATTCTGGCGCCGATCGTGGCGGCCTGCGGCGTGACGGTGCCGATGGTGTCGGGCCGCGGCCTCGGCCACACCGGCGGCACGCTCGACAAGCTCGAAAGCATTCCTGGGTTTCGGATCGACCTCGACCTTGCCGCGTATCGTCGCGTGGCTCGGGAGTGTGGCCTCGTCCTCGTCGGCCAGACGCTCCAGATCGCACCGGCTGATCGCGTGCTCTACGCCCTTCGCGACGCGACCGCGACGGTGGAGAGCATTCCGCTGATCACCGCGTCGATCCTCTCCAAAAAGCTCGCGGAAGGGATCGACGCCCTCGTCCTCGACGTCAAGACAGGCGATGGCGCGTTCATGGCAAAGCTTGAAGATGCCCGCGCCCTGGCTGCGAGCATGACCACGATTGGCCGGGCCCTCGGCAAGCCAGTCCAGGCGCTGCTCACCAACATGGATGTGCCGCTCGGCCGGACGGTGGGCAACGCCCTGGAGGTCTTCGAGTCGATCGCCTGCCTGAAAGGTGACGGGCCCGACGATCTCATGGAGGTGTCGCTGGAGTTGGCTGCCGAGATGCTCATGCTCGGTGGCGTCGCGACGACTCGTGACGCGGCGCTCGCCCGGTGCCAAAAGGCAATTGCGGACGGCTCAGCACTCGAACGATTCCGCCGCGTCGTGGTTGCCCAGGGGGGTGACGGGCGAGTGTGCGACGAGCCCGACAAAGTGTTGCCGCGGGCCCAGTGCATCGAGTGGGTGAACGCCGAGCGCACCGGTCATGTGCATCGCCTGGCAGCTTGGTCGGTGGGGCATGCCTCGATGCTCTTGGGGGCCGGCCGCACGACCGCCGAGGGCACGATCGATCCCGCTGCCGGCATCATTCTGCACCGGACAGTGGGTGATGCCGTCCGTGCCGGTGAGCCGCTCGCTGAGTTGCACTACAACCCCGCCCATGCCCACGCGCTCCCCGCGGCCGTGGCGAGGTTCCGCGAGGCGGTCACGATCACTGATGCGCCCGTGGCTCGTCCGCCGCTCATTCTGGAACGGCTTTAGAGCAGTGAACGGGTCTCGGTCGGTTGCACCGTGGTCACCTGTTTTCATCGCTGACTCTATGCTGTCCCCATGAACGCGCGGATCCTGTTTGTTGCCAGGGAATTCACCGAAGGCGGTGCGGCCTATCTGGCCCTGCGGCATATGCGGCATATGGCCGAGTCGCGGTCGATCGATCTGCTGGTGACAGGCCCGGTCTCTGAAGGGCTTGTCGGGCAACTGCCACCGAGTGTGTCTTTCGCCAGGCTCGAAGTGAACGAGGAGGCCGTCAAGCAGGGCCTCCTGGCGACGCGTGAAGCGATCGTCGCGACGGGGCATCCATGCCTCGAGACGGAGTACGACGCCGTCATTGGCAGTTCCCTTTCTCCGGACATCGTGGCCTCTGCCACGTTCGCCCTATGCCGAGGCACCCGCAAGCTCGTCGTGCTCCTCGACGAGGGACTCCTCACGCCCATGCTGTCTGACAACGTGCGAGCCGCGCTGCAGGGCGCGCTCGTCACGGCCGATCATCTGCTGCCGGTATCGCAAGGGCTGCTCGACACGCTCGCGAACATGTGGCCGGCGCTTCGCGACATCCCAGCGACCGTCATTCCACCCCCGATCGAGCCGCCGCGGGATCGAGAGCCCGATCCTCTCGCCCCCTACCGTGGCGATGGCCGCCTGCGGGTCGTGACCGTCGCCAGACTCTCCCCTGAAAAACAGCTCCTGATGTGCTTGCGGATCCATCGAAGGCTCCGCGACTCAGGGCACGATTTTCACTGGCACGTCGTGGGCGAAGGGCTCGAGCGGACGAAGCTCGAGCAGGAGATCGTGGCGCTGGGCATGGCGGACCGGTTCTGGCTCGAGGGCTTTCAGGAGTCGCCACGGGCCTGGATGCGGCATGCCGATCTCTTCGTGCTGTGCTCGCGCTCCGAGGGCTGCCCGACGGTGATTCGCGAGGCCCTCGCCGAAGGCACGCCGGTGCTCTCGACCGACGTCAACGGTGCCCGCGAGCTGATCGAGGATGGCGTTACGGGCGTGGTGGTGCCTGACGACGAGTCAGCCATCACCCAAGCCCTGGGAACACTCTTGGCCGATGCGGCTGCGCGTGCTCGCTTTCGCACGGCGGAAGCGCCCCAGGGGGGCGAAACAGACGCGCTCGTGGCACGGCTCGCCGGAGGACCGCGGCTACGACCGTCGCCCGAGGTCACGATCCTCATCCCGACCTACAACCACGCTGCCTTCCTGGCACGCGCGATTCAAAGCGCCCTCATGCAGGACTTTCCCAGCCTCGAGGTCGTGGCCTGCGACGACGCGTCGACCGACGACACCGAAGCGGCTGCCCGACCGTTTCGCCACGATCCGCGGTTTCGATACGTTCGCCGCGAGCAGAATCTCGGTCGCGTCGCCAACTATCGCCACTCCCTCGAGCACGATGCGCGGGGCCAGTGGGTGCTCATGCTCGACGGCGACGATCACCTCACCGATCCCTGCTTCATCACGACGGCGATGCAGGCGCTCGCCGCCAGCGCCGATGCGGCGCCCTGCTTCGCACAGGCCGGTCAGCGGGTGGTCCGCCAGCCGGGGCCCCTGTCTCCGGGCACCCGGCGTCCGGCGTGGAAGGTGCTCCAAGTCGACATCCTGCCGGATATCCCGGGCGACTCACAGGTGATGGCCGGAGGCGACTATGTGCGTTTCGTCTTGGAGACAGGATTCTTCACCCACCTTGGAACGCTCTACCGTCGGGATGCCGCGATCCGCCAGGGCTTCTACGCCCGCGACATCAGTTCCGCCGACATGGATTCGCTCCTGCGGTTGGCCCTGACCGGAAACGTCGTCGTGCTCAAGACGATCGCCGGGGCGTGGGTCCAGCATGGGGCCAACACGAGTTCGAATCTTCCGCTTTCCTCGATCGAGGAAAACGTCCGGATCTTTCGTGCGATCGCCCGCGAAGGAGCCGCCGCCGGTCGTCTCGACATGCAGCAGCTTGAACGATCGCTCACGCACCATGAGGCCCGCACGCTCGTGCATCTCTTTCGGATGGCCGTCGGCAACTCGGCGAACAGTATGCCGGAGGCCTTGCGGATGACGGGGATCATCATGCGGATCAATCCGCGAGTGCTGCTGGAGCCGACGCTCGCCAAGGCCTGGTGGCGGTATTGCACCAGTGCGACTCGCCGATCGCTCAAGAGCCTCGAACGAGGCGTCAAGCGAATGCTCGGCCGTTCACGGGATGAGTCGCGATGAGCCCCGAAGTTTATGCCGCCTTCGAGTCGATCTGCCGACCTGAGGCCATCGACGGCCCGGTACTCGAAGTGGGCGCGTGGCCGGGCCCCGATTCACTCCTGCGCCTGCCGGCACTGGCGAGCATTCCAGGCAAGACCGGGATCAACATGGAGGCCGTCGCCTCCGACGACCTGATTACGATGGTCGTCGGCAACGCCAACGCGATGGACATGTTCGCTGACGAGTCGTTTGGCTGCGTGCTCTGTAACGCCACCCTCGAACACGACCCACGGTTCTGGCTCACGCTCGCCGAGATCCGACGCGTAACGAAGCCCGGTGGGCTGGTCGTGATCGGCGTGCCGGGCTTTCGTGGCATGGGGCCCAAGCATCTGGCGCCCCCGCGATCGCTCGTCGGTCGCATGGTCAGCCTGCTCGCCGCTGTCACGCGTCACGATGCCCTCGTGGCCGGGACGTCGACGCTCGGCGTCCACAACTTTCCCGGGGACTATTACCGCTTCACGGAGCAGGCTGTCCGTGAGGTTTTCCTGGAGGGGCTCGTGGAGCCGCGGATTCGGTGGGTGATGACGCCGCCACGGGTCATCGGTTGGGCTCGAAAGCCCCGCGCCGACGAGGCGAGCCCATGCGTGTGATCCTCCATGTCGGCCAGCACAAGACCGGCTCGAAGGCGCTGCAGTCGGCGCTCTATGCCAATCGGGAGTGGCTCGCCAGCCGAGGCTTCGCCTATCCGATTCTCTCCGCCAGCGCCGCGCCGCTTCGCCCCTACGAGATGAACCACCACACACTCTTCCGAGTCGTGCGGGATGCTGTCGACGGCACCAGCGGGCCGAGGCCGATCGAGACTGTCAGCCATCATCTCCGAGCCCTTCAGCAGACGGTGCCGGTCGGAGCGAACACGCTCATCCTGTCGGCCGAAGACCTCTTCGACATGCACACGGCGCACGAGGATAGGCTCGATACCGACCGTGTACCGCGTGCCGCCACGATCATGGCCCGCGAGCTGGCTCAGGTGAGCACATCGGTGAAGGTGGTGGTCTACCTGCGCCGGCAGGATCATCTGCTGGCCGCACACTATGCCCAGTTCATCAAGGGCAGCAACACCCACGATCTTTCGCTTGCCGCGTTTGCCGAACGGTTTGCCCCCAGGCTCGATGCCGACGCCCTCCTGGCAGCCTGGGAAGCGGCCTTCGGTCGCGCGAACGTGCGCGTGATCCCGTACGAGCCGGCAGCGATGCCGGGTGGAACTGTGGCCGATTTTTTCAAGAGGATCTTGCCACTCGATCCCCCACCGGTCCCGATTCCCTTCCCTGACGACCTCGAGGCCTTCAACATCACACCCTCGCGCGACTGGCTCGAATTCATGCGGCTGCTCAATCGCCGAACAGCGCGCGGACAGCGCGCGCTCCCGCGAGCGCAGGTTCTCGAGGCGGCGTTTCGGGATCGCGATCTTCGTGGAAGAGGCATTGCCGCGTGGCTTTCGCCTGCCGAACGGGCCGGGCTCCTGGCGAAGTATGCCGCTGGCAATCGCCGCATCGCCGAACGGCATGGCCTGGGGCCTGCGCTCTTTACGGAGCCTGCGCCCCAGGCGGCTGATCCGTGGGAGTCGCCGCCACCCCTGTCGATCGAACGGCTTCACGAGCTCGAGGCGCGAGTGCGAGGCCTCATGAGGGCCGGCTCACCGTTGCGATCACCAGAAAAAATGACGGAATCGGTCGATCTCGACGGCATTCTCCGCGGCTGAATTCGTCTGGACCCGGCTCGGGAACGGGGCCTACCTTCCCTGGTTGGTTTTCCGGCCCGAAAGTGCAGGTCATGACTCCCCAGGTCCTCGTCACCGGCGCCGGTGGCTTCATCGGAAGCCACCTCGTGGAAGCACTCGTTCGCTCTGGCGCGCGGGTGCGGGCCCTCGTGCACTACAACTCCGCAGGTCGCCGCGGCCATCTCGACGACATGACGACAGACGTTGTGGCCAACGTCGAGATCGTCACGGGAGACATCGCCGACACCGCCTGTGTGCACTCGGCGGTCCGAGGCTGCGACCATGTCTTTCACCTGGCGGCCCTCATCGGGATTCCTTACAGCTACCGCGCCGCCGAAAGCTACATTCGCACGAACGTCAGTGGCACGCTCAACGTGCTCGAGGCCTGCCGCGCCGCAGGGGTCGCGCGGCTGGTGCACACGTCCACGAGCGAAGTCTACGGCTCCCCCGAATCGGTTCCGATCGACGAACTGCATCGCGTGAAGCCCCAGAGCCCCTACGCCGCCACCAAGGCGTCGGCGGACCTCCTGGCCCTCTCCTACCGCGCGAGTTTTGAGTTGCCCGTCGTCGTGGTGCGGCCATTCAACACCTACGGTCCGCGGCAGTCGGCACGGGCCGTGATTCCGACCATCATCACCCAGGCCCTGGCCCGGGGCCGGGTCCGGCTCGGCTCGACCGACACGCTCCGGGATTTTTTGTTTGTCGAAGATACGGCGGCCGGGTTCTTGGCAGCCGCCCGTGCCACCGCCGCCGAGGGGGAGGTCGTCCAACTCGGTACGGGCACCGCCACATCGATCGAGGGCATCGTCGAAGCCGTTGCAGCAATCCTCGGCGTAGAGCTCGCGGTTGAGACTGATCAAACTCGAATCCGTCCAGCCGCCAGCGAGGTCGACCGGCTGCTCTGCAATGCCGAGAAGGCGAAGCGGGTGCTGGGATGGACGCCCCGAGTGTCGCTTGCCGAGGGACTCGCTCGCACCGTCGAGTGGATCCGCAGCCACACCGACCGCTACCGGCCCGAGGAGTATGCGGTATGACGAACAAGACCCGGTCCGAGCGCGAAACACCAGCCGCAGAAGTCGCTCTGCCGCAGCAAGCCGTGCTCATGGCTGGCGGCCGTGGCACCCGGCTTGGCGCGCTTGCTCGCACCACGCCCAAACCGCTGCTTCCGGTGCAAGGCGTGCCCGTGATCGAACGGCTCATCGCACGGCTCCACGACGCCGGCGTCGTGACCTGCACCGTGGTCACCTGCCACCTGGCCGACGTGATCGAGGGCCTTTTGGGCGACGGGCGCCACCTCGGCGTTCGCATCGACTATCTGCGCGAACCCTTTCCGCTCGGGACAGCGGGGTGCCTGGGGCTGCTCGCCAAACCAGCACGCTCCTTCTATCTCGTCAACGCGGATCTTGTCACCGATCTCTGTTTCGCGACGCTGGCCAGAGCCCATGCGGCCGGCAACGCGACGGCGACCATCGCCGTGCGCCGGCATGCGACCCCGGTGGAATACGGCCTTGTCGAGTTCGACGCAGACGGTCGCCTCACACGCTACCGTGAGAAGCCGGTTCACGAGGGATTCATCGGCATGGGCATGTACTGCCTGGCGCCGCGCGTGTGCGATCATGTGGGCATCAACGAGGCGGTCACCATGCCAGAGGTACTCGAGCGGCTCATGGCGGCGGGTGAAACGGTCCTCTGTCATCGCCATGACGGGATCTGGTGCGACATCGGGCGTCCGGCCGACTACGAGTTGAGTCAGCAGTTGGAGTTGCCCGTTGCCGGCCAACGAGATCAACGCCGAGCTGCTTGAAGCTCCGGGGGCGACGGATGAACGTGATTCATGATGACCCCTAGTGACGCTCCACGTCGTGTTTTGATCACTGGCGTAAACGGCTTTTCAGGACGGCATCTCGCCGCGTTCCTGGCCCGTGAGCCTGGTCTGGCAGTGTTGGGTACCGGGCGAAGCATTCGCCCGAGCGTTCCGGTTGCTGGATACCGACCGTGTGACGTCACCGATGAGCAGGCGATCCAGGAGCTTGTCGCCTGGGCCATGCCCGACGCGGTGTATCACCTTGCGGGTGCATGGAACGCCGCGACGGAGGAGGCGCTCTTCGATGTCAACGTTCGAGCGTTTGAGCGGCTGAGAGACGCGCTGCGGGGGCAGGCACAAGGCCGTGCCGTGCGCATGCTCGTCGTGGGATCGGCGGCTGAGATCGGTCTTGTCCCGCCGGCACAGCTTCCGGTGGATGAGTCGGTCGCATGCCATCCGGTCACTGCCTACGGGAGGAGCAAGCATGCACTGGTTCAGGCGGCGCTCGCTGAGCCAGCAGGGAGCGGCCTCGAGATCGTCGTGGCTCGGCCGTTCAACCTGATCGGCGCCGGGCTCAGCGACAAGCTTGCTCCGGGACGGTTTGCCGCCGCCGTGCGCGCAGTCGCGCGGGGTGAAACCGACACGATCCACTGTGGCTGGCTCGATGGTCGCCGGGATTATCTCGACATCAGCGACGCCGTGCGGGCGTATCGCCAGCTCATGGACTTCGCGCCGCCCGGCACGCTGACAAACGTCTGCTCGGGACGCTCCGTGCGGACCGGGGAGCTGCTCGACAGACTCGTGAAACGAGCCGGCGTCGCGCCACGCATCGTGGCCACCGAGCAACCGCGCGACGGCGACCTTGCAGACATCCGCGGGAGCCACGCGTTCCTGTCATCGATGACGGGCTGGCAGCCCCGCATCGAACTCGATGAAAGCCTTGCCGCCCTCCTTGGCGATCCGCACCACCCGTTTTGCGATCAGCCCTGATGCCGGTGACGGCGTCGGATCATCAGGACGCCAATCCCGCCGGCCGCCACGATCGCCAGCACCGGCGGTTCCGGCACCGCGACGATGTTCACGAAATTTGCGTTGCTGTACTGCGAGGCGAAGTTCACGCCTCCGGTCGTGGCCGTGTAGTCCAGCCTCCAGGTGTTGAGCCCGTCGGTGAACGTGCCGCCGTTGCCGATCGCGTTGCCGTTGACCGTGAAGAGGCCGCCGTTCCAGGTGCCGGAGTAGTTGACAAGCGTGAAGCTCGTCCCTTCGTCAAAGGCGATCGGGGACGAGGCGAGATCACCGACGTCGAGCGACACGATCCCGAAGAGGCTCAGGTCGCCGTTGGCGACTTGGAGGTCGGCAGCGACCCCCAGCGGCACGGAGGAATCGAGTTCGTAGATGAAGGTCGAGGTGTCATTGAGCATGGCGGAACCCGAGGTGAGCACCTCGACGCTCGCTCCGAGCGACAGGATGCCGCCTGGATTGACCACGATGTCGCCGGCGATCGACCCGGCCCCCATCAGCTTTCCCCCGTTGTTGATGACGACGGTGCCCGACCCGGTGGCCGAACCGGTCGTGTTTTGCACCCGCAGTGTGCCGGCATTCACGACCGTGCCACCGGAGTAGGTGCTTGCCTGGGTGAGGATGAGCAGGCCGGCCCCATCCTTGGTCACCGAGCCCGATCCGCTGATGCCATACGACAGCGTGACGTTGTCGCTGCGGTCGTAGATGAGCGTGCCGTTGTTGGTGACACCCGATGCCCCGAGGATCGAGCCCGAGGTTCCGCCACTGCCGATCCTGAGCGTCCCGCCGTTGATCGTCGTCGTGCCGGTGTAGGTGTTATTGCCCGCAAGCGTGATCATGCCGGTGCCCGTCTTGACGAGCGACGTGGTGCCAGTGCCGTCGGCGATCACTCCCTGATACGTTCCGCCACCGGTGTTGCCACTGCCGATCGTGAGCGTGCGCGAGCCGCCCACGCTGCTGGTGATCGTGCCGCCAGTGCCTGTGAGGTTGCCGACGGCGATGCTGAAGTTGGCCAGATCGAGCGCCCCGCCGTGGATGGTGAGCGATCCCGTGGTAGCCCCGATAGCCGAGAGATTGTTGACACGGAGCGTTCCCTCCTCGATCCGCGTGCCGCCGGAATAGCCATTGGTGCCACTCAGGGTGTAGGTGCCGCTACCACGTTTCAGGAAAACCCCCGTGCCTGTGATGACCGATGTCGCCCCCTGCTCACGGTTATCGCTGCGATTCCAGGCGTAGGTGGCGTTGTTGACGACGGTGCTGGGGCTGGTCAACGCTCCACCCGCTCCCCCGTTGCCGAGTTGAAAAGTGCCACCGTTGACGGTGATCGTGAATCCGGCTGGAACCACGGTGTTCGTGACGGCAAAGGTGCCGGTGCCGACTTTGGTGATGCTTCCCGAGCCGCTGACGACGCCGCCGAAAACCGTGCTCGAGTTGTCACCGCCAAGTGTCAGCGCGGCAGTGGCGTTGCCGAGCGACACCGTGCCGTTGCCGGTGAGCGAGCCAATCGTCTGGCTGAAACCATTGAGCGCGAGAACGGCTCCACTCGAGACGGTCACCGCGGAGAGATTGCCGAATGCTTGGCCACCGGCGGCGGCGCCTGCCTGGAGCGTGCCGGCATTGACGGCCGTCGGACCGGTGAAGGTATTGATGCCGGTGAGTACGAGCGTGTTGGTATTGAGCTTCGAGATGCCCCCTGCACCAGCGATGACCGAGGCAAAGTCCGTGCCCTGCGTGATGGTGTTGCTGCGATTGAAGGCAAGCGTGCCCTGATTGGTGATGCTGCTTGCGGTCGAGAGCGACCCAGTGGTGCCGCCGTTGCCGAGCTGGAGGGTGCCGGCCGCGATCGTGACAGGGCCCGTGAACGAGTTGTTTGCCGCGAGGCTGAGGGTGTTGTTGCCCGTCTTCGTGAGGCCACCGGAGTTGCTTAGGGCGCCGCCTATCACGAGGTCACCTGCGGCGGCATGGAACGTCCGCGTGGCCGAGAGGACCATGTTGAGATCGATCGTCTGCGTGTTCACGCTGTCATTCGTGACGTTGCCTCCGAGCGTGATCGGGTTGCCGCTGAGCGTGAAGGCACCGGCGGAACTGTTGAACGTGATGCCGTTGAACGTGAAGTTATTGAAGTTGTTGTTGTTGTCCGTGAGGCGATTGGTGCCTGCGAAGATCAGGGCATCGCCACTCACCGGGGCCGTATTGCCCTGCCAATTACCGTTTGTGCTCCAACGTTGGTTGACTCCCTGTCCAGGCCCGCCGTTGCCGGTCCAGGTCTTGGTTTGAGCTTCGGCTGGGGAACCTCCCAGGCAAACCACGACTATGGCCACGGCCAAAGGCAAAGGGATCGGGCGCGACGCAACGCTGGGAGGGGAAAGCTTCATGATTCGAAAGGCGGGCGAGGTGGGGTGGCGGGCGGGAGCAGGCGGGAGTCGACGTTTGGAGGGGCTGGCGAAAGGAAGCGAACGAGGAAAACTGTAGAACTTGTGAAAAACCGTCTTTTCACAATCCAATGCAACTTGCGCGCCGAAGACCAATAAATGCCTCTCATGGCATTTTTTGACGATGAAAACTCGATTTTTCATCGATCGTTCACGGTTTCCGACAAAAACTTACGAAGACGCAAGCAAGCCTTGGTGCAGATAGCCCCAGGCGGGTGGTCGCTGGCGACCACGTATGGTGCGAATCGCTCCAGTCCTCTTGGGGGGGGTGGCGCTCCTTGGCACGAAGGAATGCCGAGTCTCGGACACGAAACTCGGGCTTCCGGGGCAAGCCAGGGACCTTGGTGAATCCGTGGTTCGTTCGGGCCAGGTGTATCCTTGTCAGGCCAGTGGCCGAGGCAGGCCCTTGGGATCGATCGCCGGGGCATCACGACAATGGACGGGCTCGCACGATTTCAGGGGCTGGTGGGCATCGCGGTGATCCTCGGCGGCCTCGTCGCGTTCTCCGAGAACCGTCGATCAATCTCGAAACGCATGGTGCTCGGTGGCCTCGCCCTCCAGTGCGGCCTCGGGCTCGTTCTCCTGCGCAGCGAGACGGGCCGGCGCGTGCTCGACACCGCGGCCGCGTGGGTCAATGCCGTGCTCGACTGCGCCCGTGCCGGGGCGGCGTTTCTCTTTGGCGACGGGCTCGCCAGCGCCAGCGGGCCGGCCGGTTTCGTCTTCGCCTTTCAGGTGCTCCCCACGATCATTTTTGTCGCGGCGCTGTTTGCCGTGCTCTATCACCTCGGCGTCATGCAGTTTGTGATTCGCGGGGTCGCCTGGGTGACCGCCCGCGTGCTCGGCTCGAGTGGTGCTGAGACCATGAATGCCGCGGCGTCCATCTTTCTGGGACAGACCGAGGCCCCGCTCACGATTCGCCCCTTCCTTGCCAAGCTCACGCGCTCGGAACTCTTGGTCGTGATGACCAGCGGCATGGGGCTCGTCTCCGGCGGCATGCTCGCCGCGTATATCGGCTTTATCGGTGGCGGCGATGAAGGCCTCCGCGAAACCGCTTCCCGGGGCCTGCTCGCGGCGATCCTCATGACGTTTCCAGCCACGATTTACTTGGCCAAGATCGTCGTTCCCGAGACCGACAAGCCAGAGACGCTCGGCACGCTGGCCCTCGACGATGCGCGGCCCGATGCCAACCTCATTGACGCCGCGGCCCGCGGCACCCGCGACGGTCTCTTGCTTGCCGTGAACGTCGGCGCGGTGCTCATCGCCTTCATCGCCCTTGTCACCCTCGTGAACCTCGGGCTCGGCCAACTCGGCGGCCTTTTTGGCGACCCGGATCTCTCAGTCGAAAAAATTCTTGGCTGGCTCTTGGCCCCGCTCGCCTGGGCGATCGGCATCCCGTGGAGCGAGTGCGCCACCGTCGGCGGCCTGCTCGGCATGCGCACGGTGACCAACGAAGCCGTCGCCTATCAGGAGCTCGGCAAACTCGTCCGCGGCGAAGCGCTCAGCGACAAGGCGATCCTCGTCACGACGGTCGCGATGTGCAGCTTCGCAAACCTTTCGAGCATCGGCATCCAGGTCGGCGGCATCGGCGCCTTGGTCCCCGAGCGCCGCCAAGATCTCGCCCGCCTCGGCATCAAGGCGCTTGTGATCGCCACGCTCGCCACCGCGCTGTCCGCGGCGATCGCCGGCATCCTGGCGTGATGGAATGCTGAATGCAGGACGACAGGAGGGGTTGCCCGTGTCATGGAGCCGGCGTGGAAAACCAGCGAAGCCATGGATGGCGAAGCGCAGTTTTCCCCGAGTGAGCGGAGGCCTGGAGGGCCGCAGCGAACGTCCGGTGACATGACACGGGCAACCCCGACCCCCGCACGACGTCACCTACCGCTTGCGCTCTTCCAGCCCCATGCGGGCGATGAGCTCTTCGCAGCCGGTCGTCATCTTGCGGAGCTTCTCGGCCATGACGAGTTTTTCACTCGTCGTCGCCTTCTTGAGCTTCGTCTCGAACTTGGCGAGCTTTTGGCGACGGTGGCGCCGTCGCTTGATTTCCTTCATCCGATTGCTGATGCCGCCCATGCGTGATTCCTGGTGAGGGGTGTTCTGCGAGCCCCGAAGCCTAGAAAACCGCGGTTCTCGCGTCAAAGCCTCCTAGGTTCGGCGCGAGGAAACGGGGGGGTGCGGGCCGGGGACGTCCGAAAGCTCGGCCGGCGGCCACGACACTCGCAGGGCATTGAGAACGGCAACCACGTCAATCGCCTCCTGGACGAGGGCCCCTGCCGCTGGCGGCAAAAAGCCGGCCGCGGCGAAGCCCATGCCGATCATGCTCGCGGCCATGCCGCCGACGGCGCTTTGCAGCGCGATCGATCGCATCCGCCTGGCCACATGAAACAGTTCGTCGACACGCTCGAGCGCCTGATCCATCACGACGGCGCCGGCTGCTTCGGCGGTGACATCACTCGCGGTGCCCACGGCGATGCCGACGGTCGCCGCAGCCATGGCCGGCGCGTCGTTGATGCCGTCACCTACAAAGACGGTCGGAGCCTTTCTGACTTCTGCCTCGACGATCGCGAGTTTGCCTTCCGGCGTGACCTCTGCGTGCACGTCACGAATGCCGACGACATCGGCGAGCCACTCGACCTCGCGGGCCCGGTCGCCCGAGACGAGCATCACCCGCGTGAGCCCGTGAGCGGGCCCGAGATGCTCCACAAAATTGCGGCCATCGGCGCGCGGCGTATCCCGAAACCGCAGCACGCCCCCGACCAAGCCGCCCGACAAGACCACACACTCGAGCCCCGCGGCCTGCGGCGGAAGCCGGTCAGCCGCTCCCGGGTCGATCCCCGCGAGTTTGTGGCGGCTGGTGATCGACACGTCATGCGTCGCTCCGGCGGCATCGCGCACGCGGCCGACCAGCCCTTGGCCCGGTTTTTCCGCCACCTCGGTCACCTCACCGAGCGCCAGCGCCCTTGCATGGGCGGCGTCGACCACGGCCTCGGCGAGAGGATGGCGCGAATAGCGTTCCAGACTCGCCGCCAGCATGAGGACCTGGTCGGGTTGAAAGTCTCCGACAGGGAGCACCTCGGTGAGTCGCGGTTCGCCGTAGGTGAGGGTGCCGGTCTTGTCGAAGATGGCCGTGCGGCAGGTGTCGAGCCGTTCAAGCACGGCGGGATCACGGATCACGATCCCGCGCTTGGCCGCCAGCGACACCGCGCCGATGATGGCGACGGGAATCGCGATCAAGAGCGGGCAGGGAGTCGCCACGACGAGGACGGCGAGGAACCGCACCGGCTCACCGCTGGCCCACCAGGCGACGAGAGCCATCGCGACAGCGAGGGGTGTGTAGAGCGCCCCGAGGGAGTCGGCCATGCGCCGGAGCCTGGGACGCCGCGTTTCGCTGGTTTCGAGCACCGCCATGATCTTGGCGTAGCGGCTGTCGGATGCGACGCGATCGGCATGGACTTCGAGGGCCACCTGGCCGTTGATCGCCCCCGACAAGACGGCCGAACCTGGGGCCTTGGCGATCCGGTAGGGCTCGCCGGTGAGATAGCTTTCATCCATCGATCCGTGGCCGGCCACGACCGTGCCGTCGACCGGGCAGATCTCATGTGGGAGCACGACGACGACGTCGCCGATGCGGATTTCGGCAAGCGGGATGTCGACGGGACCGGAATCACTTTTGCGGTGGGCCATGGAAGGCATGCGTCGGGCGAGGGCGGCCAGCACATCCCCGGCGCGGCTCACCGCCCGGCTCTCGAGGGCCTCGCCGCCAGAGAGCATGAGCACCACGAGAACCCCAGCGAGGTACTCGCCAAGGATCACGCTCGTGATGATCGACATGCCGGCCAGCAGATCGGAGCCAAAGGTTCCGCTCACGAGCTTCATGGCAAGATCGGCCACGAGCGGCACGCCGCCGATCACGAGCATGATCACCAGCGGCAGTTCGGCGAGTGTGAGCGTGCGCCCCGGAAACCATTGGCCGGGGTCGAGGGCTCCGAGCGGTAGAGGCGTTCCCCCGTGCCCGCTCCACGTGATCAGCGCCCAGGCGGCAAGCGCGAGGATCGCCCCTGCGGCGATCAGTTCATTGATTGGGAGGGCCCGGGTTTTTGAGATTGGTTTTGACACGTGCCTTGTCTAGCTGTGCATCCGCGGCAACGGGTCGCCCTGGTCGATGATCGCCGCCTCGGCTGCGGCAAGTTCCTTGAGCCGCTCGCGGACGATCTCCTCCGGTGCGAAGTCCGCCGCGAGCCGAACGTAGGTGGAGTGATGCCGGGCCTCAGATTCAAAAAGCCCGCGGTAAAAATCGCGCAGTTCCGGATCGGCCACATGCTCGCCGAGCAATGAAAATCGTTCGCAGCTTCGCGCTTCGATCAGGCCGCCCACGAGGAGCCGGTCGACCGCGCGGCCCGGTTCGTCCTTGCGGATCAACTCATGGAGTCGGGCGCCGTAGGAACTGGGCTTCAGCTTGCGGAAGGGAATCCCTCGGCGCTCGAGCACATCCAGGACCATCCGGAAGTGTTCGAGCTCCTCTTCCACGATCTCGGTCATGGCTCTGGCGAGGTCGGTGTGGTCGACATAGGAAAAGAGAAGATTCATCGCCACGCCCGCCGCCTTCTTCTCGCAGTGGGCATGGTCGATGAGGATCTCGTCGAGGTTGGCATCGACCTGGGCGAGCCAACGGGAGGCGGAAGCGGATTGGAGGCTGAGCATGATCGAACCGCGAAATGGCGGAGAAGGAAAGCGGTTTGCGGAGTCTCATGAACCGCTGCCATGATACTGGCAATGCGGCACGTGCCGCCCGACCTCCGAGACGGCCTTACGCCGCTTGCCATGATCGCGTTTGATCGTCACGTCGAACCGAAGACACCCGAGCGGAACGTTCTTGGCGAGCCGCTTGTCAGTTGCTCCCGGGAGCCGCTCACCGGGTTCTTTCGGGACGGCTGCTGCCGAACCGGGCCTGATGATGCAGGCGTGCATACGGTCTGTGCCGTCATGACCGAGGCGTTTTTGGAGTTTACGGTGCAGGCGGGGAACGACCTGGTGACGCCGCAGCCGCAGTGGGGGTTTGCGGGGCTCGTGCCGGGGGACCGATGGTGTTTGTGCGCCGCGCGGTGGCTCGAGGCGGCCCAGGCCGGCAAGGCCCCGCCGGTTGTCTTGGAGGCGACGCACGAGAGGTCGCTCGCGATCGTGCCGCTGGAATTGCTGCGTTCGCACGCGGTTGAAGTGAAGTGAAGTCCAGGAGAATTCTGTCATGGCCAAGAAGAAGCGTGAGTCGAAGAGCAAGGGTATCCCAGGCGGTCGGATTCTCATGCGTACCGGCGAGGCGCTCGTCGAGGCCGATGAGGCCTGGAGCGCCGCGGAACCCGAGGTGGTGATTGGCGAACTCGACGGGCCAGTGGGCTATGCGATCGCGAATCTCTTGGGTGACCAGACGAAGGGGCACTCCCGCGTCTTCGCGATCCTGAATTCCGACGTGCAAGTGCGGCCGGCCACGCTCATGGTGAGCAAGGTCACGGTGAACAACTCCAAATACACGAACATCCTCATGGGCACCGTGCAGGCCGCCATTGCTCACGGCGTGCTCGATGCCGTGCGGGCCGGTGACATCCCGAAGAAGAAAGCCAACGACCTCGGGATCATCGTCTCGGTCTGGCTCGATCCGTCGATCGTGGATGTGACGTACGACCCCGAGGTCCTGTTCAACACCAATCGCGAAGCCACGGCCAAGGCGATCGGGAAGGCAATGCGGCACGAGCCCTCGATCGACTGGCTCCTTGCTAACCAGACGAAGGTGCCGCACTACTTCCACCAACTCGCGGTCGATGGCCAGCTTGAGTGAAGGGCATTCACTCCCGAAGGCCGAGGCCGAGGGTGTCGCGGCAGAAAGCGATGCTGCGGGCGAGCTCCGCGAGCTGATATTCGCGCTCAGCCGCGATCTTCGCTTCGCCTGCCGGAGCCTTGAAGGGAGTGATCGGTCGGCCACGCTTGGCGACCGCCAGAAACGCGGCGAGGTCTTCGGCGCGGCCGTCAGGAAAGGCCTTCCAGAAGTCGCGATCGTAGATCGGAAACGACCTCGGAAACCCGGAGATCGTTTCGACATGAACGGCCACGCCCGGGCAGGAACGCTCAAAAAGATCAAAAAAGGCGACGAGGTCGGTGCAGCCTTCCCCCATGGCCGTCCACTGGGCCGTGACACCATCCGGCGTTTCCCAGACCATCGTGTCACGAAGGCTCGTCGTGACGATGTGAGGGGCGAGGTTTTCAAGGGCCCGCACAGGATCTTCGAGCGTCCAGCAGGCATTGCCCGAATCAAAGTTCACGCCCACGAAGTCGTCGCCGGCGTCGTCGACGAGCCGCGCCAACTCTCGCGACGTCATGTCGCCGGCGTGATTCTCGACGGCGATGCGAATATTCGCATCGATGGCCCGTGCCCGGCACTTCTTCAAGACGGCCACCGTGTCGGCGATCCTGGCTTCGATACCCCCCTTGCTCTGACGGTCCTCGTGATTTCCGAGGATCACACGAAACGCCGGTGAACCGAGGGCCTTGGCCATCCGGATGCCGGTGGCGAGGTGTTCCTCGGCGGTACCGTAATCCTTCTTGAAGGTGACGCTCGTCGGGCAAATGCTCCATGAACCGAGCACGATCGCCACGCCGCGGTCGGCGGCGTAGCGGCGGATATCGCCCAGGGAGGCATCGTCGAGCTTGCCTTCGAAGGGGCCAAAGTCGGTGATGAAGAGGGAGTCGCACCGGAGTGTCTGGGCGTGGTCGACAAGTTGCCGCGCGTTCCATCCACAAGCCCGGACGGCAAAGTTGTCGAACCCGAGGGGAATGCCGCGACGTCGCGGCGTCGCCACGGCTGGCGATGCCGAGACGAGCGCCCCGGCGATGCCGGTGGCCAGGATGGCGCGGCGGCTTATGGCCGGGCCAGGGGGCGACGCGGGTTGCTTCACAAGCCTGCTTCCGTACGGCCCACCTTCGCCGACGAGGCGGGCTTTTCGAGTCGGTACAGAGCGGTTTCGGTGCGGAGAAAAATGGCACGGCCGACGGCGACGGGCGTGGCAAAAATCCCGCCGTCGAGGTGGTTCGTGGCGATCACATCGAGGTCGTCGCCTGGCTTGAACACAAACATGTCGCCGTCACGGTTGCCGACGTAAATGCGGCCGTCGGCGAACATCGGTGACGACGAAAAATTGCCACCGAGCCGCTCGGACCAGACCGGTTTGCCTGTTTGTGCATCGAGGCATGTGCCGACACCTTTGTCGCTGACCATATATACACGGCCGTCAACGACGAGCGGCGACGACATCGTCGGCGCCCCCTTCTTTTCCTTCCAGGCGATCGCCGGCGCGGTCGAGGGGCCGGCCAGCCGAATTGCCAGGAGCTCGGGTTGGTTGAAGCTCGTGCTCATGAAGAGAAGATCACCGAACGTGACGGGCCTCGGCACGATCGAGAAACCGAGGAAGCCGTAGTTCAGCTTCCAAAGCTCCTCGCCCGTGGCAGGGTCGTAGGCATACAGCCAATCAGCGGCCGGTGAGATGACGACCTCGCGGCCATCGAGCTTGAGGATCACGGGTGTGCCGTAGGCTTTCTTGAGGTCGGGGTCGTCGCGAAGCTCGCCCGATCGCGGGGTCTGCCAGGCAACTTTGCCGGTGGCCATGTCGTAGGCAGCGATCGACTGCACGTCGCTGCCATCGAGATGCACGATCAGTTTGTCCTTCCAGAGCACCGGCGTACTGCCAGGACCGTTTTCGTGATTCAGCCGCAGCTCGCGGTTCTGCCAGAGGACTTTTCCCGTTTGCGTGTCGACGCAGGCGGCTCCGTAGTCGCCGCAGTGGATGAAGAGCCGCCCGCCGCCAAGCACCGGCGATGGCGAGGCAAACGAGTTGAGCTTGTGAATCGGCTGCGGGTTTGCAACGGCGAGCACCGCGATATCGTGAAGGATCTTTCCAGTGGCCGCGTCCACGCAGACCGCGCGGATCGCCAGGTCGTTCACGACCGCCAACTGCGCGGCCATCTTCTTGCCGTCGGTGACACGGGCTCGTTCTTCGGGCGTGGCTGCCCGTTCGATCGCCGTCGTCATCCAGATTTGTCCATCGGCGATCACCGGGCTCGACCAGCCACGGCCCGGGATCGGTGCCTTCCAAGCGACGTTTTCCGTTTCACTCCAAGTGATGGGCAGATCGTGGGCCGCTGGAGCATGGCCGTCGCCGGCCGGTCCGCGCCACTGCGGCCATTCGGGTGCGGCGGCGACCGCCCATACGGCGAGCCACGCCATGGCGAGAGCCACGCGCACGGCGGCGAGCAAACGACGACAGACGCTCCAGGCGCGATCCATGAAGAAACTCCTTGGCGGCCTCGAGTTTATCCCGTTGGCGCAGGTGTGCCGAGTGGTTGCGACGAAGGCGTGAGGCCTTGGGACGGTCACGTCGAATCCGTCTCCGTGGCGCTTCAATCCTCAGCACGGCTGCCGTCACCGCACATCCGAACGATCTTCGGTTGAAACTGGCCGATCGTCTCCACGAGGTCCTGCTGGGCGGCCATCACCTGGCGAATGTCCTTGTAGACCCCGGGCACTTCATCGCTGCCGGCGGCCAGCACATGGATGCCTCGGGCTTCGAGGTCCTTGCGGATCGCCTGAAACCGGAACGTGTCGTTTGCCTTCGTGCGCGACATGCAGCGGCCGGCGCCGTGGCTGGCGGAATCGAACGACTCTGGGTGACCCAGACCCCGCACCACGAATGCAGGATCGGCCATCGTGCCGGGGATGACACCGAGCACGCCCGCACCGGCCGGCGTCGCTCCCTTGCGATGGACGACAAGGTCGCGGCCTTGGTGCTCTTCGATCCAGGCGAAGTTGTGATGGTTTTCGACGCCGGAAATGATCTCGGCCCCAAGGAGCTGCGTCACGAGGCGATGGATGACGGCGTGGTTGGCAGCGGCGTAATCCCCCATGAGATTCATCGCGGCCCAGTATTCCTGGCCGGCTTCGCTGTCGAGATCGAGCCAGGCGAGCCGACCGAGGTCTTTGTATTTGCGTGGCACGGTGGCCTGGGCGATCTGGCTATAGGTACTGCACACGGCGGCTCCGGCACCTCGGCTGCCGCTGTGGCTCAAGAGAGCCACGTAGCTTCCCGCCGCGAGGCCGAGCCCTGGATCGCTGCTCGCTAATTCCAGCACCCCGAACTCGACAAAGTGGTTCCCCGAGCCACTCGTGCCGAGTTGTTTCCAGGCCGTGTCTTTGCGTTCCCTGGTGATACGGGTGATGGTCCAGTCGCGGTCCATCACCTCATGGGACTGGGCAGGGCGATGTTCGACGCCCACTCCGAATCGCGTGCCTCCGAGGAGCGCTTCCTTATAGCGGTCGAAGTCCGAGAGAAGCGTGTCGGGCGCCCGGTCGAGTACCGAGAGCTTCATGCGGCAAGCGATGTCGACCCCGACCGCATAGGGAATCACGGCATTCTCGCAGGCAAGGACACCACCGATCGGCAGGCCGTAGCCGACGTGGGCATCGGGCATGAGTGCCGCGCCGACCGCGGAGGGCACCTGGCAGGCGGCGCGCATTTGCGCATGAGCCGCCGGATCGATGTCGGTGCCCCACGTCCGGTAGCTGATCGGTTCGAGTGGAGGGTTGTTTCCTTCTTCAAGGAGACTCTTGGCGAACGCCTGCCATGTCGGATCAGTCTCGTAGGCCGAAGGGTTCGCCAGGATCGCCGAGATCACGTCCCGACTCTGCTTGCCACGCAGGCCCGTACCGCGGTTCTCCTCGGCAGCCTTCGAGATCGCCTGGATCGCTGCTTTCACGCTGTCGGGAGGTACGCCGAGTTTCTCGAGTTGCTTCCGGTTCATGTGATTGAAATGACCATGCCGACATGCCACCGGTCAATTGGGCCGGCGAGGGAAGCCGACCGCGGAAGGCCGCTCGTTCCCACCGCCCAAAAGCGGTCGATTCTCGGGCTCGCACTGATCTTTCCCAGGTGTCGTGGCTCCGCTATCCTCCCGCCCCGTCCACTCCGGAGGCAGCCACCATGCGCGGCGGGATTGTTCAGAATGGTTTCATCGTCGTTGCATCGATCGTCACGGCCAGTGCCTTGGCAAGCGGGCCGCAGGAGCCGGCGCCCTTTCCGGCGGATGTGGCCATGCGGGTCGAGAGCGAGCTCCTTGCCGCCGGTGACAAGCCGTTGGCTCGAACCTTCACGCTCTTTCATGAAGGCGTCGCCTGGGACTTTCTCGAGACGCCCGTCACGCCCGCGGTGAAGGGTGAACCGCCGGTCATGAAACTCGTCGAGATCGTGCTTCATGATCCTGTGCGCGAGCGGGTCGTCATCATCGACCCGGTGCGTCGCGTGAAGACCGAGATCTCGACGGTGCAACTCGAACGGTTGGCTTCGTCGCTTGCGAAGTGGGCCCGCGAGAGCGATGACCGGCTTGTCCGCTGGGCCGGCGGCCCCGACTTTGCCGAGGGTTTCCACGAGCAAGACGACACGATCGAGCTTGCCGGCCCCCGGGCCCGCTACGCCGTCAAACACGTCGCGGCGACGTCTCCCGATCAGGCCGAGTGCTACCGACGTTTTGCCGATACGGCGATCCTGCTCAAGGCCCTCATGCAGCCCGGTGGCATGCCGCCGTTTCCTCGAATGGCGATCAACCGCGAACTGGCCAAAGCCGGCTCCATCCCGACCGAAGTGACGCTCGAGATCGAACCGCGCGGCGTGTCATTCGGTGGTCCGACGCGCATCCGTGGGCTTCATCACACGCACCCACGGCTGCTCGACGAAGACCTCGACCGCATCGCTGCTGCGGAAGCCGCCATGGCCGACGCTGAGTCTGTCGAACTGGCGGACTACGCCAACGGTCCGCACGCGCCGTTGCCTACCGCCAACCGCGAAGGTTCGTGAAGCGCATCGACGCCTAGCGCTATCGTCACAACGTGTCTGGTCGGCGCCATTTCTTGCCGACCCAAGAAAGCCTGCGCCGTCAGCCGATATTTCCTGCGGCTCACATCTTTCCCAACCCGCCGCGTCGCGACCCTCACGTCGCCCCGCAGCCGGCGGTCAGGAAGGCCAGATGCTCGGGGGGCGTCTTCAGGGGAGCCGGTGGACGGGTTCGCGGACAAGGCCGCGGCACGAACATTGACATTTGTACACACCCTCCGCATATTCATTTCATTCATACCCTGCAACCTCGTTGGGAGGCTTTTCATGCTCGTACTTTCCCGCAAGCAGAACGAACGGATTCGTGTCGGCGACTCGGTGGTGGTGACCGTGGTCCGCGTGAGTGGTGACAAGGTGCGGATCGGCATCGAGGCTCCGCCGAACGTGCGGGTGCTCCGCGACGAGCTCGAAGACGAGGCCCTCGGCGAGGTCACGCTGGATGCCTCGGCAGAGCTCCCGATCTCGAGGTTTTTGCGGTATGTCGGCTAGGTAATTCGCCCTAGCACCCGGTCGATTCCTCCCGCGACAATGACCCTCGTGGATACCGACACACCCGACACGAACCCGTCCGAAAATTTCACACCGTCGCAGCCACCGCGTCGTCGCTGGCTGCGACGGTTTTTTTTCTTGGGTCTCGGTGGCAGCCTTGTCGTCGTTCTTGGCGCGGTTGCGACCGGGCCGGAGTTTCATCGTGTGCGAGTCCCCGTCGGCGGCCCCCTCGACGGCCGGGACCGGGCTGCGGCGGCTGCAGTCGCCCAGCAGAGCGCGCGACGCCTCGTGACAGAGCTCTCGGCCCTCCACGCGACGAGCGCCAGAGCCGGACGCTGGGAGACGGTCATCACGGAACGCGAGGTCAACGCCTGGCTCGCGATCGATCTTCCGAAGAACCACGCCGGCCTCGCCGACCGCTGGGGTACCGATGCTCGTGTCGAGTTTTTGCCAGGGCGGTTCCGTTTCGGCTGCCGCCTCGGCGCAGGGCCGCTTTCCACGATCGCCTGGATCGAAGCCGAGGTGAAGCTTCGGGCCGTCAACCGACTCGGGATCGTGTTGACCGATGCAAGGCTCGGCAGTTTGCCAGTTCCGCGCGGACCGATCATCAAGGAGCTCGGTCGACGCATCGAGCGACTCGGGGTGGTGACCGAGGTTCGCCGGTTCGAGGACCACACCGCGCTTGTGGTGTCGATTCCTTCGACGACCGAGGCAGCTGGCAGGAGCCGTTGGCTCGAATCCCTGCTCCTTTCCGAAGGCGAACTCGCGCTGGCCGGTGAGACCAAGCCTTCGACATCGCCCAGCCCTCCAAGGTGACCAGACCATGCCTCGACTGACGTTTCTCGGAGCCGCCGGAGTCGTATCGGGCTCGCGTCATCTGCTCGACGCCGGCGGCGCGCGCGTGCTCGTCGACTGCGGCCTCTTTCAGGGCGAAAAGGAGCTGCGGAAGCGAAACTGGCAACCCCTCGGCGTACCGCCGCAGTCGATTGATGCCGTGGTGCTCACGCACGCGCACATCGATCACTCCGGATACTTGCCGCGTCTTGTCCGCGAAGGCTTTCGCGGGCCGATCTATGCCACTCAGGCGACGGCCGATCTCTTGCCCCTTCTGCTCTACGATTCGGTCAAGTGCCAGGCGGAAGACGCTGCCTTCGCCAATCGCGAAGGCTACTCGAAGCACAAGCCCGCCCTGCCCCTCTACGAAGAGCAGGATGTGTCGGACACGCTGCGGCTCGTGAAACCAGGGCCTCGCGGAGTGTGGTTCGAGGCCGCCGAAAGCATCCGCTGTCGGTACCACGATGCCGGTCACATGCTCGGCAGCGGGTTTGTCGAGGCAGAGGTGAGCGAAACAGGAGACCGGCCGCTGCGGATCGTCTTTTCGGGCGACATCGGCCGCTACGACGCGCCTCTCTATAACGACCCGGTCCCGCCACCTCCCTGCGACTATCTCGTCTGCGAAAGCACCTACGGCGACCGCGATCACACCCCGACCCGGCCGCTCGAAGAACTCGAAAGGGTGACGCTCGAGGCGCTCGACCGTGGCGGCATGATGCTCGTGGCGTCCTTCGCGGTGGGCCGAGCCCAGCAGCTCGTCTATCTCCTCCGCACGCTCATGGCGTCGGGGCGGATTCCTGAGGTACCAGTCTGGGTCGATTCACCGATGGCAGTCGACGCACTGGAAGTGTTCCGGCGACACAAGGGAGAGCATGACTTCATCGAGGCCAAGATGGCCGGTGTTGCGGAGGCCCTCGCCAGCCCGTTCGTGCGAACGGCCAGAACGCCCGAGGAATCCAAGGGCATCAATACCCATCATGGTCCCGGCATCGTGATCGCGGCCAGCGGCATGATGAACGGCGGCCGCATCCTGCACCACCTGGCCCGGCGACTTCCCGACGAAACGACGACCGTCCTGGTGGCTGGCTTTCAAGCCAAGGGCACGCGTGGTCGCACCCTGCTCGAAGGGGCCAAGACGCTCCGTATCCACGGCCGTGACATCCCCGTGCGGGCGGCCATCCGACAAGTGGACGCCTTTTCCGGCCATGCGGACCGAGCCGAACTTGGCCGCTGGCTCGCCGGCATGCCCGACCCGAAGCTGACGTTCCTCGTGCATGGTGAGCCGCCGGCCGCCCGCGGCATGGCAGAATTCCTGAGCACGACCCGTGGCTGGAAAACCGTGATTCCGGCAATCGGCCAGTCGTTTGAGCTGACAGGCTGATCGGTTTTCGTTCATTCCCACCCCGAGAGATCTCCATGGCTGCCGACACGTCAAAACCGGGTGACGAACCGAAACCGCCGAAGGTCTGCGACATCCTGCCCGACTACGACCTCGGTGACGACGTCGCCCTCGTCGCCCAGAACATGGAGCGCATCCTGTTGTCTCCGAGCTACCTGCTCGCCCAGGAGGATCACGATCTGCTCGCGAAAGAGGAGATGCGGGGCGTGCGGATGCTTCTGGAGTTGGGGAAGCCGGAGTTGGCGCTGCGGGCCGACAAGATCCACTCCACGGTGATCGTTTTTGGCGGAACGCAGATCATCGAGCGGCACTCGGCCGAGCGACGCCTCGCGGAGGCTCGCCGCGCCGCGGCGGCGAAACCCAACGACAAGAGAGCCATTCGTGCCGTCGAACGGGCCGAGGCCCTGCTCGCCAACTCCCACTACTACGACTCGGCTCGAAAGTTCGCCAAACTCGTGTCGATCGACAACCAGTGCGAAACCCAGCGGGATTTCGTCATCATCACCGGAGGCGGTCCGGGCATCATGGAGGCGGCCAATCGCGGGGCCTTCGACGTGGGCTGCAAGTCGATCGGTCTCAACATCAAGCTCCCGGCCGAACAGCAGCCGAATCCCTACATCACGCCGGAGCTCTGCTTCCAATTCAAATATTTCGCCCTCCGAAAGTTCCACTTCATTTTGCGGGCGGCCGCGGTCGTGCTTTTTCCCGGAGGCTTCGGGACGCTCGACGAGATGTTCGAGGCCCTGACGCTCAGGCAGACCCACCGCATGCAGCCGGTGCCGATCATCCTCTTCGGCCGTGAATACTGGTCTCGGGTTCTCGACTTTCATTTTCTGGCCGATTCCGGTGTGATCGCCGACGACCATCTCGACCTTTTCACGTATGCCGACTCGCCCGAGGACGCCTGGCAGCAGATCCTCGATTTTCACGCGAAGAAACAGGGTGAGGCGTGAGCGCCAAGCATGAGCGGGTCGCGCTGGTGACGGGGGGCGGCCGCGGCATCGGCGCCCACGTCGTCCGAGGCCTCGCCGCTCGCGGCTATTCGATAGCGATCCACTGCCACGCCTCGCTCCGCGAAGCCCGCGAGCTCGCCGCTGAAATCGAGGCCGGAGGCGGCCGGGCCCTCGCCGTGACGGCCAACTTTCGGGAGGAAGGGGCCGTCCGCGCGATGATGCACCGGGTGCTCGACCATTTCGGAAGACTCGACGTGGTCGCGTGCTGCGCCCGGCTCCGGCGGCCGGTCACTCTCGACGACCTCACCACGAGGGATCTCCTCGCCCACTACGAAGTCAACGTTCTTGGGCTCTTCATCGTGGTCCAAGAAGCACTGCCCGTGATGCTCTCGCAGCCCGAAGGGGGCGCGATCGTGGCCCTCGCTTCATCTGACGAACCACAGCCAGGCGACCTCGCCGTCGCCACGAGCCAGGCCGCGATTCCCGCATTCATCAAGTCGCTCGCCGCTGAGTGTGCGTCTCGCCATTCAGCGATCCGCGCGGAAAGCGTAATCGCCACTGGCACTCAGACTCCCTCAGAAACGGCGACCTTGATCCTCACCAGAATCGACGACCCCAAGTGAACGTTCCGCGAGGGGCAGCCGGTATCATGTCGCGGGACGTTCGCTACGGGCATCCATGCCCTTCGCTCTCTCGGGGGAGCCTGGCGCTTCGCCCTCCGGGCTGCGCTGGTCTCCCACGCCCGCTCCATGACACCGGCTGCCCCTCGCTCGCCGCTTGAGAGAGTTGGCGGCCCGCACCGCACGAGGTTACGGGCCCGCTGGCAAGCGGATGGTAAAGACGCTGCCGATGCCAGGCGTGCTTTCGACAGCCACCGTGCCGCCGTGGGCTTGCACGATGTGCTTTACGATCGCCAGGCCGAGGCCTGTGCCGCCGAGGGTGCGGCTGCGGGCTTTGTCGGCTCGGTAGAACCGCTCGAAGAGTCTCGGCAGATGCTCGGCCGCGATCCCCGCACCGTCGTCGGCCACGCGGATCACGAGGTCGCTCGAGTCCTTGCCGGGTTCCAGGTCGGCCTCGAGACGAACCGTGTCGCCGGGGTCGCTGTACTTGATGGCGTTGTCGACAAGATTGATGACCGCTTGTTCGAGAAGTGGTGGATTCACTTCCGCAGTCACGTCCTCCGCACATCGGGTCTCGAGGGCGATCGAGCGTTCATGCGCCCTCGGGCCACAGTCGGCGACGACGGCCGTGAAGATGTCGCCGATGCGAGCCTTCTCCAGGGGCAGATTGCCGACGCCTTCGCTCTGCTCGATCCGCGAGAGGGCCAGGAGGTCTTCGATGATGGAGGCGAGGCGGTCGGCCTGGCGGGCCACGATCTCGAGGAATCGACGCGTGTCGGCCGGATCGTCCATGGCCCCGTCCAAGAGCGTTTCGACAAAGCCCTTGATCGAGGCGACCGGCGTCTTGAGCTCGTGTGAAACGTTGGCCACAAAGTCGCGCCGGACCATCTCCAGCCGCTCGATGTCAGTGACGTCATTGAGGACGATGACCGCGCCCCCTTCGCCGGATACGTCGCGCAGAGCCGTGCCGCGCAGGCGAATCGTGCGGTCGCGGAGGCCTCGAAGAACCAGGTCGTCCTCGACCGGCTCACGGCAGTCGATCGCCAAGAGAGCGAACCGCCGCAGGTCGGGGTTGCGCACGACGTCTTGCAGTGGCTTGCGGAGCACGTCGTCGAGCTCGACGGCGAGCAGGTCGGCTGCGGCGCGATTCATGCCCACGATCCGCTGGCGAGCGTCGATCGCCAAGACCCCTTCGATCATGCTCCCGAGCACGGCTTCTTGTTGCGTGCCCTGACGTCCGATCGTGAGGCCGCGTTCCACGAGTTGCTCGCGAAGTCGGCCCAAGGCCGCGGCAAGCCCCGCGAGCTCCGCGATCTCACACGTCGGGAGCGTTGCGTCGACGTCCCCAGCGGCAAGCTTGGTGGCAGCGGCAGTGAGGGTTTCGACCGGCCGTGCGGCTTGGCGTGCCACGAGCCAGCCGGCAACGAGGGCCAGTGCACCGCAGGCTGCGCATCCGCCAGCGAGTGTCCGTTGGGCTTGCCAGAGGGAACGATCGGCGCCCGACGCATCGGCTGAGACGAGAATGATCCGGCGTGGCGGCTGCTCTGGGGGGCCATCGGGCACGGCGACGACGATCCATCGACGATGGGCAGCATCGTCATACCATCCGCCGCTTCCGATGCGTCCTTGTCGGGCATCCGCCAGGACGCTTCCATCGACGAGTCCTCGCTCTTTGGCGAGCACCGACTTGTCGTGCGCGGCTCCGTCTCCGTCAAGGATCTCCACCTCGATGTCCGCAGCCACGGCGAACCGCGCGAGGGCATCGGTGTCGAGTCGGTGCTCGGTGACGGTCCCCGTTGGCTCTGCAAGTTTAGACAAGCCGCGACCGAGACCTATGAGCCGTTCGCGTTGGCACGCGTCGGTCACATGTGCCAACTGCACGCTTCCAAGTGAGATGCAGGCGGCGAGCACGACCACGACGACGAGACACCAACCCACGAAGAGATGCCAGGCGAGCCGGGTGCGAGGCATGAAGGCGATGTTTCACAAGGAGGAAGCTACGGCCCGCGAGTTGGCTCGGGCTTACGGCCGAACACCTTCACGTCGGTGAAGTCATTGCGATCATCGAACGAGCCGATGCCGACGCGGCCGGCTGAAAACGTCTTGTCGACAGCCTCCATGAGGGGCGTTTCGAGATCGTCAAAATAGACTGCGATGCGACCGCTCTTCACGTCACGAACGAGCTTGACGGTGTGCCATGCGTCGTCCCATGGAACCGGTTTGGTATTCGTGGTGAGAGGTCGTCGCGGGGCGCCGTCGACGATCATGATCTGGCCGCTGGCCGGATCGGGCTTCGCCCCGAGGTGGACGTAATAAAAATGCTCGGGATCCTGCCAATTGAAGAAGACGCAGCAGTCACGGTGGTTGCCGGTGTCGAGCGTGCTTTTGACCTGGAACGTGATCACCGTGTCGGCAAGCTCCAAATCCTTGACGAGCGCCACGTTGTGGGGGCTTCGAACCTTCGGCTCGTACTTGCTTTTCCGGGTGTTGAGACCCCAGACCGATCGGTCGCCGTCCTTCCCGAGGGTCCACGCCTTCGGGTCTGTCGGTTCCCAGCGTTCGACGCCTGACGAGAAATCGTCTTCGAAGACGAGCGGAAGGTCGTCGGCAGCCGGAACCGTCGAAGAGGCGATGGCCGCGCCAATCACAAGCAGCAAAAAACAGGGTTTCATGCCCTGAATCTATACCCGACCCCGCGGACGGTTTCGACATAGTTCCCGAAATCGCCGAGCTTCTTTCGCAGGCCGGCGACCTGGACGTCGACGGAACGCTCGGTGACGGGGTAATCCTCGCCTTTGACGGCGTCGACGATCTGCGTACGGGTGTAGGCCCACCCAGGCCGCTTGGCGAGGAACGCGAGCAGGGCGAACTCGGTGTAGGTCAAGTCGATGGGGATGCCGGCGAGGGTCACCTCATGCCGTCCAGGATGGATCGACAGTTCGTGGACGTCGATCGTCACCTCGGATTCGGCCTGACGCTGGGCGTCATGGCGGCGAAGCAGAGCCTTGATTCGGGCGGTGAGCACCCGGGGGCTGAAAGGCTTGGCGATATAGTCGTCGGCCCCGCGGTCGAGGCCCACGATGACGTCGGTCTCCTCGCTCTTGGCGGTGAGCATGACGATCGGGATGTCACGCGTGCGGGCGTCGGCCTTGAGTCGCCGGCAGACTTCGAGACCATCGACCGCCGGAAGCATGAGGTCGAGTACCATGAGGTCGGGCGCGTCTTTGCGCACCGCCTTGAGCGCCTCTTCGCCGCTGGTGACACAGGAGACGTCGTAGCCCTCCTTCGCCAGGTTGTAGCGAACCAGTTCCAGGAGGTCCGTCTCGTCGTCGACCACGAGGATCTTGTGACCGAGGGAGTGCTGTTGCTCCTTGGCCTTCAAGGGGGAGTGCTTCACGGAAAACTCCTGCGGGGCAGTGAGGATGCCTGCCATTGGATCGTGTCGCCTGGGTCAGGGATGGATCAGGTGCGCCCCGCCAGCAGGCGGACCGCCCCTCCAGTATGCCCGGCGGCCACCGGCCGCCAATCGTGAGAATTTGGTGAAGACGCTTAGGACAGCAGCAATTCGACGTCTTCGGGCGTGAGATTGCCGACCACGCCGGCGTCGGCCCGCACGATCGAGTCGGCCAACTCCCGCTTCTTGTCCTGGAGGGCCAGGATCTTTTCCTCGACCGTGTCGCGGGCGATGAGCCGGTAGGCGAAGACAGGCTTGGTCTGGCCGATGCGATGGGCCCGGTCGACAGCTTGGGCCTCGACGGCCGGGTTCCACCACGGATCCAAAATGTAGATGTAGTCGGCTGCCGTGAGATTGAGACCCTGACCACCCGCCTTGAGGCTCACCAGGAAGAGCCGGCAGGTTTCGTCTTCCTGGAATCGCGTGACCCGCGCCTGCCGATCGGTCGTGCGACCGTCGAGGTATTCGTAGGTCATCGGCATCGCATCGAGGCGACGCCTGAGGATCGAAAGGAAACTCGTGAACTGACTGAAGACGATGACCTTGTGGCCCTCGTCAATGACTTCTTCAAGTTGTTCCAAGAGCGTGTCGAGCTTCGCCGACGGTTCGTCGACGCGTGCATGGTCGACGAGCCCCGGATGGCAGGCGGTCTGCCGCAAGCGCAGCAGGGCTTCGAGGACCGCGATGCGCGACCGCCCGATCCCAAATCGGCCGATGCGGCCGGTGAGCTCGTTCCGGAAATGCTCGCGGAGCTCGTCGTAGGCCTTGCGTTGGGTTTCGCCAAGCTCCACGTAGAGCGTCTGCTCGGTTTTCTCAGGCAAGTCGGAGAGGACGTCGACCTTCGTTCGACGGAGAAGATACGGCCGCACCGCCCGGGCCACGACATCGGAACTGCCGCGCCCATCCGCCAAAAATTTGCGGAGCCGGGAGGCGCTGCCGAGCTGCCCTGGATTCAAAAACTCAAAAATGCTCCAGAGCTCGCCGATGTGGTTTTCGACCGGTGTGCCGGTGAGTGCCAGCCGATGCCGGGCCCGCAGGAGCCGGCAGGCCTTGGCGGCTTGGCTCGCGGCGTTCTTGATCGATTGGGCTTCGTCGAGGATGACGTAATCGAATTCGGTCTCGCGATGGTGCACGATGTCGCGGCGAAGCGTGCCGTAGGTCGTGATCACGATGTCTTGCTCGGCGAGATCCTCGTTCTCGGTGCGGGCGTTGCCCGTGTGGTTCGCCACCCGCAGCATCGGGGCAAATTTTTTGGCCTCTTCAACCCAGTTGAAGACGAGGCTCTTGGGCACGACCACGAGACTCGGGCGATGGGGGAGGCCCGCCTCCGCGATCTTCGCCTTGCGCCGCGTGAGCAGCGCGAGCACCTGGATCGTCTTGCCGAGACCCATGTCGTCGGCGAGGCAGCCACCGAGGCCGAGCGACTCGAGGAAGACGAGCCATCCCAGGCCTTCGCGCTGGTAGTGGCGGAGCGTGCCTTCAAAGCCGTGGGGCTCCTGCTCAGCCTCGGGACGACCCCCGGCCGAAAGCTGGTCGCGGAGCCGCTCGAAAGCCTCGTCGAAATGCGCCTGCGGTTGTCCGGCCAGGAGCGCATCGAGGAGGGCGACCTGAATGCGGCCGTAGCGCAGGCGGCCGTCATGCTTCTGGGCCAGGGCCACGAACGGAGCCATGTCGGCCGCAAATGACTCTGGCAAAATGCCGACCGATCCGTCGGACAGTTCGACCGATCGGTTGCCGGAGGCCAGTGCCTCGAGGAGCGCCGGCAGTTCAGCCCGCACGCCCCCAAAATCGATGTCGGCCGAAAGCTCGAACCAGTCGATGCCACTCGTCACGTTCCAGGCAACGCTGCCGGCGGGTCGGTAGCGGCGACCGGCAACTTCCACCGTCCATCCGACGGAAGCCAACTGCGAGACCGAGCCGTCGAGCCGTCCCCTGGCCACCTCCACATGGTGATCGGCCTCGCCCCCATCGACCGCGACCCCGCGCGGGGGCGTGAAGCCGTACCGCGGAAGCATGCTGAGCGCGTCGCGCTCAGCGGCCCGATCTCGCCGGATCAACACTTTCCGGTCGGCGTCAGCGGCGCAGCCTGCCGGATCGTCAGCCGCGATCAAGACGCCTGCGTAGTCGAACCAGATCTTTCCGGCGAGTTGCACGCGGGGCTGCGAACGGCGCCGCCCGGGCTCGGAGTCGTCGAGCGACACCGTCGGCGAATCGTCGAGAACGAGCTTGGGGCGCGGCGGCCCCGACTCGATCTGCCAGCCGGTCCATGCCGGCAGCACGACTCGCGGCACGTCGGCCAGCATGGCCAACCGCTCGATGAGCCCGTCGACCTGCGACGCCGACAACTCGATCGGCCCGCGCCGTTCGAACTGGTCGATCCACGCCGCCGCCTCGCCCGCCTCGAGCCGTGCAATCCGATCGGCAAAGACGACGATCCCCGACTTCAGAATCACACGCGGTTCGTCGAGCGGCTCGCGCTGACTGCCGCGCACCAGCGCCGCCGTGAGTGTGGCCTTGGAGGGGCGTGGCGGCGGTGCATCGTCGTCGGCATCGCGACTGCGGCGCGGCAACTCGTCGTCATCCGGACCGACGATGAAGGCGAGCTCCCACGCTCGGCCGTTGTCCCACGCCAAGGGCACGATCTCTTCCGGAGCCCGCCTGGGCTCCGGTTGCAACACGAGCCGACCTGATTCACACAGTGCCGCAAGGTGCGTCGCGGCCGATGTCGGCGCGATCACGAGCTTCGAGATCATGCGTTTTTCGAGCGGCTGCGGCATGCTCCCGTCGGAACTGCCGACAGCACCGAGAAGGCGGCTCAAGAGATCGCGCTCCGTCGCATCGAGATCGTCGAGTTCGACCTCGCCTGGGCCGATCAGAATCGGCCGCGGGCGGCCCGTCGCATTGCCTGCCACGTCGAGTTGCATCCGGCAGGGTGTCAGCACGGCCGCACGGGCATCGGCCGAGGCGGCCGTGTCGAGGAGGAAGACGAGGGCCCCGCCAGTACGGCGTGCATCGGGAATGCTCACGCCCTGGGAGCGCATCATCGGCTCGACCAGCCGCCGGCGCTCTTCGAGCTCCGCCGCCCAGGGTGCCAAGCGTGGTCCGGTGCGGGTGCCGCGACTGATGGTGGGGGAAGCGATCGGGCCGGGCCGCGCGGCAGGTTCGTCGACTTCGGGCTCAGGCTCGTCGACACTCGGCTCATCGCCACTCGTCTCGAACTCCCCGATCACTTCGAGGGCGACCGGCGTCTGCTCATGGATTCCCTTGAGCAACCCGCGGCGATCCACTTCGAGCAGCACGGCCGCGAGGATGGCACACGGTTTTCCAGCCTTGCCCTCGGCGGTCGAACACCGGGTTTCGAGGGTCATACCGCCGCGACGGTGGGCGGCTAGCTCCAAAAAAACCTCGTGGTCCTCATCGTCGCCGTTGGCGACCACGGCTCGCACCTGGCCGACCCGCGGGCACGACACCCGTTTGGGGACGATCTCACGGGCACGGGCCACATCGGCCGGTTCGAACAGATGAAAGAGTCGCTTTTCGAGAGTCTTCATGAAGCCTGACGGTCGCGTATGGGAAACCCGCCAGTGTACAACGGCCGGGCAAGGCAGTCAGCCTTGCTTCACCGTCGCGATCAGTTCGAGCACATTCTCGACCGGCGTACCCGGAAGAATGCCGTGCCCCACATTGAAGATGTGACCGGGCCGGCCGGCCGCTTGCGCCAGCACCTCGCGGGTTCGCCTTCGCACGGTGTCGCGGTCGGCGAACAGGACCACCGGGTCAAGATTGCCCTGCACCGCCTTGTCGAAGCCGACCATCTCCCAACCACGGTCGAGATCGATCCGCCAGTCGATGCCGATGACGCTTCCACCGGCTTCGGCGAGCAGCGGAAGAAGCTCGGGGTTGCCCGACGCAAAGTGGATGACGGGCGCCCGCTTCGCCGCCTCGGCGATCGCGGCCCGCGAGTGTGGCAGGCAGTAGCGACGGTAATCACCCGGGCTCAAGCACCCCACCCAGCTATCAAACACCTGGACAAGTTGGGCACCGGCATCGAGCTGGGCCACGAGGTAGCGGCTGACCGCACGGGCGATCTTGCCGCAGAGATCATGCCAGGCCGCCTCGTGTCGCATCATGAACTGCTTCGTGAGCGTCCACGATTTGCTCGTGCCCCCTTCGATGCAATAGCCGGCGAGCGTGAACGGCGCCCCGGCAAACCCGATCACGGGAATGGAATCGTCGAGCCCCGCACGGGTGGCGACGACCGTGTCCATGACGAACGCCAATCGATCGATGTCCGCAAGTTCGCGCACGCGGGCCACGTCTGCCGCCTCACGAACCGGATTGTGAATGACCGGTCCTTCGCCTACTGCAAACTCGAGGTCGAGCCCCATCGGCTCGAGGATCGGGAGGAGATCACTGAAGATGATCGCGGCATCCACGCCGAGCCTGTGCACCGTCGCGAGCATCACCTCGGCCGAGAGTTTTGGAGACTTGCAGAGCTCCAGGAAACTCACCTTCTCCCGGATCGCCCGGTACTCGGGCAGATAGCGCCCGGCTTGCCGCATGAGCCACACGGGCGTGCGCTCGACCGGTTCGAGCCGGCAGGCGCGCATCATGAGGGACTGGTTGCGGGGTTGCAGTGTGGTGGCGGGTGTCATGGATGGTGCGAGTATAGATGGTGCGACGTCGCGCGTTTGGCATGCGAAATTGACGTCCTGCGTGGGCTCGGGGTGGCCCGTGTCATGTCGCCGGACGCTTGCGGTGGCCATCGTGGCCACCGCGGCGCTCGGAGAAATCTTCGCTTCGCCCTCCAGGCTTCGCTCAGCTTTCTACGCCGGCTCCATGACACGGGCCACCCCAAGCCTGTCACCTTTATCCCCCGTTTATCCCCACCCGTAGCCCAGTCACTCCGTGACTGGGTCTGCACGCAGGGCGGGCTTCGCCCGCTGCGTGGGAAAGCGTTCGACTCCCGTTTACAATGCAAGGTTCCTTCAAATCGGCGCCGTTCTTCCTTCTGGCCCCCATGTCCGAATTCTTGTCCGGCATATCCCTGGTCTGCTTTGCCGCGAGCTATGCCGTCGCACTCGGGTGCGAGGCGTCGCGGCTGGTCTTCCGGTCAGGGGTCCGCGGGATCGTGATGGTGGGCTTTGCCGCCGCAGGCCTTGTTGCACACACGCTCTTTCTCGGATGGCGGGCGGTGAGCGAGTCGGGCGTGCCACTGTCGAGTCCCTTTGACTGGTATCTCCTGGCTGCATGGCTCTTGGCCGCCGGCTATCTCTGGCTGGCGCTTGCCAACCCGCGCACGCCCGTCGGGCTTTTTCTGTTGCCTGTCGTGCTGGCACTCGTCGGGGCCGCTGCCGTCGCGAGCCAAGAACCATTCCTGCAAAGCCCGGCGGCGCTCGTGTGGGCGCGCATCCACGGCAGCTTCAACCTGGCCTTTAGTGTGAGCGTGGCTCTCGGGGCGGTGGCCGGAATGATGTGGCTCATCCAGGCTGGGCGGCTCGCACGCAAGCAGCCGCCGCTGGCCGGATTTCGGATGCCGAGCTTGGAGCGGCTCACCACGATCACGCACCGTGCCCTTGGCATTGCCGCCTGGACCGCAGTCGCAGGTTTTGTCTCGGGCGTGGTGCTCAATGCCGTGAAGCTCCCGGAGAGTGTGCCGTGGACCGATCCGGTCGTGCTGCGCATGGGAATCGTCGTGGCGTGGCTCGTCGTCGCCGATGGAATCGCCCTCGCCACGCGCCGCCGTCCGGCCGGTGATCGAATTGCCGCCTGGTTGTCGGTTGCGAGCCTGGTAGTTCTCGCAGGATCCCTGGCCTGGGGCCTGCTCGGTGACTCCAAGCACGGCATGCCCTCGGGAAGCACCAGGCCATCACCGGTGGAGGCAGCACGATGACCGCCACCACTGCCCGCACCGCGACCACGCTGGCCCTCGTTGGCGCGACCCATCGCACTGTGCCCCTCGAACTCCGCGAGCGGCTCGCGTTTTCGGCCGATCAGGCAACCGCTGCCCTCACGGCGTTTCGCGAACGCTTTCCGGGCCGCGAGGCGGTGCTCCTGTCCACCTGCAATCGTGTCGAACTGTATGTGGCTGGGGAAAACGACGTCCCTGCGCCACCGGCCGACGACCTTGTCGCGTTCCTTGCCGAGTGTCGTGACGTCGAGGTCGCCCGACTTGGCGGCGTGCTTTCGCGGCAGGCCGACGAGGCGGTCGTGCGGCATCTGTTTTCGGTCGCCGCGGGCCTCGAGAGCATGGTGCTCGGCGAGCCACAGATTCTGGGGCAGGTCAAAGGTGCCTGGTCACTCGCCCGCGATCACGGCACGAGTGGGCCGCTGACCGGCAGCATGTTTCAGGCGGCTCTGCGCACGGCCAAACGCGTCGCCACCGAGACGAGCCTCGGCCGCGAGCGAACGAGCATCCCGAGCGTCGCCGTGGCCGACTTTGCATCGGGTGTTTTCGAGCGATTCGACGACAAGCGGATCCTGCTCGTCGGCGCCGGCAAGATGGCGGCCGAGACGCTTCGGTATCTCCGCGAGGCGGGTGCGCGGGATGTCACGGTCGTCAATCGCACCGCCACACGCGCGGTCGAACTGGCTGCCCGCTTGGGCGCGCGGCCTGGATCCTTCTCCGAGCTCGCCGCCGAGCTTGCCGCCGCCGATCTCGTCGTGAGCACGACGGGGGCCTCCGAGCCGGTCGTATCGCTTGCCCTTTATGAACGCGTGGAGCCAAGCCGTGAAGGGCGACCGCTTGTGGTCCTCGATCTGGCCGTGCCGCGCGACTTCGATCCACGGATCGGGGAGCGTCCCGGCGTGTGGCTCTACTCAGTGGACGATCTTGCCGCCGCGTGCGATGCCAACAGGCAAAGCCGCAAACGTGAAATGCCGGCGGCGCTGGCGATCGTCGAAGAAGAAACGCTCCGGTTCATGACCGACATGCATCACCGCACGACGGCGCCGGTGATCGAGCAGCTCAAGGCGGGCTGGAGCGAGACCGGCGAAGCTGAGCTCGAACGTCTCTTCCGAAGGCTTCCCGACCTCGGCGACGCCGAGCGATCCGAGATCCGTCAGGCTTTTGAGCGGTATGCCGCCAAGCTGTTGCACCCGCCACTTGTGTCGCTGCGTAGCGAAAGCCAGTCAGGGCCGCCGCACGGTCTGCTCGACGCCCTCAAAAGGCTCTTTCAGCTCGGCGAGTGATTCTCGACCGCAGTCGCCGTCACTCACTCCATAAATCCACCCCAGCCAACCTTTTGGTAGTGATCGGTCGCCGGGTGTTGGATCAATAGCTTCGGCCGTTGGGCGGCCAATCGTTTGACGGCCTCCGCGCTGATGTTGTTTTTGTCGAGCAGCATCACCTTGCGGAGCCGCGGCATCTTTGCCAGTGCATCTGTGGTCGCATCATCGAGATTCTTTGAGAATCGAAGATCCATCCATTCGATCGACTCGCTTTTCGCGAGTGATTGAATACCTGCCGATGTGACCCCGTCCTCACCGACTGAGAGATGCGTCAGGCGAGGCAGAGTCGCGAGCGACTCGAGAGCTGAATCCGTAATCTCTGTCTTCGTGAATTGCAGATATGTCCAGTTTTTGTTTCGAGCCAATGTGGCGACATCGGCATCCTTGAATGGCGTAAAGTACACGGAGAACCGCCGGAGTGATGAAATTTCGCAGATTTGGCCCGCGGCTTCCGGTGAGAATTCCTTGAGATGGCCTAGATAGAGCGACGCTAGTTTGGGGCATGCTCGGAGGCGCCCGAGGTTGGCGCCGGTAAGGGGGCCGTTCGATAGAACGATGCCTTCTAGATTTTTTAGGGGCAGGAGGTAAGAAACGACATCGTCTGTTACCAGCGCGCCGCTAATCGCGCACGACTCAAGAAACGTCAGGCGAGAGACAGCCTGCAATTCCTGGTCGTTCGCCACCGCCCGCGAGAGCTCAAGATCCCGGAATTGCCCGAGGTCCCCGAGCAACTCTGAAATGCTTTCCGGCGAGTCAGCAGGGACGCCGTTAATCGCCACTCTGGTCATTTTGTCGTTGAGATCCCATTCGACACTATATCGGTCGCCCGTGAGCCGCTGCACCGTGGCGACCGCCTTCTTCTGCCGTTCTTTTTGCTCAGGTGTCATGTCATCTCCGTGAAGAACGCCAGTCATGAATGTCGACAGAAGTACGGCCAAAGAAAAGAGATTCATCCAAGGTGTTCCGTATGATTTCGGCCAATTGACAGGTCATTGCGAACGATGGGCACTCGGAGCACACGCATTGTAGTTGGGACCTGTGTGACACCGGGCAACCCATCAGTCTATGCGACGATCAATTCGGACCACAACGCTCGACGTCGAATAGATACCGCTTACGGCCGAGCCAAATAAATGCTTCGCATGACCATCGCTTGCGAGTGGTTGTCAAGCTCGATCCCGCGATTTCGCATGATCTCTTTAATAATGTTCCAGCCATCATTCATTATAAACTTTCGCTCATGGTCTTGACTCGTCTCTCGAAACTTGTTGATATTCGCTTCCAACGCTCCCGTTAACTGTTCTTCTGCAACGACAGCCTCTGCGCTCATCGCGCGGAGGCCGATTCCAACAGCGAGGGCTCCTTGCGCGGCCTGGGGAAGTCGCTTTCCGAAGGCACTCAGCATGTTCACGAAGGCCCTGAACTTCGTGTTCTGGGCCACCTTAAAACTCCCCGTGCCGTCGGCAATGTACTTCAAGGGCGAATGGATGCTGCGAACGGGCTGCCCGGTCAGGGTCTTGAGCCGGTTGAGTTGGTCGCGTGGGACATCCCCAGCAGCAGATGTCTTGACCTCAAACACCAGTACTTTAGTGGTGTCAAGGCGCTTCCCAACCTCAGGAACGTATCCTTTCTTCACAAACAGGACGTCAACTTGGGTGGTGTCCTCGACCGCCTGCGCCACGACGTTCCCGTTGGTCCGGTCAACGACGATCCCTGAAAGAAATTGCCCTGCCAACGCGTTCCCTTGTGCTGCCAATTCGCTGAATCGCCGGTGCAAACGTGCTTCAAACTCGATGCCCAGGGCACCGGGATTTCGCGGGTTATAAGTTCCAGGCCCGTCGAAGTTACCCGCGATGTTCTTCCCGTTGGCATTTAAGGGATCGAAGTCTTCCATGCTTTTGGCCACTTCGCTTCCGACCTCGGTAAACAAGGCGTCGGCTTCCTCCATCATCGCGGACGTGATTTTCGACAACGTCGCCTTCCCGTTGTAGCGAATCTCGACTGTTGGACCCGAGACAGGCACGACGATCGCGTCGCCGATGACGTCCGACGGGCGGAGTGGCCCACCCAGAAGCCCATCGACTGCCTCGTCGGCATCGACCAGCGGCAGGTCTTCCTCCGGCACCGGCAGAAACTGCACCGGCGTGGTGTAACGGGCAGTACCGGCGGGAGCGAGGGCAAGTGGCGTGTCGGCCACATAGACCGTGTGAATCGTTTCGGGCCCGCGCGGGTCGTAGATATTGATCGTGTAGGCCTGTGAGAATTCGGGGACCAGGCCCGAGAGTCCGGCGTTCGGATCAGGCATGCGTGTGGCCGTCAGGCCGAACGTCGGAAAGGGGGCGGTGCCATCCCGGTTATCGGCCATCACTTCAATGCGTGCGGTCGTGACGCGAACGGTGTCCTCGAGCACGAACGAGGCTGGGTTGCCACCAATGCGCGGCGTCAGCCGAAAGTCGATCTTTTGCTGAGCCGTCGAGGTGCTTTCGCGAATCGCTTCCAGGAAAAGTTTGTTATCGCCGGCTACGAGCCCCAGTTCCGCGAGCGTGTAGGAACGCGAGGCTTCGCTCGTTGGGGCGACATAGTCGCCGCCTTCCTGGACCGGATCGCGGGAGCGGGTGACGGACGCGTCTTTGGTCCAGATCCGAAGGTGACCATCAGACGGGCGGTCCCATGTGAGGTAGTGCGGGTCCATCACCAGTGCGGAAGGGGCCGATGCGGAGTACGTGATTTCCAGCGTGGCATCAGGCGCGTAGGCCCAGTCCGGAATCCGCACCCAAAGTGGGGCGAACGAGGCTCCAAGGGAGACGTCGTCCTCGCTGACGCCATCCCCGAGGCCATCGAATCCATCCGCCCAGTTGACGATGCCGTCACCGTCAGTGTCTTCGTCCTGCACTTGGAGATACAGGCCCGGGGTCGCGTCGACACCCTCGATGTCCTCAATGGCGTCTTCGAGTGCGGAGCCCTCGACATATCCAGAGTTGTCGCTATCGACATCGACATCGATCTTGGCAAGTGGCACGACGACGACGTTGTCGAGGAACATGCCATAGGTGTTGTTTGGTCCGAGCCCTTCGAACTCGATCTTGACCTGTCCGCTTGCCGGGGCGACGAAGATCTCCGTCGCGGTCTGCCACACAGGAGGCGTGCTCTTCGCGACGATCTGGTGAGGAGCTGCGAGGATGACGCCTGCCACGTCGTCGCCACCAGCATGCTTGAGAGGCTTGTCATCCATGCCGAGCACGCTGAACTTCATCTCGTTTTCGTTCTGCTTCGTTCCAGGCCGGGCTGCGAAGTCAAACATCAGCGCATATGGCTTGCCCGGCTCGACAACCAGGGTTTGCCGGATCGCGTAAAGCCCCTCTTCAGCACGGCCCATTGCCGTAGCATCCCACTTCTTGCCGGGACCGTTTTCGTCGCCGTCGAGCTCGAGCCACTGACTGCCCTTCCCCTTGGGAGGCCGCCACGACGAAATACCGATCTCCTGAATTTCGGCCTTGATGGTGCTGCGTGTGCTCAGGATGGTCCACTCGGGCAACTGGCCCGGAGCAAGCACATTCCAGTGATGGGAGCTCGTGATGACCGGATCCTCAAAACTCCCGTTCTTTACGAGGTTGCCCGCCGGAATCAACTCTGCCGGATCACCGATCGTCACCGCCAGGAGGGCACGAGCCTCGAGCGCTTCAACGCCCAGCCGCGAACGGGGGGGGGCATTTCGTCGACGGGATTGTTTCAGCTACGACGAGGAGCGTCGGCGCACCCAGGAAAACACCATGATGGCCTCGGAAAGGTATTGGCGGGAGAAGGCGGAGGAAGGGAGGGCAGTTGCAACCGCGGCAAACTATTTCCACGCATCGCGATCGTCAAGGGCCGAACGCAAACATTTTGCATCAGTGATTTGTGGAAACGCGATCGCAATAACTCGAACAAGCCGATCCGCAACGTGCGTGAGTAAACGACGTCTAGCGCAGCTCGGGGTGGCCCGTGTCATGCTCGCCGGCGTAGAAAGCTGAGCGAAGCCTGGAGGGCGAAGCGAAGATTTCTACGAGCGCCGCGGTGGCCATGATGGCCACCGCAAGCGTCCGGCGACATGACACGGGCCACCCCGAGCGGACCACTCACCTTCGCCAAAGAAGCTGCAGCGAGAGGCCGAGGCCAGGATCGAACTCGACGACATCGGTGCGGCCAGACGTAAAGCTATCGCCTTGAAAAAGTTCGCGGTCAAAGAGCCAGGAGGCGAGTGCTTCGATCGTGAAGCCGCCGCCGAGGGATCGCTCGAAACCCATGGCGGCGCGCTGGTCAAAAACAAAGAAGCGCTCGTCGTCGAGCAGACGGTCGGCCAGAAAATAGATCTGTGTGTCGGTGCGATAGAAGCTCACGAAGGACCAATTGTGGCCAAGCTTCCGGCGCGCTTCGAGATTGACATTTACCAACGGGAAGTAGGACGCCGAGATCGTCCAGTTGTCATCCGGTCGCCACTCGAGCGATGCCGGCACGCCGAGCTTCGCCTCGAAGGCTTCGCTCGGCCGCCAACCGTAGGCGATGCCCGGCAGCGGGTAGGGAAGCTGCGACGTGGGTGAATAGAAGACGCTGAAATTCCATTCGTCGCGTTCATTCGCTGCCGGCGTGTTCCAGAAGGCGATCGCCATGAGCGTGAGGTCGCGGCCGGCGGCGAAGGGTTTGTCGCTCGCGGAGCCGAAGAGGAACGTGCCGCCGAGGGTGCCACCTGAGTCGAGCGGCCGGATGTGGGTCAGGCCCGTTTCGACGAGCCAGAGCTGCTCGGGTACGGCTTCGAGGGAGTCGGGCAGGATCGCGTCGGTCGCGAGTTCGAGCCGACCGAACCGTGTGATGCCGATCCAGAGTGGTTCCCCCTCGACGGGCCGCACCAGCGGCATGGCCACGCGGGCAAACTGGGCGTTCATTCCGAGCGTGGCCGGTTGCCCCACGACGTCGGTGGCCGGCGCCCAAAAGCCGCTGAGCGAAACCGGAGCCGCTGAACCGAAGGGGCCACCCCCTCGGCGTGGCCGCTGTGGCACCGGGTCGGGATCAGCGTCAGCGATTGGCTCACTCGCAAAAAAATTCTCTTCGAGGTTGAACTCCACCGGTGGCAAGAGGGCGACACGATCGGCAGCGTGCGGTTGCGGTAACACGGGATCGGCCGCGACCACTGGCGGCATCAATGCGAGTACCACCGTGGCGGCGTTCAGTGCCATGACTGGCAGGCGCAGACACAGGCATGTTGGCACGGGCGCAGGTCCTTCCAAAGCCGTCACGATGGGCGGAGGAGGGTAACGGGGTCAGAAACCACCCACAATGCCGGCCCTGTGCCGGAAAGACAGCATTCCGAGGACTCCAGTGATGCTCCTGACGGGGGGCGTGCGTTCTGGACCGTCGGTCGTGTCGAGACCACAATACGCAGCGTGGGCGTGGTAGCGGTTCGTTCAGCGCCAGAAACGTTGTGGCTGAAGAAAGCGACATGACCGACCCCGAAGCATGCCTGACTGCGAGCGACTTGATCGCCTACTCGGCGGGCCGCCTCGAACCGAGCGAGTCATCGCGGATTGCCGTGCATGTGGAGCGCTGCCCACGGTGCCAGACCGCACTGGAAAAGATCGCCGGCGCGCCGACGGCGGCCCATGAGGTGGCGAGAGTCGAGAAGCCGCCGTTCCTCGGGCCACCGCTCCAAGCGGGAGACCTCGGCAGCATCGACCATTACCGGGTCGTGGACCTGTTGGGTCAGGGGGGCATGGGGTCGGTGTTCAAGGGCATCGATACCGTGCTCCAGCGCTCGGTCGCGATCAAGGTGTTGAAGGAAGTGACCGTTCCATTCGCGAAGGAACGCATGCTGCGCGAGGCCCAGGTGACCGCGGGGCTTTCCAGTGAGCATGTCGCGGCCATTTATCAGGTCGGTGAGATCAACGGTCTGCCGTACCTTGCCATGGAGCTCCTGGAAGGCGAGTCGCTCGAAGCGCGGATCGCGCGGGGCAAGCCGAGCCTCGACGAGATGATCCGCTGGAGCCGAGAGATCGCCGAGGGGCTCGCCGCGGCCCACGCGAAGGGGCTCGTCCATCGTGACATCAAGCCGGCCAACATCTGGATCCTGCCGAGCGGCAAGGTGAAGATTCTCGACTTCGGCCTGTCGCGGCCGGTGGAGACAGACCTCAACCTCACGCAGACAGGCTATGTCGTCGGCACGCCGCATTACATGTCTCCGGAGCAGGCGACCGACGGCGTGGTCGATCATCGCAGCGACCTCTTCAGCCTCGGCTGCGTGATGTACCGGATGGTGACCGGTGGGCTCGCCTTCCCGGGGAAATCATTTGCGGCCGTCATCGCGAAGTTGGCCACGTTCAATCCGCCGCCGGTGACCGATCACGATCCCGATGTGCCGCATGAACTCAGCGACCTGATCGGACAACTCTTGGCCAAGAAGCCTGAGCATCGTCCGGCTTCCGCTTCCGATGTGGTCGAGCGCCTTCGCGCCTTGCATGCCGAGCCGGCATGGCACGGACCCGTCGTCGTGGACGCGGGGCGAACGACCGTCAGGGCGCGTGCTCCGCGTCGCGCGAAAGCGCCCTGGCAGCCTTGGATGCTGGGGGCCGGCACGCTTCTGGCCGCAGGGATCGTCGGTGTCATCGGATGGCAGTTCGCTTCCGTGACGCCGCGCTCGTCAGGAGCGAAGGAGCCTACGGCTGACGCGATCGACAAGGCGATCGATGTCGGCCAGGCGTCGACAGAAGTTGCCTCGGCTCCTCAGCCCGCTTCCCCATCCCCTGTCAGGGAGACGCCGCCTCCGCCCCGACGTCGGCCCGAACCGCCGACGCCGCCGGCGTGGAATATCGACACGTCGAGCCTGGAGCGATTTGCAAGCCCGCTTGTGGGCAAGCCCGGGCTCGCTTATCTCTCCGACATGAAACCGTCGGGTGAGGATCTGTCGGGGCACGGTCCGCTGCCGGGGCAGTTCACGTATCCCGTGGTCGCGGGCGGCGTGTATTCACCGCACGGCATCCTCCAACACGGCCGCTCGCCGTGGTACAGCGTCAGTTACAAGCTCGACAAAAAGTTTTCGCGGTTCTGGTCGAAGGTCGCGGTGAACGACAGTGTTCGGGAACAATACTGCGCGCCTTTCTATTTGTATGTGTACGGTGATGGCAAAGAGCTTTGGCACTCGCCGAAGATGACGAAGACCGGCGTCGTCGAGGTGTGCGACATCTCAGTCAAGGATGTCGAACTCTTGAAACTGCTCATCTATTGCGAGGCCGGCCTCCGCGGCACGCACGGCGCATGGATCGAGCCGTCGGTGTCGCAGGAATAGGTTCTCTGCGTCAGCGGCTGTCGCGGCGGGCCTGGTTCCGTTTCGTGTTCGCCGCAACGAAACCTTTTCGCCTCGTGCCCTCGCCGTCGATCGTGAGTCGGGCACGGGTGGCACTCGCCTTGGCCGCGCGCTGCTTCTTCACGTCGAACGTGATGGGTTGACCGGTGCCTTCGGCAGCGAGCGCCCTGAGCTTGCCGGCCTGCCTCGCCTTCTTCGACGTGACTGGTCTTGGCACGACCTTCTTGGCCCGCGCTCGCGATGGAGCGGCAGGTGTCTCGGCGGTCGCAGCCACATCCTTCTTGGTGGCGGCTCCGGCTGTCTTGGTTTTTGAAGGTTTCGTGCCGGTCACCTTGGCGGCGATCGCCACGAGCTGTGCTTCGACCCGCTTGACGGCATCGCCGAACACATCAGCTTTCTCGCGCGACCGGGCGTTGGCCTGATCCGTCGACACCGGCTTGCGCTTCGTGGCAAGCGTTTGTCGCTTGAAGAGATCGTGCCACTTGTCACGCAAGGTTCGAGCCTGCTTGCGCAAGGCCTGGAGTTGTTGCTTGGTGGCGGATGCGAGTGACTCCCCAAGCGTGCCGTCGAGAACCTTCTTCTCGGCTGCAGTGAGGATCGCCTGAATGTCGGAAGAGCGGCCGGATGTTTTTGCCATGGTGATGTGCGAAATCCTGGAGAGCGTCGGTGCAAGTCGTTCGTGGCAGGCTGCCGAGTGGCCCCCGCGTTGCCTCCATCGTCATCGATAGGGATGCCGACCTGCAAGCGGTGACGAAAAATTTCTCGCTCCATTTGGTGCAAAAATTTCGGCGTGCTACTCCTATGTGGCCCGACCGATGATCGTCCTCGGACCTCTGCATGATGCACCGCTTAGACCCAGTGACCTGGCTCCTTGTCGCCGTGGCGGGAGTCGGATGCTCGCGGCTTCCCGACGCCACGTTCCAACTGCGGGCCGATACCGAAAAGCTCGAGTTGCCAGCCAAGCACAAGGCCCAAATTGCGGCCTATCTCGCGATGTTTCACGGCACGCCGGCCAATCCCAAGATGGCCGTGCCCGACGAGGCGGCCGTCGAAAAGGCCTATGCCGTCTACGAGGCGGCAGCCGAGGAAGACAATCCAGCCACAGCCAAGGACCGCCCCGACGACGGGGTTTACCGCATCGCCGGCAGTGAGGCTCCGGGCTTCGAAAAACTTCATCTCCAACGTGGCCGTGAGGTCTACACCAGCCAGTGTGCCGGCTGCCACGGGACCACCGGCGACGGCAAGGGGCCGGCCGGGGCCTACCTGAACCCGCCACCGCGCGACTACCGCAATGGCGTCTTCAAGTTCACCTCGACGCCACGAGGCTCAAAGCCCCGGCGGGAAGATCTCCGCAGGATCCTGAAATATGGCGCCAAAGGCACGAGCATGCCCCCCTTCCGGTTCCTGTCCGAGCAGGATACGGAAGCGGTGATCGACTACGTGATGGTGTTGGCCTCGCGGGGTGAACTGGAGATTGCACTCGTTCGCGAGGCCGAGACCGAGCTCGATGAGGGAGACGATTTCGATCCGGAGGTGGTTGCTGAGTACGTGACCGATATCGCGACCTCGTGGAAGCGGGCCGAAGACGAGTTGGTCCGTCCGATCACGGTCAACCCGCCCCGCACTCCCGAGACCATCCATGCCGGCGCGATCGCTTTTGCCGAGCTCTACTGCGTCAAGTGTCACGGCACCAACGCCCGCGGCTCAAAGTCGGCCGACGTGGGCCAAGACATCTGGGGCCGCACCGCCTATCCGGCCGACCTCACGATGGGAATGCTTCACGGAGGCCGCCGCCCAGTCGACATCTACCGGCGAATCTATTCGGGTATCAACGGCACGCCGATGCCGTCGAGTAAGGATCCGAATACGGCCATCGGTGAAACGCCCGAACAGCGGAGCGAGCGAATCTGGCATCTTGTCCATTTTGTCACCTCGGTCATCGAGAACAACGAGGTGGCCCAGGACGATCACGAGGCAATCCTCGACGTCCTCCAGAAGCAGGCCGCTGAACAACAGGCCCCTGCGAAGGAAGCGGCGAGCGTCGAGGCATCATCGCCGCGTGACTTCGTTGCACGGGAGGCGCTGCGATGAGCACCGAGACGCTTGCCGAACGCGAGGCCCGGCTGACAAAGCTGCGTGAAGAAGCCGCCCGGCTTCAGGCCGAGATCGACGCCGAAGCCTTTGGGCGGGCCGCCGGTGAATGGGCCCGCCGCGGCTATTACCTCACCTATTACGCCACCACGGGCTTCTTCCTGGGGATGGTCGCAGCCCTTGTGAGCCTCATGTTCAACATCATCGGGGCAAGCATCGCCGGCAAAGACCCGCTCCAGCTCATTCGCGTCTATCTCACGTTCGGCCTCGGCGGCCGTGCCTTGGATCCAGCCTTTGACAATGGCCTCGCCCTGGCGATGGGCTGTGTTCTCTATATCGCCACGGGGATGCTCCTGGGCATCGTCTTTCATGTCGTGCTCACGCGGTATGCCTCGACGGCGAGCCTCACGGGCCGACTCGTGTGGACGACCGTGCTCGCAATCATCGTCTGGCTTGTGAATTTCTACGTGCTCCTGTCGTGGATCCAGCCTTTGCTCTTCGGCGGCAATTGGATCACGAGCACCGACCCCGTCTATCTCCCGTGGTGGGTGGCGCTGGCCACGCACCTTGTGTTTGGTTGGACGATGGCCGTGATCTACCCGTGGGGTCTCTTCCATCCCTACCGCCTTCAGACGGACGACGCATGACCCACGCAGCCACAGCCGCTACGCACTCCGAAGTGCCTTCTCACGAAGAGCTCGTCGATCAGAAGATCGTCATCGCGTTTTTTGTCGCGGCCCTGACATACCTCACGATCTCGATGCTGGCGGGCATCCTGATGGCCCTCCAGCTCGTCCACTGGAATCCGCTGCGGGGCCTCGAACTTTTTTCTCCCGGCCGCTGGCGGATGGTGCACACCAACGCGATCGCCTACGGCTTTCTGGCGAACGCGTTTCTCGGAGCCCTCAACTGGGCGGTGCCGCGGCTCACGTTCCACCCCGTCGCGAGCAAGGCGCTCAACTGGTTCATTTTCGTGGCGTGGCAGTTCATCGTGCTCTCGACGGCCGCGGCCCTCATCGTGGGCCCGTCGCTTCAGGATCAGGCCTGGCTGCTCGAGCTCGCGAAGGAATGGAAACTTCCGATGAGCCTCGGAGCCCAAGGGCTCGAATGGGGCGAGACTCCCTTCTGGATCGACCCTGTTGCCCTTCTCGGACTCGCCCTGGTCGCGGTCAACTTCATGGTGCCGATCGCCAAGAGCAAAGGGCCGATGTATGTCACGCTCTGGTACTTCATGGCGGCCTTCGTCTGGACGTTCCTCACCTACGCGATGGGGAATCTCTTGCCTGAATACACCGTCGGCGGCACGAGCGCGGGGGCCATCGGTGGCCTCTTCATCCACGACCTCGTCGGCCTTTTCGTGACGCCCCTCGGCTGGGGCCTGATGTATTACTTCGTGCCGATCCTCTTGAAAAAGCCGGTCTGGAGCCACGGCCTCTCGCTCGTGGGGTTCTGGGGCTTGGCCTTCTTCTATCCCCTCCAGGGCATCCACCACTTCCTCTACACGCCGATCCCCATGTTCCTCCAGTATGGCGCTGTCATCTCGACGATCGCCGTGGAGCTCGTGGTGGCGACGGTCGTCATCAACTTCTTCGGCACGCTCGCCGGCCGCGGCTCCCTGTTCTTCACGAACCTGCCGATCCGCTACTTCTACACCGGGATGGTTTTTTACTTCATCACCTGCTTTCAGTGCGCCCTTCAGGTGACCCTCACCTTCCAAAAGCTCATCCACTTCACCGACTGGGTCGTGGGCCACGCCCATCTCGTGATGTTCGGCGTGTTCTCCCTCTGGCTCTTCGGGATCATGATCGAGCTCTTCCCGCGGCTCTTGAACCGGCCTTGGTACAGCTACAAGCTCTTGACCTACCACTACTGGCTATCGGCCGGCGGTCTTTTCGTCATGTTCGGCGACCTCACGCTCGCCGGCATGTTCCAAGGCTACTACTGGGCCTCGCTCCAGCCGTGGGACGTGTCGACCGATGGGTCCCAGCCCTTCTGGATCACCCGCGTGTTCGCTGGCCTGGCGATGTTCGCCGGCATGCTCTGCTTCCTCTACGACCTGTGGATGACCTGGCGTGGTGCCGAGCCGATCGATGGGCCCGAAGTCCTGGGCCACGCCGCGTAGGAGTTATTGATGTTCGAAAGCAAAGCGGGAATTTTCTTCATCGCGGGTGTGGGCTTCTTTCTGCTCGCGTTTCTCGGCAACGGCGTCGTGCCGATGATCATGTACAAGGACCGTCCGGAGAAATCGGTCGAGGAGCTCGTCGCCGAGAACAAGCGGATCATGGTCCAGTTCCGCGACCTCTCGGAGCGGTATCCGGAGCAGTTCAAGGCCGCCTTCGGTGAGCCCACGCAAGAAAACTGTGCCGAGGCCCTCCGGCTCGGCCGGCAGATTTACATCGGCGAGGCTTGTTGGCATTGCCACAGCCAGTTCGTTCGCCCGGTGTCGAACGAGTCGCTGCGATACGGCCCCGTCTCGGACACCCACGAATACGACAACGAGCTCCAGCGGCCGGTCATGTTCGGCACCCGCCGGGTCGGTCCCGATCTCTCCCGAGAGGGAGGCCGCCGCGGCAACGACTGGCACGCCGTCCACTTCTTCAAGCCGTCGGTCGTGTCAAACAATTCGCCGATGCCCGAATACCCGTGGTTCTTCGATGGCGCTCCCGACAAGCCGAATCGACGCGGCCTCGCTCTGATCACCTACATCCAGTGGCTCGGCTCATGGCTGCCTGAGTATCCGTATTACGAGGAGCTCGCCGAGGTGACCAATGAGTAGCCGCATGAGTCGCCAAGCGTGGATCACGATCGCGATGGCGGTCTTGATCCTCATCCCCAGCATGTATGGCTTCCTCGGAAAGTTCATCGAGTTCGTCCATATCTCGCGAGGTGAGAGCGGCGGGGAATTCGCCGTCGCCCCGATTCTGAACTATCTCCTCGCGAGCGGCGGCTTCTTCTGCATGCTTCTCTGGGCTTCGTGGAACGGCATGTTTCGCGACGTCGAACGCCCCAAGTACGACTTCCTCGACAACGAGGCCAAGATCGACGCGGCCAGCCAGGCTCGCAGCCACGCCTCCTAGGATTTTGCACGATGCCAGACACTGCTTCGTCTCCGCCTGCCGAGAAGTCGCCCCGGGCCGAGCACCGATTCCACGACTACGTGGGCAACGACATCCCGTGGTATGTGCGAGCGATCTGGATCGGCTTTTGGATTTTCGCGGTGGTCTACACGATCCGGTATCTGCTGCCGGCGATGCAGATAGAACTCTTGGAACGTCCGTGAAACGGGCATGTGATGTCAGCGTCCTGCGTGGGCTCGGGGTGGCCCGTGTCATGTCGCCGGACGTTCGCTGCGGCCATCCATGGCCTTCGCTCACTCGGGGGAGACTGGCGCTTCGCCCTCCGGGCTGCGCTGGTCTCCCACGCCGTCGATCATGACACGGGCCACCCCGAGCCAGGAGCCGTTTTGGGAGACACGCACGCGGCGCGGGCTTTGCCCGCTGCGTGCGAAGGCGGCATGCAAGCCCGGCGGGGGGATAATCGAATCTCCGGACGGAATATCGAATGACTCCCCCGAATGCCAACGCCTGTGACTACTGCGGCTTGCCGGTGAGCAGTCGTGTGGGCGACGGTCCCTGCTACTGTTGCTCAGGCTGCCGGTTTGCCGCTTCGATCACGGGCTCAGGCGGCGCCGACGGCCAGGCCCGCTGGATGATGACCTGCCTGGGGCTCGCGGCGTTCTTCTCGATGAACGTGATGGTCTTCACGTTTTTTCTCTGGTCCGAAGGAACAGGGGTAGAGGGGAGCGAACAAGCGGCGGTCCTCTACGACCTCGCTCGCTACGCGTCGCTCGTCTTCACCGTCCCCGTGCTGTTTCTGCTCGGGGGACCGCTCGTGGAATCAGCGATTGCAGACGCGCGGCGCGGGCGAGTGTCGATCGATTGTCTGCTCGTGGCGGGCGTGGCGGCGGCGTTTGCCATCTCGGCCTGGGCGACCTGGCAAGGGGATGGGCATGTCTATTTTGAAGTGGCCTGCATGGTGCTCTTGGCCGTCACGCTCGGCCGCTGGTTTGAGGCCTCGGGCAAACTCCAGACGACCGCGGCGCTTCGCGATCTCGAAGCCCTCTTGCCCGATCGGGTGCGACGCGTGCGAGACGGTGTCGAGGCCGAGATTCCACTGGCCGATGTGGCCGTCGGCGACGTGCTTCGCATCCTGCCCGGTGAACAGGTGCCCGTGGATGCCAGGATCCAATGTGGGCGTGCTGAATTCGACGAGCGCACCGTCAGCGGCGAGAGCGAGCCGGTCGTGCGCGGGCCCGGCGATATCGTGCGCAGTGGCACGACGAATTTGGACGGCGAGATCGTCATCGTGGCGACGGCGGCTCCGGGAGCCGGAACGCTCGAGCAACTCATCGCAGCGGTGAACGCAGCCGTGGGGGCGAGCGCGACGCAGCGGCTGGCCGACCGGATCACAGCATGGTTTTTGCCGACGGTGCTCGTCGTGGGGGCGATCACCTGTGGGTTCCACTGGTGGCATCGCGGGCTTGCGGCAGGTGTTCTCGCGGGGCTTGCCGTGGTCGTGGTGTCGTGCCCATGTGCCCTCGGACTTGCCACGCCGATGGCGCTTTGGGCCGCCATCGGACGCTGCATGCGGAGGCAGGTGCTCGTGCGGGATGGCGATGCGATCGAGAAACTCGCCGGCGTGAACGTCTTTTGTTTGGACAAGACCGGCACACTCACGACCGGGTGCCGTGTTGAACGCATTGAGATGACAGCGGGTTTCAGTCGTGAGGAGGTCCTCGGGCTCGCTGCCGGACTCGCGCGCGGCTCGACGCATGTGACGGCTGCGGCGATTGCCGACACCGCCGTCCGTGAGGGCATCGAGGCGACGACCGTCAGTGATGCCAGGAGCGTGGCGGGGTCCGGTGTGGAAGGCATCGATCCGGCTACGGGCCAGACCGTGCGGCTCGGCAGCCGGCGCTGGATCGAAGAAGTCGTCGGTGCCGTTCCAAGAGCGTTCTGGGAGTCACGCTGTGTGCTGGCGATCGAAGAACGTGTCGTGGCGGCGTTTTGGACGGCCGAGCAGGTGCGTGCGTCGGCGGCTGCGGCCGTCGCCGGTCTCGAGTCACGAGGAAGGGATGTCCTGATTCTCTCCGGCGATCAGCCAGCCCGGGTGGCGGCCGTCGCCGACGCGCTTGTCGTCCGCCACGAGGCGGCACTGGTGCCGACGGACAAGCTGCGAACGATCGAGGTGCTCAAGCGCGGCGGTGCCGTGGCGATGGTGGGAGACGGGATCAATGATGCCGCGGCACTTGCGACGGCCGATGTCGGTATCGCCCTGGGATGTGGCGCCGATATCGCCCGCTGGAGCGCCCCGATCTGCCTGCTCGACGATGACTTGGGTCACCTGCCCTGGCTCGTCGACCTCGCCGGCGCGGCCAGACGAACAATCCGCTGGAATCTCGTGTGGGCATTCGCGTACAACGCGGCATGCATTCCACTCGCGGCCACAGGGATCGTACATCCGGCACTCGCGGCCGTCGCCATGGTCGCGTCGAGTCTTTTGGTGGTCGGCAATTCGCTCAGGCTTGGCCGTGACGAGATTGCTCCAGGCCTGGCACGGGCTCGAGATTCTGACATGAAACATTTCGAGACGGCGGACGCGCTCGTATGATCGAGTGGCCACTTGTTTTTGGCGCGGGTCTCTTGGGCACCGCCCATTGCATGGGCATGTGTGGGCCGTTTGCCCTGGCCCTCGGCGCGGCAGCACCTTCGCCGCGGGCCAACCTCTGGCGGCAGAGTTGGTATTCCCTGGGAAGGATCTTTACATACTCCGTGCTCGGGGCAGCCGCGGCGTTCTTCGGGAACTGGCTCGCCCAAAAACTGCCCGGCTGGACGAATGTGCCAGCGGTCCTCGCCCTGGTCGCCGGCGGCTTTCTGGTGGTCCAGGGGCTTCTCGCCACAGGCATCATCAAGAAGCGAGGCGTCAGTGGCGGCATGGCCTGTCCAGGGGCATCCGCGTTCAAGGCTCTGCTCGGTGGTCGATCCACGACCGACGTGTTTCTCGCCGGGCTGTTCACGGGCCTTCTGCCGTGTGGCCTGCTCTATGGCATGCTCGCGCTGGCTGGGAGCACGGGCGACGTCGTCACAGGCCTGGGCATCATGGCCGTCTTTGGTCTCGGAACGGTACCAGGGATGGTGGCCACGGGCGTGGGAGGTTCGCTCGTCGGGCTGGCAGCGCGAAAGCGAATGCATTCAATCGCCGCCTGGTGCCTGGTCGTGACCGGCTGCGTGTCGATCGCCCGCGGTGCAAGCGGCCTGTCGTTCTCGGAAAAACCCGCAGCCGGGTGCCCGTTCTGCGAGCCGGCTACACAGGTCCCTTGATCGTGAGCACGGCCGCGGCGAGTCCGCCGCCGACCGCGAGCAGAAGGCCGATCAAAAGACCGACGCCATAAATCGTCTGGAGGCCGTCATCGACGCGGGCACCACGCCCTCTGAGGCGACTGGCAATCACGTTACAGACCCACGACCAGTGCAGCATCACGTGGACGAGGATGCCAAGGGCCAGCACGGCGAGCAGGGCAAACTGAATACCTCCCCACGCGTCGTAATCCAGCCCCCAGAGCATCCAGCCGTCGGCTGCGGGGCCCGGCGGGAAGATGAATCGAACGACCACGGCGGCGAAGCAGAGAGCCGTGAATGTGATCAAGAGGGCCGTGTCGAGGAGCAGGTTGATCCAGCTCCACGACCAGCCTTTCACACTTTCAGCCATACCGCACCAGAAGCACTCCTCCGACGACGAGCATCCCACCTGCGAGCCGTCCAAACGTCATGCCTTGCTGCGGCACGTTCATGAGCCCGTAGTTGTCGAGCAGGAGTGAGAACAGGACCTGCCCGCCAATCACGGCCGTGATATAGGTCGCGGCGCCGAGCCGAGGGGTGAGAGCGGCGCCGGCCAGTACGAACAGTGCCCCGAGCGGTCCGCCGATCCACATCCACCATGGGGCCGTGCGAACGGCGGCGATCGAGGGCATCACAGGCCGGATGGCAAGCATGAACAGCGTTGCCGTAAGCATGGTCCCGCAGATTGAGAAAAATGCGGCATAACGAGCATCACCGAGCTGGTGACGCAGGGCGCCGTTGGCGGCGGCTTGCAAGGCGATGCACCCGCCCGCAGCCGCGGCCAGAGCGAGCAAGGATGTACTCATGGATGAGATCGGCATGAACGAGAGGAACTCCCCCAAGGTGGGTATGTCACGAGTGACTTGTTCGCACGTGACACAAAATAAACGGTGTGGGTTGTGATGGTAACATGTCGTGTATAATCCATCGGTTGTTATAGGGTCGTGTTCCACACGCCATTCACCGTTTTCCTGGAGATTGATACCCGATGGCCGAAACGAAGAGCTCGAAGGACGTGAACAAGTCGGATGAAATCCGCAAAGTAGCCACGACGATGAAGAACAAGGGCGAAAAGCCGCGCCCGGTCACGATCATCGAGGTCCTTCGCAAGCAGGGTGTCGAGGTCTCCTCGCCCCAGGTGAGCATGGTCCTCAAGAAGATGGGCTTCCGCCCGCGTCGCCGTCGCAAGACCGGTGGTGCCGAGAAGGCCGTTGCCAAGGGAGCTGCCAAGGCGGCCGTTCGCGTCAAGAAAGCGTCGAATATCACGCTCGAAGACCTCATGGAGGCCAAGAAGGTCGTCGGCAGCCTCGGCGGCGTCGACAAGGCCCTGGCCACCCTCGAGGCTCTCCGCAAGTTCGAAAATTCCTGATCGATCGTTGCCTGGACGCCGACTGGCGGGCCGCCTAGCCTTTAAGGGCTGGTCGTACCGCCAGCCGGCCCAGGAGCGTCTCCATGATTCGTCAGGCTGATCCAGATGTCGTCGTCATCGGTGGCGGACCCTCCGGAGCCACCGTTGCCACGCTTGTGGCCGAGCGCGGCCATTCGGTCACGTTGTTTGAGCGGGATCGGTTTCCGCGTTATCACGTGGGCGAGTCGCTCATCCCCGAAACGTTCTGGGTTCTCGATCGTCTCGGCATCTTGCCAACCATGCGCGAGAGCCAGTTTGTCGAAAAGCACAGCGTTCAATTCGTGTCGGACGAAGGGAAGCTTTCGGCCCCCTTTTACTTCGCCGATTACAAGGACCACGAAAGTTCGCGCACCTGGCAGGTGACTCGTCAGGACTTCGATCAGCTCCTGCTCGACAATGCCCGATCGAAGGGAGTGCATGTCGAGGAAGGAGTGCGGGTTCTCGAAGTCTTGCTGAACGAGTCCGGCCGAGCGACCGGTGTACGGGTGGTCGACGAATCAGGGATCGAACGAACGGTTCGGTGCAAGGTGGTCGTCGATGCCGCGGGCCAAAGTGGGCTGCTGCTCGATCGGCTGAAACTGCGGGCGTGGGATCCCGACCTCAAGAAGGCGGCCATCTGGACCTACTGGAAGGGCGCGGCACGGGAATGCGGTCGTGATGCCGGTGCCACCCTCGTGCTCCAGACCGAAGGCAAGAAAGGCTGGTTTTGGTACATCCCCCTCGCGGACGACATCACGAGCATCGGCGTCGTGGCTGATTTCTCGCACCTCTTCCAGGGGCGCGAGTCGAAAGATCCTGAGGTGATCTACGCGGAAGAAGTCGCGCGGTGCCCGGGACTCATCCCGCGGCTCGAGGGAGCGACGCGTGTCGAGCCGTTTCGGGTGGCGAAGGAATATTCCTACCGATCCAAACAGGTCGCCGGTGACGGCTGGGTACTCGTGGGGGACGCGCTTGGGTTTCTCGATCCGCTCTACTCGTCGGGCATTCTGCTCGCGCTCAAGAGCGGTGCTCTCGCCGCGGATGCCATCGCCGACTCCCTGGATCAGGGAGACACGTCGGCTGCCGCGCTTGGCGCCTGGGGGCCTGGCTATCTCACCGGCATGGACCGAATGAAAAAGCTCGTGCGGGCGTTTTACGACGGCCTGAACTTCGGCAATGTGGTGCGGCGGCACGCCGAAGCCAAGTCGTTGATTACCGACATCCTCATCGGCGACCTCTTCACCGACCGCATCGACACGCTCTGGCCGCTGTTGGCCGAGCCAGAGGGCGTGTCCGCGGCCCAGTCGTGACCGTTCGCAACCCGTGGAACAACACCACGCGTGCCACATGGGAAATGGCCATGGATGGCATTTTCCATCGACATTCAGCCCTTCCATTCGACGCCGAGGATCGTGATGTCGTCGAGCGGGCCGTTCGGTTGGCACCAGGTCTCGACCTCGTGCAGGAGCCCGGCCACGCTCGGGGCCAGCGGACCGCCACGGGTGCCGTCGAGGAGCGCCGCCATGCGCTCTTCACCGTAAGCCTCGCGGTCTTTGTCCATCGCTTCGGGCACGCCGTCGGAATACAAGTAAATCCGATCACCGGGCAGGAGCGTGAGTGAACGCTGTTCGTATTCGACTTCCGGCACGAACGCGATCGGAAACCCCTCCGCTCCATGAAACTCCGGCGGCCCCCCCGCTACGGGAATCCGCACGAGGGCCGGATGGCCTCCTGAGACGTAGTCGAGCCGACCGCTTGGCACGTGGAGCACGCCGTAAAGAATCGTGAAGTAAAGCCCGGAGAACTCATCGGCTTGAAAGAGCCGATTGAGCTGCGTGGCGACCTCAGCCGGCGACGCCACAACCACGCGGCCATCCTGCCCTGGCCGAACGAGAATCGACGAGTCGGACACCTTCGGCGTCAGAAAGCGACCGACCGTCACCGCCATGAGTGATGATGGAACGCCGTGGCCGCTCACATCGACGACGAAAAGTCCGACGCGCTCCTCATCGAGTTGAAAAATGTTCAGAAAATCGCCGGCAAGCCCCTGGCAGGGGACGTACCGCCAGGCGATGTCAAGCGACGAAAGCGTCACGTCGTCGGCAGGAAGCAACGATCGCTGCACCTTCGCCGCCGCCTCGAGATCGCGAACCATGTGGGCGTTGATCCGCGAGATCTCGGCGTTGAGCGTGACCAATTCCTTGTTGGATCGCTCGAGGCTGTCGCGGGCCACCGACAGCTCCTGGTTGGCGACCACAAGCTCCTTGTTTTTGGTGACGGCGTTTTCGAACGTCGAGACGAGGAGATTCAGGACTTGCTGACGGCCAGCCTTGACCTTGAAGGTTTGCCCAGCGAGCGAGACCTCGAGCGTCGTGCTTGCCGACTCGTCTTCGTCGCCGAGGGGCGTGGCGAGCAGGGCGGCCATGCGGCCGAGAAGATAGTCAGGCTCGTAGGGCTTCGTGACGTAGTTGTCGGCGCCCGCGTCGAGACCGCGGATGATGTCGACGGGATCGGAGAGCGTGGAGAGCAGGATGAACGGCACGCTTCGAAGCGCCGGATCCGACTTCACCGCCTTGCAAAAATCGTAGCCCGTCGCCACCGGCATCTCGATATCCGAGATGATGATGTCCGGCCGGCGCTCGCGGGCCATGTCGAGGGCGAGGGAACCGTTTTCCGCCCAGCGGACGGCGTGACCGGCGTCCGTAAGCCGCTTCTGCAGGATCTTCGCCTGCATCCGGCTGTCCTCAGCTATGAGGACATCGACGCCGCCGATCGCCGGGTCAGCCACGCGGGTGCCTCGCGATCAGGTGAACGTCGCCAGAGCGGCGGGCGCGTCTTTGTGGATGCTGAAGAGCTTGTCGAGGTTCGTCAGTTTGAAGACCTGGAAGATCGCCGGCTTGATGCCGCACATCCGCAGCCTGCCCTTCCCGCCGACGACCTTGCGGTGGAGCTGCCCCAACAGCCCGAGCATGGCACTCGACATGAAGTCGACCTCGGAGAAATCAAGCAGCACGTCGGGGCCCGAGGCCTTCCCCAGGAACTGATTGACCTCGGACCGGATCTCGTCGAGCACCGTGTCGTCGAGGATCTTCTTGTCTTTGAAGAGGATCATGAAGATTTCCCCCTTCTTGCCGGTTTGGATCCTGCGAAACTGGTCCATGGGTGTCCTCGGGAAGCGTGCAAGCGGCCGCCGGTTCTGCGGCACTTCGGAAAGTTTTCATGATCGTAACGGGTCTCCTATCCCCCCGCCACCGCCCTGAGGCCAGCCTCGTCAGGGCCGGATTTTCCCCCCGGTTTGCCCGGTTCATCGTGCGCCCCCGGGGAACCTAACGATTTTCATGATTCTCCCGAGATTCGCCGATGGTCTGATCGGAGGGGGCGTACCGGTTGTAGCGGTGCGACCTGGCGGCTCGGGGGCCGCAGTCAGGGGGGAGAGTCGCCATGACCATTCGTTTGGGCCACGTCATGTTGCTGGTCGGTCTATTGGTGCTCCGGGGCGCCACGACCGTTCGCGCCGACAATGAGGCCGACGTCGAACTCCCAGAGATTGAAATTTTGAGCCCGGGCGACGCCACTCCCGAAGAAGTGGAGCCCGGGGAAGAACTGTCGGACGATACGGCCTGGTCGGACGGACTGAGTCCTGATGGAGCGGTGTTCGCGGCGCCAAAGGCTTGCCGCCACGGGTGTCGGAAGCGGTGCCAGTGCTCGTCGGTGACAACGTTCGACCTGCTTTTTCTCGAGCGCACCAACGATACCAACGGCCAACCGGTCGTCCTCTACGGTCCTCTCGCGCCCACTCCGGGCAACACTGTCATGACCACGCGGGGCATGGTGTTCGAAACGACGCCGGGCATGCGGCTTTTCCATTCCAAACGCGACTGTCACGGTGACGGTTGGGAGATCGGCTACTGGGGCGTTTTTGGGATGGACGCCGCGAACAGGGCCGACTTCGGCGACGGCCTGGCCGTTCCCGGCGATCTTGGTCTGGCTGTCCCCGGCTGGCAGACGGCCAATGCAATCCAGGCCGGTTACACGTCCTCCGTAAACGTCGCCGAGATGAACTTCTTCTTGGCCGACTCGTGGTCGACCACGACCTGCAACCCCAAGGATCCGTGCCACCGGGTCCATCGCACGACCACCGTTGACTGGCTCGGCGGCCTCTTCTGGGCCGGCGTCGACGAGACGGCTTTCCTGCGCGTCACGACCGATCCGAGCGTGCCGACGACCGCCTACCGCACGGCAGCCAGCTCGAACATGCTTGGTGTGCAAACGGGCGTCCGTGCCCGCCGGCAGTGGGACGTCTGGGCACTCGAAGGATTCCTGAAGGTGGGCCTCGGCGGCTCCTGGCTCCACCAGTCGACAAGCCCGATCACGTCCGGCCTCGTGCCAGGTTTTGAATACCGAATGGGACGCGAGGCCGAAACCACCAACACCGGCTTCCTCTCGAGCATGAACGTCACGGCCGTACGGTCCTTCGGCGAGCACTGGTCGCTTCGTGTCGGTTACAACCTCGCCTGGCTCAGCGGCCTGGCCCTCGCCCCGAACCAGTTCGACTTCACCGATACCGCCACGAGCGGCACGGGCATCAACGGTGCCGGCAGCTTGTTCTTGTTTGGTGCGAACTTGGGTTTGGAACGCACGTGGTAGCTCCGTGCTTCATGCTCTTGCGGCATGGAACGCGTGCTCCGGGCGACCCGTGTCATGTCGCGGGACGCTTGCGGTGGCCATCGTGGCCACCGCTGCGCTCGGAGAAATCTTCGCTTCGCCCTCCAGGCTTCGCTCAGCTTTCTACGCCCGCTCCATGACACGGGTCGCCCGGAGCCTAGGGTTTGGCAGAGGATGTGAACCTGTCTACCTGTCTTCTGAATGACGAGGGGACTGCTCGGGGCTGTGGGTGTTGCTGAGCCGGCGTGGGAGACCAGCGCAGCCCGGAGGGCGGAGTGCCAGTCTCCCCCGAGTGAGCGAAGGCCATGGATGGCCGTAGCGAACGTCCGGCGAAGCGACACCCACAGCCCCGAGCCTTCAGCGTGACAGCGTCACAAAACAGCGAGGGCCGGGTGATTGCTCACCCGGCCCTCGGTTTGAAACGCGTCAGAAGAAATGAAGCTTACTTGCAGCGACGGCAGCCACGCTTCTTGCAGCAGCTCGACTCGCAGCAGTCGCAGCAATCCGACTTGCAGCAGCAGTCAGCCTTGCAGCAGGGCTCCTCGACGGCCACGCACACGCACTTGGTGACGGCCACTTCCTTCTCGACCTGGACCGGAACGCAGACGTTGTAGGACACCTTCTTCTCTTCCGAGACGCACTCGTAGGAGCAAACGGTGTACTTCTCTTCCTTCTGCGTCGGGACCATCACCGTGTAGGTGACTTCCTTGGCGACCGTCTCGGGCACGCACTTCGTGACCGTGTACTCGCGGGTGCGAGTCTCGGGCTTGCACTTGGTGACCGTGACCTTGCGGGTCTTCTGCTCCGGCACGCACTTGGTGACGGTGTACTCACGGGTCCGCTCTTCTGGCACGCACTTCGTGACACAGTAGGTGCGGGTCCGCTCCTCTTCCTTGCACTTGGTGACACAGACCTTGCGGGTCCGCTCTTCGTCCCGGCACTTCGTGACGGTGTAGGTGCAAGGAACTTCTTCGGTGACGCACTCGTAGGTCGTGCAGGTCACTTCCTTGTCCTCACACGTCGGAACCCAGACCTTCTTGCAGCAGGTCTTCGGAGGGCATGGGCAGCCGCAGGCGTCGGTCCCACCGGGGATCTCGACCATCTGCGTCTCCCAGTGACCACCACGGACCTTGACGGTCTTCTTGGTCTCGACCGGAACGCGCTTGGTCACCTTCCGGGTCGCCTTCACCTCTTCGGTGTAGGGAACCTTCACGGTGTACTTCTGCTCCACCTCTTCGGTGTAGGGAACCATCACCTTGTAGGTGCAGGTCTTCTCTTCCTTCACCGGCACCATGACGGTGTAGGTGCAGGTCTTCTTCTCTTGGACCGGAACCATCACCGTGTAGGTCTGCTCGACCTCTTCGGTGTAAGGAACCATGACCGTGTACTCACAGGTCTTGGTCTCCGTGACGTTCTTGTTGACCGTGCAGTTGACGGTCTTCGTCTTCGTCTCGGGGACACAGACCGTGACCATCCGGGTCTTCTCTTCGGTCTTCGGAACACGCTTCATGACCGTGACGGTCTTCTCGCGGGTTTCCGTCTTGTATTCCGTGCACATGACCTTCTTCATCTCGGTCACGAGCTCTTTTTTGTAAACCGTGCGGGTGCCACAGCAGGCACTCGCATCACCGCAGGCGCAGTCGCCGGCCCATGTGCTTGAACACATGGCAACGACGGCGACGGCCGGCATCACGCAAGCCATAAGTTTTCGAATCACGCCAACCTCCAAAAGTAAAGAACGAACGGGAAGGACCGAGCAGGTTTGCCTCGGGAACTCGCCTGACGCCGGCCGGTCGAAGGGACCAGATTTCTGCGACGACCGAACGCTCGGCCGCCTGATAAGATAGATAGGTTACGTCGACAAATCCGGCGTTCAAGGGTCGGGCCAGGAAAATCCGGATGACTTTGACGGCCTGTACCAGGGTTTACCCTGAAGGCGGGGTCGTGGGCTCCAACATTGGGCCAAAACCTGGCGATTTCCCCGTCGCAAGGGTTGCGACCCACCTCTCGCGGACGCCATACTTTAAATCAGTGGGGAGTGTGTTTTGTTCGTGAGGGACGGGCACCCGGGGGAGGATTCTGCGATGGACACCGTAGCTGATCTCTTGGCGGCGAAGCCGCGTCACATCGTTTCCACATCGCCAACGGCCACGGTCCGGCAGGCCACCTGGCTCATGAACGAGCATTCAATCGGGTCGCTCCTGGTGACGGCATCGGATCGCCTCGTCGGCATTTTCACGGAAAGGGACGTGCTTCGGCGCGTGGTGGCCGAAGGACGATCGCCCGAGTCCACACCGGTGAGTGATGTCATGACCCGCGAGGTCGTTTGCTGCTCTCCCGACACCTCGATCGAAGAAGTGGCCGATCTCATGCGGCGGCGTCGCATTCGCCATGTGCCGATTCTCAATCCCGACGAGTCGGTCGTGGGCGTCGTGTCGATCGGCGACATCAACGCCCACCGCTTTGCGACATGCGCGACCGAACTGGTTCAGGTGCAGGCTTACATCATGGGCCGGGCCTGACCGTCTGCCGGAGGCGAGTGACCCGTTCCAGCGAGGCTGTGCGGCCTTGGCGCCGTCGTGTAGGATCGTGGCTCTCCAGGTGCTTCGCCCGCGGAGGCCGGGTGGGGCATCTCGAGCGGTGACGCGCCAGTCGCCGTCGTCATTCCAACGGAGGGTTCGTTCTGTGCTGCATGATGCTGCTGGCGGTTGCCGCGTGATGGTTTTGCTGCTCACCTGTGTCGCGATCACAAGTGGTTGCTCCGACAGCCAAATCTCGCGACGGCCGAAGTTCGATGCCGTCGCCGCCGAGCCTGAACTTCCCGCCGCAGCGGCCCGTGGCCGAAGGCCCGTCCGGCTCGTCCCCAACGTGACAAGGCCAGCCGAGCCGTTTCGTGTCGGCAAGGCTGCCGTGCCGCCAGCGCGAGTCGCGCATGCCGGCGACGCGATGCCCGCCATGATCGCGACCTCCGCAGGAAGCATGCTGCGACTGACTGCCGCTGCCGAAGAGCCGAGGCAGCTCGACACCACGGACACGGCCCAAGCTCCGTGCATTGCGGAGATCCGCGACATGTTCACGGGCTATCTCCGGGCCTTCAATCGGCATGATGCGGTCGCTGCCGCGGCCTGCTGGGCTCCGGCGGCCGAAAACGTGAACCTCGACACCGGCGAAGTGACGAAAGGTCGCGAGGCCGTGCAGGCGGTGTTTACCGCCCTCTTCGATGTCGATCCTGCCGCCACGATCGACATCGATGTCGCGTCCATCCGACCCCTCCACGAGGATGTCGCGGTGATCGACGGCGTGTCGCGTGTGGCGTACGAAGACGGAGACGTCATCGCCAGCCGGTTCTCCGCCGTGGCCGTGCGGCATGATGACGCCTGGCAACTTGCGAGCGTTCGCGAGGCGGGGGCGACCCATGCTGCGGCCAGCCCGAAACCACTTGACGACCTCGCCTGGCTCGTAGGCTCCTGGGAAAACGTCGGCCCAGGTGTCATCGCCGGTAGCCGCTGCGATTGGTGGGCCGGCGGAACCTACTTGGTCCGCCGTCACTCCATCACGCCCGACAGTGGTTCTGGCCAGCCCCCGAAGCCGACTGACACGGCGATCCCGGCCCTCCTGCCGGCCGTCGGATCCGCATCGCACGAGGTCTGCGAGATCATCGCCTGGGACCCGGAACGCCAGGAGATCCGGTCCTGGATTTTTGGGAGCGACGGCCGCTTTGCTGAAGCCACGTGGCACCGTGACGGCGATGCCTGGAGGATCGACGTGGAAGGACGCGGCCTCGACACGGGCCGCAGCGCGACCTGCACGATCCAGAGGGGCGGCGCCGATGCCATCGAGATCCGCTGTGAGGGCACGGGCCTCGAAGGCCTCGTGCCCCCATCGTGCGGATTTTCAAGAACAGGATCGTAGGCGGCTACTTTTTCGTGGTCGGCTGGGCGGCCATCTGCTGCCGCTTCACGAAGAACACCTGCGGGTCGTCGATGACCCACGGCGTGCTCCACGTTTTGCCGTCGTCCTGCGTGCAGACGTTGAAGAAGAACGTCTTCACCCATTCGGTGCGGTAGGCATACGGATACTGCGAGGTCATGTGGTCCTCCGGCGTGAGGTCATCGACGCCGGGGCTCGCGAAGTAGTGGACGACGCCATCGGGCGTGAACGACATGCCGAGCGTCCACCAGCCGAGTTGATCGATCCGCTTGCCCATGATCTCGCCGCCGTTGCGACCGCTCCGGATGCGGATGTAGGCGCCATCTTCCTTGAACTTGGGATCGCTGCTGCTCTCGAAACAGATGAACATGCCCGGCCAATATTCCTCGACGCCATACTTGCCTTTGTCGGGATGATCTTCGCCCGTGATGATCGCATGGGTGAAGCAGCCGGCACGAAACCCGAAGCTCGGCCCCGATCGCTTTTCCCACTGCTCATACGGCGGCAGGTACACCCGCACGACGAAACTCGGGCTGTCACCCACCGACATGCCGCGGCCCCCGGTGAACTTGCCGAGGTTGTAGATCAGGTCGTCCTGCTGCATGGTGTAGGTGGTGCGGCCAGGAATGCCGGCGTGGAGCGTGGCCATGAGCATGCCATGGGTGCTGCCCTCGAGACCGGGAGCGGGGAGTTCCACCCGCTTGACGACGTCGGGGATGCCCCGCTTCGGGCCCTCGAACCACCGGCCGTTGGTGCTCTTGGCGAGCGGCCCGCGCATCCGCTTGTCTTGTTCCTCGGAGCTCTTTGGGTGGTTGTAGTTCATCTTCCACTTCTCGTCCTCGAAGTCGTCGATGACGTTCTTGACGAGGGTGCCGGTGCCGGGGACGAGCGGCGGACGGTCGGGCACTGGCCCGCCGACTTTGCCGGAAGGCTGATTCGCTCGCGTGAGCCCACCAAAGAAGCGGCCGGGCGCTGCATCGGCGATCGCAAGCCACCCACATGCCACGAGAACACCTGCCCCAACTGCACAACGAGCGAGCATGTCGCGTCTCCGTCTGTTCCGACACCCGACGAACAGAGGGCACCAGACCCTCCGACCTGTCCGTCGGTATCGACTCTGCCGATCAATCGTCACCACGGGGGACTGTTTCGGCCGTTCTTCTGCCCTGGCTTGTGCGGCCTGCCCCTGAACCGGGGGTTCCCAAATCTCCGCCGCCGCCGTTGCTTCTCCAAATTCCGCGCCCCCGAAAAATCTCGGAGGAATCCCCTGGCATAGACCGGAGAAAAACGTCACATACCCGTTCGGCGAGTGGACATGCTTCCGTGTGCTCGTCGACCCAGGACTCCCGTCACATGCCGATTGCGGAATCGATCATGACATCGCTTCGAGCTGTTGGTCTTCGCCGTCCATCTTGCTTTGCCATGCTGGCCACCGTGTGGTTGTCGCCGGTGGCGGTCGCCGCAGACGGGCCGCCTCCAAGCCGATCGCATCTCGTGCCGGTGTCCGAGGCCGCCAGGACGCCCGCACCGGCGGCAGGCCTCGGCATGACGCTCTCGCGTGCGTCTCCGGTGCTCCGTCGGCAACTCGCGCTCACGCGGGGCGCCGGTCTCGTCGTCGACTCGGTGACGCCTGGATCCGCGGCCGCTCGCGCAGGCTTCGAGCCCCATGACGTGGTGGTGCGGCTCGACGACCAGATCCTCGTCCTTCCAGAACAACTCGACGCCCTCCTGGAGTGGGCCGAACCGGAAGACCCGCTCGAATGCACCGTGCTTCGGGGGGGCCGCTCGGTTTCGATTTCGCTCGCGGGCAAGATCGCCCGGCAAACGCCGCAGGTCCGCGGCCTCCGACCGACGGCCTCATCACTGGCGCTAGTGAAACCCCCGAAGCCGAAGAGCGTTGCCCCTGAAGCGCAGCTTCGGCGTCTCTCAGACGAGACCCTGCTTCGCGAAGATGGCGACTATCGGATTCAGCTCACTCGCGGTGACGACACGCGGCTGACGGTGAGCGACCTTACGGGGCAGATCGTTTTCGACGGGGTAATCGACACCGCCGCGGCACAGGCACGGATTCCGACCGCCGTTCGGGGGCGCGTGGTTGCCATGATGCAGTCGCTCGAACAGCGTCCCGCAGCCAATGGCCAGCTTGCCGGTGGAGTCCAGCCCGTATCGGCATCCCAGCCCGCCGGAAGCCACGAGCGAATCGGCCAACTCGATGTCCCTGCGATCGAGCTGCGGTAGGCGACCAACGCAGGGCCGCCCGGGTCATGTCGCCGGACGTTTGCGACGGGCGTCGGGCCCGTCGCTGCACTCGAAGAAATCCTCGCTTCGCCCTCCAGGCTTCGCTCGGCTTTCTACGCCGGCTCCATGACCCGGGCGACCCTGCTCCCGGCGCGCTTGAGCTACCAGCGACCCGTGGCGATGTCGCGGGTCCAGCCGCTTCCCGATGAGTCGCTCGAGGGTGGTGGGGTGACCGTACGTGATGATGATCCGCTCGACCGCCATGGGCTTGGACCTGAGAGCGGCCCGGTCGGAAGGTTGATGACCCAGGGGCCGGCGCCACGGCTCGTGCGCTGAAACGCTTCTTCCATCTGCTGCCGGCGCTGCGCCGCCTCGCGCCGCTGCCGACGACGCTCCGCTTCCGCGGTGGCCGTCGCATAGGCGAGCCGCGCCAGTTGTGAGGCCTCGGCCGCGGCGCGGATGGCGTCTTCATATCGCTGCTGGTCGAGCAGCCGTTCGGCCGAGTCGCGGGCAGCCTTGGCAGGGAGAATGTCGACCCGCACACCCTCCGCATACCAGGCTCGGGCTCGACGGATCGCGGCATCTGCCTCGTCGAGGTCAGCCCGCGCCTGCCGGGACAGTCGCTCGTCTTCCGCGGCCAGTTCCTCGCCGCGAGCCACGGCCGTATCGACCGCATCGATGACGCGGGCGATCTGCCGTGGGTCGGGGCGAGGCTCGCGCATCAGGTCGCTGGCAACCTCCACAAGCCGTTCGGCCTCCCGGCGCCGCTCAGCGGCCCGTGCCCGGTCCGTCCGTTGCCGATCGAGGGCGATGGCTAGCGCCCCAGTCGCGGTCCGGCTCGCCTGCAAGCGCGCGGGCAACGACGCCGCAAGGCGATCGAGGTCCTGACGGCGCTCGGCGACCGCCGCGACAAGCGACTCGGACCACGCTGCCTGACGTTCCGCTTCTTCAAGCTCCGCCACGGCGCGAAAGTAGTGTTGGGTCTCCGGCGCAGCCGCGACGGTGGCCTCGCCGAGCAACTGCCGCGCATGGGTCAGCGCCTCATCGGCCTCGAGCAGGTTGTCAGCGACGTCGCTCCAGGCCGTGTGGGCATACCGCTCACCGAGATGCAGGCGGTCCGTCTCGGCCCGCGACCGCGCGGCGATGAGCTTGTCGAGCCGGGCTGCCAACCCGGGCATGAGCTGCTCGGCCCGGGTGCGCGCTGCGGCGACGCTTTCGAGCAGCTTCGCCGCAGCGGCGACCGCCTCGTCGGCAAGACCCAAACGTTGCCTCACATGCTCGAGGTCGGCCGAGTCGAGGAGGCGAGCTGCGAGGTCGGCTTCGGCGACGCCCTGGTCGAGCAAGGTTTCCGGATCAGCGCCAGGCTCCACAAGCAACCAGCCCTCCGCCCGCCGCGCCGAGGCCCGGGCCCGCACGTCGTTGATGCGTTCCACCAGATCCCGTCGGCGATCATCCGCCGCCTCGATCGCTTCCACAGCTTCGATCATCGAATCGATCTTGGTTCGGGCTGCTTCGAGTCGACCGCGTGCGGCGACGGGATCGGGCTCGACTTCCGCCGATGCAAGCGTCTGGGCCCTCCTCGCCTCGGCGACCGTCGCGTCGAAAGGAGCCGACGATCGCCCCCGATGGGAGAGGCTGTCGAGGCGCAGGGAAGCGGATGCGAGATCCGCATCGAGCGCCTCGGCCAAGGCGCGTGCCGTTTCGTGGGCACTTTCCAGGGCATCGAGCGGCGACTGGCATGCCCCTCGCACCTCGTCGAGCGGCGGCCTCGCCTCGGCCGTGGCGAGCATCGCGATCACGTCGTCGCTCGCCTCGGTGCCCAAAAGCCACTCCTGGTCCAGCCGCTGCTGTGCCTTGTCCCACGTCTCCATGAGCGACAGCCACCGTTCGCGATACCGCCGAATGGCATCCTGCACCGCGTCGTAGGCATCGCGAGTCATGCCGCGCATCGGCGTGCGAAAATCGGGGTCTGAATGAGGCAGCATTCGATGCCGCTCCTGGGAGGCATCGAGGAGATCGGAAAGGGCGACCACATCCCCTTTGAAGCGTGCGAGTGCCTCGCGGGCCTTGTTCATCCGTGCCACCGCCCGCCACCGCACGAGTGCGAACGCGGCGAGGATGCCAGTGGCCGCAATCGCACCCACCGCAGTGGGGAGCGTGCGCGTCCGAAAGATTCTGGCGTGCTCGGCTCGGCGGATGCGATCTGCTATCCCGCCGGTCAGTGCCTGGTCGATTGCAGCGACGAGCGAGGCAAGCCCATCGGCGTAGCGCATGTCCTTGGCCTTCGGGACAAACGCCTTCGCGATGACCGTGCGTTCAATCGCCCGCATGTCGAGGCCGGCGGCGCTTGCGAGGGACGGCGGGATGTCGATCGCCACCGAACGGTCACCGAGATCGACGACGACCGTGATGTCGGCCCCGGGGTCAAAACGGGTGGCATCACGAGCCTCCCACCAGCGGTCGACGATTCGTGGAAGCAGCGCGGCAGCGCCTCCCGTCGCCCCGTCAGACTTCGTCACCACCGCGCGGTAGCGGCGACCGCTGGCAGCTTTCGCCGCGTCGATGGCCTTGCGGGCAATGTCAAAATCGTCCTTGATGCCAGGCTCGACGAAGACCGTCGTCGCGCCGTCGACTGCCGGGAGAAACTCTTCGGCCGGTGCTGGGACGGCGGAGCCCAGAGCCAGGGCGATCAGCAGAAGCCACCCGGAGCTCGTTCGTTCGTGCATGGCAGCGTTATGGTTCGGTTCCATCATTCAAGATGCCTTCACTCGAGACAAGAATTCCGAGTTCGCTCGCTGCTGCTTCCGCGAGTGCCCAGGTAGTGGGGTCGCCGGCCGAGATGATGGCGACCGCACCAAGGGCCTTCGCTTCATTCACGATCGCTTCCACCGTCGACGGTCCGGCGAGGCGCACCCGGTAGAGACGGTGGGCCGCCTGGAAGCGACGGGCCCAGTTCGGTCCGCCGGAGGCGATCGCACCGTTGTCGGCCACGACGAGGATCGGTCCTGGTGGCAGATGCTCGAGCGACGTGGCGTTCACGGGCCGTAGCCGCCGATGTCTTCAGCGGTGACTCGCGGAGGAGAAAACGTCGGCGGCCGCGGAGCCGAAGGAGCAAGCGGCGTCTGCGTTGTCTGACGCGGAGTCGTTTGGCCCGGCAGGATGAGGGCTCCAGTCTGACCAGGCTTTCTCAACGTGGGCAGGAGGCCCCCGCCAGTGGTCGGAGTTTTGGCTGTGGTGGCAGGGGACCTTTCAGCTTCATGCTGCTGTGCCCGAAACCGTCCGGCGTTGAGGTCGGACCACGCGTTCGATCCGTACCCCGAGACAGCCGGTGGGGCGCCGGCCCGCGGGCCACCGAGGCCGGCAGTGCCCGTTTTCGTCGGCGGAAGCCAGGAGGCGCGACTCGAGCGTTCGACGGGGGACGGTAGCGGACTGTCGCTCGGCTTGCTGGAAAGGTTCGGCATGCGTGGCAAGCCCGGCACCGGGTCTTTGGTGGTGATCGGTGCAAGCAACTCAGCCATCGGTTTGGGGCGGGTGCTCTTCGGTTTCCCGACTCCCTCCTTGTCGCCAGGCTCTTCGGGCGGTGGCGACGGGATCTCGGGGGGAAGCTGATACGGCGGCGGCTCATCGCCCCCCGCGCGCGATGGTGATTCGCCACGGGGAAGACCGGTCACGGGGTCGATGCCGGATTCGAGTTGCATCTCGTTTCGTTGCCGACGCATCCGCGCCCGGGCGATGTCGGCCTCCGACTTGCTGATCGTGCCATCGCCGTCGAGATCCCAACGGCGCACGAGTTCCTCGCGGGTCAGCCCCGTTGTCGGCGAAGTGCCCAGGCCATTGCTCCCTGTCGGAACCTGGGCCATGGCAGACGGCATGGCGAGCAGGGCCACGGCGAACCCGAGTGTCGATGCGCGCAGGGACGGCAATTTCCACATGCAAACGAGTGTACCGGCGCTGGCAAGCCATTATCCAATGGCTTTACGGCTCGACGACCGCAAGGGCTTGGGCGATGCGCTGGGCGGCTTGCGCGACGTCACCCTGGGCCAGTTCCCTGGCCGCGACGTGACAATGGACGACGTGCTCGCCGATGTGCGTGGCTGGAGGATCTTTGTCCCGGCAGATCGTTTCGACCAGAGGGCAGCGGGGATGGAACCGGCATCCGCTCGGCGGATTGGCCGGACTCGGCACGTCACCCGGCAGCACGATGCGACCGCGACGCCGAGCCGGATCGACACGCGGCACCGCGGAAAACAGAGCGTGGGTGTATGGGTGGAGGGGCGCCGCGTAGAGCGCGGCGGCAGGCGCCTTCTCCACGAGCCTTCCCAGATACATGACCGCCACGTCATCGGAGATGTATTCCACGACCGAGAGATCGTGCGAGATGAAGAGGTAGGTGAGCCCCAACTCCTTCCGAAGTTCCACGAGCAGGTTCACGACCTGGGCCTGGATCGACACGTCGAGGGCCGAAACTGGCTCGTCGAGGACGATGAACTCGGGCTCGAGCACGAGCGCCCGGGCGATCGCGATCCGCTGCCGCTGGCCCCCCGAAAACTCGTGCGGATAACGGGCCAGCGCGGCAGTCGGCATGCCCGTGCGGTCGAGTGCCGCGGCCATCCGGCGCTGCCGTTCGGTGCGGTCGCCCAGGCCGTGGATCAAGAGCCCTTCTTCCAGTATGGCACGGACCGTCATCCGTGGATTGAGCGAGCCGTAGGGATCTTGAAAGACGATCTGCATGCGACGCCTGAGCAGTCGCAAGTCGTGATGCGAAAGCTTGCGAAGCTCGCGGCCGGCGAACGTCACGGTACCGGCGGTCGGCTCGATGAGCCGGAGGATGCTGCGGCCCACGGTCGTCTTGCCGCAGCCGCTTTCGCCCACGAGCCCGAGCGTGCGGCCCCGATCGACGGCGAACGACACGCCATCCACCGCCCGCACGGCGCCGACCGTCCGGCGGAGAACCCCCCGTCGAATCGGAAAGTGCGTCTCGAGGTTGGTGACGGCAAGCATCGAGCCGTGGGGTTCACTCATGCGTCACCCACCTCCGGACGAGGGGCGCCAAGGTCACCGGCATGGTGGCACCGAACGAGGTGCTCGGTCGAAAACTCGCGAAGCGCAGGCATGTCGGTCACGCAGTCGGTCTCGCGGGCATACACGCACCGCGGATGAAACCGACAGCCCGCAGGAAAATTCGCAGGCGCCGGCACCATGCCCGGAATCGCCGCGAGCGGCTTTCCAGTGCCAGTCGTGTGCTCGGGCCGCGCGGCGAGAAGACCGATGGTGTACGGATGCAGCGGCTTGGCAAAAAGCTTTGGTGCTGGGGCTCGCTCGACGATTTTTCCGGCGTACATGACGGCGACCTCGTCGCACGTCTCGGCGACGACGCCAAGGTCGTGCGTGATCAGGAGAATCGCCATGCCGAGGCGCGTTCGCAGATCGGCGAGTAGTTCCAGGATCTGGGCCTGGATCGTGACGTCGAGGGCCGTGGTCGGCTCATCGGCGATCAAGAGATCGGGCTCACAGGCAAGGGCCATCGCGATCATCGCTCGCTGCCGCATGCCACCGGAAAGCTGATGGGGATACTCGTCGACGCGACGTTCTGGGTCGGCGATCCGAACGAGTTTCAAGAGCTCGAGGGCCCGAGCCCGAGCCGCGGTCCGCGTGGCTTTGCGATGCAGCCGCACAGCCTCGGCGATCTGGCTGCCGATCGTGAAAACGGGATTCAAGCTCGTCATCGGCTCTTGGAAGATCATGCCGACTTTTGCCCCGCGAATCTGCCGGAGCTTCGCGTCGCCGAGGCCGACAAGATCAACCGACCTCCCTTCCATCTGCAAAAGAATCTTTCCGGCCTCGATCCGTCCGGGCGAGGCCACGAGCCCGAGCACGCTCATCGCCGTCACACTCTTGCCGCAGCCGCTTTCCCCGACGAGCCCGAGTGCCTTGCCGCGCTCGAGCGACAGCGACACGCCGTCCACGGCGGGCACACGGCCAGCGGCAGTGTGAAAGGCAGTCACGAGATCGCAGATTTCAAGCAAAGGCATCACAACTTCCTCGGCAGCATCGGTCGACGAGGCTCTGGGTGGCCCGTGCCGGAGGCGACGGCGTAGAAAGCCGAGCGAAGCCTGGAGGGCGAAGCGAGGATTTCTCCGAGTGCAGCGACGGGCACGATGCCCGTCGCAAACGTCCGGCGCCCCGGCACGGGCCACGCAGAGCCGGGACTTCGTGCTCGGCGTTGCGCAAGTGACATGCTTCCACCGCGTCTCATTTTTTCGCCTCGCGCAGCCTCGGGTCGGTCGCCTTCTGGAGTCCTTCGCCAACGAGATTGAAGGCCAACACCGTGAGGAAGATCGCTGTGCCGGGGAACAACACGAGCCACCACATCGTGAGGTTCGATCGCGCGTCGTTGAGGAGCGAGCCCCAGCTGGCCGATGGCGGCGGCTGGCCGAAGCCGAGAAACGACAGGCCGCTTTCGGTCAGGATGGCGGCGGCGATCCCGAACGTGATCGGCACCATCACCGGGGCCAGGGCGTTGGGAAGGATATGCCGGAGGATGATCCTCGATGGACCAGCGCCGAGGGCCCGTGCGGCTGTCACGAATTCCGACGACCCAAGTCTCAAAAACTCCGCCCGCATGAGGCGCGAGATGCCCGTCCAGCCGGTGAGTCCGAGGACGGCCATCATCTTCCAAATCGTGGGTTTCTCGACGACGGCCAAGAGCGCGAGGATGAGCACCAGCGTCGGGATGCACATGACGACCTCGGTCACACGGCTCACGACCATGTCGACCACTCCGCCGAAATACCCGGCGATCGCGCCGACGGTGATGCCGATCGCCCCGGCAATGCCCATCGAGACGAAGCCGACCAGGAGGGCCACGAGCGTGCCATGAACCATCTTCGCGAAGACGTCCACACCGGCCTGGTTGGTGCCGAAGAGGTTGCGGGCATCCGGCCGGCCACTGGCGCGATCTGGGTTCGCAGGCAGCCCCGGCCACTCGTCCTTGCGGACAGCGCGGTAGGGATCCTGGAAGACCAGCGGCCAGATCGCCCAGCTCTCGGGGTCCTTCGTTTTCAGGTTCTGTGGATACTCACCGCGGAACTTGTCGGTGGCGAAAATCACAGGTTCCCAGCCGCGATTGTAGTAGGCCAGGCAGGGAAAGTAGATCGAGCCCTTGTAGCGGCAGACGACGGGTTTTGTTCCGGCGATCGCAGGCGCCATGATCGCGACGGCCGCCAGAAAGCCCACGAAGACGAGGCCTGCCATCGCCAGTGGCATTCTCCTGAAGCGACTCCAGGCCTCGGCCCAAAAGCCGCGAGGAGGCTTGTCCGCGGCGATAGTGAGGCCGTCGGCTTTCATCACTCGAGGCTCACACGAGGATCGACGAGGGCGTACAGGATGTCGGCCAGGAGTTGGCCGGCAAGCGTGAGCAGGCTGAACATGAGGGTGAGGCCCATGATCGTGGGGTAGTCCCGTTCCCGCAGGCTCTCGAAGAACAATCGCCCCATCCCAGGCCAGGTGAAAATCTGCTCGATGATCACGGATCCACCGAGGAGCGCCGGCAGCGAAAGGCCGAGCAGCGTGACGAGAGGAATGAGGGTGTTGCGGAAAGCGTGGTGCACGAGCACGCGAACCGGTCCGGCGCCCTTCGCCCGCGCGGTACGGATGAAATCCTGTCTGAGCACCTCTTGAAGGTTCGTGTTGATGAACCGGGAATACCAGGCGAGGCTCACGTACGTCATGCAGACGAGCGGCAGGATCGCGTGTCGAGCCACGTCGGCAAGCCATGCGGCTGTCGAGGCGTGTTTCACGCCGCTGGTCATGCCGAAGAGCGGCAGCTCCCAGGGGGTGCCCTCGGCATGGATCGCGAACGTGACCTGCAGCGCGAGCGCCGCGACGAAGGTGGGCACCGAGTAGAGCATGTAGAGCACCAGGCTCACGCCCCGCTCGTCGGGCTTGCCACTGCGGGCCGCCGTGTAGAGGCCCAGCGGAATCGAGAGCGCCCAGGTGAGCAGGAGGCTCGAGCCCGAGAGGGCGAAGGTCGGTCCGGCGCGCTCGCCGATGAGCTGCGTCACGGGGGCCTTGCGGGAAATACTCCGGCCCAGATCACCCTGGAGGACATTGGTCAACCAGACGAAATAGGCCTGATACCACGGTTTGTCGAGTCCATAGGCCGCGTTCATCCGCTCGAGGTCAGCCGGGTCGAGCCGCCGGCTCGGGTCGGTCTGGGCCACGACGGCCGTCAGTGGCGTGCCCGGGATCGCCCGAATGAGGGCATACACCAGAAAGGAGATGAGGATGAGCGTCACCAGCCCCAGCGCCAGGCGACGCAGGAGGTAGTGGATCATGGTGCTGATCGCTCGAGGGGTTTCCACAGGCTCCCGAAGCCGGGCGAGTAGTGAAAGGGCCCGCGGGGGCTGAACACGTAGCCACGGAGATCCTTCGAAAACCCGTAGAACGAGTTGCGCCAGTAGAGCCAGGTGTAGGGTTGGTCTTCCCAGAGCAGTTCGTGGATCCGTGCATACTTCTCGGCCCGACGGGAGCGGTCGAGCTCGGTGCGGGCTTCCGCAAAGAGCCGATCGACTTCGGGATTGGAGTAGCTCCCGAAGTTGCGCCCTTCGCCGGTGGCCCAGATGTTCGACGACGTGTCGGGATCGGCGCCGGTGCCCCAGCCTCCGAAGGCGGCGTCGAATTTCTTGTCGAGCAGGAGTTGTTGGAGCACGGTGAACTCGGTCGGCTTGACGTTCACGCGAACGCCGATGCGGTCGAGGCTCTGCTGCAAAAGTGCACAGATCTCCAGCGCGAGCGGTTGCTGACTGCAGAGCACCGTGAACTCGAACGGCACGGTCCGTCCGTCGATCTCACGATCACGAATCCCGTCGTTGTCGCGGTCGACCCAGCCGGCTTCATCGAGGAGGGCCTCGGCCCGGTCGAGATCCTGCCGATATGGCTCGATCGGTTTCTTCGTGGCCATCCACGAAGTGGGATGAAAGTTGCCGGTGCAGGGCGAGTAGAGACCGTGGCAGGTGGTCTCGAGCATCCGCTCGTGGTCGAAGGCGTAGCTCATCGCCCGGCGGACGCGGCGATCGGAGAAGAACGGGCCCTTGGTGTTCCACGCGAAGTGAAAGGAGACCCATTCCAGGTCGGTGGCCTTCGTGTTGCGGTCGTAGTAGTCGGAACCGCTCGTTTGCGTGGTCCACTGTTCGGGCGAGAGTTGCAGCTCGTCGATCTCTCCCTTCTTGAGGGCCAAGAGCGCGGTGTTCGGGTCCTCGATGATCCGGAAGCGGATCTCCTTGAAGAACGGCTTCGCTCGGACCTGCTTGCCGCCGACGGTATGCCACGACTCCCTGGCCCGCAGCAGAATCTCTTGGCCTCGCTCGCGTTTGACGATCTCGTAGGGGCCGCCGCAGATCGGTTTGGCTTCGAGCGCGACGTGCTGCGGCGAGTCCTTGAGCGTGGGGTCGTCTTCCCAAGTCTCGCCGTAGACATGCTTGGGGATCACGGGAAAATTCACGTTCCAGACATTCGTCGCGAGCGGGGCCTTGTGGAAGAACACGACCGTGCGGTCGTCGTAGGCATGGACACCGCGAAGCTGATCGGTGCCACTGCGAACGGCCGGAACCGGCACCCGAGGATCCATGATGACCGCAAAACTGAAGGCGATATCGTGGGCCGTGATGGGCGTGCCATCGCTCCAGACGAGATCGTCTCGGAGCACGATCTTGTCGAGCGTGCCATCGACACTGGTTTGCCATGAGGTCACCGTTTCCGCCGCGGCGAAGGCCTCGAGGTGACGGTCGAATGAAAAAATCCCGAAACCGGTCAGGCCAAGGACATCTTGCTCGGCGGCTGAGCTGGTCAGGATCGGATTGGAACTGTTGAGGTCGACGGCGAGATGCCGGTTCACGCGGGCATCGAAGTCAGCCTCACCGTCTCCTGGCTGCCGGCCGAGGGCGGAGAGAATCTTGGCGTTGTTATCAGCCGAGGTGTTTTCCAAGGCGAGTGCCTCGGTCGGGGTCGCGAGCTGCGGCTGCTTGGACAGTTCCGAGGCGAGTTCGGCAAGTGCGTCGCGGACCGGCCGGTCGATCCACTTGGCATCGCGGTCCAGATCGGCGAGGGGCGGCGCTTCAAAAGGTGACTCGGGCTGTTTGGCAGGCGGCTCGAGTGCGGTCCGGGAGCCTGGGTCACCCGGGGTCGTCGGCTGCGGCTGGTCCGGAGGCGTGAGCACAGGCTCCGGCTTGAGCGGTGGTTCCGTGCCCTTGCCTCCACATCCCGCGAGCCATCCGAGGGCCACGCCTACGATCAGGCACGAGGACAGGCGGACGGACGAGCGCGGGCGTGCCGGCATGTCTGGTTCCCAAGGGCGTTGCGTAGCGATTTCAGGCCGGAAGAACCGGGATGCTACGGCCGCGACGGTCGGTGGGTCAACCGCGGACGAGGCTCAGGATGCCGGAAACCGATGCCCGAGTTTTTCACGCTTGGTCGCCAGATACTTCTCGTTGTGCTCGTTGACCGGTGGCAAGATCGGCACCTGATCGACCACTTCGAGATCAAAGCCACCGTAAATGAATGCGTCGGTCTTCTTGGGATTGTTCGTCAGCAGGCGAACCTTCGTGAGACCGAGGTCTTTCAAGAGCTGAATGCCCACGCCGTAGTCGCGAGCATCGGCCTTGAACCCGAGGGCGAGGTTGGCCTCGACGGTGTCGAGGCCTTGGTCTTGAAGGGCATAGGCCCGGAGTTTCTCCATGAGGCCGATCCCACGGCCCTCCTGCGGCAGATAGACGAGCACGCCGGCGCCCTCACGACTGATCATGTCGAGGGCCATGTGGAGTTGGTCGCCGCAATCGCACCGCAGGCTGTCGAGCAGGTCGCCGGTGAAGCACGATGAATGGAGCCGCACGAGCGGCGCCGCCACCTTCGCCAGATCTCCGTGAACGAGCACGATCGGCTGCTGGCTTTCGAACTTCACGCCGTAGCCGATGATCCGGAACTGGCCGTACTTGGTCGGCAGATTGGCCTCGGCAATCCGCTCGACGAGTTTCTCGCGCGTGCGGCGGTAGCGGATGAGCTCCTCGATCGAGATGATCTCGAGGTGATGCTCGCGGGCCAACGCAAAAAGCGTGGCGCGGTCGGCACGGTTGCCTTCCGAATCGAGTATCTCGCAGAGCACCCCGGCTGGAGTTCGACCTGCAAGCCGGGCGAGATCGACGGTCGCCTCGGTGTGACCGGCACGCCTCAGCACGCCTCCCTCCTTCGCCACGAGCGGAAAGAGGTGGCCTGGCCGCAGGAAATCGGTCGGCTTGCTTTCGGGATCGAGGATCGCGGCGATCGTGGTCGCGCGCTCGCCTGCGGTGATCCCCGTCTTCGAGGTCTTGTGGTCGACCGGAACGGTAAAGGCCGTACCGAGCGGCGTCGAGTTCACGTCGCACATCATCGGCAGTTCGAGCCGGTCCGCCACGTCGGGGAGGATCGACATGCAGAGCTGACCGCGACCCTGGCTGATCATGAAGTTCACGATTCCGGGCGTCGCAGCGTCGGCGGCGCAGACAAAGTCCCCTTCGTTCTCACGGTCTTCGGCATCGACCACGATCACGACCTTGCCGTCGGCGATGGCCGAGACGGCGGCGTCGATCGTCGAAAAACGGGTCGTCATCACGGGCTCGGGGGAGAGGGTTTGAAGGGAACAGGCGGAGGCATTGCTGCCAGCCGGAGCCTTCTGATTATAGGATGGCGAACCAGGCCGCCGATCGACCGACTCCCTTTTGGCCCGGCTGCTGCCGGCAGATTTCATGCTCGACCGCGAGGAATACATCGAACAGGCCTATCTGTTCCGGTCGTTCGGGGAGCGGGTGACGGCAGGCATCGCCGCCCAGGAAGCCCTCGCGGCGATCGGCCAGGAAGTGCTGGCCACCTCGAAACTGCCGCTGGCCATCGGCTACTTGGTGAGTGAGCTGAAACTGGTGGGAACCCTGTCGACGGCACTCGCGCGACTCCCGCATTACTTCACCGCGTTCCAGACCTTCGTTTTCGCCGCCGCGGAAGACGAAGGGGGGCGGTTCGACATTCGCACGGCGCTGGCCATGCTCGAACGCGAGGCGACGTACCGCGCCGAAGGGGCCACGCCGCAAGGGCTGTTCTTCTATCGGTTCGAGTGCCTCTCGCGGAATCGGCTCGACTACGGTCACGGCCTGGCGGCCGTGGCTGACGACGACATTTTTGACGCCGACTGGAAATCATGGATCGAGATGGTGTCGAGGCAGGTGGGGCTCATTGATCTCGCCGACCTCGTGTTCGTGCGCAGCCCCGAGTATTGGCGGCTCGAGAAACGCGAGGCCCTCCTCGCCGGCAAACAAGAACCCGAGCCTGATCGACGGATCCTCTTCGGCGAAAAGGAGGGGCGCATCGCGCGGGCGAATCGAGGCAAGGATCCGCTTTTTTTCTTTGCTGCCCTTCAGCGTCAACTCGGCTATCCATCCATTCCACGGGTCAAGCCCGCCGCGCCCTCGGAGGAGTCGCCCGCCATGCTCGCCCGTCGGCTCGAGCGCCTCGAGATGCGAGTGAAGCTCCTCGAAGAAGAGGGCCGTGGCGGCATCGACCTTTCCAAGTTCGACCCGAAGAATTTTCAGGTAGGACGGGACCGGTGACGGTGTAGGGCGGGCCCCGGCTTCGACGAACCGGGCTACGGCTAGCTCACCGGGATTTCTTCGTCTCGGATTTGTCCGACGAGCGCTTGCCTTGCACGGGCCAATTCGGATCCTCGACGTGCGCCTCGTTCATGATCTTCTCGGCCTGGGCGACGAGCTCGGGGCGATCCTTCGCGAGGTCGTTCGTCTCGGCGACGTCCTTGCTCAGGTCATAGATCTCGATGGCAGCGCTCGGGCCATTGCGGACAGCCTTGATGTCGCCAAACCGGGCGGCCTGAATCATTTGGCCTTCGTGCAGTTCCCAGTAGAAGAAGTCTCGCTTCGGGGCGGTCCCCCCTTCGAGCAGCGGGAGGATCGAGACGCCGTCGGTGGTGACTCCGTCGGGGAGCTTCGTAGCGAGAATCTCCGCACAGGTCGGAAGAAAATCCCAGAACGCCCAGGGATCGTCGCAGACCTTGCCTGCTGGGATGACACCGGGCCAGCGGGCGATGCAGGCCTGGCGGAGGGCACCTTCGTACATCCCGCGTTTGAAGCCACGCAGTTTCCCGCCCATGGCCTGGTCGAAGAGCGTGCCGATCTCGGAATGAGGGGGAAACGATGAGCCGTTGTCGCCCGACATGATGACGAGCGTCTTGTCGTCGAGGCCGAGGGTCTCGAGCGTATCGAGGATGCGACCGATGTCGGAGTCGAGCCGCGTGACCTGGGCGGCATAGTTTTTCTGGAGCGGCGTCCAGTCCTTGTCGGCATAGATCCCCTGGCTATCGATCTCGTGCCTGCCGTGCGGCAGCGTGATGGCGTAGTACAGAAAGAAGGGCTTGTCCTTGTTGGCGGTGATCCACTTCACGGTGTCGGCGGCGATCAATTCCTGGGCGTAGGTCTTGCCCACGCCCTTGCCGTTGTTGCCAGGGAGCTCGAACCGACGATCATCGTCGTAGAGATACGCAGGAAAGTAGCTGTGGGCGTGTCGCTGGCAGTTGTAGCCGTAGAAATGATCGAACCCGACCCCGAGCGGACTGCCGGTGGTGTCGAACATGCCCATGCCCCACTTGCCGATGGCGGCGGTGGCGTAACCCTGGCTTTTGAATAGGTGAGCGACGGTGTAGGTGCCCTTCGGCAGGGGGAACTGACCCTCGGGTTTGATCTCGCGGTTGGCCCGCACGGGGCTGTGCCCCATGTGCTTGCCGATCACGAGCGAGGTTCGCGACGGGGCGCAGACGCTGGTGCCGCAGTAGGCCTGCGTGAACCGCATGCCTTCCCTCGCCATGCGATCGAGGACGGGCGTCTGGATGAGCTTCTGGCCGTAGGCTCCGACATCGCCCTGCGCCAGGTCATCGGAGAGGATGAAGATGACATTGGGCTTGTCCGGCCGTGCGGCCACGGCCTGTGTCATCGCCAGGAACGTCACGACCAAGGCCATCGTCCATCGCATGGTGAATCTCCAAAAACTGACAGCTTCCAGGCTCGTGGGCTCAACCGCACGTGTGCTCGCGAGGCTTTGGAGTCTACAGGGGCCTTCGTTGGAACTCCTGGCTACGGTAGCCACTCCTCGGTTGGCACACAATCGTTTCGGTGTTGTATTTCGCTGCACGCGCGTGCGAATGACCGACGTTCTGCTCGTGCGTCGTTGGTTGTGAGGCGCCGTTTCAGGATGTACGCTTCGATCAACCTTGGGAAAGATTCAACATGGCTCTCGCGCGGCGACTTCAGAAGCTCCTGGGGCATCATTCGCGCAGGCGCCGGATGCGGGCATTTCGGCCGACGATCGAGCGGCTTGAGGGTCGCCTGACGTTGGCTGGCGACAGTTTCGTCGAGCCGCCGGTCATCACGAGCAACCCCATCACGCGTGTCCTGACGGCAAAACTGACCATGGCGGTCACGCCTGCCAAGGTCGGCGATTCCACGGTGACCAACGCCTGGACCTACAACGGCAGTTACGTCGGCCCCACGCTCAAAGCCCAGCCGGGCGACCTCCTTGATCTGGAAGTGGTCAACCGCCTGCCCAGCGGTCAGATCACGAATTTCCACACCCACGGACTGCACGTGTCGCCGCTCGGCAATGGAGACAACGTCCTTTTGGAGATCCAGCCGGGCGCGTCGAACCGGTACCAGATCAGGATCCCAGCAGACCACCCCAGCGGCCTTTACTGGTACCACCCGCACCACCACACCCGGGTGTACGACCAGATCAGCAAGGGGCTGTCCGGTCTTCTGGTCATCGGTGATGCCGACGGCGGGGCGACCCAGCTCGACAGCTACACATCGCACCTGCTCGCGCTCAAAAACGCGCTCGTGACTGGGAGCACGATCCAGATTCCGCCCAGCTCATCCATGCCGAGTAATCCGATCCAGACGTTCACTGTCAACGGCCAGCTCAACCCGGTCCTCAAGGTGCCGCAAGGCCAGGGGCAGGTGTTCAACGTGGCCAACATGGGCGCCAACGCCTTTTACAGTTTGCAGCTCAACACCGCGGCCGACGGCTCGGGCACGAGCATTCCCCTCATCCTCGTGGGGCAGGATGGCAACCCACTCTATACGGCACGCGCGAACCCGGGCGGGCCCCTCGGCGCCCTCGGGTTGCCACCCGGCCGCCGCTGGTCGTTCACCTATGACCTGAGTCAGAACACGTCGCTGCTGGAAGCGGGCGACACGCTGTATCTCATCGGACTTTCCAACTCCGGCCAGTCCGGCACGAACCTCTGGGATGTGTGGCCGAACACGTCCACGAAGCCTTCGACAACTGTTGACGTCGGCACGCTGAACGCCGGCATCAATGCCAAGCAAACGCGAATCTCCGTCCGGAGCAGTAGTCAGCTACCGATCGTCAATGGATTCACCATCACGATTGGTGGCGAGAAGATGCGGGTCACCGCCGGCGCGGGCACGAGTACCGCGGGCGTCACCACCTGGACCGTGCAACGTGGCGTCGGCGGAACGACGCGAACGAGCCACGCGAATGGCGCCATCGTCGCACTGGATCAAGGCTCGACGGGCACGCCCTTGATGACCATCCAGTTCACGTCCCCGGTGGGGCCGTCCGATCCCCCTGTGCATGCCAATGATCCGTTGACGTATACGAGTGGTCCCACGGCCTTCGAAGACTACGCCGCGCAAACCACGCTCACTGCGGCGATCGATGCGACGCAAACCACGATCACCGTGGCGTCCGCCACCGGCTTCCCGACGACGAATGGGTACGGGATCACCATCGGCTCGGAGAACATGCTGGTCACCGGCGGCGCGGGCACGACCACTTGGACGGTCACGCGCGGAACAGACGGCAGCACGGCCGCGGCCCAAGCCAATGCGGCTCCCGTGAAGGTGCAGATTGCCGCCTTTCGAAAGGTGGTCTTCGGCAAGCAGGGGTCGGAAAACATCCTCAATGGCGCCCAGTTCGGCCACAACCCGATCTTCCAACCCAGGCTCGGCACGGTCGAAGAATGGACGCTTCTGAACCCGACGACGCAGTCGCACCCCTTCCACCTTCACACCAATCCGCAGCAGGTGATTGGGGGCTCGCAGGGACCTGGCCAGCCGAAGAATTATCAGGACGTCATCAACGTGCCTTTCGCGAAGGCGACGACGCTCGCGAGCGGGATCAGTGCGTCACAAACGACGATCACCGTCGACCCGGCGACTGCGGGCAATTTTCCGACGACGTTCCCGTTCACGGTTCTCGTCGGCAACGAATACATGACGGTCACCGCGGCGGCTGCCAACGTTTGGACGGTGACTCGCGGGGCGGAGGGCAGCACGCCCGCGAGTCACAACCATGGCGATTCGGTCATCCTTCCCGGTAGCGTCACCATTCGGATCAAGTTCACCGACTACCTCGGCACGATCGTCTTTCACTGCCACCGCGTCGATCACGAAGACACGGGGATGATGGTGGCGGTCAAGATGATCCCAAACGCGCCGTTGTATGCCATCGGCCATAACCCTGGATACCACGCCGTGGTGGATGTCTTTGATTCGATGACCCAAGCCACGAGCACCCAGGTTCCACCTCCCCAAGCCGGGAAGTTCCGGGCCTTTCCTTCCAATACCAGTGGCGTGAACGTGGCGGTCGGGGATGTCAACGGCGACGGCGTGGATGACATCATCGCCGGCATGGCGAGCCAAGGCTCGCTGGTCAAAGTGATCGACGGCACCAAGATGGACCAGGTCGACCCGGTCACGCTCGACATCCTGCCCTCGGCGTTGCTCGGGATGTTCACTCCCTTCGGCCCGAACGTTCGCGGCGTGTTCGTCGCTGCTGGCGACATCAACAACGACGGCCTTTCCGATGTCATCGTGGGCACTGGCGCCGTCACCCATCCTTCCACGCCGACACTGCTCGTCGTCAATGCGGCGCAGCTTCCTCAAGGAGGCAGCGTGCCGGCGGGTGCGGTCCTGGCGCGGCGCACGCTATCGGCCATCTACCGTGGTGGCGTGCGCGTGGCGGCTGGCGACATCGTCGGCAACGGGCGGACCCAGATCGTCGTCGGTGCAGGCGCAGGAAATCTTCCGCAAGTCCTGGTGTTGAGCCAGAAGTTGAACGTGATCGCGTCGTTCCTCGCATTCGAGCGGAGATTCCGTGGCGGAGTGTTCGTGGCCACCGGCAATACCAAGGGTTGTGGTTTTGACGACATCATCGTCGGCCAAGGTCCTGGCGGCAGTCCGCGCGTCAAGATTTACAGTGACGACCATGCCACGAAGGGGCTGGTGCTGAAGCAGACGCGGAGTTTTCTGGCCTACGCCGCGAGTACCACCAGCGGTGTTCGCGTCAGTTCGCGTCGCACCATCCCTTCGTCGCCCACTCCGACCGGCTTCAACAAGAAGACCGTCAGCGGGCCGTATGGCGGCAACTGGGATGACGTGGTGACGGTGCAGGCAACCGGTCTGGATCACGAAGCCCACTACTTCGATGTCCAGGGTTGTGATGCAGGTCAAAGTCCCTCACCCGGCGGCGGCGGTGGGCACGGAGGCCACTAACGGTCCGTGGACAAGTCATCCAGGAACGCCCGGAGTTTGTCGGGCCAGTCCTGCACGTCGGCGGGCAGTTTCACTTTGAGTCCGAATCCGTGCCCGCCACGATCCGTCTTGGTGAACGTGCAAGGCACCCCAGCCTTCTGGCACGCCGTCGCGTAGGCATCAGAGCTCGGCGCGTACTTGTCATCGGCGGCGACGTAGACGAACGCGGGCGTCTTCACGGGTGCCACCTCGTCGGTCACCGTGCCGTCCTTTTCGAGGTAGGCCGGATACATCAGGACGGCGAAGTCGGGCGGATTGGCCGCCGCCGTCGCCCGGGTCAGCCGCGCCGCGAGGTGGCCCCCTGCCGAGAACCCCATCGCGCCGATGGATTTCGTGCTGAGCCCGAGCTCATCCCCGCGCTCCTGCAGCAAGCTGAGGGCCTGCTTCGCGTCGGCAATCGCCAACTCCCGCGTGTCGTCTCCGGCATTCACGTGGTAGATCAAGATTGCGACGTCGTACCCGATCTCATTGAGCATCTTGGCGACGGCGTAGCCTTCGTGGTGGATCGCCAGGATCCGGTAGCCACCGCCCGGGCAAAGGAGGATCGTGCCTTTGGCAGGGCGCTGCGCTGCGACAAAGATTTCCAGGCACGGCGTCTCGACCTTTTGAATGCGATCGATGCCATCCTTCCCAGGCGATGCCACGGGCGCCGGCGCCCCATCGCGGCCGTCGAGTGTGATGCGGCGCATGTCAGCGGCGCCCGCTGTGCCAAGCCATGCCGCGACCAGTGCCGCAAGGACCCACAAGGTGTGTTTCATGCTTGCGCTCCTGAGTCGGAGACCTATCCCATCAACTGCCTGATCGGGCCCGTTTGATCGAGCTTCTTGCGGGCCATCTCGAGATCGAGATCGCCGTAGTGCTCGATCGGATTGCCGTGGGCGTTCAAGAGGGTGGTGTACCAGTTGCCGAGCGTCTTGTGGCCCTCCGCGCCCAAGAATGGCAGGCGGATGTAGCGCCCCGCGATATCGAGGGCGCAGTTCTTGCCAGACATGATCACGAACGGTGATTCCAGGCCGATGCCGTGATGCGTCTCGCCGTTCTCTGGAAAATACATGACCATCGTGTTGTCGAACATCGTGCCGTTGCCCTCGGGCACCGCCTTGAGCCGTTCGACGATCGTCTTGATCTGATTGACGTGGCTGATCCGGATCTGCTCCCGTGTTTTCCACGCGGGCACGCCCCCGAACGATTCGTCGTGCCCCAGGGGGTGGATCCCGACGCGATCGGTTTCGTTGCCGGGCAGGCCGGTGATGGGCGTGCCAAGGTCGTCGATCGTGTAGGTGACGACGTTCGTCAAGCCGGCGACGAGCGCCGCGACCAGCACGTCGGTCATGGCCGCCTGTTTTTCAGGTGTGCTCGCGTCCGGCCCGCCATTGGCGTGCACCGGTGCGATCTCGGGAAGATGCTTCGCAAGCGACCCGGAAATCTCGATGAGCTTCTTGTTCCGCTCGCGGATGGCATCGATCGATTCGATCTGCGCCGCCTGCCGCCGCCGTTCATGGCCCGTGATCCCGCTTGCTTTCAAGCCTTCTTTGGTTTGCAGAAACGACAGCATGTCGTTGTCTGAGTTCACCGCCTCGGGATTGAGAACCGACTTGAAGAGCTCGGTGCGGGCAGTGTCGGGATCCGCATAGCAGTAGTTCCGGGTTTGTGGGGCCGGTGCGGAATACCCCGACACGATGCCCGTGCGGCCGGCGGCAAAGGACAATTCGACATGGCCGAAGGGCGACGGAAACAGTCTGGCCAGTTCGAAATCGACCGTCGTGCGTTTGATCGCGCTCAGGGTGTTGCGGTTCGACTTGAAGCACCCCATCACCGATGAGAACGAGTAGTGGACGTTCTCGCTCATCTTGGCCGAGAGCCCCTGCAGGATCGTCATGTTGTCCTTGTGGGCATCCAGGCCCCGCAGCCAGACGGGCAGCTCGTAGGCATGCAGGTCGGCCACGAAGGGCAGCTTCTTCTCGTCGAGGGCCTTGTCCTTGGCTGAAAAATTGACGGGGCAGGTTTCGAGGGGGCGCAGGCCGCTCGATTTGCGGATGAACACGAATCGCTTGGGGATACCCGCGGCATGGGGAGCGGCAAACACCTGATTGAACGACGGCGCCAGGGTCATGGCGCCGGCCCCCAGGACCGATGCCTGCAAAAACTCTCGTCGATTGTTCATAGCCTCAGTCCTCGAGGGGTTTGCGATAGATGAAGGAATCGGACGAAAGAAGCGAAACGATGACGGCGTCAAAACTGCCGCCGCTGCCGACATAGGCCTGCTCGGCATCGATCAGGGTCTTCGAGTCGGAAAGGGTCTCGTTGCGACCCATGAAGTATCGGAAGCCGTAGCGGAGAATGGATTGGCGCACCCGCCGCGATCGGCCGAGCCGGTCGGCGAGGTCGATCGCATTCGTGACCTCCCCGTCGAGCGAAACGTCGCCGGTGCCACGGAGGTAGCCCCTCGCGTTGACCGGCAGCGTCTTGTAGAGGTCGCGCGTGTCTGTCAGCAGCGTCCATGTGTCGGGACGCTTGGTGGCGAGCATGTCGGGATACTCGAGCGCCTCCTCGGTTCGGAAGCGGCCAAAGTCGTCGTAGCACTCGAAGGCGTAGCCGAGCGGATTCATCTGCTCGTGGCACTTCCAGCAGTAGGCCGTCTCGGTCGCTTCCGCCAGGCGCTCGCGGAGGGTTCGGTGGTGATCCTCCGGAATCGAGGCATCGACCGAGATCGGCACGTCGGGGATGGTTCCGGCGAGCAATTTTTCCCGGACCCACTTGCCCCGCTGCACGGGGTCGTTCTCGGTGTTCTTGGCGTGGGCGATCAGCCAGGACGGGTGCGAGAGGAGGCCTTTCCGGTTGGGAACAGGAGCTGGCTGGATCGTGGCATAGTCCCAATCGTCGAGCGCGATGTCATAAAACTTCGCGACGTTGTATCCGACCATGAAGTCGTAGCCGTACCCACGGTAGAGGTCGAACGGCGCCGCCTCCTTCTGCCCCTTGGCCAGGCGAGCCGTGATGCTTTCCATCGAGAGCTTGAAGAGCTGGAGCGCCGTGCCCTGCCGATTCCTCGCCGCGAGGTTGTCTGGGTCGACCATCCGCATCTTCACGTCGCGGAGAAAATCCGCGTGCTCGAGGAGGTCTTCGTTCTTGAAATTCTTCCAGTCGAGATCCTTGAAATACTCGTAGATGCGTTTGATGCGGTCGGAGGCGGCCTGCATCCGTTCGTTGTCGCCGTCGTGGTAGAGGTAGAACTTATCGGTGGTGAGCAGTTCCTCGAACACGTTGCGATCCTCGTTCAGGATGTGCTCCACGAGCCGGTCGGTCTCGTTGACCAGTCGCGCCGTCGCGTCCGCGAGGCGGTCGGCACCGAACCGCTTTTCGTCCTTGAAGATCGAGAGCGCGGCCGGATAGCCGAAGAACTCGCGGAAGAATCGCAGCTTCCGGATGGGGATCGTGGTCGTGTTGTCGTTGTAGTGCGCGTCGGCCAGGAAGGGGTCGATGATGGACACGATGTCGCGCCGTGCGAGCATCCGGAGAACCTCGCGTCGATAATCCTCGCGGGTCTCGAGCCGCCCGCTCGCAGCCGCGAGAGCCAATTCCGCATCAGGGCTTTGATCGGTGAGGGCATAGGCGATCGCGTAGCTGGCATCCCGGGGCGACAGCATTCGTCGGCCATGTTCGTCGGCTTTTCCGGAACCGAATTCCTGGCGGTAGGCAAAGTCGCTCGACAAGATGAAAGTTTGGATGAGCTTTTGGACGGCTTTGAGCTTGCCGAGTTTCGTCACATAGGACTTGGCCAGTTCGAGGTATTCAGCAGATTCTGCCTCCGTGGGAGGGCGTTCCAGGATCTGCACGGAGAGTTGGTCGATCAGGTCCGCGAGGAGCTTGTCGGCCGGCGGGCCTGCGGCAACGCGATCTGCCTCGAACTCCCGTTCCCAGCTCGCCATACAGCGTTCGATGATCTCTCGGTAAAAGTCACCCTTCTGGCGGTGCTGCTTGATGGATGCCCGCAGGACTTCCATTTCCGCGTCGGGGAGCGGCTTGCATTCGAGCGGCTTCACCTTGCCCGAATTTTTGGCCACATGGTCGCGGAACTCGGGCAGGTAATCGCGAAGCAGCGTCATGCGGCCTTGGATGGTCCGCTCGTGATCGCCGAAGTAGAACCAGGTTCGCTCACAGAGTTCGCGGAAGGCGTCGTCCGACAAACTTGCGGTGTCAGGATCGAGCAGAAGGCGGTAGACCAAGGGCTCGCCGTCGAGATCCTTCAGCATGTTCTGGGCGACATGGATCGGCGCCTTCTTGTATTTCTCGCCCTTGGCGAGCGGCTTTTCCGCGTTGAGGACGACGGGTGTGAACGGGGGGAGGAGCGACTCGTTGTCGCGGCCATAGATCTCGTCGCAGAGCTTGGCGATGAAGCTTTCCAGATACGCGCGGCGGGCGGCAAGGGTCGCCTGGTGCTTGTCCTCCAAGGCCATGATCGCGGTGATGGCCGGAAGGTATTTGCCGTTCTTCCGCTTGACGAGGTCGTTCGTGATGTACTCAGACGTTTTCTGGGCATTGGTCAGCATGCTCGACAGGTGGCCGCCCGTGAGATCCTCGTTGGCGTAGTACCGAACGCCCGACACGTTCGGGAGGAGAAACGGGTTCGAGAGGCTGAGGTTCGGAATGCTGTTGCCGCCCACGACCGTCATGGGCTTTCCGTTGCGCTTCACGGTCGTGGTGTTCATCAGCATCCGCTGGAACTTGGCATTGAAGATGAACTCGCTGATCAGCCAACGCCGGTCATACGTGAATCCAGGATGGTGCTTGTATTCCCCTGAGAACAGCTTTTCGTGATCGACATAGTTGCCGTACTCCGGCTTCTTGAGCTTCTGCTCGAGGGTCGAGGCACCGTGCTTGTGAAGCTCGTGCGAAACCCACTCTGTCAGGCGCGATCGCTCGGCCGCCGTCGGCTGCTCCGCGTCTTTGGGGGGCATGTGTTTCAAGAACAACTGTTCCTGAACTCTGTTGAGCAGCGACAGTCTCGCTTCGATGTCGAGTTCGGCGAGGTCGTCAAACCGCACGTCGCCTTCGGCCGAGTCCGCACCGTGGCAATCAATGCACCGCTCGTTGAGAACCGCGAGCACGTCGGGCGGCAGGGCCAGGCGATCACCTGACATCGCCAGACCGGGCGATGCGAGCAGAATTCCCGCCAAGAACATCGTGGTCGCGATGGTTCGCATGCGGTCAGGACCGGCGAATGGCGAGGAGCGGGCGCGAGAAAGCTCGCTTCAGCATAATTGATTCCGGGCGATGGTTCTCGAGGGCCAAAAAAAAGGTGTACGGTGGATTGATCGGGCCACCTGGAGCCCGGTCGCCCCCGTGACCCGGACGGTGTATCGACTGAATGTGGAGAGAATTGGCCGACGATGTTCATGCTTCGCAACCACATCCAAAGCATCGTCGAGGCAGCGGTGCAGTCCGTTGATCCTGCGAGGCTGGTGCGACGGCGGGTGTCGGTGGTTGGTCGCGAGATCCTTCTCGACGGCGCGCCGCTCGCCGAGCCGATTCGCCTGAGCGACCGGGGACGCATCGTCGTGGTCGGCGGCGGCAAGGCTGCGGCGGGCATGGCGAGGGGGCTTGCCGATGTGTTTGATCACGGGGGCCTTCGCGTAGCAGGGCTTGTGAGCGTGCCGGAAGGCTGCGCCCGGCACGTTGCAGGCATTGAGACTCGCGAGACGAGGCCCGCCACTGAGAACGTTCCCACGGCTGCGGCCGTGCGTGCCACGCGCGAGATGCTCGGCATGATGGGATCGCTCGGGGCAGACGATGTCGTCGTGGCCTTGATCAGTGGCGGAGGCTCGGCCCTGCTGGCGGCACCTCGGGACGGAGTGCCGCTGGAAGAAAAGGTGGGGATCGCGCGCTTTCTCGCCGCGCGGGGAGCGCCGATCACCGAGATCAACACGGTTCGACAGGCGGCCAGCGACGTGAAGGGGGGCCGTCTCGCCAGGGAGTGTTCGGCCGGAAGGATGCTCGTGCTCGTCCTCTCGGACGTGATCGGTGACCCACTCGACGCGATCGCCTCCGGGCCCTGTATGCCGGTCGAAGTCGATGCGAATCAGGCGCTCGACGTGCTCGAACGGTACGGTGCCATCAAGGCCGGTATTGCCCCCAGGCTCATCTCGATCTTGCGTGCCGATGCCGCCGGACCTCGGCCCCCATCGCTCCGCACGATCCATGGCCACGGCTCCTGGACGACGCCCCGCGGGTGCCGAGTCGACCATGTCCTCCTCGGAAGCAATGCGACGGCCGTCAACGCCGCGGCCGAGGCTGCCCTTGGCCTCGGCTACGACGTGACCGTCTGTCATGCGAATCCGAATGCCACGGAGACTGCGGATGATGTCGGCCGCTGTCTCGCACGCGAGGGTGCTGCTCTTGCCCATGCCGTCGCTGCGGACGGGCGACCACGCGCGCTCATCGAAGGGGGCGAAGCGGTGGTGCGACTCCCTGCCGATCACGGTGTCGGTGGCCGCAATCAGCAGACGGTCGCGGCAGCACTCGTCGTCATGTGCGGAGGTGGCCAACCGTGGCCTGAAGGGCTCGTCGTCGCGAGCTTCGGCACCGATGGCGAAGATGGCCCGACCCACGCCGCCGGTGGAGTCATGGACACCCTTGTCGCCGGAAGAATCGCGTCGCGCAGGCTCGATGCTTGTGCCGCCGTCGCCCGGTGCGACGTGCTCCCGCTGCTCGAGGCGGCGGATGGCCTCATTGTCACTGGCCCTACCGGCACGAATGTCGCCGACGTGCGGATACTCCTCGCCGCACCGGCTGGACGCTGAGTAGACTGCCTTCGAAGTGAACACCATGAACATCGGTGGCATGCGTCAAAGACGCCTCGCGCTTCGGAGAGAAGAGTCATGATTCGAACGCTGTTGCTCCTGGTCGTTGCGATCGCCCTCCTGATGCCGCGGGGCGGCATTCGGGCCGATGACGAGCCGAAGAAAGACTCGCTGACGAACCGCGACTATTTTCTGTACACGCCGTCCAAGACCGATCCGGCGAAGACCTACTGGCTCGTCGTCGGCGTGCACGGTGCCAAGGGCAACGGCAAGGGAGCCGGTGGCCTCGCGAACTGGGCCGACAAGCACGACTGCATCGTGGTCGGTCCTTCGTTTCCCCACGACGGATACCAGGGTCTCGCGTTTCAAAGCGACGAGCAGCTCATCGCCATCGCCAAGGATGTGGGCAAGACCTACAAGCTTCACCCGAAACTCTTCGTCGCCGGGTTTTCGGGCGGGTCGCAGTATGCCCACCGCTTCATGCTCAAGCACCCGCAGCTCGTCGTCGGATGCGCCGCCCACTCCGGAGGCACATGGGAGACGGGTGGCGTCAATCCCGCCGCCAAAGCGATCCCGTTCGTGATGTCGTGTGGCGAGAAAGACACCGGAAAAAGTTTCCCCGAGGCGACCTACGGGCGGCTCGAGTGGGCGAAACTCTTCGAGGCCGAGGCCCAGAAAGCCGGGTTCTTCATGGACTCGAAGTTTTTTCCGAACGTCGGGCATTCCCAGTGCAAGGAAGCCAGCGCCATGACGGAAGAGTGTTTCGTCGTGGCCACCGACATGATTCCGTATTTTCAGGGCGTGCTCGACGAGGTGCCGAAGCTCGAGAAGCGGCGGAAGAAGCCCGAGGCTCTCGCGCTGGCCAAGGAGGCCCGCGCACGTGAACCGCTCAGCGAAGACGGTCTCTCGGCCAAGGTTGTTACCAGGGCCCGTGAGAAGCTCGATCCGATCATCGCACGGCTCGAAAAGGCGCAGCAGCGAGCGAAGTAGACGGCGCCCACCTTGGCTCCCGACGTGCGAGATTCGCTCCAATCTTGCGAAAGTGCAAATGAACGTCCTATTCTGTTCAATGATGGAACCGTTTCGGGGACAGGAATGATGCCGATGCAAACCAGCCATTACATCGATCAGATCGATCGACACATGGCGCGCGTTCTTGCCTGCACGAGTGAATGTGCGCGGCTTCAAGCTGGTTTTCGGATGTGGACTGCGGCGCGCTCCGTGATCCGGGCCGCGGTTCTCGCCGATCATGGCGATTGGTCGAGAGAACGCGTCGATCGCGAGGTGGCCGTCCGGCTGAGCAAGGGACTGGTCGCCCGTGTCGTCAACTGAACTCAACCCTGCTGAGTTGATGCAGCGGATGGCCGTCTTCTTGGAGAGCAAGGCCATTCCGTACAGGGTGGTCGGCTCGTTGGCCAGCATGGCCTACGGGGAGCCACGTTTCACGAACGACATCGACATTCTTGCCGATGTGCGGCAGGAACACGTAGCGGCTTTGATCGAAGCGTTTCCCGCACCGGAACACTACCTCTCGGAGGCGGCGATGCGAGCAGCGATTGCGCAGCCGGGACAGTTCAACATCATCCACATCCCGTCCGGGCTCAAACTTGACATGATCGTGCTCGGAACTGACGACTACGCACGGACCGAGATCCGACGAGGCCGGCGACTGACGAGCCCGGGCGAGTTCGATGTCTGGTTTGCGGCTCCCGAGGATGTCATTCTCAACAAGCTCATCTACTACCGCGAGGGCCATTCGGATAAGCACCTTCGCGACATCAGCTCCATGCTCGTCATTCAGCGGGATGCGATCGACCGCGCCTACATCGACTCGTGGGCCGCGCGCCTTGGTGTGCTCTCCGAATGGCAGACGGTGCTTTCCGGCCTGGAATGATCGACGCTCATTCCTGCATCGCCGACAACGGCAGTCTATAGATGTTGGCGAATGAGCCACAATTTGGCTCGATCTGATCACTGCGATCCGTCGATGCTCAGGGCCCCATCGCGATCATGGCGACGGCGTTGTGTTCATGATGAAAACCGCCTTCGATCCTTTGCGGGCTAAGGGGCTTCAGATGTCATATTCCCGCCGGTAGTAGATCAGCAAATCCAAGGGATCCAATTCGTTGAGCGGGTGAGTTGAATATTCGCATTCTTCTTTCGCGCTGCGAATGTCTTCGCTACTGGAGGTCTGATCAATTACAGAATCCATAACACAACCAAGACTCTCGCGATCGAGCTCCGTCGGCTCCCGGTCCAAGTACTAACGAATTCGGAGCTCCTTGTCGCTCGAGAACGAAACCGCGATAGCTCGAATGTTCGGATAAATCTCCCCCAAGAGTGCGTTCCACACCCATAGAAAGAGCCAATCTGGTACGCGCTGTTGAGAGCGCATCTTTAGTAGTCCTGAACGGGATAGGCTGTCGGCGGTAGCCCACGACTTCCAGACTGCGGGGCGGCCTCCTGCGTCATCGAGCGAATCAAAGCTCGGCCTTGAGTTTCAAGTCGCCTCAGACGTCACAGAGCGTGACGGCTTCTTTCAGCCCCGCGAGGGGATCGCGGGTCGGGATGAACTCCTGGCCCACGTAGCCCTGGTAGCCGATCTCCACGAGCTTCCGCATGATCGGCGCGTAGTGGATCTCCTGCGTGTCGTCGAGCTCGCAGCGGCCCGGATTGCCCGCGGTGTGGATGTGCCCGATGACGTCTTTGCACTGCTCGATCCGGCGGATCACGTCGCCGTTCATGATCTGCACGTGGTAGATGTCGAAGAGCACCTTGGCCCGATCGCTGCCGACCCGCCGCACGATGTTCGCGACATAGTCGATGTCGTCACCCTGATAACCCGGATGGCCCTTGAAGGGATGCGAATCGTCGCGGGTGTTCAGGTGCTCGATGCAGATCGTGACACCCTTCTTCTCCCCGAGCGCGCAGAGCTGCTTCAGTCCCTTCACGCAGTTGTCGGCCCCCTCTTCGAGCGAGATCTCGCCGCTCTTCGGATCCTCGGCATCGCGCCACTTGAACCCGGTGAAGGCGATCACGCTTGGAAACCCGGCCTCCGCGGCCTTCTCGATCATCTCGCTCGTGCGGGTGATCACTTCCTCGTGATACTTCGGGTTGTTGAGCCCCTTCATGAACGGTGCCCCTGGCATGCCATTCGGCGCGATCGCGCAGGTGAGCCCATGTTTCTTGATCGTGGCCCAGGCCTCGGGCGGAGCCAGTTCCACCGATACGCAGCCAAGGTCTTTGGCCACCTGACAGATCTTGTCCATGCTCCACTTCTCGCCAAAAAGCTCGAAGCACCAGGCGACGACCGACTGCTTGATGCGGCCCTTGTGGGCGCGATCAGGGACCGCGGCCAGAGCGGAAGTCAGCGGGGAAGCGGCTCCGAAGGTGGCGGCTGCAGCGGCAAGGGCGGTACGACGATTCATGGGCATCGGCATGGCAGAATCCCCGAGGGCGTGAACGTGAATCCGATTACACTACCACGCGTCCACACCAGGAAAAACCATGCCCAGCATCAAGCGCATTCTCGTCACCGGCGGGGCCGGATTTTTGGGGAGCCACCTGTGCGAGCGGCTCGTCACCGATGGCCACGACGTCATCTGCGTCGACAACTTTTTCACGAGCCAGAAGTCGAACGTGGCCCATCTCCTCGGGCTACCCAACTTCGAGCTCATCCGCCACGACATCATCCAGCCGCTCTTCCTCGAAGTGGACGAGATCTACAACCTCGCCTGCCCGGCCGCCCCCGGCCATTACCAGTACAACCCCATCAAGACGATGAAGACTTCCGTGATGGGGGCCATCAATCTCCTGGGCATGGCCCGCCGCTGCAGGGCCAAGATCCTGCAAGCTTCGACGAGCGAGGTCTACGGCGACCCGGAGGTGCACCCGCAGCCCGAGACCTATCGCGGGGCGGTGAATCCCATCGGGCCTCGGGCCTGCTACGACGAGGGCAAGCGTGCGGCTGAGACCCTGTTCATGGACTATCACCGGCACAACAAGGTGAATGTCCGCATCGTGCGGATCTTCAACACGTACGGTCCGCGGATGCACCCCTTCGACGGCCGCGTCGTGTCGAACTTCATCCGCCAGGCACTCTCCGGCGAGCCCGTCACGATTTTTGGAAGCGGCAACCAGACGCGCAGCTTTTGTTATCGCGACGACCTCGTGGAGGGGATCATCCGGATGATGAACGGTCCCGACGACTTCACGGGGCCGGTGAACATCGGCAATCCCGGCGAGTTCACGATCCGTCAGCTCGCCGAGCTCACGCTCGAACTCACCGGCTCCAAGGCTCCGCTCATCCAAAAGCCTTTGCCCGTGGACGATCCTGAGCGTCGCAAACCCGACATCACGCTCGCCAAGGAAAAGCTCCAGTGGGAGCCGAAGGTGCCGCTTCGGGAGGGACTCGCCAAGACGATCGCGTGGTTTCGCTCGGTGAAGCTCGACGAGTTTCGGGCCCCGACGCCCAATTACTGAGGCTGGCCAGGCGACCTGCCGAGCAGGCGGCAGGTGATGGCCACCATCGCAATGCCGCCGATGATGCCGATGACGTCAAAGACCCAATCAAGGGCTTCGGCAGCACGCCCGAAGAGCGGCTGCGTCGATTCATCCACGACCGCCGCCAGAGCGAGGGCGATGGCCAGGACAATCGCGTTTCGGCGTGACCAGTATCGCGAGGCCGCGAGCGTGGCCGCCATGAGCAAACCGAGAAGACCATAGGCGATGAAGTGGAGCGCCTTGTCGGACGGTGGGTTCGGTCCGAGGATGTCTTCTGGCTTCGGGTAGTGCGTCGCCCAGACCAGGATCAAGCTGTAGCACGCCGTCAATGCAAAGCAGGGCCAGAACAACCGCCGCAAGGAAAACGGTTGGGCGGCAGGCATCAGGGGCAAGGTCCGGGGGAGGGGCGGGCGGTGCAGTCTGGAAAAACCCCATAATAGCCTCGGTTTTTGATATTCGCCTGCGAGGCCTCAGTCGGTACTTTCCTGCCTTCCGCGGCGGCCTGAGATGACCCGCCCACATGCCCGAGGAGAGTGCCTACCCATGAACCGTCAGGAACTGTCGGCCGTCGTTCTCAAACTGCTCGAAAAGGAGACCGGCGAGACCTACCCCGATCTCGAAGAGAAGACCACGCTTCGCGAAGGCTTGAATCTCGACTCGCTCGATATGGCCGGCCTCGTGCTGCACATGGAGAGCCATTTCCAAATCAAGATCGAGACCGAGCTGCTCGAATCGATCAACACCGTCGGGAACATGCTCGACGTGCTTGAAGAGAAGCTGGCCGCCAAGGAAGGCCGGAAGGCTGCCTAGAGTCGGCGGCGATCGTCACACGTCTGGGGCACGGCCACGGTGCCTGAAGGGGGAGCGAGCATGAAAGACCTGTCACCATCGGCTTTCACGGCCGGATGTCGGATCACCACCCACGCGCTTGTCAAAGCGCGTCTCTCCGACATGGGGACGCTTCGCAACCGCCCGGCTCCCGAGGGCGTGCCTCCGCTCCCACCGCGGTTCCTGCGGCACTCCGACGAGCACACCGTCATCGGCATGCATGCGGTGCTGACGGCGCTTGCCGAGGTGCGGGCTCATGACGCCATCCCGCCGCTTGCACGGCATGCCGTGATCGCGGCGCCCTGCCAGGCCGGGCGGATTGCCACGGCCCAGGCCCTCGCCGGCCTCGACACGTCAGGCCCGAGCGCGATCAAGCCCCACATCGTGCCCCAGTGCTCCATGCATTCGGTGGCAGGCGCGGTGAGCGTGGCCCTCGGCACGCACGGGCCCCATCTCGGCGTCGGCGGCGGGCCAGATGCGCTCTCCGAGGGGTTCCTGGTGGTGACGTCACTCTTGGCCAGCGGCGGCGACCCACAGTGTGAAGCAGCCTGGTTGATTGCGACCGAGTGGGACGTCGAGCCGGCGCTCGACTCCAAGGGCATCCCGACCGACGATCCTTCCTGCCGCGCGATCGCCATGTTGCTCGAGCCGGCGACCAAGATTGCCGACGGTGATCAAACCGGATCGCTCACGGTCGCCGTCCGCCGATCGCGCCAGCGACCGAAAGGGATACGTCCACTGGCCACGCCCTGCACGCTTGCCAACCTGGCTGGTGTCCTCGGCGGGGGAAGTGACGGTCCCGTCACCCTGCTTGGCTTGGGTGGATTCGAGGTGGAAGTGACGCGGCATGGCCACGAGCAGGTTCTCCGGGAGGCAGCATGATCAAGCAGGGGATGAGTCGACGAGATACCTGTGAGCCTGTTGTGATCACCGGGGTGGCGGCAGTGACGCCGCTCGGCTGTGATGCCGAGACGATCTTCGGCAACCTTTTTGCCGGTCAATCGGGTGTCCGCGAGATCGACATCGATCCGCGAGTTCGGACCGACTCGCGGTTCGCCGCGCCGGTGCTCGACATTCCGGTGCCCACGGGCATGGATCCTGACGAGTTTCGGCGGCTCGGCCGGCTCGAACAACTCTGCCTTCCGTCGGTCGTGGCCACGCTTGCCGACGCGGGCCTCGGATATCCGCAGGCTGCCCCTCGGATCGGACTCGTGCTCGGTGTCGGTGGCGAGCACTTCAAAACCTGGGAAGAGGATTTCTTGAGCGGCGGAAGCTTCGTCTTTGAATCCCGCCGCGATCCGACGCTCGATCAACGGCTGGCCGCCCGCGCCGGCATTGCCGGCCCAACCGTCGCCGTGGCCGCAGCGTGTGCCTCGAGTGGCTACGCCCTGGGGTTGGCTCGAACCTGGCTCGATGCCGGCTGGGTCGACATCTGCGTCGCCGGTGGGTGCGACGTGTTGGGGCCGACGGCGATTGCAGCCTTCTACAACCTCCGTGCCCTCTCGCGCCGCAGCGACGACCCCGTAAAAGCCTCGCGGCCTTTCGATCGGGATCGCGATGGCTTTGTGATGGGGGAAGGCGGGGCCTTCTTCGTGCTCGAACGACAGTCGGATGCCCGTCGCCGTTCGGCGCGGATCCGCTGTGAGCTGGCCGGTATCGGCATGTCGAGTGACGGCGTGCACATGGTGGCGCCCAGCACCGATCCGACCCAGGCGGCCCGCGCGATCACCGCGGCACTGGCCGATGCCCAGGTGGAGCCATCAGAAGTCGACTACTTCAATGCCCATGCCGCCGGCACACCGGTCGGTGACGTGGCCGAGGCTGGCGCGATCCGGATGGCCTGTGGCGATGCGACCGATGCCATTCCGGTGAGCTCGACCAAGAGCATGTCGGGCCATCTCGTGAGCGGCGCCGCGTCGTTCGAGGCACTGGCTTGTCTGGGCGCGATCGAAAGGCAACAGGTGCCTCCGACGGTAAACCTCGACAACCCCGATCCCGAGTGTCGCCTCTGCCATGTCCCGCACGTGGCCAAAGCTCATCCCGTGCGCGTCGCCGCCAGCAACTCTTTTGGTTTCGGCGGATCCAATCTTTGTCTTGTCCTTCGCGCCGCGTGACCGGCCGTTTGCCAGCGGACGCTTGTTTCTTTCAGGAGCTCTTCGATGACCTCGACGCACCCGCATCACCCGCCCGTCGCCACGGCCGATCTCGACGCGCTGCTCTGTGATCTCGTGGCCCGTTGGCATGTCGTCGAGCCCGCCCATGCCGAGGGAGGCCTGCGTGGAAAAGTCTGTGACCTGCATCGATTCAACTTTCTCCTCTGGCACGAGGAAGACATCGCCCGCTCGCCCGACGTCACCGACGCGAAGATCGCCCAGGTGAAGCGAGCCATCGACCGCTACAACCAGGCCCGCAACGACGCGATCGAGAAAGTCGACGACTGGCTCATCGCCGAGCTTTCTGCCCGCGGCATTGCCGCTTCCCAGGGTGCCCCGGCCGCGACCGAAACGCCGGGCGCCGCCATCGATCGCCTCTCGATCCTCGAGCTTCGCCGCTACCACATGCGGGAGCAGGTGGACCGTGCCGACGCGACGCCAGAGCATCGCGAGAAGGCCGCCGAGAAACTCGTCGTCCTCGACGCCCAGCGGGATCATCTCGTCGCCGCGATCGACCGGCTCATGTCGGAGATCTTCTCCGGCAAGCGACCGCTCCGTGTCTTCCGTCAGATGAAGATGTACAACGACCCGACCATGAATCCGTATCTGTACAAGTCGGGCGCCAAGGCCGCATGAGGCCACTCCGTGACCGTGCATGCGTCTCCCGTCGCTGGTTCCTGAACCCGGCTTGGCTCACTGTGGCGTGCCTATTCAGCCATTCGACGACGAATTGCATCGGCGACCTGCTTGGCGAGGAGGCCGCAGCCTTTTCCGGAGAAGTGGACATCGCCCGGCTTCGAGAAGCAGTCGGGCGTGAATTCGGCTGAGAGACTGTGAAGGTCGTTGAACGGTATGCCGTGCCGCTCCATGACCTTCAGGGCGACGGCGTTGTATTTCAGCTCATCGCCAGCGTGTCTGCCCGGCTCCCCTTCGGGCACGACCGTCGTCGTCGCGAAGATGAGCTTCGCGCCGGTCTTTTCGAGCCGCGCCACCAACGCTTCGAGATTCTTCTCGTACTCGTCAAGCGGCACGGAGATGGCTCCGCGAACCTTGTCGCGGTTCCCCATTTCCTTCGACTCTGGGTGCCGATGGCAGAGATCGTGGAGACCCCAGTTGAAATGGATGACGTCCCACTTCGTGTCACCGAGCCATTCGTCGAGTCGCTTGAGACCGTTCCGCGTGTCGCCGGCATTGCCTGGGTGGCGCACGACGTTGGCTTCCTTGGCGAGCTCTTTTTGCACGCCCTTGAAATAGCCCCCCATGATCGAGTCGCCGATCAGCAAGACGTTTATTTCGCCTCCCTGCGCGGCCCCGGCCGCCATCAGCCACGCAGCAAGGCACCAAGCCACGATTTGCTTCGGCTGCATGACGGATCCGAAAAAGGTGTCAGCCATTCACCTGGCGACGACGAACAACCCGGTGGAGCCCTGCCACCAGGCCGATGGCCGCGGCCGCGAGGGCAAGCGTCGATGGCTCGGGCACGGCAACGAGTTCAAACGACTGGAGCCCAGCGCTACTGGTCAGCGTCGTGAAACCGACACTGTTGATGCCGTTGAGGAGGCTCGAGTTCAACGTCCCAGATGTATAGCTGGTCCAGTCAGAAGCGGAAGGGTTCTTGTACAGCGCGGAGAACGTATTGGCCGGCAGGTCGAGCACGACTCGCAGGTCGAGCACGTTGCTTTCTCCAGGGATGAAGACCCCAGTGGCACCAGAGGATCCCGAAGCTCCAGTCCCCTGGAAGAAACGGATTTCATTGTCACCCCGCCAGAGCATCCAGTAGGTGCCGGTCCCTGCGACATTCCACGCATTGGTGTTTGTCGTTTGGGTCGTCCACCCGATGCCTACCCAATTCGTGCCAGTCGTGTTGTTGAACACGCGGGCCGTGAGGGTGTAGACCAGGTTTGAGTCAAACGTGGAATACGCCAAATTTGCCGAGCCGCTGCCGCTGCTGTTCACGACTCCGGCTGTTGTATCTTTCGTGTAGACGCCAGCGGCTCTCCAGGTCTCTGTACCAGGCCGAACCTGTGGGGCTTGGCCGTTCAAGCCACCATTGGTGCCACTGGTGAAGTCGTCTGAAAAAATGACCGTCGCCTCGGCGGTACGAGCGCCGGTCAGGGCGGCCAATATCAAGAAGGCCAGGCTTGCAGAGGTCATCGAGCGAAGGTTCATGTTCCGCCTTCCTTGAGAAACTGCCCGTGAACAAGGCGTTCGCCGCGGGCATTGAATAGGCATTGGCCGAAACGATGTGCACGTCGGACACTTTTCTTCCGATGATCCGAATACTATCCTCAAGCGGCGGCACAATCTGTTGCTGGCGAGGCAGGATTTGGCATAATCCTGCATGGGTCTCCTGGGGCAAGCGATGGGCGACGTGAAACGAATCGGCGTGCGGATGGAGCTCGACAAGCCGTTCAAACGGCATGTGGCCTTGTTCGGCGGGATTCGCGAATACGCCGAGCGTCACCCCGATTGGCAGCTCGTGGTGGACGAGTGGGTCGACCACTCGCTGCCTGCCAGAAGGGGCATAACCGTTCCCTACGACGGCATCATTGGCCGGCTCACGCCGCTGGCCGCCGAGCGTGCCAAACGCCATGATCTGCCGGCGGTGAACATCTGGCTGTCGTCGCCGGCCAAGGGTTTGCCGGGCGTGTATTCCGACGCGACCGCCAGCGGCAAACTCGTGGCGGAACATCTCCTGAACCGCGGGTTTCGGTATCTCGCCGCGCTTCTGCAAGATGACGACATCGGCACCGACCTCCAGGCCAAAGCCATGAAGGCGTATGCCGAGGAGTTTGGGTACGAGGGGTGGCTCGGCACGGTGTCGCTTGCCGAGTGCACGACCCATGCCGAATGGCAGCTCCTGCTCGACACAGTCAAACGGTGGATGGATTCATGGAAACTACCGCTCGGGTTACTCATCCGTGATCCTTCATGGGCCCGGGCGATCGTCGAACTGGCGAAGCAACGTGGATGGAACGTGCCCGAACAAATCGCGATCGTGGCCACCCACAACGACGAGATCCACTGCGAGTACCCCGAGCCCGGCCTGACGGCCGTCGAATTCGCCGAGAAGCAGCAAGGCTATGACGCGGCGAAAATGCTCGATGAACTCATCGAAGCCAAGCGCAAGGGAGCCTCGCCGTTTGCCGATCCGAAGAACGTCTATGTGCCACCCGTCGGCCTTGTGGCACGGCATTCGACTGATTTTTTCGCCGTGAGTGACCCGCTGGTAGGACAGGCGCTTCGCTTCATCGCCGCCCAGCTCCACAAGCCCTTGAGCGCGCCGAAAGTGGCCCGTGCCTTGGGCGTGGCCCGCCGCACGCTCGACGCCTGGTTTCAGAAATCACTCGGCCTGACCGTGGCCGACGAGATCAACCGCCTCCGCATCGAACGCGTGAAGCGCGAACTGATGGCGAGCCAAGACTCGATTGCCGTCATCGCCAAGCGCACCGGCTTCGCGAGCCTTCGCACACTCCGCGATCAGTTTCAGCGTAGCGTCGGCATGTCGCCCACGGCGTTTCGCGAGCAAGCCGTCGCGACGCCCGGCGCGATCATCTCGTCGCCGCGACCGACCAACTCATGTCGGAGATCTTCTCCGGCAAGCGACCGCTCCGTGTCTTCCGTCACATGAAGATGTACAACGACCCGACCATGAATCCGTATCTCTACAAGGCCGCGTCGAAGGCTGCCTAAGCCTGGATCGAGCGAGCGTGTCACATCGGCGCGAGCCCACTCAGTCCTTCAGTTCTTTGACGGCTGACGTTGGAACCCACTCGTCCCACTCCGTCGAGTAGCCGTCGTAGTGAACCTTGTGCATCCCGAACTGGGAAGCAAGGACCGTGCCGCGATACCACGTCTTGTCCTTGGGCCACAGCACGTTCACGCGCGTGCCATTGGCAAACGTTGTGACGCGCGGCTTGCGGAGTCGATCTTCGCCGACCCATTCGTTCCACGTGTCGTCGTAGCCAAGGTAATGGACCTGTGACGAGCCGCCGTCAACGTCGATCACCTGGGCCGGGTACCACGAACCTTTCCACTCGACCTCGACCCGGCGTCCAAGGCCGTCTTCCGGTTCGCCGTCGGTGTCCGCAATTGCCATGTCCGCGTCAAAATCATCGGTGGCGATGAACATGGCCTTTTGGTGCTCGACGTAGGCCATCGCTTCTTCGGTGTAGGTCGCGAGCTCGCGAAGCTCTACTTCGCCGTCAGCGTCGGTGTCCACCAAGGGGCTGCCCTGAAATCCGGCGATGAGCGACTCGGTGAACGTCCAGTTGCCGGTCGACGAGTTGTGGGAATACGAGCTCGTCAGGCACGCGCATGCTAGGTCGTCGCGATGCTTCGCTGCTTCATCATGGAGTGCGCCCGAGTGGCAGCAATCCGCCATGAAGATCACCTCGTCGCCACTGAAGCGGTCCAGGACCGTGGAGAATATCTCCTTCACCGGCCAGTGGCTCGCGTAGCTTTCGCCCGCGTCGTAGTTGGCGAAGTAGGTCTGGCCTGTCTTTCGATCACGGCTGCCGTGGCCGGCGAAATAAACGATGAGAAGATCGCCCTTGTCGGTGCGGTCGAGTTGGCGCTTGAACCGTTGACGGATCGAGGCGAGTGTCGCTTCTTCGTCGGCGAGAAACACGACGTGATCGTCGGGCACACCGGCGGCCTCGAGCACCTTGACGAGACGCCGATCCGCGCGATTCGGCATGGCGTCAGGAAACGAGGCATAGATCTCTTCGTGTTCCCACTCGAGAATGCCGACGGCAAACACCCACGTACGCTCCGGATCCCAGCCGATCTCGGCGTGGGCTGCGGCCGAGAGAAGCACGAACAGGGCGACACTCGAGAACGAAATCCTCCACGTGACCATACGAGACATGCCCGTTGCCTCCGCGACCAGCACGCTGGGATCGGTGAGTCACTCAATACAGTTGGCGAGCGCCAACAGGGCGTACGAGGTCACGAGGACCGGCTCACCTTCGAGCCAGCGCTCGTTGGGGTTCGTCCACGAGCCATCCGGCTTCTGCCGCGAGACGATGGCCGTCGTGAGCTCGTCTCGCCACACATGCTTCTTGCCGTCGGCGTCGGTAAAGGTGTCTTCACCGAGTACGGCAAGTGCCTTCGAGGCCGTGTGATAGAAGTAGTAAAGGCCTGCCTGGCCCATGCCGGGGTTTTCGTCGAACGAATAGTTCTTGCCCAGCCATTCGATGGCGGCCTTCACCCGCGGATCTTCTTTCGTCAGCCCGGCGAAGATCATGCTCTTGAGGCCGGCATAAGTCATCGAGGCATAGCTGCGCAGTCCGCCGTTTTCGGTCGTCCCAGCCTGGCTCTCGCCTCCGGCCGCAGGCGTGTAGTAAAAGCCGCCGTCCGGGTTCTTCTCAGGAAACGGAAGCGGGTTGTGAGGCCCAGGCAGATTCTGGGTTCGCGATACGAACTCGAGCGCCTTCTGGATCGCCGGATCGTTTTCACTTTCGCCGACGGTGCGCAGGGCCTCGATCATGAACTGGGTGTTCGAAAGATCGGGCCGCGACTTCTTGCCGTAGCCGGCGCCGCCGTAGGCCGGGTCGTTCTTGTCCTTGCCCTCGTCTTCGTCCCACTGGAGTTTCTTGACGAACGCCGTCGCTCCCTTGATCTCCTTGTCGAGTGAGCCGTTTTTGTTACAGGCCGCGAGAGCGAGCATGGCGATCGACGTCTCGTAATTGGCCACCGGCGACCCGGGCGAATAGATTCCGCCGTCAGGCTGACGGAACGTCATGAGATACTCGAGCCCCTTCTTCACGACGGGGGCATCGGCCGGTGTTCCGCTTCGCACGATCGCCGTGAGCGTCAGCGCCGTGACGGCGGGGCCCAACTCATTCTTGAAGCTGCCGTTCTCTTGCTGACAGCCTTCGAGGAATTTCGTGGCCTTCGCGATGGCCTCCTGCACCTTCTCCTTGTCGGCGGCATGGCTCGTGAGGGCCATGGCCAGCATGGCGGTCGAAACAGCAACGGCGAGGGCGACGCGAAGGAGTTTCATGGTGGCAATCCAAGGTGCTGGGGAGCGGATTCGATCCCCTAAGAATACGCAGGCTCCGGCGTCGTGTGGACGAATGACCCTGGGTGAAATTTCCCCGCGCCGGCGACCCCTTCGCCACGGAAATCACAAACGCCGCGAGCTCAGGGCCGCCCGTGTCATGTCGCGGGACGTTTGCGGTGGCCATCGTGGCCACCGCTGCACTCGGAGAAATCCTCGCTTCGCCCTCCAGGCTTCGCTCAGCTTTCTACGCCCGCTCCATGACACGGGCGGCCCTGAGCGGGCCATGCCGTTTCACCTTCACGTACGTAGAAAGCGCTGTTCACGCGTCGGCGACGGGCATCGCGCGGGGGTGGGCTGGGATGCGGCGCGGGGGCGGTTCACGCCCCTCTTCGAGGCGCCACTCCTCACGCTCTTCGTCGCTGGCGTAGTACGTAAGCCACACCGAGGCATCGCCGTCGAGCGTGGCGCTACAATCCCAATGAACAAAATTGTCAGGCAGGTCGACCTTCTTGAGCACCGCCGGAAGGATGTCGCGGCGGATGAGTGAATACAGTTCGCGATCCGAGAGGTGGTCGGTGAAGTCGAGCACGATGCGCTTGTCGTGAAGCTGCTCGATCACGTCCCAGAGCCGCTCGCGAACTTGGTCGTCATCGAGCGTGCACACCGGCTGCATCGCCAACGGCGGATCGAACCAGCGGGCCACCGGCGCCATCGGCGCGAGCTCCCAGGCGAGCATCGACTCGAGGAAGCGGTTCTCGGCCTCGGTGGGCAGGTGACGGAAGTCGATCTCGTAGACGGCCTCGTCGAGGTACGGCTCAATCGCCGTACGGAGCTCACCGTTGCGAATGAGGCAATCGATCTCTTCCGGATCAGGGTGGCGGGCGAGAGGCATACCGGATGGCATCCACATGAATCGGCCGCCATCCTCCGGCACCCGCCGGGATCGACGACGACATGCCTCCGACGATACCTCCACGATACGGCCGTTCAACGCCGTAACGCACGAATTTGCCCCGGTTTCCTGTCAAGAAGACAGCACGATCGCTACGAGCGGACGACTCTTCGCGGACTCCCTCGTCCTACGCAGCTTGCCGCGTCAGGCCGACTCGGCAGGTTTGCCGTCCTCACATGCCGGCTCGAGCGCCGTGATCTTGCTGACCCGGCGGGCATGGCGGCCACCCTCGAAGGGGGTTTCGAGCCACGTCCGGATGATTTTCTCCTGCATTTCCTGTCCGATCATCTCGGCCGACAGGCAGAGGACGTTCAAGTCGTTGTGCCGACGGCTCATCTCGGCCGTCACCACGTCGTGGCACGTGGCGGCCCGGATGCCCGGCACCTTGTTGGCCGCGATGGCCATGCCCACGCCGGAAAAACAGAGGAGGATGCCACGGTCGGCGCGGCCGTCAGAGACGCGACGAGCCACATCCGCGGCGATGTCCGGGTAGTCCACCGACTCCTCACCAAACGAGCCGCAGTCGACGACGTCGTTGCCGAGCCGCTCCAAAAGGCCGATGAGCCGGTGTCGCGATTGAACACCGCGATGGTCGCTCCCGATCGCTATCCGCATGGATCTTTACGTGCTCCCTGGTAGGTCCCCCGCGGGGCCAGGCTGGCCCCGCGAAGGAAGCCCCAGTGTATCCAGTCGAGCGGCCAAATGCTCACGGATCTGGCCGGCGCATTTTCGGTAGGTTTCGAGGCTTCCGCCGATGGGGTCGATCACGTCGCGGCGATCCGGCGACAGGAGCGCGACGCGGCCCCCTGCCTCGGGAAACTGCGCCAGAAGCGCGGCTCGGTGCGAAGCAGTCATGGTGAGAATCACATCGGCCTGGCGCACGAGCGACTCGGTCAGCGGCTGGCTTTCATGGTTGCGGAGGTCGGCCCCTTCCTCGGCCACGATCTCCACGGCATGGCCGCTCGCAGGGCCGCCGGCCCAGGCCGCCAACCCGGCACTGGCGACCACGACACCATGCTGGTCGATCTCGTCGGGTTGGCAGCCGAGTCGCTTGGCCACGAGCACGCGAAAGAGCGCTTCGGCCATCGGGCTTCGGCAGGTGTTCCCCGTGCAGACAAAAAGCACCATGAGACTCGCGAGCCGCCGGAGTGTGTCGTCGGTGACGATGCCTGGTCGCACCACACGAAATCCCTGTCCGACCAGTTCGATCGTCGACACCGGCTGAGCATAACGAGCCCGACCGTCATCGAGCACCAGCGCCAACCGATCACCGGCGACGGCGGCTACTTCCTCGGCGGTGACCACCGAACCACCGGGCCCGTTCGGCTCGGCGAGCATGACGGGGCCGGCGAGCATTCGCATGCAGTCGGCGAGCATGGGATGACCGGGGATGCGCAGCCGCAGCCGTCCTCGTCCCACCAAGGCCTCGCGCGCCACCGCCGGCAGTCGTTGCACGAGGCTCTCGGGATGGTCGTCAGGCACGATGATCGCGACGGGGCCGGGCCAACAGCGCCGCGCGATCCGCCGGCCGACCGGCGTGATGGCCGGCGCCCAGTCGAGCGCCTCATCGGCGCTTTTGAGAGCGAGCGTGAGAAGGGGCTCGTCGCCGCGCTCGGTCGCCAGCGAGAGAAGTGTTTCGGTGGCCGCGGCCTGCCTCGCGGCCGTGGCAACCACGTAGTCGGTTTCCGTCGGAAACGCGACAGCCTGCCCCTCGGCGAGCGCCTGCACGGCCCGGTGGACCACATCCCGCGCGTCTTCGGTGCGACGCAGGTCAATGATCATGGGAGGCATGGCGTGCCCGGAAAACCATGAAACTACCGCCGTTTCCGGGGACCAGTCAAGGATCAGAAACTGGGTAAGGACCGTTGCGGCGAAACCCGTCCTCCCTGTGGCGGTGGACAGTTTTCGCCTTGTGGGGGGCGGGGGTCGTCGTCTATTCCTCCGAGGCTTTCGCCGAAAACCTCCTCCCGGCAGCGATCCTTTGCCTGCACCTGTCACATACCGCAGTCTGCTCGCCACCTGTCGGTTCGTCGCATGGGTGGCGGTCTGTCTCGTGACCGCCCAGGCGGCGTCGGCCCAGACGCCTCCCGGCATCATGCCGCTGCCACCGGTCGATGAGACGAAAGCTGCCCCGGCGAAGCCTTCAGACCTCGTCGTCGAGGTTCGCATCGAAGGCAACGAGACCGTCGAAGTCTCGAAGTTGCCGAAGCTGATCACCCGTGCCGGCCAGGTATTCGACCCGCAGTCGATCGAAGAAGACGTGCGTTCGCTCCATCGCTCGCGGAAGTTCGTGGACGTGCTTCCGAAGTACGTGCGTGTGAGCGACGGGATCGTCGTCATCTTCCAGGTGGTGGAGCGGCCCACGATCCGCTACGTGAAGTATGTCGGCAACAACAAATACACCGCCCGCACGCTTCGCAAGAAAGCGGAGATCGAAGTGGGCGAGGCGATGGACCCTTACGTCATCGAGGAGGCTCGCCGGCGAATCGAGAGCTTCTACCACGAGAAGGGGTATGAATCGGCCCGCGTGACGACGGTCGAAGGAAGCAAGCCGGGCGACAAGGGGGCGGTGTTCCTCATCGACGAGGGGCAGGCGAAGAAAGCTCTCTGGACGAGCTTTGTCGGCAACACGATCGCCAGCGACGCCCGACTCCTGACGCAGATCAAGACGAAGCCAGGCGTTCTCTGGGTGTTCGGCGGCGATATCGATCGCGAGAAGATTGATGCCGATATCGAAGCGCTCACCGCCTACTACCGGAGCTTGGGGTTCTTCCAGGCGCGGGTGGGCCGCGAGGTCTCTGTCGTTCACGAGGGAATGCGCGACTGGACGCATCTCACCTACGTGATCAGCGAAGGGCCTCGCTACAACGTCCGCAACGTGTCGTTCGTGGGCAACTCGAAGTTCAAGACCGAGTTCCTCGAGCGTGAACTGAAGCTCAAGGGGGGCGAGCCGTTCAACCAGTCGAAGATGGATGCGGATCTGAACCTGATCCGCGACATCTACGGCGGTCGCGGCTACGTTTTCGCCGACATCCGGGCCGATCCCCGGTTCCTCGAAGAGCCGGGCCAACTCGATCTGGTCTACAACGTCACCGAGGGGCAGCGGTATCGCGTCGGCAAGATCAACGTGAAGATCAAGGGCGAGCATCCGCACACGCGGCACAGCGTCGTGCTCAATCGGCTTTCGCTGCGCCCCGGCGACATCCTCGACATCCGCAAGCTTCGTGACGACGAGCGGCGCATCAAGTCGAGCGGCCTCTTCGCGGCCGACGCGGCCAAGGGAGAGGGACCGAAGATCACGTTCGCCAAGCCCGAGGAAACCGATATTCAAGTCGCGGGGCGCCCGGGCTTCCGCGGGCAAAGCCCCGACGGGGAAGACGACGTCGTCATCGACGTGATTTTTGAGGAGCCCGAGCCGACGGAGCCGTCGGCTCCGAACCCGGCCACCCTCGAGCCGCAGCCGACACTGGCGCCGGCGACCATCGCCCAAGAGCCCGTGTGGCGCGGGCAGAGCCCTGGATACCCGCAACCTCAGTGGCCACAGCAGCCGGCGTATGCCCAGCCGCAGCCGGCCGCACCGCAGTACGCCCAGCCGCAGTATCAGCCGCCGCAATTCGCCCAGCCCGCTCCGCAGCCGCCTGGGGCCTGGCAGCCGGTGCCAACGCAGGCAGTTCCTGTGCAGCCGGTCCAACAACCTCAGCCTTTCGCCGGTCAGCAACCGCTCATGCAGCCTGCCGTTCAGCAGCAGCCGGCGCCGAGCCCGTGGGGTGGCCAGCCGCTGGCACCTGCCGGACCCGAAGGCCTCGGCTTCGCCCGCATGACCGCGCCTCCGCCGCCGGTCTACACCGTGCAGCAACCGGTCGCTGGTGGCCAAGGCCTTCCTGGCCTTCAGGGTGACCCCAACCAGCCACCAACGTTCCAGCCCCAGGCGCTGCCTGACTTCGCGGGTGGCAGTGCCAACGTGTTTCCGGGCAACGAGCCCTTCGTGATGCTCGATGTCGAAGCCGAGGAGACGCAGACCGGGCGACTCATGATCGGTGCCGGCGTCAATTCCAATGCCGGCCTCGTGGGCAACATCGTCATCGACGAGCAGAACTTCGACATCCTCCGCTTGCCGCGAAGTTGGGACGACATCAAAAACGGCGTGGCCTTCCGCGGCGCCGGCCAGAGGTTCCGTCTCGAAGCCTCGCCCGGTACGCAGTTGCAGCGTTACATGGCCACCTTCCAAGAGCCGTACCTTTTCGACACCCGCATCGGCATGACGCTCTCGGCGAGCTACTACACACGGTTCTTCTTTGACTGGGCCGAAGCCCGCACCGGTGGCCGGATCGGTCTTGGGTACCAGTTTCAGTTCGCCCCCGACCTCTCGGTGAATGCCGGCTTCCGCGGCGAGAGCGTCGACGTGTTCAACCCGCGGGTGCTCGCGCCTGACATCGTCGCCATGCAAGGCACCAACGGCGTCTACGGCTTCTCGGCCGGCATCATTCACGACACCCGCGACAGCCCGTTCCTGCCTACCCAGGGGCACCTCGCGACCTTTGAGTTCGAGCAGGTGATCGGCACGTACATGTACCCGCGTGGCATCCTGGAAGGGCGTCAGTATTTCCTGATGCGGGAGCGGCCCGACGGCTCCGGTCGCCATGTGCTTTCGGTCGGTTCGGTGCTCGGCATGAGCGGTCCCGACACGCCCGCCTACGACAACTTCTTCGCTGGTGGCTACAACACCCTCCGCGGCTTCACGTTCCGTGGTGCGAGCCCCCGGCAGGCCGGCCCCAACGGCCAACTCGCGATCGTCGGTGGTCCGTTCCAGTGGCTCAACACGGTCGAGTATCTCTTTCCGATCACCGCCGACGATTCGCTCCGCGGCGTCGTCTTCACCGACTTCGGTACCGTCGAGAGCAACGTCTCGATCAACAACATGCGCGTGGCCCCGGGCTTCGGGCTTCGCATCACGCTCCCGGCGATGGGCCCGGCCCCGATCGCCCTCGACTTCGCCGTCCCGGTCGTGGCCGCGCCGTTCGACAGCGAACAGCTCTTCAGCTTCTTCGTGGGCTTCGCGAGGTAGGTGCCATGGACGGCTTTGACCACGGCGAATCGCAGCGGATCCTGGTCATCTGCACGAAGTACATCGGCGACACGGTCCTCGCGATTCCGTTCCTGCGCAATCTCCGCCGAGCGTTTCCGGAAGCTGCCATCGACGTGTGCGCCGAAGGGGGCGCCCGGCAGGTGCTCGCCGAGTGCCCGTATGTCGACCGATTCGTGACCTGGCAGCGGCCTGCGGGCAAGCGATCGCTCGCTTCGTCGCTCGCCTCGATTCGCAGCCAGGCCGCGTGGCTCGCCAGCCGCCGGTACTCACGCGTCTATCTCCTCAAGCGCTCGCTCTCGGCCGGCTTGATGGCGGTCCTGGCCGGCATCCCCAAGCGCATCGGCCTGGCCGGTGATGGGCGGTTCTTCCACACGCATACGGTGAAGGTGCCCCAAGGCCGTCACCAAGCCTCGCGCTATCTTGACCTGCTGCGAGTCGAAGGCATTTCGGTTGACGATGGTCGCGCCGAGAACTGGACGTCGCCCGACGCCCGGATGCATGTGGCCTCGCTGCTCGACAGGCTGCCTGTCGGGCGGCTTCGGGTCTTCATCGCGATACGCAGCACCGCCCCGGAAAAACACTGGCCTGCCGACCGCTGGGCCGCACTCGTCGAATGGCTGGTGGAGCGGCAGGGCTCGGAAGTGATTCTCTGCGGTGGCCGCGGCGACATCCCGCATCACGACGCGCTGCGGGCGGCTGTCGGCCCTGACGTGGCGGCGCATGTCCACGACTTCACCCAGGATCTGTCGTTGCGAGAGGCCGGGGCGCTCGTGGCGTCGATGGATGCCTGCGTGGGCGTGGACACCGGCCTTGTCCACATGGCGGCGTCGTTCGGCGTGCCGGTGGCCGTCCTGTTCGGGCCGACCGATCCCAATCAATGGTCGCCGTGGAGCCCGCGCGCTGTCGTCATTCGGAGCAGCAGCGTGAGGCAGACGTTTGTCGGCCGCCTGGTCACCCGCAACCTCACGCGTCCTTTGGCCTGGCCACTGGGTGAGGCATCCATGAACGATATCGGCGTGGAAGACGTCGTCGCAGCTGTGTCGACGATCCTGCCTGAACCAAAGGTCGCCCCAGCACCGGTCTCGGTGCCAGAGGCCAAGCCCGTGCCACGCCCCGCTCCTCAGGTGCCAACCCTTCGCACCCTCGATCTCCGCGAGGGCTCGTTTCGCTACGAGGTCGTCGCGATGGACGCGGCAGCGGCTGCACGCCCCGCCGCCGAGCCGGCGACAAAGCCGCTCGCCCAGGCCCACTGAAAATTGAAGCCGCCGATACGGCCGTCGACATCGAGCACCTCGCCTGCGAGATACAGCCCGGGGCAGACGCGACTCTCCATCGTTTCGAGTTTGACTTCGGCGAGCGGTACGCCGCCTGCAGTCGCCTCGGCCACCGAAAACCCACGGTCACCGGTGATCGGCAGTGGCGTGGCCACGACGATCGCCACGAGCTTGCGCCTGGCATCGCGCGGAAGATCGCCGGTCGTCGGCGCACCGGCTTGTTCGCAGAGGCTTCTTGCCAGTCGGTCGGGCAGACGTTCGCGCAGGATTGCCAAGGCTCCGCGCCCTTGCCGTTCGACAAAGACCCGGTCGAGTGATTCTTCCCGCTCACCCGGCAGCCAGTTGAGCGACAGCGACACCTCAGGATCGGCCGCCTTCGCCATGAGCCAGTGACGGCTCACGTCGAGGATCGCGGGCCCCGAGAGGCCCACGTGGGTGCAGAGCGTGCTGCCGGTCGTCTGAAAAAGCTTCTTGCTGCTGGCGGCATGAAGCGTCACTTGGGTGTCCAGGGTGAGACCGGAGAGCGACGTGATCCAGTGGCCGGTTGGTACGACCAGAGGCACGAGCGCCGGCACGATCGGGCTCGTCAGCGAGTGGCCGAGACTCCTGGCGAGTTCGAACCCGGAACCGTCGGAGCCACTCTTCGGGAGCGACTTGCCACCCGTGCAGAGAATGACGCGGCGGGTCAGGAACGTCGCCGCGTCGGTCGTGACGGCAAAGCCGGCATCCGTTTTCGCGACCGCAGTCACTTTCGCGGGGTGCACCAGGTTCACGCCGGCCCGCGTTGCCTCCTTCACAAGGGCCTCGAGCACCGTGCGCGCCGAGTCAGTGACCGGGAACAGCTTGCCGGTCTCTTCCCTCTTGAAGAACACGCCGGCCTCCCCGAAGAAGCGGACACACTCGTCGACGCCGAACCTCCGGAGCACCTTGCGAATGGCCGCGGGCGTGCTGCCGGCGTAGTCGGCCTCGCTGACGGTCTCGTGGGTCACGTTGCAGCGGCCCCCACCTGCCACGAGGATCTTGGCGCCGAGCTTGCGGGCCGAATCCAGCGCGGAGATGGACAGTTGCTTGCCTGCGGCCACGGCCGAGCGGCCGGCCCAGGTGGCCGCGAACAGACCCGCCGCACCCGCGCCGACCACGAGAATGTCGTTTCCTTCGGGATGGGGTGCGGTGAGCATCTGCTTTCTTTACCATAGAGGGGTTTTTTAATGATACGGCGACCACCGAGAGAACGACATGATGAGACGTTTTGCAGTGGCTTTGGCGGCGATCGTGATCGCGGCCGCGCCGACGCCGTCAGTCCAGGCGGCGACCGTGGTCGTCGAGGCGGAAAGCTTCGAGAAGCATGGTGGCTGGACGCTCGATACCCAGTTCATTCGCGAGATGGGCTCGCCCTATCTCTTGGCCCACGGCCTTGGCACGCCCGTGGCTGATGCGACGACCACGGTGACGATTCCCGAGGCGGGCATCTGGCACGTGTGGGTGCGGACGAAAGACTGGGTGGCGCGTTGGAAGGCCCCTGGCACCCCGGGCCGCTTTGAGGTGTCGGTCAACGGGAAGCGACTTGCCACGACGTTTGGCACGGAGGGTACCGAGTGGGGCTGGCAGGCAGGCGGTACGGTCGAGTTGCCGAAAGGAAACTCGGCGCTCGCACTGCATGACCTCGCCGGATTCGACGGCCGCTGCGACTGTATCGCCTTCACGACCGGTTCCGAACCACCGCCGAATGATTCCGCGATTCTGCCAGGCTGGCGCCGCGCTGCGCTGGGGCTTCCTGACTCACCCGAAGTGAAGGGGCCCTATGACCTCGTTGTCATCGGCGGTGGATATTCGGGGATGGGCGCGGCGATCTCGGCTGCCCGCATGGGTTTGAAGGTCGCGCTCGTGCAGGACCGCCCTGTGCTTGGCGGCAACGGATCGAGCGAGATCCGCGTCTGGGCGATGGGCGATATCCGGCGCGGCAAGTATCCGACGATCGGCGAGATCGTGGAGGAGTTCGCTGACAAGGCGAAGAAAAGCCCGGGCACCTTTGAGGAGTTTGGTGACGCCAAGAAGGAAGCGATCGTGCGTGCCGAACCGAATATCGATCTCTTCTTGAACACGCACGCCTATGCGGTGAACCGTGAGGGGAACAGGATCGTGAGCGTGACCTGTCTCGACACGCGGACGAGCCGTGAACTGGAATTCACTGGCACCTTTTTCTGTGATGCCACGGGCCATGCCACGATCGGTCACTTGGCCGGTGCCGAGACGGTGATGGAGCCGAAGGGTCGCATGGGCATGAGCAACATGTGGGCCTGGGCGAACAAAGACGCCCCGCAGGCGTTTCCCGAAACGCCTTGGGCCCTGCCGCTCACGATGGCCGATTTTCCCTATCCGCGCGACTTCCACGGCCAGTGGTTTTGGGAAAGCGGCTTCGACAAAGACCCGCTCGACGATGCCGAAGGCATTCGCGACTGGAATCTGCGGGCTGTCTTCGGAGCGTGGAATGCCATGAAGAACGGCGACGGGGCGGCGAAGCACCCCAACGCGGTGCTCACGTGGGTGGCGGCGATCGGTGGTCCCCGCGAGAGCCGTCGGATCCTCGGGGATGTCGTGCTCACGCAGGACGACATCGTCTCGAAGAAGGATTTTCCGGATGGCTGTGTGCCGACGACATGGTCGATCGACCTCCACTATCCCAAGAAGGAGTATGCCAAGAAGTTCCCCGACAATCCGTTCATCTCGATCGCGGTTCATGATCGGCGGATCGACCGGAAGTATGGCTACCCGGTGCCCTACCGTTGCTTCTACTCCAAGGACGTCGAAAACCTCTTCATGGCCGGGCGTTGCATCTCGGTGACCCACGAGGCCCTCGGCACGGTGCGGGTCATGAAAACCTGCGGGATGATGGGCGAGGTGGTGGGCAAAGCGGCGAGTGTCGCGGTGAAACATGGCAGCACCCCGCGTGGTGTGTATGAGAACCACTGGTCCGAACTCGACGCCCTCTTGAAGCTGCCGGGCAAGTCCCGCCGGGCCACGCTCGCCGATCCGATCGAGGTGCCGCAGGCGGCCGGCGAGTCCACGGCCAAGCCGTGATGCCCATGCGGCACGAACTTCGCGGCCGCATCGGGATGTTCGTGGGCCACGGCGCCCGGCTCGCGCTGGTGGCCGCGATCGCGTGGATGGTGCATGCGACGCATGAGCGTCGCGTCTCGCGTGCCCAGGCTTTCGATCTTGCGACCGTGTCGCTCGAACTGATCCGGCGGCATCTCCCGGAGGCGGCGACGATCGGTGGATCGTCTTTCAGTGTCGGCGGCGGCATCGATCTGCTGGGCTCCGAGGGCGATCGTGTCGGCACGATCCTCCGCACGAGCCCCGCAGGCGACTCGTGCATCGGGTTTTCAGGCCCGACCGATCTCCTTATCGTCTGTGACGCGGACCTCCGCGTCGCGGGCGTCGAAATCCTGTCGAGCCGCGACACCCGTGACCACGTCCGGGCGATCGAACGCGACCCGGCTTTTCTCGCGGGTCTCGCTGGTCGGCCGCTTGGCGACTTTGCTCACGCGTGCCCACGCGGCATCGATGCCGTCTCCGGTTCCACGCTCACGAGCATGGCGATCGTCGATGCGCTCATGCTCCGCCTCGGCGGCTCGGCGGCCGCACGGTTCACCAAAGAGCCCACGCTCGATGACGTGAAGCTGATTTTTCCGACGGCCAGCACCGTCGAGCCCGAACGTGGCAACCCGTCGGTCTTGCATGTCCGCCACGCCGACGGCGGAGTCGCCGGCTGGTGTCTTCGTACGAGCCCCGCCGCCGACCGCGTCATCGGGTACCAGGGCCCGACCGACGCCCTCATCGGTATTGACGCCGAGGACCGCATCGTCGGCGTCGCCGTCCTCGCCTCCTTCGACAATGAGCCATACGTGGGCTATGTCCGCGATGACGAGGCGTTCCGCGGCCTCTGGCGCGGCATGCGGATCGCCGAACTTGCCGGCCTCGATCCTGCCGCGCACGGTGTTGACGGAGTCAGCGGCGCCACGATGACGAGTCAGGCGGTCGCCGAAGGCATCATCCGTGCAGCCCACGACTGGAAGGATGCTCCGCGGCCCGACCGAAGTCCTGCCGCGGTCATCTTGAAATGGTTCGCGGGCATAGAGCCACCGCAGTGGGTGGCCATCGCGATCATGCTTCTGGGACTGGCCATCGCATTCACGCGGGCGCGTGGCACATGGATCGGGAGAGTTGCCCTGCCCGTGGCGGTGTTCCTCTATCTCGGCTTCGGTGCCGGCGCCTTGGTCTCGCTCGCTCAGGTGCTCGGCTGGTCGCAGGCGGGCATTCCTGCGGAGGCCGCCGTCCTCTTGGTGCTCACGTTGATCGCGATCGCCACGCCGGCCACCGCAAGGCGGAACGTTTACTGTTCGCACCTCTGCGCCCACGGCGCCGCACAGCAGTTGATTCTTCGAGTGGCAAAGCCGAAGGGCCACGTCCCTCACAAGCTCCGCTCCTGGCTCATCGCGCTTCCGTGGGCGCTCCTCGCACTCGCGATTCTCGCCGTCGTGATTCCGCTGCCGATTGCCGTCGTCGATCTCGAGCCGTTTGACGCGTATCTACCGCTGATCGCCGGCATCCCGGCGCTTGTGATCTTCGCGGTGAGTCTCGTGGCCAGCCTGCGGTATCCGATGGCCTACTGCCGTTATGGTTGCCCCACCGGCGCGCTGCTGGACCACCTGCGGCTCAACCGCAAAAGCGGCATCTTCAACTGGCGCGACGGAGTTCTCCTGGCTAGCTTCGCCACCGCGGCGGTCGCGTATCTGACGCTGTGAACGAGGTGACAACGGAGCTCGGAAGCGATCCCATTCCGGCATGACGAGCCACGGGATTTCGAGAGGCGCCTGTCTGTTGCGGGAGTTCCCTCAGCGGTTTTATTCTGGTTTCATGCAGGGAGCACGATTCAAGCCATGTGCCGCGTGGGTGCTGGTGGCGGCCGCCGCGATCGTTGGGCCGCTCCGAGCTGCCGAGCCGCCCTTGCCTGTTTATGTTCCTGTGGAGTTGCCGGCAAACTTGGCAGCAACCCTTGCCGATCGACTTGCCACGCGCGCGAGTTATGACGCCAAGGATCAGCAAGCGTTTTGGGAAGCTCTGCTCCCCGAGCAGCGTCAGGCCGTTGTATGGCAACTGCTGGCCGAGGATCCACGCGACACGCTTCAGGATGTGTCGCTCCTGATCCGACGAGGGCCGCACGAAGCCAACGCCGAGATGGTGCCCGTATTGCTCGCCGCGCTCGACGATGCCCAATCGTTCGAGACACGTTTCCGCGCGTATACGCTGGCAGGCAGCATGGGTTTCAACGAGCAGGGGCCATACGCGATGGACCCGAAGATGGTCATCCTGCTCGACCTGCTCGTGACCAAGGCCCTCCGGGCTGAGGGTGACGCGGAGCGGGGCGCAGCGCTCGAGGCCATCGCCCAGTTTCATGCCCACCCGGCGCCGTGGGTCCACCGCATCGCGACGCTTCTTGACCACGCGTCACCGGCGGTGCGGCGGCAGGCTGCCCGGACGCTTTCCCACACCGGGCCGATCGCGGTCGTGTACATCGACACGATGCTGCGGCAATACAACATGAACGATCGTTCGGAGGCGAGGGCCGCAGCGTGGGTGATGGCCGAAATAGGGTGGACGCCTGACGGTGTGGGCCCGAGTCTCGTGGCTCACATTCGCGCGGCCGACGACCCCGGAAGCGTGTCGCCGTTCAATTATCCGATCGGCCGCCTGCCCGCCTCAAAGGATATGGCCGACGCGCTCCTGACACTCGCCCCGCCGCAGTTGTGTCATCATGAGATCTGCTCTTGGATCGAGACCCACGCGGCCGGCGATCGTCGTTTCATCGACCCGCTGCTCGCGGCCTTGCGGCACGACTGGACGCCGTCGGAGATCGGCCGAGAAGCCAGCTGCTTTGATACGCCTGTATTGTTGCGAGCACTCGTCGCCGTGGGCCGTGGCGACAAGAATCTTTCGGCGGCACTCACGGCCATGCTCGATGAGCCGATTCCGGTGGACGCCCGGCTGTATCTCGGCCGCGCTTTGACGGAATTGACAGGCGATCCCAACTTCCATGCCGAGAACTTGGTGTGGGTGTTGGCCCGCGATCAGCAGCGAACGAGCACCTATACCGATCAGCGGGTGCTGGAACTGGTGGGGGAGGTCGATCCGGCGAAGCAGGTTCTGCTCGAGCCCTACGAGCAGGCGATCGCAGCACTCGTGCAAGAGACGTCTCAGGGGGATCCGACCGGCCACTTCGTGTTCACAGGCGAGCTCGACGCGGTCCTCGAGTGGGCACGCGGCGACCTCGAATCGACGTTCCAGAAAAGCCCGATCAGCAGTTGGCTCGACGACGGGGTGAGCGAGCGCCTCGGGCCGCTGGCTGAGCCGTTGAGCGCGCAGTTGGCAGACCTGCTCCACCACGGCGATCGTTGGGACCATCACGGCGCCTGTTCGGCCATTTTTTCGTTGGGGCCGAATCCCGTCACTCGTGAGCTTGCAGCCGAGATGCCGGCTCTCGCGAAAAAGTTCAAGCCTGACAGGCGAATTGAACCGGCGCTGGCGATGTGGGCTTGCGCCCGCGACATCGACGGAGCGCTCGCGATCCTCGTGCCGCTTCTCGATGATCAGGGCTGGGCGACGACTCACGCATCATGGGCGCTCGGTCAAATGGGCCGCGACGCGCAAGCAGCCTTGCCGCGGCTACGGAAGCTGGCCCAAAGTTCCAACCCCGCCTATGCAACGTATGCCGACGAAGCAGTCCGACTCATCGAGGCCGAGCTGACCCGCAAGGACGACATGGATGCGATCTGGAATGAACTGGGTGACGATGATGCACGGGTGGCAATGCGGGCGATGTGGCGGCTGAGTGACCTGGGCGATCCGGTGGCGCTCTCGCTCGAGGATCGCGTGGTGCAAGACTTCGCGCCGCGGCTACCCGGCAAGCGGATGCGGCACCACGCCCGCGCCGCCCAAGTGCTCGCGATCATCGAATCCAGATAACCGTGACAATGCCTCGTCACGGTGCCCCACGACTTCCGGACGGCAGCCCCGAGCGGGTAGCACCCCCCAGCGTTACACCGGGTCGAGCCCTGGAAGCGTGCCGGTCGACGTGGCGAAGCGGTCGACTTCAAGGCCCGTCTTCTGGAGCACGGAGACAAAAAGATTCGGGAGCGGGTGATTGTTCTTGCGGTCAAACGCCAGATGAGCCCCGTGCCGGAAACCGCCGCCGGCCACCACGACCGGGAGGTTTCGGTTGTCGTGACTCGATGCGTTGCCCAGGTTGCTCGTGAGGAGCACGGTCGTGCGATCCAGCACCGTTTCGCGCCCCTCCTCCATGGCGGAAAGCCCACGGAGGAAATCGCCGAAGGCCTTCATGATCTCGAGCTCGACCAGGGCCAACTGGGCAAGCTTCTCGTCGTCGCGGCCGTGGTGCGAGAGCGAGTGGTAGCCCTCGTCGACACCCGGCACCGGCACGACGCCGCCACCGCCCCCCGTATGCATCGTGACAAACCGCGTGGAATCGGTCTCGAGGGCGAGCTTCACCATGTCGCTCATGAGCCGCTGCCGGGCCACGACGTCATTCGGATCACCGATGTCGATCGGTTTGGTCGCCCGCACGACCGGCTTGGGACGGTCGGCCCACGCCTCCGCCTCCACGAGCCGCTTTTCGAGATCACGGACGCTCGTGAAATACGCATCGAGCCTGTTGCGATCGCCCGCCCCGAGAGAGCGCTCGAGAGCCTTGGTGTCGTCGGCGACGAGATCCATGATGCTTTGCCCCTCGCGGGCCCGTGCCGCCTGGCGCTTGCGGGACGCAGGGCTGTCCGCCATGAAGAGCCGCGTGAAGAGGGCGGAGGGAGAGGTCTCGGCCGGGATCATCGAGCCATTGGCGGTATAGGACGGGCTGTGCGCACCGGTGATGCCGAGCACGAGCGACGGAAACCTGGTTTCGTGGCCGAGGTGACGGGCCAAGAGTTGATCAATCGATTCGGTGTTTTTGGATTGCACCGCATTCGACATCGGGGCTGCGGTGAGCAGACTCGCCTCGGCGCGATGGCCCCCCGACACATCCGGGTGCGATGTTCCCGAGACGATGGTGAGCTTGTCGCGCAGGTCGGCGAGTGCCGCCAGGTAGCGCGACGGTTTCCAACTGCGGCCGGCCTCGGTCGGAAAAAGGTTCTCCGGCACGAGCCCCAGGCTCAGCGTGATCGCGACGAACCGCCGTGGGGCCGCAGGCGTTTTGCCACGGGCGGCGAGGGCCGGGCTCATGGCCGAGAGCCACGGCACGGCAAGCGCGACGCCGGCCCCCTTGAGCACGGTGCGCCGGGAGAGGGCACGGCCTGTCTGCACGTGGAACCGACGGGTGGATGATGCCATGAATACCCCTGGCTACTTGGTGGTGAACACTGAGCTCGTGACGACGCCATGGAGGATCGTCCGCATGCGGTACTTGTCTTTGGCGGCGTCTTTCACGATTGCCTCGACAACTTCTCGATCGGCAAACGAGAGGGTGCCCCCCGTGCCAAAAACAAGAAGATGGCTCGCCAGGCTGTGAGCCAGCCGGTCGGGACGGGCGGCCACGAGCGACCGAAACTCGTCGAAGCTCGCAAACGATCGGCCATCGGGAAGCGTGCTGGACGGATCGATCTTCGGGCCTGCCTTCCGCTTGCCCCCTTCCATGGCGAGGTAGCGGTCGCGCCAGCGTCCCGACGGATCGAAGTTCTCGAGGGCGAAACCAGGTGGGTCGATCGTACGGTGGCATGAGGCACACGACGCGTCGGCCCGGTGCCGCTCCAGTTGCTCGCGAATCGTGGTCGTGCCACGGATGTCGGGTTCGATCGCCGGCACTCCGCCCGGCGGAGGTCGAATCTCGTCGCCCAGTATCCGCTCGCCGATCCATACGCCCCGCACCACCGGCGAGGTGTTGTTGCCGTTGGCCGTCACTTTGAGAATCGCCCCTTGAGCGAGAAGGCCGCCACGATGGGCATCCACGGCGAGCTTCACCCGCTCGAGCGAGTCGCCTGGCACGTCGGGCAGGTTGTAAAACCTTGCCAGCCGGTCGTTCACCCAGGTCGTGTCGGCGTCGACGAGCCACGACACGGGATGATTGCGTTCGACAGCCTCGGCCAGCGTGCGGCGGGTTTCCGCAAGCATGCCCGCCTGCACGATCGGGTCGAAACCCGGATAGAGTTTTGCGTCGGGCTGGGTGAAGTCGATCTGATCGAGATCGAGCCACTCGGCTGCGAAGTCTTCGACGAAGCGCGTGAGTCCGTCGCCCGTGAGCAACCGGTCTGTTTCGCGGCGAAGCGCTGCAGGGTTTCGGAGTTTCTTGGAGGCAGCGAGAGCCAAGAGCTTCGCGTCGGGCGGTTCGCCTGTCAGGAAGTAGGAAAGCCGTGTGGCGAGGGCATGGTCATCGAGCGGTCCGGGCTCCTCCACTAAATAGAGAAATCTTGGACTACAAAGGACGGCTCGATAGGCAGCACGCAGCGTATCGACGAACGACGTGTCGTCGCGGCGGAGATCCTGGATGAGTTGCTGGTAGGGCTTGATGTCGCCATCGCGCACCGGTCGGCGAAAGGCCCGTTCGGCGAACGAACGCACGAGATTGGCGAGATCGGAATCCTTGTTTTTTGGCTTGGGCCGAAGCCGCTTGCCGTCATCATTGGGTGCGAGGGCAACATCGCCAAACAGCAGCGTTTGAATTGCCGCGTCGTCGGGCCCCCGCGAAATCTCCTCCATGACGATTCGCTCGATCGCCAGGCCCGGCACGTTCTGCGGATCGCCCTCACCGGCTCCGACTTGGCCGCCTTCGAACCGCCCCTTCCGAAGGGTCGCATCTCCGGGGCAAATCTCGAGCATGTGGTCGCGCGGGAGCCAGCACTCGAACTCGATCGTCCGTGGCTTGGTCGTGGCCTCGAAGGCGGTGACATACTGAAGCTGTGGGGCGCTCGAGACGCAGCGACCGGTGTGGACGCTGCACCACACGCCGTCGGTTTCCGGAACTTTGATCCCTGAGGCCGTGACTCGGAACCGGTACCAGCCGTCCTCTGGTGCCGTCGTGCAGGGAAGGCGTCCGTAGTAGATCGGCCCGCCTGACCAGACCACGGCCTTGCCCTGTCGCAGTTCAGGCTCGCGGCAGCGCTTCTTCGGATCCGTGCGCACGATTGCCGGCGTAGCGAGATCGAGGCGGAGGCGCTCGCGTGGCACGAGCGCTTGACGGAATGCTTCATCGAGGGCCAAATCGACGACCGCGAGGTGGCTCGTGAGCTGGTGGTGCGAGATGGTCTGGCGGTCGGCAACGGTCGTGAATCCTCCCGGGCGGCCCTCTTCAGGAAGGTGTTCGGCCAATGGGATGTCGATGCCGAGGAGGGCCTGGAGCGAACGCTCGAGCTCGCGGCGCGTGAGGCGGCGGCCGCGTACCCGGCCCCGTGTCGAATCCCGCGTGTGAATGGTCTCTCGGAGCCAGTTGCCGGCTGTCGTAACAAACGCCGCCCGCTCCTTCGGCGCAAGCTCGCTCGCATCGGGCGGCGGCATCTCACCGTCGGCGACCCGATCAATGAGTGTGGCCCACTGACGGTCACCACCAGGCGACTCGGAGTCGATCGCGATGGCCGTCACGTCGAACCCGGCCTCGGCCTCCTTGCCGCGGTGGCAGTCGACGCAGTGCTGCGTGAGGAACGCGGTGGTCGCCGGCGGTGGCGCGACCGGCGCCGCAGAAACCTCTGGCAACGCGATTCCGCACGCCGCAAGGGCTGCCAGCACGATACGTGCAGGATGCCGCATCATCGAACCGCTGCCTGGGGTGGATGCATCGGCCCCGCGGATGCGGATGGGGCCATTGCGGAGAGACCCATACTCTACCGCGACGGGAGGCCCGGGGCCAGGATCAAGCCGTGGGCGATCCGTCGCCATCGGCCGGCGGAATCTGATAGACGTGGAGATCACGCTGGGGGAACGGGATCGAAATGCCCTCGCGGTCGAAGGCTTCTTTGACGCTCCTGGTGAGGTCCCAGTAGACGTCCCAGTAGTCGGCGGTCTTGGTCCACGGGCGCACGATGAAGTTCACCGACCAATCGGCAAGCGCGTTGACCTTGATGATCGGTACCGGGTCGGCCAACACAAGGGGATGCGCGGCCACGACCTTTTCGAGCACGCTCTTCACCTTGGCAAGGTCATCGGAATAGCTCACCCCGAAGACGAGGTCGACGCGACGGATCGACGACGCGGTGGCATTGGTGATCGAGTCGGAGCCGATCTTGCCGTTGGGCACGATCACCTGCTTGTTGTCGACGGTGCGGATCGTGGTCATGAGCATGTTCATCGACTCGACGATGCCGCCGACGCCTGCGGCCTCGATGTAATCGCCGACGTCAAAGGGGCGGTAGGCCAAGATGATGAGCCCCTGGGCGAAGTTCGAAAGCGTGCCCTGCAGCGCGAATCCGACGACGAAGGCGGCACCGCCAATGAGCGCCAAAAGCGGGCTGATGTTCACCTCGAGCGCCGCCAGCGACACGATTCCACCGACCACGAGCGTGGCCTGTTTCACGAATGTCACCAGAAACGTCTTGAGCAGCGAGGTGTCGCCCCGCAGGCGCGTGGCCGCCTGCCCCACGAGGCTCGCAAGGACGAGCGACAGAAGCCAGAACGCCGCCAGGATCCCCAGGAACTTGCCGATGTTCCAGGCCCAGCGGATGCCCCCCTGCTCGGAGAAAATCCAACCTTGGATCACGGTCAGCGCGGTCGTCGCATTGGAAACGTCGACCTGGAGGCCGCCGACCGCCGTGGCGTAGAGCCGATGCTCGGCCGGATCACCCCCCTTGCGTTCCCACTCGTCGAGGACGACGCGAAGTCGATCCAGGAGCCCCGATCGCTGCTCCTGGGAATGGGCGAGATCTTCGGCGAGCGCCGCGACTTCGCCCCCCTTTTCCTGACGCTTCGGCTCCTTCGTCGCCAGTTGGAGCCTCGAGATCTCTGCGACCTTGTCGCGCAGGAGATCCCGCCAGGCGATGGCCTCGTGGGCCAGTTGGTCGCGGGTGAGTGGCTTGACGAGCAGCCGGAGGTCATCGAGCGAGACTGCGGGGTCAGTCGTCGTGACGGCGGCGGGCTCGGTCGGGCTCGCCTCGTCGGCGAACGCTGACGCCGTGACGAGCACGATGGCGACGAGGCAGGCACTCATGGCATGACTGATCATCGCACCCATGATACCTGACGCCCCCTTGCTGCGCGGTGCCGGCTCGGGGTGGCCCGTGTCATGGAGCGGGCGTAGAAAGCTGAGCGAAGCCTGGAGGGCGAAGCGAAGATTTCTACGAGCGCCGCGGTGGCCACGATGGCCACCGCAAGCGTCCCGCGACATGACACGGGCCACCCCGAGCCTCGGTTTGCGTTGTGCTTCGTGGAGCCAGTCGATGGTACGCTCGTACTCCATGAAGCCACTTCTCGTGCTCAATGTCGTGGGGCTGACGCCCGGCTTACTACGCCATACTCCGCGGCTCGCGGCGCTCGGCCGCACGGGGTTCACCGCGTCGCTCCGCACCGTCCTGCCCGCGGTCACGTGCTCGGCGCAGGCCACGATGCTCACCGGGCGGCCACCCAGGGATCACGGGATCGTGGCGAACGGTTGGTATGACCGCGACCTTGCCGAGGTGATGTTCTGGAAGCAGAGCAATCGGCTCGTCGGCTGCGAACACGAGAAACTCTGGCATGCCGGCAAGCGACGGTTCGGCGACGGATTCACCACCGCCAAGATGTTCTGGTGGTTCAACATGTATGCGGCGGTGGATGCCGCAGTGACACCCAGGCCGGTCTATCCGGCCGACGGCCGCAAGATCCCGAGCATCTATACGCAGCCCGCCGAGTTGAAGTCCGAGCTGCAAGGACCGCTTGGAAAGTTTCCGCTGTTTGACTTCTGGGGACCGAAAGCCGGGATTCGGTCATCGGAGTGGATCGCGGCGGCCACCCAGCGGGTGATGACCATGAAGCGGCCCTCGGTGACGCTCTGTTATCTGCCGCATCTTGATTACGACCTCCAGCGCTTCGGCCCCGAGTCACCCGAGGCCGTGCGGGCATGTGGTGAAATTGACCGCGTGGCCGGATCGCTCGCCGAGCATGCGGCAAACACAGGGCACACCGTGGTCGTCCTTTCTGAATACGGCATCACGCCAGTTCGTGATGGCGTGCATCTCAACCGCGCCCTGCGTCGCGCCGGTTTGCTCGCCGTCCAAGAGGTCGACCTCGGCTGGGAGCTGCTCGATGCCGGTGCGAGCGAGGCGTTTGCCGTCGCCGATCATCAAGTGGCGCATGTCTACGTCAAGAACCCCGCGCGGATCGACGAGGTGCGGGCCGTGCTCAAGGAGTCCGAGGGCGTCGCCGAGGTGCTCGGCCGCGACCAACTTGCCGACGCCGGCCTCGACCATCCGCGGGCAGGCGACCTCGTGGCCGTGGCCTCGCCCGATCGTTGGTTCACGTACTACTACTGGCTCGATGATGCCAAGATGCCCGACTTCGCGCGGACAGTCGACATCCACCGCAAGCCGGGCTACGACCCCGTGGAGCTTTTCCTCGACCCGTCAATCGCGCTTCCCAAACTGAAGATCGCGATGGCCCTCGCCAAGAAGGCTCTGGGCTTCCGAACCCTCATGAAGTTCATCAGCACCGATGCGTCCCTCGTGCGCGGTTCGCACGGCAGGCTGCCGTCGCGACCCGACGACGGTCCGGTGTTTCTCTGTACCGACGGATCGTGCGCCCGCGACTCCCTCGCCATGCACGAAGTGCGCGACGTCCTGCTCGACCTCGTGGCTGGCTAGAACGGCATGAGGCACATTTGCTCCCGACGGAGCGTGGGCCCTCAGCGATCGCGCCCCGCGTGGACGGCTTCACCGCCGGAGGTCGTCAGGCAGGCCTTCCAAAAAACTTCGTCGACGCCGTTGTCGATCAGGCGGATGCTGCCATCCATGAAGCCGACGAGCCAGCCACCCGGATGAAGCCCTCCGAGGCCTTGCGTCGGATTTGCAGGGGCCATGCTCCAATCGGCGGGTTTCGTCCAGACTTCCGCAGCGTCGTCGGAGACTTGGACGAGGTTGACGGTGTTCGACATCCCATCGGCGATGTCCTTCATCGCGACCCCTTCTTGCGTGCCAGTGAAGGCGCATCCCTTTCCGAGCACGCCGAGGTAGCCAGCCTTCCCCTCTTGGGGTGCCAGTCGCGATGAGGGATTCCGGTACCACGCCGGCATCCGCGGGATCAGTTCCTTGTTGTGGGCGCTGTCCCACGGTTCGTCGAGATGAAATGCTTCGTACAACTCGTTCTCCCCGAGGTATGGCAGCACGTGGACGCGCCAGCTCAAGAGAGGCTTGCCGTTGGCGTCGAAACTGGCATACGGGGGAAACCGCTCGTGATCTGCCTCGTACTGGAACAGCCCCACCTCAATCTGCTTCATGTTGTTCATGGAGGCGGCACGCCGAGCGGCTTCCCGAGCGGCGGCGACGGCCGGGAGCAGAAGCGCCACCAGGGTCCCGGCGACCGCGGTGCATACGAGCACGGTGGCCGTGTCAGGATTCGACGCATCGACTCGAAACAGAACGATCGTGTCGCCGGATCGCTCGAGCTGAACCTGCTCCTGCCATTGTCTGGTCATCCGCTGCTGGTAGCGGCCCATCGCCTGTTCAACGGGATCGCTGCTCGCGAGCAGTTGCTCGGCCGCCTCGCTCGCCTTCGCGGCAGCGAGCTTCTTCACCGACTCGACGAGCGAAACGAGGTTGTCGGCCGCCTTCTCGTCGTTGGCCGTGATGACGAGTTCGGTCGGCTGCTTCTGCGTGAGATTGCATCGAAACTCCAGTCCCTTCACCAGTTCGGGTATGGCCTTGAGCGGTGCGAGTTCCGGCGGGATGTCGCTCGCGAAGCTGAGGCCCATCAGAATGAAGGGCCGAACTGCGGCCAGATCGGCGGCGAGATAGAGGTCGTCGTTGCGGACCGCCTTCTGGCACGCTGCCATGAACGGGTTCGGGTTGGTGCGGTCGGTCGTCTCGACGAAGCTCCGGAGCGTGAAATCAGGTGCCGCGATGAGCGTGTTCTCGGATGGCATGTAGAAACTGGGAGCCATCATCTCCTGACTCTGCAGATAGGCCTTGCCGCCGATCTCGCCCTTCTCAGTGTGCGCGGTCACCGAACCGTCCTTGAGGTGGACAGGGCCGCGAAAGGTGCCCCGGACGGCGTAGGACGGACTCCCTTGTTCCGGCGGCGCTGCGGCAACGACGAGTGACTGTAGCTCGAGCGGATCGAGACCCGTCTCCTTGACGCTGGCGGCTTGCAGGACCTCGTAGGGAAGCCCTTGTGCCAGTGGCGACTCGAGAATCTGCACGGGTCTGACCACGAGCACGACCGCCGCATTGGGAAGCAGGCGCCCCATGGCGGCGACCTCCGCACCCGAATCGGGCATGGCCTTCGCGGGCTGGTCGGCGAAGGCCATGCCGTGAGGGCCCAGGAGCATGAGCCCGGAGAGGACCACGGCGATCGCACGATGGGAGCGACCGCGAGGATGGAAAAAACCGTTCATGGGATCACGCTTACCTGGGGGTGGGTGGGTGAACCCCACGTTCGCGCGCGGGGCTTTGAGGAAACGTCAAAAAATCCTGGCGATCACTTCAAACTCTTCAAGAACTCGATCACGTCGAGAAGCTCGGGGGGCGAGATCGTCGAGGCGAGACCCTCAGGCATGCTGCTTTGCTTGAGCTGCACCCGTTCGTCCACCGTGTCCAGCGGAATGGCCCGCTTCTCCTTGCCGTCAAAGAGCACGAGCTCCTTGTCGTTCTCGCTCACGAGGAGCCCCGTAAAACTTTTTCCCTCGTCGGTGACGACGAGGGTCGAGAGATACTTGGGGTCGACCTCGGCGTTCGGTTCGAGGATCGATTCGAGGAGTTTGAGTGGTGGGAGCTTCTTGCCCACCAGCGTCAGCTCGGGCCCAAGGTCAGCCCCCTCGGGCCCAACTCGGTGGCAGTTGATGCAGACCCGCTTGAAGACGACCTTGCCGTTCTTGGCATCGCCCCCCTTGATCGACACGATCGCCTGCATCGCCTTGTTCCGCTCCTCGGCGCTGTGCGGCTGTTCGGCGAGAAGGATGGCAAGGTACGGCTTCATTTCAGCCGCCTTCTTGTCGAGGCCGAGCACGCTTTCGCAGAGGGCGCCCGCGGGCGTGCCCCGTTCGGCGAAGCTTCCCTTCTCATAGGCCGGCCTCCAAGCGTCGACATTGGCACCAAGGGCTGCATCGGCGGTGTAGGTGACATAAGGGTCGAATGGCTCGACTGTGGCCGCGGCCAGGACGGCCTGCATCGCCCTCTCCGTCGGGAAAAAACTCAAGCCCCGGACCGCCTCGGCCCGCACGCGGGCATGCGGGTCTGTCGCCTTTTCAATGAGCATCGCCTCAGCATCGGCGAGTTGACCGCGGGCGTCGGCCACGACGCGCGTTGCGGCGGCCCGTGCGTCGGGAGTCTTGGCCGACAGCAACTGCTTCAAGAGCGCCCCGTCGATCCGATGAAAACTCTGTTGAAGCCAGAGTACCTCCGTGGCCAGACGATCCTTCACGTCCTGCGGCAGCTCTTCCTTGTGAACCGTCGCAAGCCACGTGGCTGCGGCAGGCAGCACCGTCTCAGATTCTCGCGCCTGCAGATCGGAGCGCACACGGTAACGAGTCCGCCACTGATGGCTCTTGAGTTGTTCGAGAACTTCGGCAACCGATTTGCCGTGCTGTGTCTCGGGTTCGAGCAGCGGCTTGCCCGTGTACACGATCCGATAGATCCGCCCGTGCTTCTTGTCGCGGTTGGGATCCCGCTGGCTGTACTGCATGTGGCCGATGAGGGGATTGGCCCAGTCACCGAGCCAAAGGGCGCCGTCAGGACCGATTTGCGGATCAACCGGACGGAAATGCTTGTCGGTGCTCTTGAGGAGATCGATCGCCGTGGCGGGGTCTTTCGGATCACGCCGTTCGCGCTCTCCCTTGTATCCGGCGCCGTCGTCTGAGATTTTCCAGCGCGGGATGCCGTTCATGTTGATGACACAGGCGTAGATGAAGTCGTCCTGCATCTCGTCGGGGAAGTGCTTGCTCCGGAGAAAATCGCTTCCGACCACCGGACGAAGTCGCTCGTTGTCGAAGACCGGTTGGAGACTCTTGCGGCCGCGGTACTGGGCTCCGGAGAGCGGCGTGTCCCAATGCTGGGTGGCGCCGGTGCCGTCACCGACGATGCCTTGCCCCCATTCATTGAAGACATAGCACCATGGGTTTCCGTGACCGGGGGTCGCGAAGAAACTGATCTCGAGTGACCGTGGATCGAACACGTACGACCCCGACGGGCCGTGCTTGCGAAACGGACCCCACGGGGTTTCGAGCGCGGTGCCCGTGGCCACGCCTTCGAGCATGTGAAGCCTGCCGGCTGGGCTCATCTCGAAGGCACCGGCCGAGTGGTGGGTGTCTTCAGTAGCGAAGCCGTCGAGGACATGTTCGACGTGGTCGGCCTGGTCGTCGCCGTCGGTATCTTTCAGCCAGATCATTCGTGGCTGATCCATGACGAGCACGCCACCGTCAAAAAACTGAAACCCGGTCGGGCAGTGGAGCTTGTCGTAGAAGATCGTGCTCTTGTCGGCCTTGCCGTCGGCGTTCGTGTCTTCGAGGATGACGAGCTTGTCTGACGGTTTCGGATCGCCCGGGCGCCACTGCGGGTAGCTCGGCATCGTCGCGACCCAAAGCCTGCCCTTGGAGTCGAAGGCGAGTTGCACCGGATTGGCGATCTCGGGAAACATCGATTCGTCGGCGAAGAGCCTCATCTCACAACCGTCCGGCAGCGTGCAGGTTTTGATGAGCTCTTCAGGGGAAAGGATTGTCGGCCCCCGCTCGGGATCCTCGCTGTAGGCCTGCCGAGGTTCACCGAAACGCGTTGGCGGCACGATGAGCTCGCCGGTCTCGGAGTCATCCGGCGCAGCCGACACGGGCTTTCCGGCGGCGATGTCCCAGGCATACCGATCCCGCACCGCCGCCATGTTGCGGAGCTTCACGTACTCCCGCGGGAATGTCTCCGTGTCCCACGTCCGACGGCCTCCGTAGACATACCAGCCGTTGACCATCCGGTAGTCCTGAAGATGGACCCAGGACTTGTCGTTGACGGCGGCACGGAGCCGCTCAAAGGCCTCGGGGGAAAGGCGGTCGGCCGGGGGCGGGCCAAAGAGCACTCGGTCAAGCGCCTCCGCCATGACCTTGTCGCCGTGTTCGTTGAGGTGACAGCCGTTGATGGTGAGGAGCGTCGGCTTCTCGCGCGACGTGAAGGCATCGAGCGTCGCATCAAGAATGTCGGCAAACGCGATGCCGCGGGCGTCGGCGACCTCGCGGGTGGCATCGCGGTATTTGGCAAGGATGGCGTTTCTCTCCTTTGCATTCGGGAGAAGGGGGTCGCCAATGTCTTCCACCGCGATCGGCGACACGATCACGAACCGCGGCGGAGCCTTCGTGTCGTCGCGCGGGTACCTCGCGGCAAACGTGTCGAGGAACGTCAGGTAGTCTGCCTTGAATTTCTCGACGGCCTCGACCCCGGCGAACGACTCGTTGAATCCAAAGAACAGGAAGTAGGTATCGGCCCCGAATGCCGCCAGCGGGTCGTCGAGCTTCGTGTATTCCCACGGGCGCTGGCGGTTGGCGACCTCATCGGCCGGCCAGGCGAAGTTGCGAACGACAAGTTTTTTGTTCGGAAACCGCTCGTGGAGGAGCGTCTCGAAATAGCCGAAGAGATTCATCCGCTCGGCGGTCGAGTTGCCGATGAAGGCGATCCGTTCGCCGTCGACCAAGGCCAAAGGCAGGCTGCTGGGAGGGAGCGCGGGCCGGGCGGAACGAGGTGGGATCGCCAACAACTCGCGGGCGGTTTGGAGCTGGCTCGGGTCGGCCGGCTTCTTGCCCTTCTGCCAGGCCAGGGCATCGCCGCCGCACGCCGCGAGCGAGGCCACGACGACCACGAGCATGAACCGATCTGCCAGTCGCCTCATGGAAGGTTCTCCGCGTCACAAAAAAATTTGAAAACTGAATCGTAACACGGCGCCTGGCCAACTTTTTGCGCACGTAGGTTGACGATTTACGCAAGGCCTGCTTCGGTCACTCGCATGTGCCGGAGGCCGCGGGGGGAACAGCCGGGGGACGAAGAGATTTTCAGGCCGGATAGCCTGGAGCCGGTGACGACGCGAAAGCCGTGCCGTCGGAGATCGCCTTCTGCCAGGTGCCGCCAACGGACTGGCCGAGGATGCCGAATTTCTTCGGGGACCCCGCCTGCTCGGTGTAGATCCCTGCAAAGGCCTTGGCCCAGACCGATGACGTGGGCCAGGCGCCGCCGAAATCCGAGTTGGCGAAGCCACTGCCATCCTTTGCGAGGACCGTCCACGCTCCGGTTGACGTGTTGCGGCCGGCGATGTCCACCGTGCCGTCGCCGTCAAAATCTCCGGCCACGACATTGAGCCAGAGGGCCACCGGATTCCATGCCGCCATGAACGAGTTCGTAAACGATGCCCCGCTTTTGCCGAGGAGGTGCCAGGCTCCGGTTGCCAGGCTTCGCGCCGCGATCTGCTGCTCGAGCCCCGCGGCGCCCGTGAAGTTGCCCACCAGGAAATTGACCCAGGTCGTTTCCGCCGACCACGCGTTGGTCATGAGCGTGTTCGACGAACTGGCTCCGTCCCATTCCAGAAGCCACCAGTTTGACCCCTCGAGTCCGGCGATCGTGTCCTTGCCAAGGGCATCGCCCGTGAAGTTGCCGGCCACGACCTTCTGCCAGGTTGCCGAGGGATTCCACTGGCCGATGAGCACGTTCTTCGCTGCATAGGTGCCGGTCGTGGCGTTCGTGGTGGCATCGGAAAGCATCCACCACTCGCCGGTTTCCTGCCAACGGCCCGCGACGTCTTCCTTGCCGTCGCCGTCAAAATCGCCGACGAACAGATCGGTCCACTGGTCCGGGATACCCCATGAGCCGACGAACGACGTCGTCCAGGTATCGCCACTGTGCTGGAGTTTCCACCAACTCCCATCGGCTGAGTCGGAGGCCCGGGCGAGGATCACGTCGCGGTCGGTCTGGTAGTCGTTGACGACGAGGAAGTCCTGCCACGTGGGAAGGGTCGACCACGGGCTTCCCGCGTTCACGGTCGTGGGTGAACCCGACGCAAGCGTGACAGCGGCGCGCCACTGGCCGCTGGACGTGAATTCCGCGATGTCGGTCAGGCCGTCGGCATTGAAGTCGCCGGAGAGCACGGCCAGCGACGTGGTGCTCGACGTTCCCCAAGGTCCGACGCGCACCGTGAGCGACGAGCCCTGCGGGATCGTTCCGTCGAACTTCGGAGGCACGGTCGTGCCGGTGTACGGACCAACCGGAGTCTCGTCTTCGCCGAAGCCGTAAGCCTGGTTGTTGATGAAGAAGGGCGTGCCACCGCTGCGCGAATCGGTGCCTTCGAGCGTCGAATAGTGGAGGAACTTCGCGTAGGTGTTGTAGGGGGCGCTGAAGGATGGGAACGCGGCGCTTGGTTGCTGCTCGTACCACTTCGGGCTGGTGGTGCTGTTCCACGCCTGCGATGTCTGGCCGACGGCGAGGGCCGTGCCGCCACCCGAGGGCTGGAGTGCGACCGGTGTCCCGCTACCCTGCGGTGGGATGAAGTAGGTGAACGTGTTGGCCGTGACCGGATTCGTCACGGTGAACAGGCCGTTGTAGCCGTTCGGGAAAAAGGAATTGTGGTGATGGGGGGCTGGCTCGTTGTTTGCAACACCGGTGATCGAGACGACGTCGCCCGCGACGAGGCCGTGGGGTGTCGCCGTGGTGATCGTCACGTTGTAGGACCCATCCATCACGGCGCCTGTTTGGGAAGGCGCGCTTTGGTAAGGCGCGATAGTCACGGCGGCCGGCTTGGGATGTGTGGCGTTGAACACGCCATTGAGGCCGACGCCGCGATTGAGGGCCTGCCAGATGTTGTCTTGAACGAGACCTGCATCGCCGCTCGAATCCATCGACGGCAAGAACACGTTGCCGAACACGTATTGAGCCGAGTCGAATCCGGCAGAGGGCATGGCGATCGTGAACGGTGCGCCGTCGCCGTTTATCTGGGTGAACGTGTAGGTGGGCACACCAGAGATGAGCGTGCTCGTTCCCTCCCAGACCCGCGGGGTGTTGTCTCCCGACAGATTGATGCTCAGTTTGTTGCCCACCGCGAAAAAGTTCGCGAGCGTATCGTCCCAGTAGTGCAGGAGCCCAGAAGGCGTGGCGGAGGTGTGATCCTGGTTGTCGATCCAGTACCAGGGATTGACGATCGAGAAGAACTGGTTGCCGGGCGTGGTCGGCGGCTGGATGAACGGGAGAGTTCCGTCCGGCCCATAGATGAGATGCTTGAACTCTCCGCCGAGCGGGTCGGCATTCATGAAAGAGACGAAGGCATCGCCGACGGCGGCACGGGTGTAGCCCGCGGCAGTCTGCATGCCGACTGGCTCGGCGTGGACTGACGATGTCAGTGTCAGGGGGAGACCGAAGCCGTCCACCTGGCTCAGGTTGAACGTCGATTCGAGAAGAGGATCGTGGTTGTAGGTGAACTCGACAATGTCGTAGGGCGTGACCGTGCCGTAGTCGGTGATCGTCTTCTCGTGGAGGTAGGGAGCGTCCGGCACGTTGGTGATGGACCAAGCCGGCCCGGTCCCGCTCAGTTGTGGAGCCGTCGGTGGCGTGGCGAAAGCGCCGACGAAGAGCGTGAGCCTTCCTCCCGCGAGATCGTCAGTGCCGCCGAACGTGATGACGGTGGGCTCAGTGATCGAAAGCAGTGGGACAGAGT
>CAZCHF010000002.1:156751-255312 GCA_964498325.1 uncultured Candidatus Kuenenia sp.
TTCCTGCTTGCGCACTCCCCGGCGGCGCCACGAACGTTTTCGACGTGGCGTCGAGCCACTTGAAATTGGCAGAGTTGGCGTTGGCCGTGCCCGACAGCCACACGCGGTAGGCAGCCCCGAGGCCGAGGTCGGTGGGATCGATCGTCATCGTGATGGTCAGGGCCATCCGCTTCTCAAGAGGCTCGAGCCCAGCCACGCCGCTCTGGCGGTGACGGCGACGTGTGATCCGTCGGCGAGATGCCAGCGATCGGAACATCTTCTCGAGCACCATGACACACGATCTCCGGAAAAGTGGCCTGCGGAAAGATCCCGACCGAAAACCCCAAGAAAAAGGTTACGTCCCGAACGAAAGGGTTGCAACGAACCCCAGGCCAGCCTTGGCCACTGGAATCCATCCTCCCACCTTCGCCCTCTCGCGCTGCGGGAGGCTTACGAGGCCGTCAGGCCAAGAGGTCGGGGATCACGCGGGCGTGCTCGACGCCGGTGAGCTTGAAGTCGAGGCCGAGGTGGCGGTAGGTGAACCGCTCGTGATCGAAGCCGAGAAGGTGCAGGGCGGTCGCGTGGAAATCGCGGATGTGCACCGGATCCTTCACGATGTTGTAGGAAAAATCGTCGGTCTCACCGTAGATCTGACCAGGTCGCGTGCCGCCGCCGGCCATCCACATCGTGAAGCAACGCGGATGATGGTCGCGGCCGTAGTTCTGCTTGGTGAGCCCGCCTTGGGAATAGACCGTGCGACCAAACTCGCCCCCCCAGATGACGAGTGTTTCATCCAAGAGGCCCCGATTCTTGAGATCGGTGATGAGGCCGTAGGTGGCGTGGTCGATATCGTTGCAACCGTTCTTGAGCCGGCCCACGACGTTGGCGTGATGATCCCAGTGGTTCAAATAGATCTGCACGAAGCGCACGCCCCGCTCGACCATCCGCCGAGCCATGAGGGTGGAGTTGGCAAACGATCCCGGCTTGTTCACCTGCTCGCCATAGAGTTCGAGCGTGGCCGGTGTCTCCTTCGAAAGATCAGTGAGCTCCGGCACGCTCGACTGCATCCGGAAGGCCATCTCGTATTGGGCGATGCGAGTGCGGGTTTCTGGATCGCCGATCTTGGCGAGCGTGCGCTCGTTCAAGGCCTGCAGCCCGTCGAGCGTTTGCCGGCGGACGGCTGGGGATACGCCAGGGGGATTGGTGAGGTAGAGGATCGGATCACCTGCCGACCGAAAACTCACGCCGGCATGCTCGCCCGGCAGAAAACCGCTTGACCAGAGACGGGCGCCGATCGCCTGGGCCTGCTCGACGACCGTCGACCGTGCCACCAAAACAACGAAGGTCGGCAGGTCTTGGTTGAGTGAGCCGAGGCCGTAGCTCGCCCACGAGCCCAAGCACGGGCGACCGGTGATCTGGTTGCCGGTCTGGATGTAGGTGATCGCCGGCTCGTGGTTGATCGCCTCGGTGTGCATCGAGCGGATGAAGCAGAGCTCGTCGGCCACCTTGGCCGTCCACGGCAACAATTCGCACATCCACATGCCGCACTTGCCTTGGCGGGCAAACTTGAAGATGGACGGCGCGATCGGAAACCGTGACTGCCCCGAGGTCATCGTCGTGAGCCGCTGGCCGCCCCGGACGCTCTCGGGGAGGTCCTTGTCGTACCAGTCGTTCATCTGCGGCTTGTAGTCGTACATGTCCTGCTGGGGCGGGCCGCCCACCATGTGCAGGTAGATCACATGCTTTGCCTTCGGGGCGAAATGCGGGCCTACGGCGCCGGGCACCCGTTCGACACCATCGGCAGGCGTGGCCGTCGAGCCGCGTGCGCCACCCTGGCCCATGAGCGTGGCCAGCGCCGCGCCGCCGAGCAGGTGGCTGCCCTGCTCGAAGAACCGACGGCGTGTCAGGTTCATCGCGTAGTCTGCAAGATCGGGATGCGTCATGGGATTCATTTGCAGAGCACCTCGTCGAGGTTCAGGAGCTCGTTGACGAGCATCGTCCAGGCCGCCAGCTTGGGAAGGTCGGAGGATCGTGGCTTCGATTCGCCGACGGTCACGAGTTTTCCTGCATCGGTCGGATGAGCCGCGTAGTGGGTCGAAAGCGCCGCAAGCGAACCGCCGACGATCTCCTGCTCGTCCGGCTCGAGCGGCCGAGCGAGCAGGCGTCGCGCGACAAAATCCATTCGAGCCAGGTCGTCGCCGGGCTGTTCGAGGGCGAGGTCGGCGAGCGCTCGGGCGGCCTCGACGAACTGCGGATCGTTCAAGGTCACGAGAGCCTGAAGCGGCGTGTTGGTCCGCTCGCGCTTCACGGTGCACACCTCGCGAGAAGGCGCGTTGAAAATCTCGAGCGAGGCCGGCGGCGCCGACCGCTTCCAAAACCAGTAGAGGCTGCGACGATAGAGATTCTCGCCTTTGTCGGCGGTGTAGTTCTTCGTGTTGCTCTCGGGCATCGCCACCGCCTCCCAGACCCCTTCGGGTTGGTACGGCTTCACGCTCGGGCCGCCGAGTTTCTTGACGAGGAGCCCGGAGGCGGCGAGTGCCTGGTCGCGGATCATCTCGGCATCCATCCGAAACCGCGGGCCACGGGAGAGCAAACGATTCTCACGGTCCTTCGTCGCCTTCTCCGGTGTGGTCACCGCCGCCTGTCGGTAGGTGGCGCTTGTGAGCATGAGTCGGAACAGCCGTTTCACATCCCACCCGGTTTCGCGGAACTCGACCGCCAACCAGTCGAGCAACTCCGGATGGCTCGGCAGTTCCCCTGTGATGCCAAAGTCGCCCGCTGTTCGCACAAGGCCGGTACCGAACACCTCCTGCCAGAATCGGTTCACCGTGACCCGTGCGGTGAGCGGATGTTTGTCGCTCAAAAGCCATTCGGCGAGACCGAGGCGATTGCGGGGAAATGCGTCGGGGAACGGTGGCAGCGATTCAGGCGTGTTGGCCGTGACCTCTGCCTTCGGTTTATCGTATTCACCGCGATCGAGGATCGCCGCCTTGGCGACGCCTGGCTTCTCCGCCATCACATGGGCGATCGTGCCACGCTTGTAGATCGAGGCGATCTCCGCTTCGATGTCGGCGAGCGCCTTGGTGGCCGTCATGAAGGTTTCATCCTTCGTGCCGAGCCACCAATCGTACAGTTTTTCACCTGCCGCGATCCGCTCGGCAGGCGGGAGCGCGACCACCTCCGCAAGCGTCGCGAGTTTTGAGTTGCCGTCGATTTCGGCGGCTGAAAGGGCACGGCCCTGGATGGTGAGATCGGCGAGGCCCACGCTGTAGGCCCCGGCGCCGCCGGTCCTGCCGCCGACGGTCAACGGCACGTCGCTCTTGATCGAGGCCTTCTTGAAGGTTCCGTTCTCGAGCTCGTGCTGCTGGAGGACACCGTCGTAGTAGATCTTCAAGCCGGCCGACCGACTCTTCCCGTCGTGCGTGATCGTCACGTGGGTCCATGTGTCGGCTGGAAGCTGCTTCTTGGCCAAGACTTTGATGCCGTTCTCGGGCCACGTGTGGATCAGGTGCATGCCGACGCGTCGGCCCTGGACCCAGGCATCCCAGCCTCGGTAGGGGGATGCGTCTGCCATTTTGCTCACCACGGCATAGGCCGCGTCATTGGCCGTGGGCTGGATCCAGAAACTGACCGTGAAGGGCTGGTCATGCTCGAAGTCGCCGATGGCGGGAATCTCCGTCGCCTTGCCATCGAGCAGGATCGCCTTGCCGCCCGCAGGACCATCCTGCCACGAGGCCTTTTCGGAAAGCGGCAACTCGACAGCCCGGCCTTCGATTGACGCATGCAGGACGGTGCCCTCCCCCTCGTCGAACGGAATCGAAACCAGCGGCACGTCGGATGGCTTGGCGGCCAGGACGGTCTCGGCAGTCGCCGTCGACAGAAACGCCTCGAAATCCCGCTTTGCGTCTTTCCGACGATTTGCGAGAGCCCGTTTGGCGGCTGGGAGCGCCGCTTCCAACTCCGCCAGTCGCGGCCTGTCTTCCGTCATCGGAATGGAGAGGATCGGCGGCGTATCCTTGATGTTGCCGTCCTTGGCCCTTTGCGTCGTGTTATTGAAGAATGCCGACAGCGAATAAAAGTCCTTCATCGTGATCGGATCGAACTTGTGGTCGTGGCAGACGGCGCAGCCGACCGTGAGCCCCATCCAGACCGTTCCCGTCGTCTCGGTGCGGTCGCGGGCGTAGAGGACGACGTATTCCTCGTCGATGATGCCTCCTTCGTTGGTCGTCATGTTGCAGCGGTTGAAGCCGCTGCCGACACGGGCGTCGAGGACCGCGTCGGGAGACGCCTCGGATCCGAGGTCGACGAGATCACCGGCGAGCTGATGGCGTGTGAATTCGTCAAACGCCATGTTGGCATTGAAGGCCTTGATGACCCACTGGCGGAAGCTCCACATCTCGCGGTAGTTGTCGAAGTGGATGCCGTGGGTGTCGGCGTAGCGGGCGTAGTCGAGCCAATAGCGGGCGCGGTGTTCGCCCCATTCTTGACTTGCGAGCAGGGCATCGACGTAGCGCTCGTAGGCATCGGGGCGTGTGTCGGCGACGAAGGCTTCGAGGAGGTCTGAGTCGGGAGGCAGGCCGGTTGCGTCGAGCGCCGCACGGCGACCGAGGGTGCGGCGATCGGCTTCGGGTGCCGGTGTGAGCTTTTCTGCGTCGAGACGGGCGAGGATAAATCGGTCGATAGGATTACGCACCCAAGCCTCATTGGAAACGGCCGGAGGCTCGGGCTGTACGGGCGGAATGAACGACCAGTGCGGCTCGTATGTAGCTCCCTCGGCGATCCACTTGGTGAGCAATGCTTTCTGCTCGGCCGTGAGCTTCTTCTTCATTGCCGGAGGCGGCATCACCTCCTCGGGATCGTCGGAATAGATCCGGTCGAGCATCGGGCTCGAATCGGGGTCGCCCGGGGTGATGGCACCGAAATCGATGGCATCATCGCGTCGGTCGAGCCGGAGATCGGCCTTACGGCTTCCGCTGTCAGCTCCGTGGCAAGCAAAGCAGTTCTCGACCAAGATCGGCCGGATGTCGCGGTTGAAGCTGATCGTGGGATCAGCCGCGAAGAGTGGCGACTGAATCGTGAGGAAGGCTACAGCAACGAACGCGAGCGCAGGAGGGCGGGGCATGGAGACGACTCCCGATACGAATACCAGTGAGCCATCGCTGCCTCGATCCGGATAGGGGGCCGGCGAGCAAGGATGGCGTGGTGGTGCCGGCGTTGCGCTCCGCCGACACGATAATCTCGAATTATAACATGCAGCCCTTGCCAAGCCAGCAACAGGAAGTTTTTTCAAATTCGATGGTGACAATAATGCCGGCGCTTGATTGAGGTGCCTTTTTCCAGCCGTTGCCTCGACGGAGAATGATCCGGTGCTCGAGCCGCTGCGAATCGACTTCTGCTCGCAGGCCGCCAAGCGGGATCCGTTTCCGTTGTGGGCTCGGCTTCGCGAGACGGGGCCGGTCGTTCGTGTGGAGGTGCCGATCTTCGGCGCCGTCTGGATGGCGACGACTTTCGATGCCGTCAACGCAGCTTCTCCGGGATCATCACCGCTTCGTGCAGGATCCGGCGACGGCCGGACACCGCTGGATGGCGACGCTGCGGCGCTGGCTGCCAAAATCACTGCGGCCGCTCACCAGACAGATGCTGATCATGGATGAGCCCGACCATCGTCGCCTTCGACGGCTCGTCGAGCAGGCGTTTCAGCGGCAGAGCGTCGAAGCCCTGAAGCCCAGGTTGGTCACGCTTGCCGATGAGACGATCGACCACTTGCAGCACGCAGCGAATCGACAGCCCCAGGGTGTGGATCTGATCGAACACTTCGCCCGGCCGTATCCTCTGGCTGTCATCTGCGAGCTGTTGGGGCTTCCGCCCGAGGATCGCCCGCGGTTCACCCGCTGGGCGTCGGGGATCACCGGGGCGAGCTCCCTTCTCGGGATCGTGTGGGGGCTGGGGGGCCTCAGCCGGATGATGCGGTATCTGAAAGAGGAGATCGCACGCCAGCGCGCGGCGCCGCGCGAGGGCCTCCTGGCGGCACTCATCCACGCGGAGGCGGAGGGCGACCGCCTGAGTGAGGAAGAGCTTCTGGCGATGGTTTTTTTGTTGTTGGCTGCCGGGCATGAAACGACACTCCACCAGATCGCAGGCAGCGTGGTCATTCTCCTCGACCATCCCGAGCCGCGGCGTGCGATCGCTGCCAGCGGTCATGTGACCGATGGATTGGTGCAGGAATTGCTTCGCTACCTGTCATTCGCCCAGGTGAGCAAGCCTCGCTATGCCCGCGAGTGGATGGAGTTTCACGGCCAGCAGATTCACAAAGGGCAGATGCTCTTCGCCTGCTTGGCGTCGGCCAACACCGATCCGGCGTGCTTTGTCGACCCCGAGCGATTCGACCCTACACGCGATCCGAATCGACACCTGGCGTTCGGCTCAGGCATCCACCACTGCTTGGGTGGCAAGCTCGCGAGCGCCGAGCTGGCGATCGCCCTCGAACGGCTTTGTGCGCGCTGGCCCGACCTGCGGCTCGCCGTGCCGCGCGACGAGCTTGCCTACATCCCCCGCTTCGGCACGCGATCGCTCAGAACACTCCCGGTCGCGCTGAATGCGCAATGAGCCACCGACCAACTGCAATGACACCTGGGAAGGCATCCCTGGCCGCGTCGCGTGGCTACGCCCGATGACCTTGCATCACCGCGATCATCGCCCGGCAGAAGTCAGGAAGGTCGTCCGGCTTGCGGCTCGAGACATGGTGCCGGTCGATGACCACGCTTGCGTCTTCCCAGATGGCGCCGGCGTTGATGAGGTCGTCCTTGATGCCCGGAGACCCGGTCACGCGCACGCCCCGATATACCTTCGCAGAAATAGCCATCCAGCCGCCGTGACAAATGGCCGCCACACATTTTCCGGCCTCGTCGAAGTGACGAATGAGAGCGAGCACCAGCGGGTCGCGCCGTAACTTGTCGGGCATGAAGCCGCCTGGCAGAAGCACAGCATGAAAATCGGCTCCTTGAACATCGCGAATCGCCACGTCAGAGAGGCAGGGGTAGCCATTCTTGCCCGCATACACGGCCCCGGCTTCGGGCCCCGCGACCACCACCTCAGCGCCGGCTTCGATCAAACGGAGCTTGGGATACCAGAGCTCCAAGTCTTCGTAGCAATCGCCGACGAATGCCAGACAACGTTTTCCAGCCAGGGGGCGATCGATCATCGAGGAACTCCATGAAGACGAAGGACGTACGCCACGCGGTCACCATCCTACCGGTCCATTCACCGAGTCACCGAGCGGGGGCGACAGAAAGCTTGTTGCGACCCGCGCTCTTGGCTACGTAGAGCGCGGCATCGGCGGCAGCCACCAGCTTCTCAGCGTCGGTCCCGTGGTCGGGGCAGACGGCCAGGCCGATCGACACCGTGATCGGTTCGAGGGCCCGGCCTTCGTGGTGAATCACCGCTTGGGCAACGGCCGTCCTTAGGGCATCGAGGCGCGCACGGGCCAATGTCACCGTGGTGCCGGGCATGATCAGCATGAACTCCTCGCCCCCATATCGGCAGGCGATGTCGTCACGGCAGCAAAACCCCTCGAGCAAGACGCCAAGAGTCTTGAGCACCATGTCGCCGGCGGGGTGGCCGTGCCGCGCGTTGTAGTCGTGGAAGGCGTCGACATCGAGCATGCCCAGGGCGAGCGGCTCCCCGGAGGCAGTCGCACGGGCGACTTGCCGTGGGAGGGCCTCGGCGAGCTGCCGTCGATTGAAAAGCCCCGTCAGTGGATCCCGAAGGACGAGGTTCTGGAGTTGCTCCCGTTCCCGAAGAATCTCGAGGACAGGGCCCACCGTCTCTTCAAACGCCGCGGCCAAGCCCGGATTGCCCGCTCGTGCGGCGAGCTCCGTTCGGGCATGATTCGCGATCGCCTCTGCGGCCACGATGTCACGACAGGCCTGAACCCGTTTTGCGAGATCCCAGAGCCAGGCCAGCTCGGCAGCCGCAAGCGAACCCGGTTCTCGTGATGACGCCGTCATGCCATGAAGATTATGACGGGTCGAATGGCTCGAGCCACATTAGGTTACAACCGGCGATCGCCCCGCGAACGGCCTGCCTGCGCACGGCCGGGGCGCTGACCGAAGCGGCGCCGGGCGGTCGGCCCGACGGGGTGGCCCGAGGCATGTGCCGCAGTCTCGACCGTCGTTTGCCGCCGGCGTTGAGGGCGCCGCTTGCGCTCACGTGACTCGCTTGCAGGTGCGGCGCTCGCCGGGGTCGTGTCGTGATACTCGTGGTCGTCGACCTCGATCGCCCGCCGCAAGAGCCGCTCGATCGCCGTGAGGAGCTTGCGCTCGTCGCGGTCGCAAAACGCGATCGTCCGCCCCGTCGCACCCGCCCGGCCGGTCCGGCCAATCCGATGCACGTAGGTTTCGGGCTCGTGGGGCAGGTCAAAATTGAAGACATGAGAGATGCCGTCGACATCGATCCCGCGAGCGGCCAGATCGGTCGCCACGAGCACCGGCGGCCGCTTCGACTTGAAGGCGTCGAGTGTCCGCTGCCGTGCGTTTTGGCTCTTGTTGCCATGCATCGCTTCGGCGCGAATGCCGGCGGCCCCGAGTTGCTTGGCGACCTTGTCGGCGCCGTGCTTGGTGCGGGTGAAGACGATCGCCCGAGAGATCGCCTGCGAGCTCATCAAGTCGATGAGCAGGCGAGGCTTGTTCGCCTTCGCGACGAAGCAGACCGATTGATCGATGAGCTCGGTCGTTTGTCGTTCGGGCGCGATGCGAACGCGCACCGGATCGACGAGCATCTCGTTGGCAAGGGCCTCGATCGGGCCCGACATCGTGGCCGAGAAGAAGAGCGTCTGCCGCTGCCGTGGAAGCTTGGCCACGATCCGTTTGACGTCGGGCAGAAAACCCATGTCGAACATCCGGTCGGCTTCGTCGAGGATGAAGATCTCGACATGGGAAAGATCGACGCAGCCTTGCTGCATGAGATCGACCAGTCGGCCCGGCGTGGCGACCACGATGTCGACGCCATGCTCGAGATCGCGCACCTGCGGCCGCTGGCTCACGCCCCCGAAGATCACGGTGCTGCGAAGCGGCGTGTGCCTTCCGTAGCCTCGAAAGCTCTCGTGGATCTGCCCGGCGAGCTCGCGGGTGGGAGAGAGCACGAGGGTGCGGATGCGCCGACCACGACCCGCCGGCACGCTCGTGCCCGCGGCAAGACGATGGAGTGTCGGCAGGGCGAACGCGGCGGTTTTGCCGGTGCCCGTTTGGGCGCAGCCCAGGAGGTCGCGGCCTGCGAGCACATGGGGAATCGAAGCCGCCTGGATGGGCGTGGGGATCGAATAGCCATCGGCGGCGACGGCGCGGAGAAGAGGCTCGGCGAGCCCGGTGTCATGAAACGTCATACGGTCTTTCACGGGTAATGAACCCAGGACCGAATGCGCCGAGTGCAAAAAACGCACCCTTCAAAGCCATCAGACCTGGCAGTCATCCAATGGCCAGATCAATCGAGGCGAGAGGACTAACTACAGGAAGTGTACCACAGAGAGTGGCATGAAGCTTGTGACGGCAGTTCGCTACCGCTGGCGAACCATCACGAGCCAGGGCACCTGATCTCTCGCCCGGAGTTTCACCGGCCAGGCGGCGGTCGCCGCGGGGCGGGCGTCCGGAAGAATCGGGTCGGGCACGTCGCCCCACCAACCGGCGTCGACGGTCATTCGGTGCCCATGTCGGGTGGAGCGTCGCACGAGGTTCGTCAATCGGTCCGCGCGCTCGATGCAGGCGGGATCGAGCCACGCCACATCGGCCATGTCTGAATCCATGCGAAACTCAGAGCGTCGGCTGCGGGAGTGCTCGAGGATCAAGCCCCGCCGACTCTCGTCACCGATGCGATTCTCCCGAAGGTCGACGAGGAACGCATCGCCCACCAGGGTGTCGAGCTCGGTGAAGTCGGCCATGGGCACACTCATCGCCAGCATGCCCATGGGCTCGGCCTCAGGATCATTTTCGTCCTGTCCCCAGATCGGTGCCGAGAAATCGACCATCACTTCGTCATCGGCTTCGCCGAGGAAGGCGGCGGAGAGAACCTCGTGGCGCGACGGTCGAACCAGGTCATGCGGGGTGTTCGAATCGAGGTCTTGAGGCCCGCCATGAAAGACGGTTCGGTAGCCCTGCCATGTCCCTACGGCCTCCGTCGAGGATGGCGAGCAAGCGATCTGCATCCCGTCACCATCCAGCACGAAGAGGCTTTGAAATCGCAAGGACTGCTGGTGTTGGGCGTAGAGTCCGTCGAGCCAGGCTTGGAGACGCTGCCGCTTTTCGGGGGAGAGCTTCCCGAGCTGCTTATACGCGGCCAGGATCTCGCTGACGGAGTTGCTCCGGGCGGCGTCCCCCAGCACCTGCCAGCGATGCTCGACTTCGGCCGAGACGATCTTCGCCCCGAGCTCCGCCGCGGTGATGAGGCCTTGTTCACGGGCTACTTCCGCGGCACGCTTGGCGGCTTCCGCCGCGAGACGCTGATCGTGCTCCTGCCTGGCCATCTGGCCGAGCAGGAGGGAACTGCCCCCGAAGAAGAGAATGGCCGTCAGCGTGCAGCCCGCCAACGTGAGACTCCACACGCGATGGCGGCGAAAAAAGCGCATGAGCCGCTCGGGCATCGTCTCGGAGATGGCGGTCACGGGCTCATCGGCCATCCACCGCTCGATGTCGTCGGCCAGCTCGCCCGCGGTGTCGTAGCGGTCGTTCGGATTCGGTCGCATCGCTCGTTGGCAGACAGCCTCGAGAGCGCGTGGAACGTCGCGACGGACGTCTCGGAGCCGTGGGTAGTCGCACCGCCGAGCCAGTTCGCGCGCGTCGGCGTGGAACGGGTCGTACGGTGGTCGACCACACAGCAGGCGATAGAGTGTCGCCCCCAGGCTGAAGATGTCACTGGCCGGGCCGAAGCGAACTTCCGAACCGTTGGCCTGCTCCGGGCTCATGTAGGCAGGCGTGCCGGCTCCGTTTCCCGACCCCTGGGTTCCCTCCGTGTGATCGGCGAGCAAGGTCGCCTCGCCACTTTCGCGGGCATGCGCCGTCCGCTCGAACGGGACAGCCAAGCCCCAGTCGACGACGAACGTTTCGCCGAAGCGGCCGATCATGATGTTGTCGGGCTTGATGTCGCGGTGAATCACACCGCGGTTGTGGGCATAGTGGATCGTCCGGCAGGCGGCCGTGAGGTGGGTCAGCAGCCGCCGGAGCTGCATTCGGTGATCATCGCCCGGCCTGGGCTGCTCGTGAAAGGCATCGATGGCATGGCGAAGCGTGGTCCCATCGATGAACCGCATGGCGTAGAAAGGACGGTGGTCGTGGGTCGTCCCGATTCCGAAAACGGGCACGACGCCCGGATGGTCGAGGCGCCCCGTGATCTCAGCCTCGAGCAGAAACTGGTCTCGTGAGTGACCGTCCGCGGCGGCATCAGCTCGGATGAACTTGAGGGCCACCTGCCGGTGAAGACCGACATCGTCGGCGCGGACCACTTCGCCAAGGCCACCACGTTGATGGAGCCGCAGATTGGCGAATGTCGAGCCGAGCGTCACCTCCGTGGCGTTCGTGCTCGGCGCATCGGGCGAAAGCCGGGCGGTCGTTTCCACGCCGACGGGGAGATCTGAGAGCGACGAATCCGGAAACCGCTCCAAGTACTCCCATTCCTTCGGTTCCTCCCCGCGCTTTCGGCGTTCGCGAACGTCGACGGCGATCAACGCGCGGAGCAGAGGCCTTTGGATGGGCTCCGGCGCGACGTTGAGGACGTCTTCGATGCGCACGCGCTCACCGGCTTGGAGACTGGCCTCAAATGCATCGCGGTACCGCTCCACCTCGCTCCCCATCGATTGGGAGGGCACCTTGGAGCGATCTTTCGTGGAACTGGTCATGATCGAGCCACTTGAGCAAAGCCCCGCCGCCACCCATCCGCTGGAACAATCCCCCCCCGCCCGGAAACCTACGATACAGAGCGAGAACCGTGGTCACAATCAGCGCGGCCCCGCCGCGAACCTCTCGGGAACTTTTTGGAAGGCGTCGCCATCGCACCGGTCCGGCGGCGTACACTTCTCGCCCAGGGGCCTGGTTCGATCGGCCTTTTGGGTCTCGTCTCGCGGCGGAGTAGCAACGATGCGTTTTTCTTACCCTGTTCGCGGTGGAGCCATGGTGGCGCTCGCGGTGACGTTCACCGCAGTCGCCGTTCTCGTCGGAGGTCTTGGCATGGAGGGTTCGGCCGCGGCTGGAGACATTCGCAAGGGTGCTTGGACGGAGATCCAAAAAGCCCTCGACGAGGGCAAGCCGAAGTCGGCGCTCGCGATTCTCGGCGGCATCGAAGAGGCTGCGACACAGGAAAAAGCCTGGGCCGAGGTGGCGCGGGCGATCGCCACGCGGGTGCTGGCCGAGTCGGGCGAAGACGCGGGGGACGAGCCGCTCATGGTGATCCGCCTGGCCGCGGCGATCGACAAGGCGCCGCCGGAAACGCGGGCGGTCCTCGAAGCCATCCGGGCCAACTGGACCTGGGGCTATTTCCAACAGAACCAATGGCGGTACCGGGAGCGCACGCAAGGGGGTGCCGACGCGAAAGACCTCTCCAAGCTCGGCCAGTGGGATCTGCCCACGATCGTCGCCGAGATCCGCAATCGGTTTGCCCTGGCTGTCGGCGCGCCTGGTAGCCCCGAGCGCAAGGCACTGCAAGCGATCCCTGTTGCGCAGTGGGATGCGATTCTCTCCAAGGGCACGATGGGAGATGTGTATCGGCCAACGCTCTGGGATGTGATCGCCCGCGACGCCCTTGCCTTCGCCGCATCGGGGGAGCGCGGCCTCATGAAGCCCGAGGACGCGTTCGAGTTTGACCCCGCTTCCCGCGCCCTTGGCACGCCTGAAGAGTTTTTGAACTGGAAGCCTGAGGACGACAAGGCGGTCACCGACAAGGATTCACCGCTCCTCGAAGCCGCGGCGCTTTACCGTGCGCTGATCGAGTTTCATGCCAAAGATGCCGACCCATCGGCGCGGCTGTCGGCCGATCTCGATCGCATCCTCTGGGCGGCCGACGCCGCCGTAGGAGAAGGCGTGACCAAGCGCAAGGATGCGGCGCTGACGGCGTTCATGGAACGGGCCGGTGATCACGAGATGGCAGCCGAGGCTGCGTATCACCTGGCGGAGCTCATTCGCGAAGAAGGCGACCTCGTCAAAGCCAGGTCGATCGCGGCGAAGGCCGCGGCCAAGTGGCCGAAGAGCCACGGCGGGGTGCAGTGTGGGAATCTTGTCCGTGACATCGAATCGAAAGAACTTTCGCTGGCGACGGAACGGTCGTGGGCGGCGCCGTTTCCGGCCGTGCGTGTGACGTCCAAGAACCTCGAGAAGGTTCACCTGCGAGTTTGCAAGGCCGACTGGGAGGCACGGCTGCGGGCCGGCAAGCCACATGCCCACTGGTTTGATGAAGAAGACCGCAAGGCGATCCTCGCATTGCCTGCCGTGCGGGAGCATGCCGCTGATCTCCCGGCCACGCCCGACTACCAGGAGCGGTCCGAGGACCTTCCCGTGGAGACGGCGCTCGGGGCGGCCACGCTCGAACCCGGTGCCTACTGGGTGATCGCCAGCCACAGGGCGGATTTCGGAGAGAACGACAATTCGGTCGACGTCGCGCTCGTATGGGTCACCAGGCTCGCGATCGTGACCGAGCAACAGCAGGCGACGTTCGAGAGCGACATCGTGGGGGGCGCCGCTCGCGTTCGCGATGGCCGGCGACGACCGCGGCCACAGGGGCCGATACCATCCGCCGGGCATGTCGTTGACATCGCGACGGGAGAACCGGTCGCCGATGCCGAGGTTGTCGCCTACGTGCGGGCCAACGACGGCCGGTCGAATGCGTTCGCCAAAGACGTTTCGACCAAGACGAATGGTGACGGCCGGTTCGAGTTGGCCGTGCCACAGGGGCGAGAGATCGTCTTCGTGGCTCGAGCCATGCTCGCCAACCGTCTGCAGATCGCGGCGACCGGCTCCACGAACGTCTGGCGCAACGTGATGCCGAACACGGTCCAGTCGATCGTGCTCGTCACGGATCGTGGGATTCACCGGCCCGGCCAGATCGTTTTCTACAAAGGCATCGCGTGCAGCGCCGGCATCGCCACGACGAAGTATGCCGCAATCGCCGATGCGGCGGTGACGGTGACGTTCCGCGATGCCAACGGACGCGAGATTGCGAAGGCATCGCACAAGACTTCGGCCAACGGGTCATTCAGCGGCAATTTTCCGATCCCCGCAGGCTGCCTGCCAGGCCAATGGTTCATTCAAGCGCAGGCTGGCGGCGCCAGTGGCGGCACGGGCGTGCGCGTCGAGGAGTACAAGCGGCCCAAGTTTCAGGTGACGCTCGCCGCGCCGGAAGCCTCCGTGCCACTCGGCGGCCAGGCGAAACTCGTCGGCAAGGCGATGACCTACACCGGGCTTCCGGTCGGCGACGCGACCGTCCGCTGGCGTGTCGAGCGCAGCGTTCGCTTCCCGATGTGGTGCCGCTGGTTCTTCCCGTGGATTTCGTTTGACTCAGGCGCCCAGCGGATCGCCCGCGGCACGGCGAAGACCGACGCGAGTGGCTCGTTCACCATCGAGTTCCCGGCGGTGCCCGATCGCAGCGTGCCGAAAGAATCGCTGCCGGTCTTCACGTATGCCGTGACGGCCGACGTGACAGACCCCGGCGGCGAGACGCGAAGCGACGAACGAACCGTGAACGTCGGCTACACCGATGTCGAGGCAAATGTGTCCGTCGGCGACTGGCAGGCGACCAAGAACGGCGAGCCGGCCGCCGTGGAGGTCACGGTCGGCACGACCACGCTCGATGGCGAGCCCCGCGGGGCCAAGGGCATGCTCGTGATTCACCGGCTCGTGCAGCCCGAGCAGGTGGACCGCGGCGACCTGCTCGATGCGCCCCATCGGCATCACCGGTTCCATCGCGGCGGAGGTGGAAAACCGCAGCCACCGAAGCCCGATCCAGCGGACCCCGAAACCTGGGCCGCCGGCGAACAGGTTTTTGACGAGGCGATCGAAACCGACGCGAAGTCCGGAAGCAAGGTCGAGACGGCGAATCTGCCCGCGGGCATCTACCGGGCAACGTTCACGATTCCCGCGGCGGGTGATGTGCCCGAGGTGAAAGCCACCAGGCTTGTTGACGTGATCGATCCCGATGCGAAGGCCTATCCAATCAAGCGTGCCTTCGTGATGCGATCGGAGAAAACGGCGGTCGAGCCTGAGAGCGAATACGTGGCGATCGTCGGCACGGGCTACGAGCAGGGGCGAGCCCTCGTCGAGATTTCGCAGAGCGGCCAGGTTCTCGAGCGTTTCTGGACCCAGCCCGGACGAACCCAGTGGCCGGTGAAGTTCACACCGATCGCGACAAACCGCGGTGGATTCACGGTGCGGGCCTGGATGGTGCGCGACGGTCGGCTCCACATGGAGACGAAGACCGTGGACGTACCCTGGACCGACAAGCAGTTGGCTATTTCCTGGGAACGCTTCACGCGGAAGACGCAGCCCGGCGCGAAGGAGGTCTGGCGGGCCAAGATCATGAGCATGGCCGATCCGCTCGCAGGTCCGGGGGCACCACAGGCGGCCGAGATGCTCGCGCTGCTCTACGACCAATCACTCGATGCCTTGGCTCCTCACACATGGCCCGGGAGTGGGCTCATGAATCTGTTTCGACGCGAGTGGAGCGGGGTGCATCTGGCCTTCACCAACAGCGGCGAGACGTTCGCTGGCTTCTACGAGAATTTTGGGCCGGACTATCAGTCCGTTCCCGAGATGACCTTCCGGTCGCTCGTGGAGCCGTTTGGATCACCGGACGGCATGATGATGCGCGGCTGGGGCCGGGGCGGTGGTGGTGCGATGCCCATGATGGCGATGGCGCGATCGGCCCCGATGGCAGAGGAGAGCATGGCTCTGGCTGACGCTGCCCCTGCCCCTGCCAAGTCACAACGACCACCAGAAGAAATGGCCGGGAAGAAGCGTGAGGATCGCACTAAAGACAAGGCCGACGGCCGTGGTGATGCCGGTGGCGAAACGGGTGCGGACTTGGCTCCGCCCCCGCGAAAAAACCTCGTCGAGACTGCCTTCTTCCTGCCGACGCTTTCGAGCGGCGACGACGGAATCGTGACGATCGAGTTCACGCTCCCCGACACGCTCACGACGTGGCAATTCAAGGGACTCGCCCATGATGCCCAGCTTCGGAGTGGCACACTCACAGATACGTGCATCTCGGCAAAGGACTTGATGGTCGAGCCGATGATTCCGCGGTTCCTCCGCGAGGGGGATGTCGTCTCGATCCCGGTGAAGGTGAGCAATACGTCGACGGGTCGGCTCGAAGGCACCGTGCGGTTTTCGCTCGCCGATGCCCGGACGGATGCGAGCCGCGACGGGCTCATCGAAGGTGCCAAGGAGCAGCCGTTTGACGTGGCAGCCGGGGAATCGAAGGTCGTCGTGTTCACCGTGAAGGTGGCCGACGGCACCGATGTCTTGAAGTATCTCGCCACGGGTTCGGCCACGCTCTCGGGCAAGCAGGCAGCGGATGGCGAAGAAGCGTTTCTCGTTGTGCTGCCGCGGCGAGTGCCAGTCACCGAGACGATTCCACTCACGATCCGCGGGCCAGGCGAGCGGAAGGTGTCGCTCGATCGGCTCGCAACGAGCAAGGGCAGCGACATCCAGAGCCAGTCGCTCGTCGTGCAGGCGGTGTCGAATCCAGCCTGGTACGCCGTCCTCGCGCTCCCGGTGATCATGGAAGAGGCCGACGAGAGCATCGAGACGCTCTTCACGCGGCTCTATGCCAACAGCCTCGCCCGTCACCTCGCCACGAGCGATCCAAAGATCGCGCGCATCTTCGAGCAGTGGAAGGGCACCGACGCCCTCGAAAGCCCGCTGGAAAAGAACACGGAGCTCGTGAAGACGCTGCTCGCCGAGACGCCGTGGGTCCGTGATGCCGTCGACGCGAAGGAAGCGAGGGCCCGGATCGCCCTGTTGTTCGACGCGAATCGTGCCACGAACGAAGCCCGGGCGGCACTCGAACGGCTCGAAACGCTTCGCCTCGGCGACGGTGGCTGGCCATGGTTCCCGGGCGGACGGCATTCATGTGACTCGGTCACCCTCGGCATCATCGCCGGCTTCGGCCGGCTGCGTGCCGCGGGCGTCGATATCGACGTGCAGCCGGCGATCAACACGATTCCCTGGCTCGATGCCAGGCTCATCGAGGAGCGCGATTGGGCGATCCAGCGATGGAAGGACGACAAGGAGAGCATCGTCCTGACCCCGATCGGGTGCTACGCGCTGTATGCCAGGAGCTTCTTCACCCAAGACGCCCCGCCGGACGGCAAGGCCGCCGAAGCGATCCAGTGGGGATTTGACGTGGCTCGCAAGACGTGGATGAAGATCGACGCCCGGATCTCACAGGGCCACGTCGCCATCGCCCTCGCGCGGTCGGGCGACAAGCCGACGGCGCTCTCGATCATCGACAGCTTGAAGCAGCGGGCGGTCGATGCCGACGTGAAGCCCGGCGACGAGAAGGAATCGTGGCAGGGGATGTGGTGGAAAGACCCGCACCCCTCGTGGTGGAGCTGGGCGTATGCCCCGATCGCCACGCAGTCCATCATGATCGAGGCCTTTGACGAGGTCGCTGGCGACAAGGATTCGGTCGAAGCCATGAAGGTGTGGCTGCTTTCGCAGAAGCGGACGAGCAAGTGGCCAGGGAGCCGCTCAACAGCCGATGCCGTCGGCGCCCTCATGGGTCGCGGCAAGGATCTCTTGGGTTCAAGCGAGCTCGTCACGGTCACGGTCGGTGACGAGACGATCACACCCGAAAAAGTCGAAGCGGGCACGGGATTCTTCGAGACGCGCTTTGTCCGACGCGAGATCACGCCCGCCATGGCGACGATCACGATGAAAAAGCCAGACGAAGGTATCGCCTTCGGCGGCGTCCACTGGCTCTATCTTGACGACATTTCCAAGGTTCCGGCGGCAGGTCGCGAGGAATTGGCGATCGAGAAAAAGCTCTTCGTCAAGAAGTTCACGAAGGCGGGGCCGGAACTGGTGCCGGCAGGCGATGGCGTGGCCGTCGAGGTCGGCGATGAACTGGTCGTGCGGTTGGTCGTGTCGAGCGACCGCGACTACGAGTTTTTGGAACTGGCTGACCATCGGCCGAGCCTCACCGAGCCGGTCGACGTGCAGTCGGGCTGGCGGTGGGGTGACGGCGCCGGCTGGTACATGGCGATTCGCGACGCTTCGACGCAGCTCTTCTTCGAGCGGCTGCCGCGGGGCACGCATGTCTTCGAGTATTCGCTCCGGGTGGCCCATCGTGGCACCGCCTCGAGCGGGTTTGCGAAGATCCAGAGCCGGTATGCGCCCGAGTTTTCGGCGCACTCGGCGAGCGTGTCGCTCGAGGTGAAGTAAAGTGGGGCGATGAGCGAAGAATTGCCTGGTCCACCATCGTCTCTGGTCAACGAGCTGGCTCGTGAAAGGAACCGCGAGGCCGCCGACCGCACACTGCTCGCCTGGATTCGCACGAGCTTGGCGATGATCAGCCTCGGGTTCGCGATCGAGCGCATGGGGCAGTTCGCGATGGCCATGGATGGTCGACTCGCCCCGTTCACCCCCTGGAAATCCCGGACTTTCGGTGCCGCCCTGATTGCCCTCGGGATCGCGGCCACGCTCGCCGGCATGTGGGAACACCGCTCCGTGCTGGCGTCGATCAAGGGCATCGACTACCGCTACACAGAGCGGCCAGTCATTGCTCGATGGATGGGAATCGCTCTCGTGCTTGTCGGTTTGGCTGCACTGGCCATCATCCTGGTGCTGTAGCTGCGTGCTGGCTTTTTGGCCGCGCGGGGAGTAGTCTTCCTGGCGTTGGGGGGTTCGGTGTCGCGGGCAAGGGCGGCGCCGTCAAGGAGCTTTGCCATGGCGACCATGAGGGTTGCTCAGCGCCGTCGATCGCGCGCGCTCGGAATCGAGACCTGCGAGCGGCGGGTCGTGATGAGTGCCGAGAGCTTGCTTCCGTCGTATGACATCGGCACGCCGGACGTCGTCGACATCTGGGTCGATCCCACCGCGGGCAATGACGCCCGCACCGGTGCGTCGCGTGACCTCGCCGTGCGCACGCTCACCGAAGCCTGGCGGCGGGTGCCCATCCGCACCACGCTCACCCAAGGTGTCCGGATCAACCTCGTGCCCGGCACCTACTCGCAGTCAGTGATCCCCAACTATTGGGAAAGCCGTTGGGGCACGCATGCGGCGCCCGTGATCGTGCGGGCAGCCGATGGCCCCGGCACCGTCGTGCTTCCCACGCTCAATCTGTTTGATGTCCGGCACTTCTATCTCGAGGGGGTGGAAGTGACGGCGGGAGGGGGCGATGTCGTCCATTTCGAGTCGTCGCGCAACATTCTCCTGCGGAACGTGACGATCCGCGGCACCGGCACGATCGCGACCTATGCCGTGCCGCAGGAGACGCTCAAGATCAACCAAAGCCAATACGTCTACATCGAGAACTGCGACATCTCCGGCGCCTGGGACAACGCGATCGATTTTGTCGGCGTGCAGTATGGCCATGTGGTCGGCAGCAAGATTCATCGGTCGGGGGACTGGGCGATGTATGCCAAGGGAGGCTCGGCCTACCTCACCATCACCGGCAACGAGTTTTTTGACGCGGGCACGGGCGGATTCACCGCGGGGCAAGGCACAGGCTTCGAGTTCATGGTGTCGCCCTGGCTCCATTACGAGGCCTATGACATCGCCTTCACCAACAACGTGATCCACGACGTGCAAGGGGCCGGCTTTGGCGTCAACGGCGGCTACAACATCCTCATGGCCCACAACACGCTCGTGAATGTGGGGAGCCGCAGCCATGTGATCGAAGCCGTGTTCGGCCTGCGAAGCTGCGACGGCGATACGGCGACCTGCCGCGATCATCTCGCCCTTGGCGGTTGGGGCACGGCGACCGTCGGTGCCGAAGTGCCGATTCCCAACAAGAATGTGGTGATCGTCAACAACGTGGTCTACAACCCCGGCACCGCCAGCCGTTGGCAGCATTTTCAAGTTGCCTCGCCGCGAACGACGCCCGTCGGCTCGAACATCCCATCTCCGGCGCGAGCCGATGACGGCCTCGTGATCCGTGGCAACCTGATCTGGAACGGCACGGCCGGCCACGCACTCGGCATCGACAACCAGACCCTCGCTGCCGACATCATCGCCAACAACACGATCAACTCGGTGCGGCCCGTCTTTGCTGATCTCGCCCGTGGCGACTACCGCCTGGCCTCCTCGTCCACGCCAACGGCAACCGTCGTGATACCCGCATTCACATGGACCGGCCTGCCGGCGCGCCCCGTCGTGCCAGCAGGCCGCACCGACATGAGCGTGCTCTTTGATCATGTCGGCGCAGCCCGCACGGGACCGCAGGCCCCGGGCGCCTTCGCGGCGGCAGGGTCGAGCGTGACTCCTCCGCCGCCGGTCGATCCGCCGCCACCTCCCGCCGACACGGTTCGACCAGGCGTGCTCGCGGTGATCGCACCGGCCGCGCGGCTCTACAGGCCGGGGCAGGTCATGACGTTCGTCGTGCGGTTCAGCGAGCCGGTCGTGGTCACGGGGCGTCCGCGGTTGGCGTTCCATGTGGGAAGCGTCGTCCGGCGGGCACCGTATGTGTCGGGAAGCGGCACAGATCGGCTGGTTTTCCAGTGGACGGTTCCGCGGGGTCTCTCGGCGCCTGCCGGCATTCGCATCGGGGGCCGGATCGAGATACCGATCGGGACTGCCATCACCGATGTCGCAGGGAACCTGGTTGTCCCGACGTTCACGCCGCCGATCACCCGCGGCGTTCGGGTCGCGCCGCGTTGACACCCTGGGCTCGTCTCGGCGAACCTTTCGCCATGGAAACACCCGACTCCGCCACGTCCATTCGCCCCCTCGATGCCAACGAGCGCCGTGTTCTCGGCGTTCTCATCGAAAAGGGCAAGACGACACCCGACCAATATCCACTGTCGCTCAACGGCCTGGTCACGGGCTGTAACCAGAAGAGCAACCGTGATCCGGTCATGACGCTCGACGAGGAGCAAGTGATGCGGGCCGTGCGCAGTCTGCAGCAACTCGGTGCCGTCGCAGAGGTCTTCGGGAACGGAAAGATTCCACGGTATCGCCACTTGGCCTATGAGTGGTTGAAGGTCGAGAAGGAGCAGCTCGCGATCCTCGGTGAGTTGCTCTTGCGCGGCGAGCAGACCGAAGGCGATCTTCGCGGCCGGGCCAGCCGTATGGACGACATCCCCGATCTCACGACGCTTCGCACGCATCTCGACAAACTCGCCGAACGCGGCCTTGTGGTCTGGCTTTCACCTCCTGGCCGGGGCCGGATGCTCACCCACGGTCTGTTGCCGGAAGAGAAACTCGAAAAGGTGCGCCGTGAACTGGGCCTCGCCGCCGCCGCCGCCGCTGCCGCACCAAAGGCATCCGCACCGTCGGAGCCGAGTGCCGCCTCCGAAGTCGCGACGCTTCGCGAGCGGATCGCCGAGCTCGAAGCCGAAGTGGCCGAGCTCAAGGCTCAACTGGGCCAGTAAGAAAGCCCCGCGCGCAAGCGTGGGATTGGCAGCGGATTCAGATCCCACCTGCTCGCGCAGGTGGGCTTGAATTGGGTGCACGTGCGGATGAGGTGTGGCGGCGACGACTTTCGTTCACGCCCGCCTGGTGCGGGACTGACGGATGATGGCAAGGCCCACGACGACGGCGGCCACGGCACTGATCACGATCGCACTTGGAACGTTACCGCCACCCAGGTCCGGCACCCACGAGTTGCCGGCCAGACCGAGAAAGATCAGCGGCATGGCGTTGTGGGCCGCGTGAGCCACGATGGCCGGCAGGAGGCTGCCTGTGGCAAGCGTCATCCAGCCGAGGAGGGCGCCGAGCATGAAGGTCTGGGGGATCCGCTCCGGCAGGAGATGGAACGCGGCGAATGCGGCTGCCTGCAGGAGCACGGCGGCGACGACGCGGTTTCGGCTCGGTCGCTTCCCGGCGAAGGCTGCGAGCATCCACCCACGAAAGAACATTTCCTCGCAGACTGCCGGCATGACCGAGATCAAAAGCCCGCTCACCCACCACGGCCTCGCCATGAGAAGCCCGACGAGCTTTTCGGCCATCTCCTGAGCGGCCGGTGAGATCTCCGACGCATCGCGCACCACGACCAGAATGACCGCCCCGATGACAAAGAGCCCCGCGCCGGCGAGCGCCGCCGCCACGAGCGTCAGGCTGCCTCGGCCTGCACCGGCAGGCCAGACGAGGCGAAACGTTCGCCACTGATTGACGCGCTGCCATGCCGTGACCACCGCAAGTGGCAGAAGCAGCGCGGCCTGCTGGATCGGGAGGGCGTAGACCAAGTCGGCGGGAGCGAGCCCCTGGGCATACCAAAGCAGCGCGAAGGCCACGAGCCCCACGGCAAAGCCTTGCGTCGGTGTCGGTATGTCACGAGGAGCGGGGCGGCTGGTGATGCTCCCTGCCGAGTCCGGGCCGCGGAACAGGATCTCTTCGTCCGCGAGGGCCGCGGCGGCAGCCCTCAAGAGAAGCCATGCGATGAGCAGCGACGAAATGAGGGAGATGAGCACGAGCAGGCCCAGCGACCAGGCCGACTCGTGGACGAGCACCTCGCGGGCCACGGAAACTTGCCCGGCGAAGGGCACGAGCGCCACCAGCGGCCCACCCACGCCTGGCACGAGCGCCGAGCCGGCCAGTCCGCTCGCGAGGAGGATCACCGGCGTGAGGGCGTTCTGCGCCTCTTTCGACGAACGGGCTGCACTCGTGACCGCCAGGCAGGCGGCGGCGGCAACGGCGGCGAGCCCCACGAAGAGCACGAGCGTTACCGCAGCGCAGAGGGCGGATTCCCTGACGGTGACCCCGAGGTCGAGTCCGCTGGGAAGGAGGCGAAGCAGCACCGCGAGCGTGAGGCTCACCGAAATGGCATTGGCTGCCAGCGATGCAAGCGTCACCGCAAAAACGGCCAGAAACTTTCCTTTGATGATGTCGAGGGTGCTGGCGGGAATGATGAGCAGCGTTTCGATCGTTCCGCGTTCCTTCTCGCCGGCGATGGCGTCGATGGCGGGATAAAACCCGCCGGTGGCCGTGAGGAGAGCCAGGAGCACGAGAACTGCTGCCACGGCCGTCGGCACAACGCCATCAAGGGCGGTGGCCTCGGGGGCGGTCTCCTCATCCACGAACCTGACTGCGATGGGATTGAGGACAGTTTCGGGAAGACCTGCATCGGCGACTCGCTGCTTCCGTGCCTCGTCGGCAACGGCGCGCATGAGCGCCATGATGTGCTGGCGAAGTCGCGTGTCGTTGCGCCGCGCATCCGGGAGTCGGATGTTGAGGTCGAGCGTGCTCTGGCCGTCGAGCATGGTCACGGCGCCCGGTGGAAGATGGATCCACGTATCGGCCAGGCCCGCGTCGATACGCTCGCGGGCTTCCACGGCCGCAACGACCTCGATCCCCACCGATGCCGGCCAGGAGGGCCCTCGGATGTTCTCCGCGCGGACGACCGCTCGGAGCCGGTCGGCAAACGCCTCCGCATCGGCGCCCGAGAGGGCGATGGTCACCGGGAGTGGCGCCTGCCGCGCGTCGAGGTCGGCGAGGGCGGTCTTCAACCCGAGCGTGCTCGCCAGGGCCAGGATCGGATACATCGCCATCGGCATGAGGAGCGTGACGAAGAGCGTCCGCCGATCCCGCACGAACTCGAGGAGATCGCGAGCAGCGACACCGCGGATCGAGGCCCATCGTCGGTGGCCCGTCGCATCACTCATGCGACGCCGCTCCCTTCGACCGCGGCAAAGAACGCCCGCTCGAGGCTACCAGGTTCGGGCGCGAGCGCTTGCCGGCTCCCGTGGGCGACCACGCGACCGGCATGGATCACGACGAACCGGTCACATCGCCGTTCGATCTCGTGAAGCCGGTGGGTCGAAACGAGAATGGTGCGTCCGGCATCACGAAGAGTGTCGAGGAGATCCAACAGATCGCGGGCACCGACGACATCGAGCGCGTTGGTCGGTTCGTCGAGCACCAGTGCCGGGGGATCGTGGACGAGGGCTCTCCCGAGTGACACCCGCTGCCGCTGGCCTGACGAGAGCCGCCCGCACGGGCGCGAGGCGCACGAATCGAGGCTCAGGGTCGTGAGCAGCGAGGCGGTGCGGTCGGCGATGGCGACAGGATCGAGGCCGTGCACCTGCCCGGCGAACTCGAGCACCTCACGGGGCGTGAGCCGATCGGGTACCCCGGTGGTTGCCGAGAGGTAACCCAAATGGCGCCGGACGCCGAGGGGATCGGTCACGATGTCGTGTCCAGCGATCCTCGCCGTGCCGGCCGTCGGGGTCAGGAGCGTCGCGATCAATCGCATCGTGGTCGTCTTGCCGGCGCCGTTGGCCCCGAGGAGCCCCACGATTTCGCCGGGTGAGACCTCGAACGACACACCATCGACGGCCTTCACCGTCGAGCCGTCGGCCGCGAGAAAATGTTTGACGAGGTTGTCGACTTGGATCATCTCACGATTCCTCGGCCGGCGGGAACTGCCGACGGGAAAGGATGATACTCGCTGCGAAGAGAAGCACGGCCGTCAGCGACAGCACCGCCATGATCTGAACGGCCGCGGGTTGGGTGTCGATGAGGAGGTCGAGTTCCGGTGGAAGCTGACGCTGCCAGCCCATCCACCGCACGAGCAGGCTTCGGAGTCGGAGGCTGACGGTCAACTGATTGACGACCGCCGGCAGGAAACCGGCGAGGTATTCGACGACGAACGCCACGGCCACGCTCGCGACAAGGGCTCGTTTGGGCACGATGACTGCCGGAAGTGCGAAGAGCGCCGCCCGTCCGATGCATGAGAGAATGATGAGGGCTGACAGCATGCTCACAAGCTCGCCAGCCTGCGAGACGCCTGTCGCGGCCAGCGCGAGGGCCAAGGCGAGCAGCGCCACCATCGACGTCCAGGCGACGGCCGCCACGAACGTGCCGAGCAAGAGCGAGCGACGACCGCCGGGACGCACGGCGACATGCTGCCACGTTCCGCGTTCGAGCTCGTCGGCCACGACCGGGCACATGGTCACGAGCAGGCCGAGCATGCAGACGGCTTCTGGAATCAGGGCATAGAGAAGGATCACGGCGATGTCCCGATCGAGATCGACCGCAATTTGCCGCACCGCCACAATCACGGCGGCGGGGAAGGCTGCTCCGACGAGCGCCATGACGACTCGCTGAGGCGCGAGGAGTCGCCGCAGCTGGAAGCCTGCAACAGCCACGGTGCCGCGCCAGGGGTTCATGCATGAGCCCCCAAGGCGAGCCCGGCTGGGGCGGCAGGACGCAGGCCGCCGCTTCCCGAACCGATCCCACGATGCAGCTGCACGAGCCGATCGAACACCCCCTCGAGCGATCGGTCGCCCGCCGAAAGTGACTGGATCAGGATGCCCTCGGCCACGGCCGCGCGGCCGAGCACCGCGGCCAACTCGCGCGTTTCCCGGGTGGCGATGGCGAGTCCTCTGGCTCCTTCGAAGCGAACGCTGTCGACGAGTCCCGTCGAGCAGGCGATCTCAGCCAGCCGTCGTGGGTTGTCTGCTTCGAGTTTGACCTCGGCCGGCATGCTGTCGACGAGCGCATGGATCTCCTCGACATCGCCGCTGGCGACGAGGCGCCCGCCGAGAATGACGGCGAGCCCGGCATCGAGGGCCTCGATCTCGTGAAGCAGATGGCTGGCTACGAGAAGGCTGCGCTCACCGACCCATTCGCGGACGAGTGTCACCAGATCATGCCGAGCCACCGGATCCAAGCCCACGAACGGCTCATCGAGTACGAGGAGGTCGGGGCCATGCGCGATGGCGCCGGCGAGTTTGGCCCGCTGCCGCATGCCTTTGGAGAGGGTCATGAGTGGCCGGTCACTCGCCTCGCCGAGGCCGACACGCTCGAGGGCGGCTGCCGTCGCCTTGGTCGCGTCGGGCCCGGCGACCCCGGCGAGTCGCACGAGGTAACGCACCCACTCGCGGGGCGTGGCACGGCGTTCGAGGAGATCGGTCGCCGGACAATAGCCGATGCGGGCGAGGACTCTGGAGTTGCCGAAGGGGCGTTCGCCGAAAATCGCAATGCGGCCCATGGTCGGCCGGAGTTGGCCGGTGACAAGGCCCAACAGCGTGGTCTTTCCGGCACCGTTGGGGCCAAGCAGCCCGTGGGCGCCGGGGCCGAGGGTGACATTGAGATCGTTGACCCCGATGACCGTGCCATAGAGTTTCGTGACGTGGTCGAGTGCGATCATGGCGATGGTTTTCTCACGCCCTCGCCGGTGCATCGACGCGCAGATAGAGCACGACGAGGGACGTCACGGCGACTGCCGACAGCGAGAGAAGCGACGGCAGAACGGCAGCGAAACGCTTCTCGATTCCAAAAATCCATGCCTGGACGACGCCCTGGGCGTGGAAGAGCGAGAGCCATGCCCAGCGGTCGGTCGAGCCGTCGATGCCTGCGGCCTGCGCGAGCCAGCCGAGTCGACGCGGATCTCGATTGTTTCGGCGGAACACCCGCGGCACGTCATCGATGGCATCCTCGTCCAAGGCATCCTGAAACGCCTGCGACGGCGGACGCCACCGCATGGCACCGTCGGCGCTCGAGAGGGCTCCGTGCGTGATCCAGCATGCCACCCATGTCGCAAACCAGGCGAAGGTGGCGATACGGCTCTCGGCCGTCAGCGATGAAAACGCCAATGCCAAGAGCACCGTGGGCACCGTCACTGCCGTCGCGGCCACGATGATTCGAAGCGGCAGATCCCACGTGGCTGCAGCCACCCACACGCTCGGGCTCACGAGCACGCCGAGCACCCAGAGAACCAGGGCCGGCAGGAGGGTCACGAGGCCCATGACGGTCGCGAGCACCCCGATCTTTCCCAGGATGTAGGCAGTCCGCGACACCGGCCGCGCAAAGTAGACAAGCCATGCCTTGGCCCGGAGGTCGCCGGCGATGAGCCTGGGCGCGACGAGTCCGACGACGACCGCCAAGAGCATCGCCTGCGGGGCCCGCATGAACGCCAAGAGCAGCCGCGACCAGACGAGCCGTCGGGCAGCATCTGGATCCTCGATGCCGTCGCCGAGCGACTGAGCCACGAGACTGCCGATCAAGCCGAACCCGTTGAGCCGCCACGACGCAGCCCGCCCGGTGACGACGACACCGTCGTCGACAGCCTGTTCGAAGGCGAAGAATCCACCGGCGAAGATGAATGCGGGCGTCCAGGCGAAGAGCAAGACCCGCCTGAGCCATAGGCTTTTCCAGGTGAGGCGAATCCCCGTGCCGGCAATGACTCCCGCGGCAAAGCCATGCCGCGGCGTGCCTTCCCAGCTACGGTAGCCGACGTCATGCAGGGGCATGGAGAGGCTCCCCGCCATCGGCTGCCGCAAGCGCCGCCAAGAACACGTCTTCGAGCGGCCGTCGCTCGGGCTCGAGCGACGACACGGCAATGCCCGTTCCCACGGCTTCCTCCCAGACCATGCGGATCGCCGCGGTATCGGTCTTCCGCACGATCACACCGTGGCCATCGGGCGCCACATGAGCGGGCACGCCGCGGCTCGTGAGCCGCGCGACAAGCGCGTCCATCGGCCCGGTGCCGCGCAGGCGCATGTCGGCGGAGCTGCTGCCAGTCAGGCCGGCGATCGAATCAGCCAGCCGCACACGACCACGGACGAGGAGCACGAGCCGGTCGCATATCGACTGCACGTCACGGAGCACATGCGTGGAGACAAGGATCGTCTTGCCGTGGTCGCGGGCGAGGGAGACGAGGCGGCCGAGCATCGCCCGTCGTTCGAGCGGGTCGAGGCCGTTGGTGGGTTCGTCGAGGATCACGATCGCCGGATCATGCACGATCGCCGACGCGAACGCGACTTTTTGTTTCATGCCCACCGAGAGCGTTTCGATCGCCCGGTAGCGTTCCTGGCCTGCATCGCACCAGTCGAGCACTTCGTGGGCACGACGCAGCCCTTCAGTCGCCGGTAAACCACAAAGCCTGGCGGCATACTGCACCATCTCGATCCCGGTGAGCCCCGGCACGGCGGCATCATCTTCGGGCACGACGCCGGTCATGCCTCGCACGACCGCCGGCTGCTTCGCCGGATCGAGCCCCTGCACCCGCACGCTTCCGGCAGCCAGTCGAACGAGGCCCAAGATCGCGCGCACAAGCGTGCTTTTCCCCGCGCCGTTGGGTCCGACGAGCCCCGTGATCCCCGGGGGCACGTCGAACGACACATCGTCGAGCACCGTGCGGTTACCATACCGCTTGGTGACGTTTCGAAGCTGTACGGGGACCACCGTGGCTTCGTCAGGCGTGGTCAGTGGGTGTTCCGAAGAGGTCATGACCCGCCGCGGGCGTTCTTCACGAGGGCTCGGTGACAGTGAGTGGCCGTCACCATGAGTCCAGAATAGGTCGGCATGCGACTCTTCCGCAACTTTCATGCAGGTGACGCCAACCGTGGCTTGGGGATGCCCGTTTCATGTCGGCGGTCGGAGCGCTGCGGCCCTCCAGACCTTTGCTTGGGCTCGAAGGATTCGTTGCTTTATGGCACGACCACCAACGGCAGGTTGATGCGTTTCACTTTCGGGACAAAGTCCGTTCTCATTTTGCGGTAGGCTTGCTTCTCGTTTGCATAAACGGCACGAGGAGGAAAAGACATGTCACACTGCAGATGGATTCCAGTCGCTGCAGGCTTGCTGTGGATCACGGTTGGAACCACGGCGATTGCCCAGGTTCACTACCATGCCAATGGTTCGCCCTGGAACCAGCGGGCAGAAGAGGGGCCCGACGCCCAGGTGCCTGGCTGGTTTTACAACCTCGGTGTGACTGGCATGCGGGCCGAGCTGGTGCCACAGGAACCCACCGCGCTGGTCGTGCGGTATGTCTTCCCTGGCACCATGGCTGCCGGCCTGATCGAGCCCGGTGACGTGATCGTCGGCGCCGGAGGCCAAGCGTTTCAAACACCGCACCGCAACGGCTACGGCGAAGAGTTTTTCGGTGGTCACGGCCCGATCATGGATTTCGCCGAGGCCCTCGAAGCCTGCCAAGCAAAGAAGGCCGACGGCAAACTGACGCTCTCCGTGCGACGGGACGGCAAGGTCAAAGAGGTCAAGCTTGCCGTCGGCAAGACCTATGGCAGCTACGCGCCGACGTTTCCCGCCAAGTGTGCCAAGTCTGAAAAGATTCTCGGCGAGCTGCTCGAACTCTTGGCCCGGAACCAAGACGTGCATGGCGGCTTCGGCGACATCATCGCCGATTTCTACGCGCCCCTCGCCCTGTTGGCCAGCGGCGACAAGCGGTATATGCCTGCCGTCACGCGATCGATCGCCCGCATCGCTGCGGATGCGCAGAAGGATCACGCCCGTGACGGCCTTATGAACTGGCACTTCATGAGCTGGGCGATCATCACGAGCGAGTACTACCTCGCGACCGGCGACCAGCGCGCGATTCCTGTGCTCCAGCGGATCCACGATCTGATCGCCAAGAGCCAGTACCTCGACATGTCGCAGATCAACCCACAATCCAAGGAATCCCACCCCGATTCGTTTCCCAAGGGCCCGCGGGATTCCCATGGTGGCTGGGGGCACAACCCCGGGTTCGAGGGCTACGGCCCCATCACGATGATCACCGGCCAGGGCGCCTTGGCCTACTCCCTCATGCACCGCTGCGGCATCCAGGTCGATCGTGTGAAGCACGACGCCGCCTACGACTTTCTCCAGCGGGGCACGGGAGCGAACAGCTACGTATGGTATGGCGACTCACCCGGCGGAGGCCCTGACAGTTGGGCCGACATGGGCCGCACCGGTGCCACTGCGATTGCCAACATGCTCTCGCCCTACCCCGAGCCGATCTATCGCCAGCGGGCGTTGGGCCACGCTCGCGTGATGGGCACGCACCCGGAGAGTTTTCCGGACACGCATGGCTCCCCGATGATGGGCATGGTGTATCAGGCCCTCGGATCGAACATCGACCAGCAGTGCTTCCGCAGTGTGATGGATGCCAATCGCTGGTGGTTCACGATGGCCCAGTGCCCCGACGGCACGTTTTACTATCAGCCAAACCGCGACAACGCCGGCTACGGCAATACCAACCGTGTGATGGCGACCGCCGTCGTGGCCCTGATCTACTCCATCCCGAAGCAGAGCCTCGCCATCACGGGAAAAATGCCCCAGGTTGCAAAAGCTGCGAAACGGCCTGCGGCCAAACCCGCGAGACAGCCCACCGAACCTGACTTGTAGTCGACCCGTGCCAGCTTCAGATGTCACCTGCCAACGTGAACGCGTGGCGACACTTCCACCAGACCTTTTCGGCAAAGAGCCACCACGAAGGAACCCAGGTCGACGTTTTCTTTGGTCAGCCGGCAGGCGCTCATGATCCTGGGCGCCGCGGTCCTGTGCGGCATCGCCTTGTCTGGCGCGCAGGCCGAATCACAGAACCACCCGAACATCGTTTTGATTCTGGCCGATGATCTCGGATACGGGGATGTGGGCTGCTACAACCCCGCGGAGGCGTGGTGTTTACGGGCGCGGGCCGGCCGTCACTGATCACCCGTCTCTTGCAGCGGAACTCAAGGGCCTGCTCGAAGTATCGAAGGCGTCTGGCCGCAGCCGCCCGTGGGCTGCACGAGGTGTCGCATGGGGCCTTCGCCTTCCAAGCCTCACGTGCGAGCCCCGCAGTCGATCCTACTGCTCCATGACCTCGGACTCCTTGGCAGTCGCGAGGCTGCCCACGGTGCCTTCGAATTTCTTCGTGAGCTCCTGGACTTCTTCCTTACAACTCTTGCAGTCGTCCTCGGTCATCGTGCCGCCGGATTCTTCACCGTCGGCGGCCTTGTTGGCGTCGCGGCGAACGTTGCGGATCGCGACACGGGCCTCTTCGGCGAGCTCTTTGATGCGGGCGGTCATCTTGCGGCGGACATCCGCCGAGAGCGCGGGAATGACGATTCGAATCACGCGACCGTCACTTTGCGGATTGAAACCGAGGCCGCTGGCCTGGATCGCCTTCTCGATGTCTTTGATCGTGCCGGGATCGAAGGGGCGAACGACGATCTGATTGGGCTCGGGAGCACCGACGTTGGCGAGGGCTTTGATCGGGGTCGGCGAACCGTAGACCTCGACGCGGAGCGAATCGACGATGCCGGGGTTGGCCCGACCCGTGCGAATGCCTTGCAGGGCGTGTCGAAAAACCTCGACGGCCTTTTCCATGCGTTCTTCGGCGTCGAGCAAGATGTCGTCGGACGGCATCGTGAGGCTCCTCGAAAAGTGATCAGTGAGATTCGGCGACCGGTTCAGGCCGGCGGGCCGTGCCGATGAGCGTGCCGATCCGTTCTCCGGCCACCGCCCGCTCGATGTTGCCATCGCGGCGGTAGTTGAAGACGAGGATCGGCATGCCATGTTCCATGCACTGCGAGATCGCGGTGGCATCCATCACGCGGAGGTTCTGCTCACGAACCTGCTGGTACGAAAGCTCGGGGTAGAGGATCGCGTGAGGGTTCTTCTCGGGATCGTCGGAGTAGACACCGTCGACTCGCGTGGCCTTCATCAGGATGTCGGCGCCAAGCTCGAGGGCCCGCTGGGCTGCGGCCGTGTCGGTGGTGACGAACGGGCTCCCCGTGCCGGCAGCGAGGATCACGATGCGCCCCTTCTCGAGATGACGGCGCGCGCGGCGACGGATGTAAGGCTCGGCCACGCCGTCCATGCGAATCGCCGTCATGAGCCGCGTCTGCGCGCCGAGGCTTTCGAGGGCGTCTTGAAGGGCGAGGCCGTTGATCACGGTCGCGAGCATGCCCATGTAGTGGGCCGTCGCTTCCTGGATCGCGGCGTTGCCCGCGGTGAACGAGCCACCCCTCAGAATATTGCCGCCGCCGATGACGACGGCGACTTCCGCGCCGCGCGAGACGGCTTGCACGGTTTGGCGGGCGATGTGGACGACTTCGTCCATCGAGATGCCTCGCTCCCCGGCGCGAGCAAAGCTCTCACCCGAAAGTTTCAGGAGCACACGTCGGAAGGGATTCGCAGGCATGCCGCGTACTGTAGCAAAATCGCCGCCGCTGCCTGCGGGAGGAGTGAGTTCCCCTCGCGCAAGGGAGCGAGTTCGTGGGCACCCTTGTCACGGAGCGGGCGTAGAAAGCCGAGCGCAGCCTGGAGGGCGAAGCGAGGATTTCTCCGAGTGCAGCGACGGGCAGGATGACCGTCGCAAACGTCCCGCGATGTGGCACGGGTGCCCACGAACGGCACGGGCCGGCCCCGCGCCGCGTGCAGTCAGCCGCCTAGCTTCCAGTTCTCGACCGACTTCACCTCGATGCCGGCCCCCTTCGCGAGTTGGCCGACCGACTGCTTGTCGTCCTTCACGAAGGGCTGCTCGAGGAGCACGCACGTGGCGAAGAAGTTGCGGAGCCGACCCTCGATCATCTTGGCGATGATGTTTTCGGGCTTGCCTTCCTTGCGAGCGGCTTCGGAGAGGATCTCCCGCTCCTTGTCGACCACGGCAGGATCCAGGTCTTCCTTGCGGATCGCCGCTGGTGCGAGGGCCACGACATGCATCGAGATGTCTTTGGCAACCTCGCCTGCTTCAGCCGCCTTGGGGCCGGCGATCTCGACGAGCGCCGCCTTCGAGCCGTCGTGATGGGCGTAGCCGCCGCATGGGGCGTCAATTCGCTTGATCCGCGAGAGCTCAAATACCTCGCGCATCCGGTTGAAGAGGTCGTCCTTGAGCTCGCCGAGAGTCTTGTCGGGATGGGCCTGGCTCTTCTGGGCGAGCAGCTCGTCAGGCGTCTTGGCTCCCGGGCCGAGGGCCAGCGTCTTGGCCACGTCGTTGCAGAGCGCCTTGAAGTCGTCGCTGCCGGCAACTGGTGGGCTCTCGCACTTGAGCTCGATGATCGCCCCGACGCCCTTGGCAGGATCGGCGTACACGGCAAGCCGCCCACACGACGTCTCGCGGTCCGCCCGCATCGACTGCGTCTTGATGCCCTGCTTCCGCAGCCACTCGACCGCTTGCTCGGTGTTGCCGCCACACTCCTGAAGCGCCTTCTTGCACTCCATCATGGGAAGGCCGGTCTTCTCGCGGAGGGCCATCACGGCTGCTGCGGTAATCTCTGCCATCTCTGTCATGCTCCTACAACGGTGTGCTGGTGTGTTCGAGGACGGAAAAGGAGCAGCGAGGGCCGCACAGGGAACCCCATGGCCCACCTGCCGCTGCGTGCTCCCGGAGTGGTGAAGGCTCGTCAGGTCGCCGGCTTCGGCACCGAACGCTTGGCGACCATCGGCCGGGCACGCGGCTTCGGCTTCGATTCGCCACCGGAAGCATCGGAGCCTTCCGCGTCAGCCTGGGCGGCCGTCGCTGAAGTCGCCTTGCCTTCGAGGATCGCATCGGCGAGCCGCGCGGCGACCAACTCGATCGAGCGGATCGAATCGTCGTTGCCGGGGATCGGCAGATCGATGACGTCGGGATCGCAGTCGGTGTCGATCAAGGCCACGGTCGTGAGGCCCATCTTGCGGGCCTCGCTCACCGCGTTCTTCTCCTTCTTCGGATCGAACACGACGATGCACTCGGGCAGCCGCGACAGCGTGCGGATACCGCCCAGGTTTCGCAGCATCTTGCGATGCTCACGCCGCAGCGACGACTGCATCTTCTTCGAATACGTCTGGAACTTGTCGCTCGGGATGAGCGCATCCAACTCTTCGAGTCGCGTCAGGCGGTTGCGAATCGTGCGGAAGTTGGTGAGCGTGCCGCCGAGCCAACGCTCGGTGACGAAAGGCATGCCACAGCGAGCCGCCTCACGGGCGATGGCATCGGCACCTTGCCGCTTCGTGCAGACAAACAGCACGAGGCTGTCGGTGGCGGCAACTTGCTTGAGGTACTTCCGGGCCCGGAGCAGGCCGCGAATCGTCTCGCGGACGTCAATGATGTGGATGAGGTTCTTGCGGCCGTGGATGTACGGACGCATCTTCGGATTCCACTTGCTGGCGCGATGGCCAAAGTGGACGCCGGCTTCGATCAGTTCCTGGGCCAAAACGTTCGACACGGGCAGGTGACTCGCTCGGGGCTAAGAGGGACGGGTTTGGGGACAGAAATGCGCCATGTGGAGCACCGCAAACTATCTGTATTTCAAGGGCAATGTCAATCGCCACAGGGCGTTTCCGGGGCTTGTCGCAGTGGTTGTCGTCAATGGCGCCCCCGGAAACGGCCGCCCGCTTGAATCGCGTCGAAAATCCCAACTACACTCGCCGTTCGGTTTTTCACGGCAATTTTGCCGTGCCGGCCTGATAATCCCCCCGAGGTTCGCTCCCCCCGATGCGGCACGTCATTTCGGCTACCGTCCAGAACGTCCCTGGGGTGCTGTCACATGTCTCGGGCATGCTCGCCTCCCGGGGCTACAACATCGACAGCCTCGCCGTCGGCGAAACCGAAGACCCCGGTTTCTCTCGGATGACGTTCGTGCTCCGTGGTGACGACCGCGTGCTCGAGCAGGTCCGCCGCCAACTCGAGAAGATCGTGACGGTCGTGCATGTCGACGACATCAGCTCGCGCAACTTCGTCGAACGCGATCTCATGCTCGTCAAGGTCGCCGCCGAGGCCGGCAAGGCCCGTACCGAGGTGCGCGAGCTGGCCGACATTTTCCGGGGCCGAATTGTCGACGTCGCCTCCGACAGCGTGATCGTCGAAATCTCGGGCACCGAGAAAAAACTCGAGGCCTTCATCGACATGATGCGGCCCCACGGGATCCTCGAGCTCGTCCGTACCGGTCGCATCGCGATGGTGCGGGGAAGCCCGCCGACCCGCGAGCTCACCGAAGCCGACTCAGGCCCCCATGCCGAGGCCGCCGGCGCGGAATCGCTCGCATGACCGTGGCTTTCCGCTTTCGGCTTTTTGAATGACTGACCGTTCCCCGATCACCGTCAATTTCCCCCTCTCGTTCCCCCTCTCGGAGCCTCTCCCTTGCCGCTGACGATCTACTACGACGCCGATGCCGACCTCAAAGACCTCGCTGGCAAGACCATCGCCATCATCGGCTACGGCTCCCAAGGCCATGCCCAGGCGCAGAACCTCCGTGACAGCGGCCTGAAGGTGGTCGTGGCCCAGCGACCGGGTGGCAAGAACTACGACCTCGCGAAGAGCCATGGCTTCGAACCGATGAGCGTCGAAGACGCCGTCAAGCAAGCCGACGTCATCAACATCCTGCTGCCCGACGAGCTCGCCGCCGACGTCTACAAATCGTGCATCAGGCCCAACCTCAAGAAGGGCGCCGTGCTCATGGCGAGCCACGGTTTCAATTTTCATTTCGGCCAGATCGAGCCCCCCGCCGGTCACGACGTCTTGCTGGTGGCGCCCAAGGGCCCCGGCCATCTCGTCCGCAGCGAATATGTGAAGGGGGGCGGCGTGCCTTGCCTCATCGCCCTCGGTGAGGGTGCGAGCGACCAGACTCGCAAGATCGGCCTTGCCTACGCCAAGGGCATCGGCGGCACCCGGGGCGGCGTGATCGAGACGACGATCGCGGAGGAGACGGAGACCGATCTTTTCGGCGAGCAGGCCGTGCTCTGCGGCGGTGTCTCGGAGCTCATCAAGGCCGGCTTCGACACGCTCGTCGAGGCGGGCTACCAGCCCGAGATGGCCTACTTCGAGTGCCTCCACGAGATGAAGCTCATCGTCGATCTCTTCTATCAGGGTGGCCTCGAGTACATGCGGTACAGCGTGTCGAACACGGCCGAGTACGGCGACTACACCCGCGGCAAGCGGATCATCACCGACGAGACGCGCAAGGAAATGAAGAAGATCCTCGAGGAGATCCGCTCGGGCCAGTTCGCCCGCGACTGGATCCTGGAGAATCGCGGTGGCGCGGCGATGTTCAAGAGCACGCGGCGCCGTGAGCGCGAACACAAGCTCACCGAGACCGGCCGCCGGCTTCGCAAGATGATGAAGTGGATCGATAGCAAAGAGGTCTAGTTTCACGGCCGGCGGGCCATCTCGTTTTTCGGCCGGCGGGCCATCCATGGCCCCGGCGGCCTTGCCGGGCCTCCGCCCGGCGGACGTACCTCCGGACGTCCGTTTTTCGTACGCTATTGCGGTGTGGCTCGTCGGAGTGGACGAATCGTGCCTCAAGGAGATCGGGCAGTGACGCAGCACGAGATTGATTCGCGGGCGCTCTATGAACAGCTTCAGCCGGGAGACCGGGTGAAGGTGGAGCACGACGTCACCGTTGGCTCGACCGGTTCGTGGCGGAGCACGACCACGGGACGCGTCCTGCGGCGCGAGCGCCGCCGCCATGGTCTCCACTTCCGTCGTAACTCCGACGACAAGGTCTACAGCGACGTTTTGATCCTCGTCCGTGATTCAGGCGAGCACACGACGATCACCATGGACGAGTTCACCAGGCTCGAACGGGCGTAGCCGCGACTCGACGTCGCGGCGCGGGCGTTTTTTGTGGAGGGCGCTCGCCGCTCGGCTGTCGGAAGCACGGGGTCCGGTCCCGTCACCCGGTTCGGTGCTCACATGCATCCAGTTCTCCCGCGAATCGACGTACCGGAGTTGCTTGTCGAGCGCGTTCGGGAGTTGTTTGATTCCAACAGGCCGCTTCAGGCTCTTGCGGCCACGGAGGGTTTTCCGCTTGACCGGTGGCCCTGGGGCGCACCGGCAGTCCTCGCAAGCCGCGTCATGAGTTGGCTCGGGGCCGCGCGCGCCGCGTCTCGGCTCCGTATCCTCAACCATCGCCACGCGCGCTGGCATGATGAAGCATGGCTTTACTGGCTCTTCCAAGTCCAAGAGTCACGCGGCGTGCTGGCGTCACTCCGCGCGACCGAGCAGATCCTCCGCGAGCACCCGTTCGATGACGATCCCACGATCCGATTCGATGTCTTGAGCCACCTCGCGCAGCTCCTCTCGGTTTTCCGCGATTTTCCACGAGCCTACGCGGCGATCGACGAAGCCATCGCAGCGTTTCCCGAACGGCCATGGTTCCCGGCCACCAAGGCCATGGTGCTCATGGCCGCCGACCGCCGCGAGGAGGCGATCGAGTGGGCCGACAGGGCGCTTGAAGTTCGCCCTGGCTATCGGCTCGCCGTGCTTCACAAGGCCGACGCGCTCATTCAGCTTGGGCGGCTCGACGAGGCGGTCGGGCTCTTGGAGCACGAGCTTGCGGCGACCGAAGTCGCTGCGTACGCGGGGCTCCTGCAATCGATCGCCAGCGAACGGGACGACGCGGTCGCGGCCCTGGCGGCGCTCGAGGAGTTTCGTCGCCGTCAACCACTTCTCGAACAGGGAGGCATTGGCGCCTACCAGGCACGGCGGGCTGACCTGCTCCTCCGTCTGGGTGACCTGGCCGGCGCGAGCGAGGCGGCCGCCCTGTCAAACTCGTTCTTCCACAAGGAAGTAGCCGCGCGCCTGTCGGCCCCTGGCGCGGCCGAGCGCCGCCGCGTCCGTCTCAACGTGCCTTTTGTCCGCCAGCACCATCTCACCTGTGCTCCGGCGACCCTGGCTGCGCTTTCGGCGTTCTGGGGCCGACCTGCCAATCACCTCGAGATCGCCGAGAAGATCTGCTACGACGGCACCCCGCATTTCCATCAGCGCGTATGGGCCGAGCAGAACGGATTCGTGGTGGCTGAGTTCACGGTGAGCTATTCGGTGACGAAGGCCGTGATCGACGCCGGTATCCCGTTCGCCATGGCGACGACGGAGCCCACGTCTTCGCATCTTCAGGCCGTCATTGGCTACGACGATCGAAACGGAGTCGTGATCATGCGTGATCCGACTTCTTCGCACTTCACGGAGGCGCTCGCCGAGCCCTACTTTCTGCGCTTTGGCGCCACAGGCCCGCTCGGCATGATCCTCATTCCAGCGGAAGAGGCTTCACGACTCGAGGGTCTCGATCTTCCCGATCGTCACCTTCACGACCTTGCCCACGCGCTGGCAGGCAGCCTCGAGACCCATCAACGCGACGAGGCAGCACGATGCTTCGACGCTCTCGAGAAAGCCGCCCCCGGCCACCGGATCGTCGAACTCGCGAGGCTCTCGCTTGCCGGTTACGACGCCGACATGCGGGCCGAGGAGCTCGCGGCCACACGCCTTCATGCCATGTTTCCGGAAGACCAGTGGGCGACGTTCACATTCTTCCGGCTTCGCAGCCGGACGGCGCCGCACGCCGAGTCGATCGCATTGCTCGACAGTATCCGTTTGACCAAAGACGCAGCCCCGGTATTCGAGCTTCAGCACGCGTTTCTCTTGGCGGCCGACGGAAGGCGACTCGAGGGAACCGAGAAATCCTTCCGTCGATACCTGAGGTTCGTTCCACAAGACGTCACGGGCTTGAGTGGTCTGGCTGACACGCTCGCTGCCAGCAACCGGCACGTCGAAGCCCTTGATGTCCGTCGGCTCGCTGCGACCGTTGATGACACGAACGAGACGACCGCAAGTCTCTATTTCTCCGCCTGTCGCCAGCTCAATCGTGCGGAAGAAGGCCTCGAGTTTCTGCGGAATCGTTTCGAAGCCTACGGCAGCAAGTCCGCCGGGCCGGCCATCGCAGCGTTTCAGGCATACGAGGCTCTCGAACGGCGCGAAGAGGGATTCCGGCTGCTCGATGTCGCCTTGGCCAAGCGACCTGACGACGGACTGCTCCAGCTCTTCTTGGCTGATGCCCTCGGGGCAGTCGGCAGATTGAACGAGGCGCGCGAGGCACTCGACACGGCCAGATCGAAGGTCTCGAAAATCCAGTGGCTTCGGCGGGCCGCAATCTTTTCGGCACGTGTGGAGGACAACGCCGCGGCCCGCGGCCATTGGGAAGCGCTTCTGGCGCTCAATCCGCTGGATGCCGACGCCCAGCGCGCCGTCATCTCCCTCACGGCCGAGATCGATGGGATCGATGCAGCCCTGCAGCGCCTCTCGTTCCTGGCGTCGCAGCATCCTGAGTTCCACCCGCTCTTGGAGTTGCAGTCCGAGTGGTATCTCCGGGAAGGAAAGTTCGAAGACGCAGGAAGAGCCCTCCGGCGGATCATCGCCGACTTCCCGCTGGCCGACTGGCCCTACCGAGGTCTCTCCCACATCCTCGTGCAGCAAGGGAAACACGACGAGTCGATCGCGGCCGCACGTCACGCGATCGAACTCGCCCCCCACCTGACCTATTCCCATGGCCAGCTCGGAGAGGCACTCGCCGCCGCCCGCCGATTCGAGGAGGCCGGCGAGGCGTTTCGTCGATCACTCGAGCTGTCGATCGACAATGCCGCGTCGATGCGGGGCCTGCTCGAGGCCTGTCCCGACGCTGCCAGTCGCCTCGCCGCCGTCGCGTTTCTCCGTGAGCAACTCGTCTCGCAAACAACCAGTGGCACCGGTGTCCTCAGTTTTGCCGACATCGCGAGGCTTCACCTCGAGCCTGAAGAGCTGCGGGCGATCCTCGAGGAGGCACGCGGAGCGCGTCCCGACCTCGTCGCCACCTGGACCGCGCTGACTGACTCGCTGATCGATCGAGGAGATTTCGACGCCGCCCGCGCCGAGGCGACCGCCATGCTGGCCCGGTTTCCCTATGCGCCGGCTACCCACAGGCTTCTGAGCATCATCGAGCAGCGATCTGGGAACCTTCGAGCGGCCGAGTCGGCTTGGCGGCAGGCGCTCCATGTCGTTCCAGGGTGGACCTATGCCATGCGGTGTCTTGGCGAAACGCTCGAGGGCCTCGGACGCCTCGAAGAGGCCATCGGCATCTATCGACGGGCAGTGGCATACTCACCGCTCGAGGCAGCCAATCATGGCATGCTGGCCGATGTCCTGTGGCGAACGAGCCGCCGCGAGGAGGCGCTGGCATCCGTCGAGCGGGCCGTCCTGGCCGACCCCGCGTACCATTGGGCGTGGGGCAAGCTCCGTGAGTGGGCCGAGAGCCTCGGCACCGCTGATGCCGCGCTCGAAACGTCCCGAGAGCTCACGCGCCGCAGGCCTTCCGACCCGAGGTCGTGGCTCGCGCTTGCTGAGACGGCCTGGGCTTCGCGCGACTTTGACTTGGCGGTATCGGCCCTCGAAGAGGGCCTCGCCATCGCCCCGATGAACATCGAGCTCTGGGATACCAAAGCGACGATCTTGGTCCACCGCGGCGACTTGGTCGGCGCCTTGGCGGCGTGTACGCCATCGGTTTTCGATGGCAGGGTTCCGCGTGAGCTCCGCGGTCGACGATGCTGGGTTCTCATCCAGGCTGGCAAGTCGGACGAGGCGGGTGCCGAGCTCGACGCCGTCATCGCGGAGCAGCCAGACTACGTGTTCGCACGATCCTTGCGATACGACATGCATTCCCAGCGGGAAGAGTTTCACGCGGCGAGACGGCATGCCGCCCATCTTGCCCGCCTCGTTCCTTCCGATCCGGTCGCTCACGGCCGTGTCGCCGAGACGTGGATTCGGGAAGGCCAACTGGACAAGGCGATCCCCAGCCTTCGTCGGGCACTCTCGGTCGACCCATCGTATACCTACGCGGTTCGGCACCTGCTCGATCACGCGACCGACCAGGGCGACCCCCACGAGGTCGAGAACGTGCTGGCCCACGCACGGCGCTTTCTCGATCCGGTGTTTACGCTGCGGTGCGAAGTCGTGGCCCGCGCTGCACTCGCGCAGAAGCCCCTGCTGGCCAAGGCCTTCTCCGACTTCCTCCGACTCGAGAACATACCCGTCGAGACGGCGGACGAGGTGTATGCAGCGGCACTCGGAGCCGACCCGAAGCCCGTTCGCACCATGCTCGAGAAGGCGGTTACGAGCGGTTCGCTCACAAGCGGTTCGTTGGTCCGTGTCTGGGTGGGGCGGCACACCGGCACGCCGGCGAGCGTTGCCGCGCGCCTCCGCAAGGCAAAGTTGCCGTCGGAGACGGCCGAGGAAGGGTGGGATTCGCTGCTTTACTGCCTCGATGCCACGACCATCAACGGCTTTCTCACATCGCATCGCCGTGACTATCAGGCAGGTCGGCTCTGGGCGGCTGCGGGTGCGCGACTTGCCGCGCTGGGCCATCGCCGCGCCGCCGGTCGTTGGTTTGCCGACTGGAAGTCACACCCCGGGCTCGAACCCGACTCACTCATCGACGCCATCCACGCGATCGAAGCACACGCTGGTCCGATCGAGTCAGCCCCACTTCGTCGGCTCCTCATGAGCTCTCCGACGGTGTTTCGTGATCGGTATCTTCACGCCGTCGGGCTCGCGTGGACCGAGGCTCGTGAGGGAAATGGACCGGCCGCGCGACAGTTGCTCCAGGGCATCGACCCGTCCACGCTCGTGGCCTACTACCAGGCGGTGTTTCACTTCACGCAGGTTCTCCTGTCAGCCATTCCCGACGACAGGCCGGCGGGAGAACGTCGCGAGGCCATCGTGAGCCATTGGGCGGAAGCCAAGGCCGTCTGCGATACCTACAACGGTGATCCCGCCTTGCGATGGTACAAGCGGCTCACGGCGAAGCATGCGGCGAAGCATCCTGATGCGGCGATGCTGTCTCGGTTCGCGGCGAGCGGCCTCTGGGGCTGGCTCCGTTCCTGGTGGTAAGGACGGTCGCTCACTCCGACCTTTGGAGCTTCAGCATGGCTTGGGCCATGCGCTGGCCCAGCTCGATCTGGCTGCGGGCGTCGAAGTGAACGTTCTTGTCGAACGCCTTCAACCTATCGCTCGACGCGAAGCCAATGTCGTCACTCGACGCCGCGAACTCTTGCATCGCGTCATTGAAGCCCTTGTATTTCGGGTTGTCACTACAGAGGCCGCCAACCACGAGCGGCATCCCAGGAGCCTTCACGTCAGTGCGGAGCCGATCGAGAAACGCCCTTAATCGCGCAGGATATTCCTGAGGACGGTTCGAGTCACTCTCCCCCTGGTGCCAGGCCATGCCGCCGAACTCATGCGTCGCCCCCCTTTCGGTGAGAAGTTCGCAGGTCTTTTTGCATGTCGCGACCAGACGGTGGTAGAGGCTCTTTGGATTCTCGGGATTCCAGTCTTCGCGAAGGCTCGTGCCCCCCTCGCTCACCTTCACGATGAGAATGTTTTGCTTGGGAAGCGCCTTCGCGAGGGCATGACCAAACCCGAGCTCAGGTCCGAACTGTCCGGGCTTCTCATTGATGCCCGGCTGCAGCGGAACGAACCCCTGGCTCTCTCGATGATGCCGTTTGTAGCCCCCTGACGAAAAGCGAACGAGGACGTTTTCGTTCGGCTTGGCGAACTCGGCGATGTCGCCCTTGAGATCCTCAGCCCGGCCGCGGCCATCCATGTTGGATTGCCCAGCCATCAGGTAGATCGTGTAGTGCTTGCCTGCTTCGGGTTGCACCTCTGCGTGCGTCACCGAAGCGGGGACACCGGCCAGTGTGACGCCCAACCAAAACAGGCCGAGGAGCGCGCGGCGATGGATGCCCATGTCGATTTACCCCACCGTGGCCCACTGGTGACTCTTGGCGCTTTTCAAGACGGCGTCGCAAACCTTCTGGGTTTCGAGGGCGTCACGGAACGTCGGATGACAGGGCTTCTTCTGGGCGTAGCACTCGAGGAAGTCGGCCACCTGGTGGATGAACGAGTGCTCGTAGCCGATCGCCAGACCCGGCACCCACCACTTGTTCATGTAGGGATGGTCGCCGTCGGTCACGTGCACGCTCTTCCAACCACGTTCAGGGCCGGCGTCCTTGTAATCAAAGACTTGGAGTCGGTGGAGATCGTGGAGATCCCACTTGAGGCTCATGTTTTCGCCGTTGATCTCGAAGGTGTAGAGGGCTTTGTGGCCGCGGGCATACCGGGTGCTCTCGAAGAGGCCGAGCGACCCGTTCTGGAAGTGACACAGGAACGAGCAGGCGTCGTCGATGCCCACCGGCTCCACCTTGCCGGTGAGCTGATGCTTCCGTTCCTTGACGAACGTTTCAGTCATCGCCGTGACGTCGGTCACCGAGCCGTTGAGCCAGATGGCCGTGTCGATGCAGTGGGCAAGCAGATCCCCGGTCACGCCGCTGCCGGCCGCCTTGGCATCGAGCCGCCAGAGGGCCGCGCCCCCCTGCGGGAGGTCGGCGTTGATCGTCCAGTCTTGCAGAAACTCGGCGCGGTAATGAAACACGCGGCCAAGGCGCCCTGAATCGATGAGCTGCTTGGCAAATGTGACCGCCGGAATGCGGCGGTAGTTGTACCAGACGGTGTTCATGACACCGGCCTTCTCGACCGCCTCGCACATCCGCTCCCCTTCGGCCGCATCCATCGACAGCGGCTTCTCGCAGAGCACCGCCTTTCCATGTTTGGCGGCCTCGATGGCGATCTCGCCATGAAGATTGTTGGGCGTGCAGATGTCGATCGCGTCGATGTCGTCGGCCGCGACCACCTTCCGCCAGTCGGTCTCGACCCGCTCATAGCCCCAGCGATCGGCAAACGCCTTGGCCTTCTCGCCGTCGCGAGCGGCCACCGCCTTCAGGACCGGCAGATACTCCAGGTCAAAAAAGTCCTTGACGCGGTTGTAGCCGTTGGAGTGGGTGCGGCCCATGAAGCCGTAGCCGATCATGCCGATGCGGAGGGGTTTTGCCATTGGGGTTTACCTCAGGGGGGACAAGCGTTGTGGTCGTTGAAGGCGTGTGGAAATGGGCCGGCTGCGCGATGGCAGAAGTCTCCGCCAGTCGCTTCGCCTCCTGTTCTTCGTTCACTCGACCGCCGCACGATGCGGCGGCCTTTGGACTTGGGAAACCTTGGCTTTCCCAAGTCCAACAAATGGGAAAAGGCCATGGATGGCTTTTCCCATGTGCAATCAGTCAGTTCCAGCCGTGGGCGTTTCGGACGTCGATCATGGTCTTGAGAATCGTGTTCCAGGTCTTCGGGTTTTCGAGCATCGCGTTGGGGAACATGCAGCCGTCCCAGCAGATGTGCTGGATGCCACGCTCCGCCGCGCCCTCGAGCCAGAGGCCCGAACACTTCACAATGTCAAGTTTTCCATTGGGATCATCAGCGGGGCAGTGCTTACCGGTCTTGTCATGAGCCCCGGCGCCATGGACTTCGCCGTCGTTTTGCGCCACATGGAAATCGATCGTCCACGGCCGCAGCTTCGACACCATCGTTTCGTATGCCGGCCAGAACTCCGCCTCGGTGTACCCAGGCTTCACCAGGGCATGCTCGGGGGCGTTGTAGCCCAGGAGGTAGAGGTAGGTGTGAGCCAGGTCGCACTGGAAGCCCAGCGAACCGGGCATATCGACCGCTTCCAAGAGATCGAGCACGTCTTTCCAGGAGTGCATGCCGGCCCAGCAGATCTCCCCCTCGGCTGCGAGCCGTTCGCCATGGGCCGCGGCGATGATCGCGGCCTCGCGGAACGTGGCGGCGATCGTCTTGGTGTTGGCGGCCGCGTTCTCCCGCCACTTGTTCACCCCGAACTCGGCGGAGTCGATCCGGATCACGCCGTACTTCCGCACGCCATGCTCGTTGAAGATCTTCGCGATGCGGCAGGCCTTTTTTACCGACGTGATGAATTTTGCACGCTGAACGGGAGAACCCATCGCCGAATCTCCGACCGTCCCCGGCCAGATCGGAGCCACGAGCGAGCCCACGGCAAAGCCGTGCGACGCAATGAGATCCGCAATCTTCCTCAGTTCGCAGTCGGACGCGTCAGGGTTCGTGTGCGGGAAGAACAAAAAGTAGTCGATGCCGTCGAACTTCTGACCGTCGACATTCGCCGCGGCCGTCAGTTCGAGCATCCGCTCGAGCGAGATCGGCGGTTCCTGGCCGGCGTCGGTGCCCTTGCCGACGAGGCCCGGCCACATCGCATTGTGAAGTTTCGGAAGAGATTTCATCGTCATGCGCGCTTTCCGTGGAGAGGGAGGTCGTCGTGGACGTCGGGACCGAAGTACCGAAGCGCCACAAGGGGGCCGGGGCCGGTGTTTTCGACGACGTAGCCTGTCTTCGCGGCCTCGGCCGAAATGAAGAGCTCGTCGGCGGTCATTTGGCCGAAGCGGATGAGCGTCGGCGTGGCAACGTCGTGCACGCCCACCTTGCCCTCGCCCTGCACCGTGATCCAGCCACTGGCGCCGGCGTCATGGATCGTGATCTTCTGGCCCGGCTCGACCGTCAGTTCCTTGGCACTGAAGAGCTGCTTGCCATCGACGCGGCCGTAGACGATCCAGCGGTCGGTCGCGCCTGGCGTGCTTCTTTTCGCGTCCACGATGGGCTTCAAGAAGTTCGACTCCTTGTAATGCGTGTCGACGTTCTTTTCCCAGTCGAGCTGGCCGATGATGAAGTCGAGGTCCTGGTGCTTTTCCTTCGGCATGTCCTTGACGAGCAGGCTCCACGGCACGGCCCGACCTTCGACGAGCGATTGGAACATCGAAAAGACGTCGCTGCCCCACTGCGGCTCGTACGTGAGCAGCGAACCAGGAGCATGCAAAACGCCCGGCGGGATGAGCCAGCCGGTGCCACGCTCCAAGCGATAGGCCTTCGAGAGATCGAGAATCCCGTTGTCGCCACGGTTCCAGTTCTCGAGGCAGCGGCGGACGTCTTCCTTCGTCGTTCCGGGCTCCAGGCCCATGAAGGTGTATGGAAAATGGTTGTCGCAGTTGTTGTATTGCGGCGGGAAGTAGTAGCTCTCCGGTTTCCCTTCTTGGCCGACGAGTGCCGCGTCTTCCGCGGACTGGTGCATGTGGTGCGGGATCGGCCCCATGTTGTCGAAGAATTTGGAGTAGACGGGCCACTTCTTGTACGTGTTCCAGATCGAGTCGCCCACGAGCTTGCCCTTGCCTTCGGCAACGGCATCCTTGAGCAGGAAACGCTCACCGTCGAAAACGCACCAGGAAAGGCCTTCGTCGGGCACGCGGCCTTCATTGGCGGCTTCGGTCGTGCTGGCAAACCACCGCTCGTCGATGCCGCCACGGTCGAGGCCGTACGAGTAATAGTCGTCGGGATGGAGTCGTACGCGCTTGCCCGGATGCAAGAAGCTTCGCGGCACCCATGTGGGTGACAGCCTGAGGATTCCCTTGCCGGCATCGAAGGCACGGTCAAGCGCCGAGCCGACGTTTTTGGATTCGGGAAGACGGGCAGATGCACGTGGAGCGGTGGCAGTAGCCATTGGCGAAAAAACCCCTCAGCGACTCGTGGAAGATCGACAAGCCATGTTGTTGTACGGGGCGCCCGACGGGCTCGCAAGGAGCCGCTGGGGCTCGGCTTGCGGCATGGCTAGAATCGGTCAACCTCGAGAGTGATTCCGCGTAGGGCGACGAGGGCTCGGATCAGATTGGAGAAGAGGATGCGGCAACGAACAAGCGGCAGCCCGAAGTGCCATGCGTGGCTCCTCGTCGCGTTGGTGGCGGCGAGTCTGGCATGGTCGGCGCCCGCCGCCGACCCGCCCGCGACTCGAGCCGTTGCTGACCATGTCCTCGCGGCGACGGTCGGCATCAGCACGAAAACCTCCGACGGTGGAGGCTTTTCGGGAACCGGGAGCGTCATCACGCCGACCGGCCACATCCTCACGTCCACGAGCGTCGTCCCCTCGGATGCGTCGGAGATCAAGGTGATGTTTCCGGGATTCGTGGTGCGCGACGCAAAACTCGTGGCGACCGACGACGCGCTCGCCGTGAGCCTCATCAAGGTGGATGCGAAGGATCTGTCGTTTCTGCCGCTCGCGCGCGAGATGCCTTCGATCGGAAGCCTCGCCTACACGGCAAGCGATGTCGATCGTGTGCTCCTCACCAATGGCCGTGCCTCCTTCAGCCGCGGCATCATCAGCGGTACGTATGACGTCACGAAACAAGGCGAGTCGACCTATGCAGGTTCGGTGCTCGAAACCACCGCCGCGGTGAACCCGGGCAGTGACGGTGGCCCGCTCGTCGACTCCCGTGGTCGGCTGTGCGGGGTGATCAGTCTCGGAGTGTCGCCACTGCGCTGGCAGGGTGTGGCCGTGCCCAGCACCGTGCTGCTCGAGAAGTTTTCCGGTCTCACCTCCTCGGATGTGCCACTCTCGTTCGAAGCCCCGTCGAACCTTGCCGACGACCCGGCTACCCGCACTGCTGCCGAAAGGGCCGAAGCCCTCGGTCGGGTGGCGGCGTTCATCGCCCCGTCGCTCGTGGGCATCGAGGTCACCCGAAAATTTTCACCGGAGGAGCTTCCGCGGGTGTCGTGGCAGGAGCACCGCGATTCCATCAAGGACTGGGCCAAGCTTTCCAAGGCGGACAAGCAGAAACGCTTCGGAGCGTTTGCCAACGTCGCGCGGGCTTTCGAAGTGAACCAGCTCCTGCGCCGGCCCCCCGGGGCGGTGACCGGCCTTGTCATTTCATCCGACGGCTTCGTCCTGACGAGCCTTTTCAACGTTGGCGACGACACGGCCTTTGTGGCCAAGGCGACCGGCAAGCCGCGGACGTTCGACGCCACGAGTCCGATCGAGAAGCTGCTGGCCGATCCGAAGGGGGGCTATGCACGCCAGCCGAACGCGATCACGAGCGTCGCCGTCGTGCTCCCGAGCGGTGAGCGTCACGAGGCCAAGGTCGTCGCCCAGCACGAGCCGCTCGGGGTGGCGCTCTTGAAGATCGAGGCGACCGACCTCCCTGCCTTCGACATCACCGGCACTGGCAGTTCGCCGATGCTGGGGGATTCGGTTGCCGTGGTGGGCCGAGCGCCTGGTGGCCCGCAAGCAGTCACGTTCAACGACGGGATCGTGAGCGCGCCATCGCGCAACCGTGGCTATCAGTTCCAAACTGACGCCCTCTTGAACTACGGCAACTCAGGTGGCCCGGTCGTGGATGCGGCCGGAAACTTTCTCGGGATCGCGACCGCGCCCATCGAGCCAGACACGATCCTCGGACGGCTCGTGCCGCCGCAGCAACTCATGCGGTGGACGCGGGCGCCGAACTCGGGCGTCGGCATGGTCGCGCGGACCGACCGGATCAAAGCCGTCCTCGATGCGATGAAAGAGGGCAAGTCTTTCGATCGGATTCCGGGACCATTTCTCGGTGTGGTGGCCGACACGGAGCGAGCCTTCGGCGAAGACGTGATCATCGGTGGCGTGGCACCGGGCTCACCGGCCGACAAGGCGGGGCTCAAGAAAGGAGATCGCATCCTCGAATTCGACGGCGTGGAGCTGAAGACGTGGCGCGATCTCACCGACCGCATCGCTGCGAGTACGGCCGGCGATGTCGTGACGCTCCTCGTGCAGCGGCCGATCCGTGGCGCCAGGCTGGTGGTCAATGGCCGCGATCTCGAAACGCCTGAGGATCTGCAGCGACTGAAGAAATCGCTTCGCCCCGGCGACACCTTCGAGGGCACGCTCACGACCGACGACACCCGCGAGATCGAGGTGGTCTTGGAGGAAAACAAATGACGAACGTCTTCAAGTCGTCGGGCTCGCGGTGCCTTGTCGGAGGGCTGCTGGTCGTGGCCCTCATGGGCGGTGCGTCGGCGGCGACGGACCCTGCCGGGGCAAACCTGACGGAACTGTGCGTGCAGGTGCGGCCGGCCTTCGTGTTCATCGGCGGCGGCAGCGGCGTGATCATCCGCCCCGACGGCCTCATGCTCACCAACGACCATGTCATCGGTCGCAAGCGGTCGTTCACCGTCCGCATCGGCGACGGCCGGTCGTTCAAGGCGAAGGTGCTCGGCACCGACCCCGTCGGCGATCTTGCGGCACTCAAGCTCGACGTGCCCGAGGGCCAGACGGTGCCATTCTTGGAACTCGGCGACTCCGACGCACTGAAGGTGGGCGACGAGGCGCTGGCTGTCGGCAATCCCTTTGCCTTGGGTGTCTTGGATCAGGCGCCGACGTTCACGGTGGGCATCATCTCGGCCCTCAACCACACGCAAGGAACCTACACGGAGTGCATCGTCACCGATGCCGAGGTGAATCCGGGCAACTCAGGTGGCCCGCTCATCAACATGGCCGGTCAGGTCATCGGCATCAACGGGCAGATCAGCACGCGCTTCGGCCTTCGCAGCAACACCGGCCTCGGCTTCGCGATCAGTTCGCGACAAATCAAGCTCTGGCTGCCGCGCCTCGAAACTGCCGAGGGGGGAGAAGTGAAGCATGCCCGCATCGCCGGCCTCCAGTTTGAAAAGGCCGAGCCCGTGTCGGAGAAAAGCCTCGTCATCAAGGATGTGGCAGACGGCTCTCCGGCGGCCACGGCAGGCTTTCTGGTGGGTGACACCATCGTCGCGATCGACGGGGCTCCGGTCGCCAACGCGCTTCGGCTTCGAGGTCTGCTCGGCATCTACCCGGACGGTCATCGCGTGCCGATGACCGTGAAGCGCGGGGGCGCGGAGACCGGTCTCGAAGTGACGCTTACCGCTCCAGAGCGGGCGAAGCTCGGCATCGAATTCGTCAGGCCTCGTGGCGACGACTTGGCCGTGCGCGTGGAGAGCCTCGAAAAGGGGTCGGCGGGTGCGGTAGCCGGGCTTCAGGAGGGTGACGAGATCATCGAGTGGGGCGGCCGGCGCCTGGAGTTTTCCAGCCGTGACGAGCGACGGGCCTTCGATCGCATGCTCCGCACGTCGGTGAACGTCGGCGACATCATTCCGATCAAAGTGAAGCGGGCTGGTGCCGACGATGACGCCGAAGGTGCGGAAGTCGTTCTCCGCCTCGTCGCGAAATAGGCCAGGGGCCGGACTCAGGCGGCGGGGCGAAGGGTGAGTGAGCCGCTCGACTTGGCCAAGAGGCGGCTGGCTTCCTCGTAGTACCAGCGATACCGCGAACGAATGGCCGGCAGCATGAATCGGACTTCGTGGCGGAAGCGGTCGTAGTCATGGTCCGACGGAGCGGCATTGGCGACCGGAACGGCGACGGCCGCTGGAACGCCATGGTCGCGACACACGGCCTCGAGGCCAGTGTGAATCGATCGAAAGTCGATGAGCCTCAGTGCCGGCTGCTCCGGCAAGCCCACACCGAAGAAGTCGCAGTAATTCGGCAGCTTCCCCTCGATGACCGCATGCACCACGAAGTCGCGGAAGCTTCCGTGCGCCGCCGTGTAGGAAAGCGTCCCGGGCCGGCGTTGCTTCTCGGCAGCCCGTCGTCGCCAGTACGAGTACAGGGAAACAAGCATCTCGAAGGGCTCTCGGATCACGCCGATGACGGTCAGGCTCCTCGCCAACGCAGGAGGCGCAGGACGCGGCCTGAGCGCTTTGGGAATGATCGTGTGCCATTTCGGATGCTGCTTCGGCGCGGTCACGAGCCCGAATCGACGCAGCGACACGGGCACCGAGAGATGAGGATCAAGCGGATCGGATGCCGTCGCATCAGGAAAGGCCTTCAGAAACCAGGCCGCGAGCGCGGAACTGGCCGTTTTCGGATGACGGGCCAAGCCGAGGCCGAAACGATCGCTGTAAAGCATGGACGGGCAAACCCCCCGACGAACGACTGACCATTCACGCCACGGTTCGTATCGGAACTCGCCGTCTCGAGAGCCAGACTTTTCGGCAAGGTTTGCCAAGGCGCCGCCGGCTTGACCAGGTTGCCCAGGACCTCACGCCGCCCTGGAACGCGCAAGCAATGACGCGTAGACCTGGGCGATGTTCGATGCCGTGCGCTGTTCCCGCTTCATTGACGGCTCGTCCGGCTCGCGACCGAGGACGACGCGATAGGCCTCGATGATCTCCTCGGGAGCGACCGAGCCGACCGCCGGGTGCGCGAACTCCTCGGGCACACACAGCCGGAGGTTGCTGCCCGGTGGGCCGCCTTCCTCGGGATAGTCGGAGAAGTCGTCGTCGAAGAGGTGAGCCCGGCCGGGGAAGTAGCGACGCCGGATGACCTCGTTCTCCTTCTCGCACGCCGCCATGATCCGGCGCGCCCATTCGCGGTCGGGCAGCAGGCTCCGGCCCGTGCGGTGACGAATCAGAAACATCTTCAGCGGCAGAGGGAACACGGGGACTGCCGTCCTTCGCTTGGCCTTCGGCTGGAAGGCGCGCACGATGCGCGACCACAGATGCCGTCGATCGCGCGACGAATGTCTTGCGAGTCTACTCCCCAGTTCGAGCAAGAGTGCCTGTGCCGCAGCATCGAGGCTCTCGTTCGTGCGACAGGGGGGGGCGTAGCGGTCATCGTCGGGAATGCCGGCGGCCTCACGGAAGTCGGCCTGAAGGTTGCCCTGGGCGAAGGAGGCTTTGTCGAAGACCCGCACGATGAGGTTCTCACGACCGACGGCCTGTGACCACGTGTCGAGCATCGACAAGTACCGTCGCCGCGCGAGTTGCCGTTCGAAGAAGTCGGGTTCCGGCGCATAGCTCTTGAGCCGCTGCCCCCACAGGCTCAAGAGCAGCCGATCCTGGCGGCGGATATAGGCAACGACCCGAATGCCGCCAAACAACGGGCGGAGCATGGCGAGGAGGCGGGCGACCTCCCGAGGCCTCAAGAGCAGCATCAGTTCGTGCGAGAAGATCATCGCCTTGGCCGTGCTTGGGAGGCCGGCGACCTCGGCGGCCAGCCGCTGCTCGATGTCACGCCGATGAGCCGGCACCTCGTCCGGCGACCCGATGCCTGATTCCTTGCGGGCCTCGACTTCCATGCGCTCGTCGTCAACCGCATAGGACGACAGTCGGCTGTCGTAGTGCGCGATGCGCGTCACGTTCGAAAGCTGATACCCATGGGACTCGAGAATCGCACGATCCCGGGTCATCCATTCCTGAATGGATGTCGAACCGCACTTCATGTCGCCGACATGAAGGATCGCTTGGATGGCCGATGGCTTCGGGGTTGGGTTCATGCGAGATACCCGTCAGGCGGCGCGGCGGCGGGTTGCAGCGGCGGCCGGTTCGCGGGCGAAATGCACCAGTTCTTCGGTGTACTCGCGCCAGGTTGGCCACTCGGCCTTGCCGGCTTCACGCGTCAGGCGGGCGAGCGTCTTGGGATCGTCGACGAGCGAACTGATCGCCGAGGCCATCGCCGCCACGTCCTCGGGGTCGACCGTCAGGCAGCCACGCGTCTGTTCGGCCACCTCCCGCATGCTGCCGCGATCACTCGTGATGCACGGGCGGCCGTGGCGAAGGCTCTCGATGATGGGCAGCCCAAAACCCTCGTCGAGCGAGCAGTAGATCGTGAAAGCGGCGGCATCGTAGAGCCCGCGCAGCTCGGCATTGGAGACGTTCTCGCGCAGGACAAGATCGTGGCCGGCGCTCTTCGCATCGGCGAACGCCGCGCGAAACCGTCCATTGAGCCAGCCTGCGTTCCCGACGAAGACGCCTGTAAAACGGCTCCCTGATTGCTGGGCGATCCGCATCGCTTCCAGGATACGAAGGTGGTTCTTGCGTGGCTCGACCGTGCCGACACAAAGCACCGCCGGACGATCGAAGGATGCCGAGACCGTTTGGTCGTGGGTCGGAAGGTCGGCGCCGAGGGCGTGGACGGCCAACCGTGGCAGTCTGCGGGCCGGCATGAGCGTGAGGATGCCTTCGAGGTGCTCGCGCACGGTGTGGCTGATGCACGACACCATGGTGACGTCACGGGCCAGGCTCAGGGAGCGCAGGTAGACGGCAAGGGTCCGCTCCGCGAAGTATTCCGGATGACGGATCGGGATCGCATCGTAGAACACGAACGTCGAACGAACAGGGGTCGCGCCGGCGACGAATCGGACCGCCTCGACGTGATCCTCTCCCACCACCAGCTCGGGGAGCAGGAGCGCGTCGTTCCACAGGAAGGCCGACGGTTGCACCGGCCGTTTGCTATGGGCCTTTTGACGCTGGCGCCGGATCGTGCGCTCGAGCTCACGGGTGGGCCACAGGGCCGCCCGCTGGATGGTTTGGATGGCGGAGATCGCCGACGATCGCGTTTCGGATGGAGGTGGTTGTTCAGCACGTGGCGGCTCGGCGGAGAGCAGCCGTTGGACCTCGTCTTCCGACAGAGGCGTGAAACACCCGGTACGCTCGGACCAGCGGACGAGCATCGAGCCTGGCGCGACATCGGCGAGATGCCTCGCGATGCTCCGCACCACCCGCTGGATCCCGGTCGTGAAGGGAATGCGTGCCGTCTCGGATACGTCGACGGCGAGCCGCGCGTCGCCGACCGTCACCAGGCGGGCCGTGGCCTGCGGAGAAGTCCGAAACCACTCGTGCTCGACGAGCATGCGATGAAGCCCCTTGATCGACCCGGCTTCGTACGCCGCGCGGACCGCGTGGGTGGTTGCCATCATCGGCACGCGGCAATGAAACGCCTGTGTCAGCACGTAGGCAACCGTGCTCCACGCGCGCTCGACATCGGGGCCGCTGGTCGTTGGGAGGAACGTGTCGAGAACGCCGCGCACGAACCGAGCATCGTGTGCTTCATCGATGCCGATCGCGGCGCAGACGGTCCTGCACCGATCCTGAAAGGCATGCGCGCGTTCTTGCTGCCAGCTCATCGCTACGATCCGGGTGACGTGCCGTGAGGCCATGCCGTGATCAAGACCACGGGGGCGGGGGTGATACCAACAACCTTACGGTGTCTCAAGGCGAACTGACCGTGGCTCTACCCAAATAGCTGCGCGATCGGCTCACCGTCGCGAACGATCATCACGGGACGTCCGGTCGCCGTCAGATACTCCTTGCGATGGTCGATGCCGAGGCACTTGTAGAGCGACGCCGCGACATCGTCTGGCCGAATCCCCTCATGTTTCGGGCCTTGCCCCTTTTCGTCACTCTCCCCGATTACCTGTCCACCGCGAACGCCGCCGCCGGCCATGAGCATCGTCATGGCTCGGGGATAATGATCGCGGCCGGCTCGCACGTTGACTTTCGGAGTCCGGCCAAATTCGCCGGTCACGAGCACGGCCGTCGACGCGAGCAGGCCCTTCTGCTCGAGGCCAAGGAAAAGCGCCGCGAGGCCGGTGTCGAGCTGCGGAAGCAGGGTGTCGCGGAGTTTGAGGAAGTTGTCGGTATGGGTGTCCCAGCCGTTGAAACCGACGGTCACGAATCGCACCCCCGCTTCCACGAGCCGCGTGGCCAAGAGGCAGCTCTGGCCGAAGGCGGCTTCACCGAATGGTTTCGCGAACGAAGGTTCTTCCTGCGACACGTCGAAGGCCATACGGGCCTGTCGTGAGGTGATGATCGTGTGGGCCTGTCGGGAAAAGGCGTCGAGTCCGTCGACGAGTTGATTGTCGGAGCCTATCGCATGAAACGTCGTGTCGAGGTCGCGGAGGAGGGCGCTGCGGCGGTCGACCTGGGCGAGCGAGACACGGCCGTCGAGAGAGATGCCTCGCACCGCAAATGGCTTGCCCGGACGGGGTGTCGCGTTCGTAGCCAGCGCCGCGTATCTCATGCCGAGGTAGCCTCCGCCGAACTTCGTCTGCGGCACCGCGATGAACGGCGGCAACTCGGCGGGGCCTGGCAGCTCATGGGCGACGACCGATCCGAACGCCGGGAACTGAAGCGAGGCGATCGGTCGATTGCCGGTGTGGACGTAGCTGCTGCCGAGCTCGTGGGCGGCGAGCGTGTGGGAGACACCCCGAAGGATCGTGTACCGGTCGGCACAGGCCGCGAGTTTGGGAAGGTGTTCGCAGATCTGAATCCCAGACACGTTCGTCGCGATCGAGCAAAACTCACCGCGATACTCCTGCGGAGCTTCGGGTTTCGGGTCAAACGTGTCGAGGTGCGACGGGCCGCCGCCTAGGTTCACGAAGATCGCTGCCTGGGCCGGGCTCGATGCCCGACGTTCGTCGCTTGCCCATGCAAGATGGTTCGAGAGGGTCAGTGCCGTGCCGCCGATCGCCCCGACCCGCACAAAATCTCGCCGCCGGATGCCGTCACAGGTTCGCTCGTGGGTCATGGGTTCGGCCTCCGTCAGAAGTCTCAGTGGTTGAGCGCAAACTCTTTCGTGTTGAGCAGCGCCCAGAGAAGGTCATTCAACGCCTCACGGAAACTCGCCGCCTCCGTGAAGTAGGTCTGGGCCCGCGTCGCCTCCGACGGCGTCGGTGGTCGCGAGAGTGTCCGCAGGTATGCGGTGCGTACGATCGCCGCGATGTCGGGGGGCGGGGGGATCGCAGCCGCTCGCTTGTCAGGTTGAGGCTTTCCTTTGCCGGTTTGGCGCGCAGCCTGCTTGGCCTCCTGTTCAAGGGGCGTGGCGATCGAGTCGACCCAGCCATCTTTGCGGCTCACTTGGGCGAGCATGTCGCGGTCGTTGCGGAGAAACACCGTCTGCAGGAGGCTCGGCTCCGACGAGCGGTCGCAGTCGCAGTTGCTCACCCGCGAGGAGCGGCCGAAAACCTCGAGTGCGTACCGAGCCGAGTTGCCCCAGCCGATGTTCGATTCAGCCACCGCGCGCCCGGTGGCCGAGGCGGCCATCGTCGCCGCGTCGGTGTCGCTCGCCGTCGCGATGCGGATCGCGTCGAGCATCACCTCCGCAGGGACGCGCCGCGGCACCGCCCGCGAAAAGTTCCGTGCGTCGAGACGATTCGTGTCGTTCGTCTGCCAACTTGCCTGGTAGGTGTCGCTCGTCACGATCGTCCGATGCAGCCATCTGAGGTCGTAGCCTTGGCGGCGAAACTCGGTGGCAAGCCAGTCCAAGAGCGGGGCGTTGCTGGGCGGATTGGCTAGGCTCAGGTCGTCGGGCGGCTCGACGATCCCGACATTGAAATAGGAAGCCCAGACCCGGTTGACGATGGCGCGGGCGAAGTAGGGGTTGGCATCGTCGAGCATCCACTCCATGAGCACGGTTCGTGGATCGGCGAGCGTATCGATCACATGCTCGTCGCCGCCCAGGACGGTCGCGGTCCGACCGCTGACCACCGTGTCATTGGCCCGGGGCTTGCCGTCCTTCGCCGGCTTCGCGGGCTTCGGCCGCTTCACCGGTGGCACGACGAACGTTTCACTCACGGGAACGCTGTGCCCTTCTTTCGCCAGCTCGGCGATCGCCTTGGAGCGGTCACCGCCACGGAGCTCGGGATCGACGCCGAGATCGGCGAGCATCGATGCCACCTCGTCCTTGGCGTCGGGCGCCTGGCCGAACCGCACCCGCGTGAAGAAGTTTTGAAAGCGTGCGAAGTCGTCTTTCGTCCACTGGTCGAACGGATGCTTGTGGCATTCGGCGCACTGGATCCGCACCCCCAAAAACGTGTACGCGAAACCGAGCGCCCGCTCCTGCGGCGTCTGGAAGCCGCGCCTGCTCCAGAAGTACGAAAGCCCCGGCTGCTCGGCGAACGACGCCACGAAGTCGCCCTGTTGGTACTCGCTCATCCGGTCGCAGTAGGGGCGATACGACTCGCCATCTTCTCGGTTACGGGCCAAGACGATGCCCTTCACGATCTCGTCGTAGGGCACGTTGGCGGCGATGCGCGTGCGGAGCCATTCGTGCCAGGCGGCCGTGGCGAGGTCACGACTTTCCATGCCGACGCTCAGGTTTCGTTCGAGGCTGTTTCCGGTCCAGTCGCAGAATTTCGTCGCCCACCAAGCCGCGTAGCCAGGCGAGGCGAGCAGCGCGTCGATCAACAGCTCACGTTTGTCCGTCCGCGTGTCGGCAAGAAAAGCTTCGACTTCGGCAGCGGTCGGGAGGGTGCCGGTGAGGTCGAGCGACACGCGGCGCAGAAACTCGGCGTCGGTGCACCGTTCGGATGGCACGATCCCGAGCTTTCGGAGTTTGGCGCGGACGAGCGTGTCGATGGGCGAGGCCGTCGGTGCGTCGGGATACCGGCTCCCCAGCACGTCGGAGACCGGAAGCAAGACCGCCACCGGCACCACGCCGTTGTCGTAGAAGACGACGACATGCGTGTCGCCAGGACCGGTGACGGTCACCAGGCCCTTTTCGTCGATCGTGGCGACGTCGTCATTGTTCGATTGAAACCGACACAGCGGCGTCACGTCTTCTTGCGTGCCGTCGCTCCACACCGCCACGGCCCGCAGCTTTTCGGTCGCCCCTTGCTCGCTCGCGAGGATCTCCGAAGGCGTCACATCGAGCCTGTCGAGCCGTGTGTCACCGACCGCCGGCGCGGCCCCCTGGGTAATCCACTCGAGAAGCACGCGATGCTGCCATGAGTCACGGGTCAGTCGATTGCCGCCGTCATGTGGAACTTCTTCAAGCGGCTTTTGGAGCATGAGGCTCGCGGCTGGGTCGGCGCGATTCGCGCGGGGCTCGTCGCCGCCGGTGAGGTTTTCATGATCTGCTTTGAAGTCATAGCCGAAGAGCGAGAGCTGAAAGCCCCCTTGCCCCTGAAACGAGCCGTGGCAGGCGCGGCCGTTGCACCCGAGCCGGCCGAGCAGCGGCACGACATGCCGCCGGAAGTCAGGTTTTTCATGGATGGCTTTCTCGAGCGCCGCGGCAAAGCGTTCGTCGATCGGCGGCACGATGTCGCTAGCGCTCGCCGAGGATGCGACCACGAGGGCCAGAACCGCGACCTTCACCGGGAGGACCTGCAAGCGGCGCATGGTGGCCACCTTCCGTGCTGGGCAGGGCAACGGGAAATCGAAAGGATATCGTAGCCCAAAGCGCAGACGATTTGTGAAGTACCGGCTCAGGGGCGCCCGTGCCGGGTCGCCGGACGTTTGCTACGGGCCGTTGTTGCCACGCCTGCGCCGCCGTCCCAGCGTCGGCTTCGGCTTGTGGTCGCCGCGCAGAGCCCGGCTCCCAGGACAGCAGGCCTCCGCGGCACTCGATGGATACTCTGCTCCGCCATCCATGGCTCCGCAGAGTCTCCAGCGCCGTCTCCCTCGGCACGGGCGCCCGTGAGCCTCCCAATACCGCTGCCCGCTCTGAAGGTGCCATTTCCCGGGCGAAATCCCGGGAAAGCGTAGGCCCTTAGACTGACGTCCTGACATGGGCGCCCCATCTCTCACAATCGACGCGGGTTCCTGGCAGGAATTGGCGGCGCGTCTTGCAGGTGAACTGCGTGTCGATGCGGTCGCGCGGGCCATCTACGCCACCGACGCCTCGGAGTATCAAGAGCTCCCCGTGGCGGTGGCGCTGCCGGCGACTGACAACGACGTTCGAGAGATCGTGCGGTTTGCCGGGAAGCACCAGATTCCGGTGATCCCACGGGCTGCGGGCACGTCGCTTGCGGGACAGGTTGTTGGCGGCGGGATCGTCGTCGATACCGGGCGTCACATGAACAGGATCGTGTCGCTTGACGTCGCGCGTCGGCGCGTTTGCGTGCAGCCCGGCGTGATCCGTAACGAGCTCAATCGGTTTCTCGAACCACACGGCCTCTTCTTCGCTCCGGAAACCTCGACCGCGGGTTGGGCGATGATCGGGGGCATGGTGGGTAACAATTCGTGCGGGTCGAATTCGATCGCCTGGGGCACGACCCGCGATCACCTTGTTTCGGCGCGTGGATTTCTGGCGGACGGAAGTGAAGTGACGTTCGGGCCGCTCGAGCCGGACGAGTTCGCGGCGAAGTGCGACGGACCTGACACCCTCGAAGCACGGATCTACCGAACGACGCACGCCATGCTCGGCGACGCGGCCACGCGGCAGGCGATCCACGAGGCGTTTCCGCGGCCGGAAGTGACCCGGCGAAACACAGGCTATGCCCTCGATGCCGTGATGGATGCTGCCTCGCTCGATCCGACATCTGCAAAGCCGTTCAACTTCTGCAAGCTCCTGGCGGGTTCCGAGGGCACGCTCTTTCTCGGCGTCGAGTACGAGTTCGGTCTCATTCCGCTGCCGCCACCGGGAGCGCTGCTGTGCGTTCACTGTGCGAGCGTGGCCGAGGCCCTCGAAGCCACCGTGGTCGTCATGCGGCCTGACAGGCCGCCCGATGCCCGTGCCACGGCCTGCGAACTCATCGACAAACAAATCCTCGATTGCACGCGCGACAACCTCGAGCAGGCCCGCAACCGGTCGTTTGTCGTCGGCGATCCGGGCGCTGTGCTCGTCGTCGAAATGCGCGACGCCGACGCGAGTGCCCTCGCGTCAAAGCTCCGCGGTGTCGAAGGGGAGTTGCGGTCCGCCGGCCTTGGCTACGCGTACCCGCTGCTCTGCGGCGACGATGCCCACAAGGTCTGGGAACTGCGCCGCGCCGGCCAGGGGCTCATCAACAATGTTCCAGGGAACGCCAAGCCCCGCGAGATCGTCGAAGACACCGCGGTCGCCGTCGCCGACCTTCCGGCTTACATCGCCGAGTTCGACCGGCTCTTGGCCGAGCGGTATGGCATCGACTGCGTGCACTACGCCCACGCCGGTGCCGGCGAGCTCCACCTGCGGCCCCTCTTCGATCTCCATTCGCCAGACGGGCTCGCGATGTTTCGAGGCGTGGCCACCGACGTCGCGTCGCTCGTCAAGAAGTACCGTGGCTCGCTCAGTGGCGAACATGGCGATGGCCGCCTGCGGAGCGAATTCATCCGCTTCATGGTGGGCGACGTTTGCTACGAGCTTTTCAAGCGCGTGAAGCGCGCCTTCGACCCGCAGGGCATTTTCAATCCCGGCAAGATCGTCGATGCCGTGCCGATGGACACGTCGCTGCGCATCCTGCCCGGGGAACCCGAGCCGCATCATGAAACCGTCTTTCGGTTTGGCGACACCGGCGGCATCCTGAGGGCCGCGGAGAAATGCACCGGTGTCGGCCAGTGCCGCAAGCCGGCGGCGGCCGGGGGCACGATGTGCCCGAGCTACCAGGCCACGCTCGACGAGGATCACACGACGCGCGCCCGGGCCAACGTCTTGCGGCAGGCGCTTGCGGAGCCCGCCGCAGCGAACCCGTGGACGAGGCCTGAACTTGCCGCGGTCATGGATCTCTGTCTTTCCTGCAAAGCCTGCAAGAGCGAGTGTCCGTCGAATGTCGACATGGCACGGCTCAAGGCCGAGTGGCAGCAGCAGAGCCACGATGCTCGAGGCATTCCCTGGCGAAGCCGCATGGTTGCCGACACGGCGAGCATGCTGCGGAAGGCAGCGGTCGCGCCGTGGCTCTACAACGCAGCCGTCACGGCGCCTGGCGTTTCCTCGATGATCAAGCGCGTCCTTGGCTTTGCCCCAAAGCGGTCGCTCCCACGGCTACCCGCGACGACGCTTCGCGGCTGGTGGAAGCGCCGTGGCGGACACCAAGGTCCTGGTCGCCTCGGCCGCGTGCACCTTTTCGCGGACGAGTTCACCGACACCCTTGATGCCGACATTGGCATCAAGGCGATCGAGCTTCTGGAACGCCTCGGATGGGAAGTGGTCATCCCCGACCACGTGGACAGCGGCCGGGCGCATTTCTCGAAGGGACTCGTCCGCGAGGCTCGTGACCTCGCCACCCGCAACGTCGATTTCTTGTCGCACGTTGTCACGCCCGGGGAGCCGCTGGTCGGCATCGAGCCCTCGGCGATCCTGTCGTTTCGTGACGAGTATCCCGATCTCGTTCTCGAGGCGCTCGCCGCTCGTGCCAAAGCTCTCGCCGGGAGCACGTTCCTCATCGACGAGTTCCTTGCCCGCGCCACTGCGGACGGCACGATCGGTGCCGACTCCTTTCACGACGAGCCTCGTGCGGTGCTCGTTCACGGGCACTGCCATCAGAAGGCGCTTTCGAGCGTGAAAGACACCGCCACGATTCTCGCGACTCCGCGGAACTACACCGTCGAGATCATCCCCAGCGGTTGCTGCGGCATGGCCGGCTCCTTCGGCTACGAGCGCGAACACTTTGACGTGTCGATGAAGATTGGCGAACTGGTGTTGTTCCCCGCGGTGCGTGCTGCTGCTCCCGACACGCTGCTCGCCGTCCCGGGGACAAGCTGCCGCCATCAAATCGCAGACGGCACCGGCCGTCGCGCTTTTCATCCCGTCGAAATTCTCCACGCCGCCCTGCGGTAGTGCCGCTCTGGGTCGCCAGTGTCATGGAGCAGGCGTAGAAAGCCGAGCGCAGCGAAGGCCTGGAGGGCCGTAGCAAGCGTCCGGCGACATGACACTGGCGACCCCGAGCATTCCTCGTGCGATGGACGAGGAACCATCACGCAGAACCCACTACGGAACCGAGAGAAACTTGCCGTGGAGCCGCTTCCAGTATCCGGCCCAGTATTTGTCGAAATGGTCCAGGCGGGCCTTCTCGATATTGGGTAGCAACGAAACCTTCGGTGCATTGGCGGGATCGTAGCCGCTCAAGTGACCGGTGCCGGCCCGCAGCCGCGGAGAGACGAACCGCCACTCGCCATCACCCAAGACCTTGGCACAGAGGGCCGCACCCATGGGGTCGTATTCTTTGAGTTGGGCACGGGTGTGGATGTGGTTGTGGTCGTGGTCCATGGTGCGATTCGTGTCGTACCACGCTTGAAAGATCTCCGCGAAGTACTCGCCGCGGTTCTGCAAGGCGTAACAATCCTTGGGCCCGCCGAAGTGGATCAAAACCTTGTCGTCACCATCGACCATGATGAAGGGTGTGGTTGGCTTCCCGTTGACGGTGATGGCCCCGCCGGCGAGCGCCGCTTCGAGGAGCTCGCGGGGCTGGTCCGGAAAACTCTCCGCGAGAGAGTCGATGAGTCGGACGGGCCTTGGACCCTTGATCCGCTCGAACCGCTGGGCGGCATAGCCGTCGTTATAGAGCCCCTTGTCGCGGGCATTCTCGAAGCACGCCGTCACCTGCTTCATCTGCTCGTCGTCAAAGCCGTGAAACATCACGACATGGCCGAACTCGTGGACCAGGATCGACTCATCCTGCATCCCGCCGGGGTACTCCATGACATCCTCCTCGGCGAACACGACGACGGGCTGCTTGCGGCCTTCGACGTCGACCGTGTCGAGGAAGCCGCGCCGCCGCCAGTTGGAGAAGTCGAGCGCTTCGCCGGTGAGGTCAGTACGAAAGTGCGGCAGGTCGGAGGTGTGCTCGTCGTGGGCGAGCAGCAGACAGAGAAGTTTCTTCGCGCGGATCCGCCCGGCGACGTCCGGATTGATCGACGTCATGAGGGTGTCGAAGAGGTATGCACTCTCGAGGATGCACTCGTCGCTGACGCGGTCCGAAGTGGCGATGAGACTGGCCTGGACCACGATCGCCTTTTTGTAGAACTTCGGATCGAGGCCGAAAGAGCCGATCTGCTCTGGCGTGGGAGGCTTGATGTCAGTGGCGACCGGGGGGCCGCCGCGCGTGGTCGACGCGATCCCAAGCCACAGTGCGAGAAGAACACGCCAGCAAACTACGCGGTAGCCGTGCATGCGCTACCGGGCCAGGAACCGGAGCTTGTTGAAACGACCGGGGGTCGGTGATGGCAGCGGGCCCGGCACCACGACCGGTGGCGGAGGAGGTGGTGGCGGCGGATCCGCAGGGAGCACGACCGGAGGAGGCACGACCGGCACGACCTGGGCGGTGGCCTGATCGTCTTCCGTCGGAACGTCATTGCCCGGCGTCGAGTCGCTGTCAAACTGGTTGGCAGTCCATATCTGAGCCGTGTTCACCTTGGTGCCAGGCGTGGTCACGCGGGCCGTGATGGCCAAGGTTTCCACCTGGCCGCTGGCCAGGCTGCCGACGGCCCAGATCCCGGTGATGCTGTCGTACGTACCCACGCTCGCCGTCGACGACTGATAGACCAGCCCTGCCGGCAGTGGGTCGGCCACCGTCACTCCGGTCGCCGTGTCGGGGCCGGTGTTGCCGACGGTGATCGTGAACGTCACCGGAGTACTGATGAGCGGTGTCGGCGTGTTGACGACTTTGGTCACTTCGAGGTCAATCAGCGTGGGCGTGAGCGACACGCTGGCCATGTCGTCTTCGCTCGCATTGCCGTTGCCCGGTGTGGAGTCGATGTCGAACTCGGCAGCCGTCCAGACTTCCGCCGAATTCGTCTTGGTGCCGGGCGTCGTGACGGTGGCTGTGACGGTCAAGGTCTGGGAACCTGCGGAGGCCACGGTGCCCACCTGCCACAGGCCGCTGGCCGAGTCATATGTTCCTTGCGTGGCCACGGCGCCGACGAAGGCCAGGCCGGCCGGCAGGAGGTCACGCACCGAGACGCCCGTCGCGGCGGCGGCGCCGCTGTTGGTCACGACCACGGTGAAAGTCACGTCCTGATCGACATCAGGAGTTGCATCATCGACACCCTTCGTGATCGAAAGGTCGATCGGTCGGTTGGTGAAATTGACAGTCTCGACGGTGGCCCCGAAGCCCCCGAGGGCCGCTATAAAGCCGTCGGCACCGGCACTCGCGGAAGAGATGTCGATCTGGATCGCGCCGATGTTCGTCAGCGTCGCTCCCGCACCCGCCGTCGTCGCCAGGGTGCTGAACGGCAGGAACACTTGGGTCACGCCACCGAGCGTGTCTGGAAACGGAATGGAGGCAGCCGAGGAGTCGTCAGCGTCGGTGAAGAGCCGCAGCGTGACCGAACCTGCCTTGTCGGCATTGATCTGCAGGGAGATTCCCGAGTTGCGCCCACCGTCGGTCAGGTCGATGCCACCGAGGCCAACGAAGTTCGTGATGGCGGCGGCGCCACCCGAGCCGTCCCATGTCACGCGGCGTGACCCAGTGGCCGTCGCCGTGGCACTGAAATCGAGACGGGCCGGGCCGCTGTCCGGGTCATTGGCCGCCAGGGTCACGGTCCCGAAGGGCTGGTCAAGCGTCGCCACCAGCTTGCGAAAACCACCGATCGCTTCGGCGGCAGCGACGGTGGATGCCGCATAGGGCGAGCCGCTGTTGGCCCGCGCGATCTGCAGCGTCGTGTCGAAGGAATCGATGACTGTGTGCATCGTGCCTTCGGCTTCCGTCGGCGTGATGGTGACCAGGCTGCTGACGACGGCTGGCAGCACGCCCGATCCCATGGCGAACTCGGTTTGACGGACGAAGTAGCCGCCGGCCGTCAGGGTGTCGAACCGGTAGCGACCATCAGCTGCCGTCGTCACGCTGCTTGCGAGCACGTCGACCGCCGGATCGAAAAGGCCGTCACCGTTGTCACGATGCAAATGCATGATGGCGCCGGCGAGGGCCGTGTCGGCGCCGCCGACGTTCACCGTGACGAGCCCGGCAATGGCGGCGAAGTCACCGGCGAGCAACGTTCTGGCCTCGAGGGGCTCGAAGCGCCCAAGACCGCGGCGCAACAAGGAGCGGTTCTTTCGACGCCGGCCCAGTGGGCCGCGCGAGCTGATGTCCGAGAGCCAGTTCAACCAGCGACCGTTTCGATGCGAAGCCATGGTCAGTCCGTGCGGAAGGTGGGGGCGTCGTTGGAACAAGCCGCTCTTTCCTTCGGACTGCAGGACAGAACGGCTTGACCAGAACGAGCCCACGCCGCAGCCTCTCGCGCCTCCGGGCAGTTTGGGCAGCGCAGGCAAAACGAACGGGTGGGGAATCGTCGGTGGCACTCCCTGCGGCAGTGGTCGCGGGCATCAACCGTCGCCCCCAGAAATGAGGCTGGCTTCGCGTGACCGCCTTTGGTACTTGCTCGTCCATGAAGCGATTCCTCTTCCTGACAGCCGCGCTCGGACTTTTTGCAGCGTGCTTCGATGACGGCCACGTCCGCGCCGACGAGTCGGCAAGGAACGCCGGGCGAAGTTCCGGCGGATATGACGCCGTCGGCCGGCTCATGCGAAATGACGAGGCCGGCACGGGGCGCCGCTCGCCCCCGTTCGTGCTGGTCGACAAGGATGGCGCGGCGCGGTGCTATGTGGTGTCGCGAGCCGGCGCGGATTTGTCGGACTTGCTCGAGCGACGCGTCGGAGTGCGCGGCTCGGTGCGGTTCATGGCGGGAGATCCGTTGCCGCTCATTCTCGCCCAAGCGGTACAGCCTCTGGGTGAGCCGGCGGAGCCGCCGACCGACACGATCGCTGCGGACACGACTGCCAAGCCGTCTGAGATCACGGAGAAAGCGCCTGCGGTACAGCCCGCGGCCCACGCCGAGAAAGTGGCCCGGCGCCAGGAGCCAACGCCTGCAGCCCTTCCAGCGCCAACCCCAGCGGTCGAAGAGATCGAAGGTGCCGAAGAACCGCTCGTGCTCCAGCAGGAAGCCGACGTGCCGGCGGTCGACTCCTTTCCGACGCCAGTGCCGCAAGACCTCGGAAGAATCGAGCCCGGACAAATCGAAATGCCTGGCGCTCCCTGCGATTGCGAGAAGTGCGGCGGCACGAGTTGCACCACGTGCAGCGAGTGCTGCCTCGCGAACGATCCGGGCCAGTGGTTTGTTCGCTTGGAATATTTGTTGTGGGGCACCAAGGGGATGCAGATTCCTCCACTGGCCACGACCGGCCCTGGGGCGAGCAACCCTGGCATCCTCGGCCAGCCGGGGACGGTCATTCTTTTTGGAAACGAGAGCATCAATGGCGACATGCGCTCGGGAGGGCGGATCGCCCTTGGCACCTGGCTTGACGACGCGCAAACGTGGGGCTTGAGTGGCGAGTACTTCGGTCTCGCCGACGCCGGGGAATCGTTCTTCGCGTCATCGAACGCGGCGGGCGTGCCGACCATCTCGCGCCCCTACTTCACCATCTATGGCATCGACGGCTCCGGTGACTTGAAGCCTGCCGGCCAGAACGCCGAGCTCGTCGCGCTCGAAGGCGTGTTGGCGGGAAGCTTGCGGGTCAATACCTACACCTCCCTGCAAGGGGGCGGCCTGTTTCTCCGCCGCACGTTCTGCTGCAAAAACCAGTGTTGGGGATCCTGCGATGATTGCACTTCCGGGTGCACGACGTCATGTTGCGACGAGCCATCGGGCGGCGTGCCGGGAGGGGTTCGCGTGGGCATGTTCGGCGGCTACCGATTCATGCTCCTGGGCGACGGCGTCAGCATCACCGAAGACCTCACGGCGATCGCCTCGTCCCCTGCCGACCAGGGCCAGTTTCTGATCAATGACAAGTTCAACTCCAACAACCAGTTCCACGGCGGCGAGTTGGGGTTCGTGGCGGAGGCCCGCCGCGAGCGATGGACCTTTGAACTCTTGAGCCGCTTGGCACTTGGTAACAACTATCAAACGGTCCAGATCGACGGGTCGACCGTGATTTCGGGTTCGCAGAGTGACGACGGCACGTACCAAGGGGGACTTTTGGCGCTGCCCACCAACATCGGCACCTACTCGCGCAACCAGTTCTCCGTGATCCCGCAGCTCAATGCCAACCTGGGCTACAACATCACGCCACGGCTGCGTGCCATCGTCGGCTACACGTTTCTCTACTGGGGCAACGTGGCACGGGCCGGCGAGCAGATCAGTTTGGACGTCAACGAGACCTATATTCCGGCGGGCTTCGAGACACCCCAGGGCCCGCGCCGACCGGCATTTGTTTGGCAGCCGAACGATTTCTGGGCGCAGGGGCTGAACCTCGGCCTCGACTATTTCTGGTAGGGCGTCGCGCTCGAGTGGCCCGCTCGGGGTCGCCCATGTCATGTCGCGGGGATGTTCACGGCCGGCGCGGCATCCATTCCCGCGGCGGCCTTGCCGGGCCTCCGCCCGGGCGCTCGCACCTCCGGGCTCGCGTAACTCCTTCGTCCAACCTCGGAGTGAGTGAACTAAGGTGCGGGAGCTCGGCGTCACCCGTGTCATGGAGCCGGCGTAGAAAGCTAGCGAAGCCCGGAGGGCGAAGCGCAGATTTCTCCGAGAGAGCGAAGGGCATGGATGCCCGTAGCGAACGTCCGGTGACGTGACATGGGTGACGCCGAGCGGGGCTTCTTTTGGATTTATTTTCACCGGCGTCATCCCAGGGGTAGACTTGGGAGTCTTCGTGTTTTCGAACTTTCCCAGGAGCAGCACGCATGGCGGCCAACCCTACCTCCCTGAAGTCCTCGCGCCGGACGTTTCTCGGTACGTCGGCTGCCGTCGGTGCTGCCGCCGGCACCGTGCCCTACTTCGCGTGGAGCCAGCCTGCGTTTGCCAACAAGGCGGCCAATGACCGGCCCCTGATCGGCTGCATCGGCGTAGGGAGCATGGGGACGGGTGACGCCAATCAGCATGCCGGCTTCGGCGACATCGTGGCCGTGTGCGACGTCGATTCGCGGCGGACCGACAAGATTCGCGAGAACAAGAAGATCTGCAAAGGCGACGTCGCCGCGTACGGCGACTACCGCAAGATCTTGGAGCGGCCCGACATCGATGTCGTGAGCATCGTCACGACCGATCACTGGCACGTGAAGATCGCGATCGAGGCCCTGCAGGCGGGCAAGCATGTCTTCTGCCAGAAGCCGCTCTCGCTCACGATCGAAGAGAACAAGCTCGCCCGGGCCGCCGCCGAGAAGTTTCCGAAGCAGCAGTTTTTCATCGGCACGCAGCAGCGGAGCCAAAAAGACCTCTTCTTGCGGGCGGTCAACATGGTCCACAAGGGGCTCCTCGGGCCGATCAAGAAGGTGACGGTCGGGATCAACGGCAGCCCGACCGGTGGCCCGTTCCCCGTGGTCGAGCCGCCGAAGGAACTCGACTGGGAGATGTGGCTCGGGCAAGCGCCGAAGGTCGACTACCGCGAGAAGCGGTGCCACTACGAGTTTCGCTGGTGGTACGAGTACTCAGGCGGCAAGTTCACCGACTGGGGTGCGCATCATGTCGACATCGCCCAGTGGGCGCTCCAGGAAGACGCGCTCGGCAAGGGGCCGACGAAGATCGACGGCACCGACGCCAAGCATCCTGTGCCGTTCAAGGACGGCTATCCCGAGGTGGACGACTGCTACAACACGTCGAACGACTTCGCGGTGAAGTGCACGTTCCCAAGCGGGGTCGAGATGGTCGTGACGAGCCGTGGCGACAACGGCATCCTCTTCGAAGGCGAAAAGGGGAAGATGTTCGTCAACCGTGGCAAGATCACGGGCGCGCCGATCGACGAGAAGTGGGACGAGGGCAAGTTCACCGAGGAAGACGTGGTCGCCCTCTACAAAGGCAAGCCGTTCGAGGGCCACAAGAACAACTTCTACCGGTGCATCCGCGAAGGGGGCTTGCCGGTGTCGGACGTGTTCAGCCATGTGATCGCCATGAACACCTGCCATCTCACCGCGATTGCCGCCCGACTCGGCCGCACCATCACCTGGGATCCCGCAACGGAAACCATCACCGGTGACGATCAGGCTGCGTCCTTCATGGCCCGCACGCCCCGCGCCGGCTACGAGATTCCGAAGGTCTGACTGTCCGTGGAGGAAGCCCTCCATGGGCTTCCTCCACGTGGCGGAGCAGAGAACCCCGAGGTCTTTCATGCTCGGGAACCGCCGCTTCCTGCGGCGAACTGGACCATTTCAGCTTCCCATGGCTCCTGCAGCCGGATCGCTTTCCGAGCGATTCGGGGCTAAATTGGAAAGGTTCGGTGATGGTTGCACGGTTGCCAAAGGACGGTCTGCGCATGGCGTTTCGCACTCCTTCTTGCCGACGGACAATCTCCCTGGCGGTGATTCTCGGAGGGGCATGGGGGGCGTGTTCATTCGGCGCCGAGCCACCGTCGTTCACACGCGACATCAAGCCGCTCCTCTCCAATCGCTGTGTCCACTGCCACGGGCCTGACGCGGAGACGCGCGAAGGGGGAGACGACGAAGGACTCCGACTCGACACGTTTGACGGTGCGACGGCGGACCTCGGTGATCGGTTTGCGATCGTGCCGGGCAAGCCGGAAGCCAGTGAGCTGATCGCTCGGATCACGTCTTCCGATACGGACGTCGTGATGCCGCCGCCGGACTCCGGCGCACCGCTCACGCCTGCGGAGATCGCCCTCCTCACCGAATGGATCAAGGCAGGTGCCGTGTACGAACCGCATTGGGCGTACGTGCCACCGAAGCGGCCGGCTGTGCCGGCCGTCCAGAACAGCGCGTGGCCGAAGAATGACATCGATCGCTTCATTCTGGCCCGCCTCGAGAACGAGGGCCTTGCGCCGCAGCCCGATGCCGACCGAGTGACGCTCGCACGCCGACTGGCCCTCGACCTCACCGGCCTGCCGCCCACGCCGGAAGAGGTCGATGCGTTCGTGGCCGACGCATCGACCGACGCGACAGAACGATTCATCGACAGACTGCTCGAGCATCCGGGATATGGCGAGCATGTGGCGCGGCAGTGGCTCGATCTCGCCCGCTACGCCGACAGTGCGGGTTACGCCGACGATCGCCCGCGCACGATCTGGGCCTGGCGCGATTGGGTGATCGAGGCCTGTGACTCCAACATGCCCTTCGACACGTTCACCATCAAACAGCTTGCCGGTGATTTGCTGCCGGATGCCACCGTCGAAGACAGGATCGCCACGGCCTTTCATCGCAACACGCTGACCAATTCCGAAGGGGGCACGATCGACGAGGAGTTTCGCGTCGCGGCGATCGTGGATCGTGTCAACACCACGATGAGCACCTGGATGGGCACGACGATGGCTTGCTGTCAGTGCCACGACCACAAGTACGATCCACTCGCGCAGAAGGAGTATTTCGGGATCTACGCGATCCTGAATCAGACGGCCGATGCCGACCGGCCGAACGAGGCCCCCGTCCTCGAGCTCTTCACGCCCGAGCAAAAGGCGAAGCGTGCCGCGCTTGAAGCCGAGTTGTCCGAAATTGCCGGATCGCTCCCTTCGAAGAAGCCCGAAGGAGAGGAGTCGCCGGAGATCCTCGCACTCCGCGAGCGGCAGGCTGCGCTTCAGAAGGAGCGCGACGCCATCAAGCCTCGGACCACGGTGCCGGTGATGGAAGAGCTGCCGGCGAAGAAACGCCGCATCACCAAACTCCAGTACCGCGGCAACTGGAACGATCTCGGTCCCGAAATCGAGCCGGGGGTGCCGGCGGTGTTCGGCACCGCGAAGCCATCGGCTGACGGCCGGATCGATCGGCTGGCGCTGGCGAAGTGGCTCGTCGATCCGGCCAATCCGCTCACGGCCCGCGTTGTGGTGAATCGAATCTGGGAGCGGCTCTTCGGCATCGGCATCGTGGCCACGAGCGAAGAGTTCGGTGCCCAAGGCGAACTGCCGAGCCACCCGGAGCTGCTCGACTGGTTGGCCTGTGAGTTGATTGACCGCGGATGGGATACGAAAGCGATCACGCGGCTCATCGTTTCGAGCGCCGCCTACCGTCAGGCGAGCAAGTGCCCGCCGGAGGTGATCGCTCGTGATCCTGAGAACCGGTTGATCTCCTGCGGGCCGCGGGTGCGACTCTCGGCCGAGGTGATCCGTGACCAGGCACTCGCCGCCTCGGGCCTCTTGTCGACGAAGAAGGGTGGGCCGAGTGTCAACCCGCCGCAACCCGACCTTGGCCTCAAAGCTGCCTTCGGAGGTGGCCTCGACTGGAAGAATAGCTCGGGTGAAGACCGCTACCGTCGCGCGATCTACACGACCTGGCGGCGGAGCAATCCCTATCCGTCCATGGCCACGTTCGACGCTCCCAACCGTGAAGTTTGCACGGTGCGGCGGCCACGGACCAACACACCGCTGCAGGCACTCGTCACGCTCAACGACCCGGTCTACGTCGAAGCGGCCCAGGCGCTCGCTCGTCGAATGGTGCGTGAAGGGGGTTCGAACGATGCCGACCGAGCGATCCGCGGGTTTCGGCTCGTGCTGGCCCGCAGCCCCACCGGCCCCGAGATCGACCGCCTCGTGAAGCTCTTTCAAGAGGCCGTGGCCGAGTACCGCGAGGACAAAGCCGCAGCCAAGGAGATGGCGACGGTGCCCCTCGGCGATCCGCCGGCTGAGCTTGCCGCCGACATGGCCGAGCTCGCCGCTTGGACGGTCGTGGCCAACGTCATCTTGAATCTCGATGAAACCTTCATGTGCCCGTAGAGGTTTTTGCGTATGGACCCGTTCCTCGAACACAGACTCCTCGCGACTCGGCGCCAATTGCTCGGAAGCATGGCGGGCGGCATCGGGGCGATCGCCGCGGCGGAACTGCTTGGCGGGAAAGTGCTGGCATCGCCGGGCAGCGTGGCCGTTCCTGCGAGTGATCCACTTTCGGCCCGGCTACCACCGCTCCCGGCCAAGGCCAAGCGGATGATCGTGATCCACCTCACGGGGTCGCCGCCGAATCTCGACATGTACGACCACAAGCCGGTGCTCACGGCTCACGACGGCCAGGAGTGTCCGGCTGAGTTTTTGGCGGGCAAGACGTTCGCCTTCACGAGTGGTACGCCGAAACTTTTGGGAACACGTCGCACCTGGACCAAGTGTGGCGAAAGCGGCATCGAGCTCTCCGACGCGATCCCGAACCTCAAGCGGGTCGTCGACAAGCTCTGCTTCATCAAGAGCATGCACACCGATCAGTTCAACCACGCGCCCGGCGAGCTCATGGTTTACACCGGGTCGCCGCGGTCGGGGCGGCCCAGTCTCGGATCGTGGGTGACCTACGGGCTCGGCACGGAAAACGCCGACCTGCCCGGCTTCGTCGTCCTCATCTCGTCGGGCACGCAGCCCAACGCCGGCACCAGCAGCTTCGGGTCAGGGTTTCTGCCGAGCGTCTACCAGGGCGTGCAATGTCGCTCGAAGGGCGACCCGGTGCTCTATGTGTCGGACCCGCCCGGCATGGACCGGGCCATGCGCCGCAAGTCACTCGACGCCCTTCGCGATCTCAACGAGCTTCAGGCCAAGGAGCTGGGCAACCCCGAAACGCTCACCCGGATCGCCCAGTACGAATTGGCCTACCGGATGCAGACGAGCGTGCCCGAGGTCATGGATATCTCCAAGGAGCCGCCGCACGTCCTCGAGGCCTACGGAGCCGAGCCGGGAACGTCGAGTCTTGGCAACAACATCTTGCTCGCCAGGCGGCTGGTCGAGCAGGGTGTGCGCTTCGTTCACCTCTTCGACTGGGGCTGGGATTTCCATGGCACAAACCCCGCGGAAGACATTCGCGACGGTCTCACCAAGAAAGCCGCGACGTTCGACAAGCCGGCCGCGGCCCTCATCGAGGATCTCGAAGAGCGCGGTCTCCTGGAAGACACGCTCGTGCTCTGCACCGGCGAATTCGGGCGCACGCCCTTCCGCGAGGGACGCACGGCCAAGGGAGACGTGCTCGGCCGCGACCACTACCCCGACTGCTTTACGGTGTGGATGGCCGGCGGCGGCGTGAAGGCGGGGCATGTTCACGGTTCCACCGACGAGCTTGGCTTCAACGTGGCCACCGACCCGGTCCATGTCCACGACCTCCAGGCCACGATCCTCCACCTGCTCGGCTTCGACCACACGAAGCTCACCTGGCGTTTCCAGGGCCGCGACTTCCGGCTCACCGACGTCCACGGCCATGTGGTCAAGGAGATTCTCGCATGACACATGCGGCAATGAAATCAGTTGTAGTGGCCTTCTGTGTCGGCATCGTGTCCGCGGTGGCCAGCGCTCAGCAGGTCGTGGTGCAGCAGCCTGAGTTCAGGCAGTTCGCCGTGCCCACCACAGTGCTCGTGCCTGACCGGGGCGCAGCGCTGCTCGGTGGCACGAGCGGCGCTGGGCGCGGACAGTCGATCTATGGTCCGGTGCCCATGGCCCGCGCGGGTGCTGTCGGAACCGGAAGTTCGAGCGTGCAGGTACGGGCGTACGTCCACGATTTTCAAGCGATGGACGCGAAGCTCCTCGGTCGAGAGCCGAGCGCACCGACGGTGAGCACCCAGCCACGCCCACCACGATCCCCGTTTCGCGGCCTGCCTCGCGGTCCGGTGGCGCCCCCGGGATTCGTTCGCTGACGACGGCGGCCGATGACCGTGCACTCACGGCTCATGCGATCGCGGCGGCGAGCTTCGCGACTGAAAGTGGTGCGGATCCCTCGGCTTTGTTGTTGATCGTGATATAGACCTCGCGGGCAAGCTTCGCGGCGAGGCGGGCCAGGCTGGCCAGGGCCAGCCGGCTCGGCAGGTCTTCTTCCACGAGCGTGTCGAACGGAAAGTAGTCGGCCTTTGCCTCCTCGTACTGTCGGCCCGCATGGAGATTCCAGCGGGCGACGACGGGAAGCGTGCACCCGGCGGTGTCGAGGCCGAACGCCGCGATCTGCTCGGCAACCGGCGGCATACGGGCGTGGACGGCAAGACACGGCACGCCACCGGCCTCTCGGATGGCAGAGGCAAACGTCTCACATGCCAGTTCGGGATCGCGAACCTCCACGGCGTAGATCGGCTGCCGACCGTCGACCGGTGCCCCCTGCGGCAGCGCCGCCAGAAACGCCGCAACTTGGCCGGCTGTATTCCGCACGTCTTTGGTGAACCGTCGACCGAGTGGTGGAAACTGAAACACGAGTGGTCCGGTCTTGATGCCGAGGCCCGTGAGCGCGGGCCTCACGAACGTCTCGATGGCCGCGGCGGAGTCGAGGAAGGAACGGTTGTCGCGTGAGGCCATGCCCGAACCTGGCCGACGAATCACCGGATCGGTGAAGGCCTGCGGTGCCTTGACGACGAAGCGAAAGTCATCCGGAACCTGCGCCGCGTAGGCGGCAAAGGCATCGGCCGAGATCGGTGCATAAAACGTGCGGTCGAGGCTCACCGTGCGAAACAGCGGATGGCTCGCGTACGCCGCGAGGCCGTGCTTGGCGAGCCGGGTCTCGGTTTCGGGGCGGCCGTGGCGAGGCCCATAGACCAGCCCGGTCCATCCAGGGAACGACCAACTCGACGTACCAAGGTGCACGCTGCTTGGGAGCCGAGCGGCGATCGCGCGCGTGGCCTCATCCACGGGGGCAGGGGCCACGGGTTCGACCATTGCGCCGGCTCTGCGTGGCTTGTCAGCCTCGCTGTCACCAGCGTCGTCAAACAGTGACATTTGCTTTGACATGTTCGGGACCGAGCCTCGCGGACGAGGACTACTTGAGATTGACTGGCTCATCATGCCGGCGACTGCCAGCCGGATCGCCGAGCGTAAAGATGATCGTGACGGCCGCCATTCCCAGACCGAACAGCAGGATGAGCGCGAGTGCCACGCCCATGGCGCAGCCTGCCCGGCCGTCGTCGGCCGTGAGGGCAGCCAGTTTTTCGCGGTCCGAGTCGATGGACGGGTCCATCATCTCGCCTGACTGCTGCTGGTTCCGGTTGACCGAGCCATCGAGGGCGAGGAGCAAGCTTCGGGCATGCCGAAAAAAGAGAACGGGCAATGCCACTGCGACGGCCAGGCAGATCGTCAGGGCCGTTTCGTGGGAGGTTCCGCCAATGAGCACCAGGGCGGCGTAGAGGGCTCCGGTGACGATGACTGTGATGCCGTAGTTGATGTAGATCGAGCCGAGGTAAAAACCGGACTCGCGGCGGAACGACGCCCCGCATCCGGTGCAGGCGTCGTGCATCCGAAACCATCCGCGAAACAGCGGGCCTTCCCCGCATGCAGGACAGCGCAGCCGGGCGGCGCGGGCGACCACGGCGAGGCCTTCACGAGCTCCGCGACCGCGGTTGTGATGCGTGTGTGGCGCGTCCATGCAACTATCGTGATGAAGTCTGAGCGACGATCGGCGGAAGCCATTCCATGATACTGCGACGAGGCTTGCGATTTCCGCGGCTGATCGTGATCAGCAGATTCGCGGGAGAGGGCTACCGGCCGGTTCGTCGAGCGGGATCTCGCGGCCGGATGCCGCGCGGATGCGAACAGGCGTGGAGCGGGCACAAGTCACTTCGCCGATGAAGGTCGCGGCATCGCATCCGTGGGCCTGCAAAATTTCGACGGCCAGCGGTGCGTGCTTGCTGTCGACGGCCGCGACAAACGTTCCTTCACAGGCCAGGTGCAACGGATCGAGGCCGAGCAGTTCGCACACGGCGCGGACATGCGGCGTCACTGGAATGTGCGACGCATCGATCGTGAGCCCGAGGCCGGATTGGATCGCCCACTCGTGGAGCACGGCCGCCACGCCACCACGGGTCGCGTCGCGCAGACACTTCACGGGAACCCCGGCCTGCCACAAGGCTTCGATCGGCGGCAGAAGCGAACCGCAGTCGCTTACGGGGGGGGGATCAAATCCAAAATCTTCGCGGCTGCAGAGCACGGCCGCGCCGTGCCGGCCGATTGGTCCGCTGACGAGAATCGCGTCGCCGACTTCCAGGCCGGCCGGCCCCGGCATCGGAAAGACCACCTCACCGATTCCGGTCGTCGTGAGAAAGAGCCGATCAGCGGCACCGCGCGGCACCACCTTCGTGTCACCGGTGACGAGCGAAACACCGGTGATGTCGAGCGCGTCCCGCACGCTGTCGAGGACGCGATCCAGCATCGCCCAGGGCAAGCCCTCCTCAATCACCATGGCGAGGCTCAAGGCCCGCGGTCGCGCGCCGCTCACGACAAGATCATTGATCGTGCCGAAGACGGCGAGCCGACCAATGTCACCTCCCGGGAAAAAGAGCGGCGTGACCGTATATCCATCAGTGGTGATCGCCATGCGGCCTGGAGGGAAGTCGATGACGGCAGCATCGCCAAGGGCCGCGAGGGTCTCACCGCCGAACCGGCGCACGATCCGCTCGTGGATGAGTCGCCGCGTCAGCCGTCCCCCTTCGCCGTAGGCCAGCGTGATGCGTTCAGCATCGTGACTCGCTTGCGGTGGGCATGCCGGCTGCCACCCGTGATCACCATCAGCCATCAGCGAACCCTCCGCCGAGTGCATAGGCGAAATACGCCGCGCAGGCGCCTTCGCTCGACACCATCGGCGCTCCGGCCGGCGTGTCAGGTGTGCATGTCTTGCCGAAGAGCGGGCACTCGGGCGGTTTGATGCGGCCGGTGAGCACGTCGGCAGCCTGGCACTCGCTTTCGGCATCTGGCGCATCTGCTGCTGCGAGGCCGTGACGCACCCTGGCATCAAACTGAGAAAACTCACGGCGGATCGTGAGGCCGCCCGCTGGAATCACGCCGAGCCCGCGCCAGGCCACATCCGCCTCTTCAAACACCGTGTCGATCATGCGCCGCGCGTGTGGATTGCCTTCCGGCCGTGCGCAGCGGTCGTAGACGTTTACCAGTCGCGCGTCGCCCGCTTCGAGAAGCGCCACGCACGCTGCGAGCCCCTGAAGAAGGTCGAGCGGCTCAAAGCCAGTGACGACCACCGGCAGACCCGTGTCGCGCACAAACGATTGGTAGCTCTCGTAGCCCGTCACCGTGCAGACATGCCCCGCCGCCAGAAAGCCTTGCACGCGGCTCGTCGGGTCGGCGGCAATCTGCCGCATGGCCGGCTCGACGCGAACATGATGGGCGAGCACCGAAAAGTTATCGAGGCCTGTGTGCTGAGCGTGGAGGATCGCCAGGGCGGTGGCCGGCGCCGTCGTCTCAAAGCCCACGGCGAGAAACACCACCTCGCGGTCTGGCCGACGGGCCGCGAGGGCCACTGCGTCGAGCGGGGAGTAGACCGTCTGCACGTCGCCGCCGCGGGCCCGTGCCTGAAGCAGCGAGCCCTGGTTCCCAGGCACGCGGAGCATGTCGCCAAAGCTGCAAAGCGTGACGTCGCGCGGGAGGCAAAGCTCGGTGGCGGCGTCGAGCACGGCGGCCGGAGTCACACACACCGGGCAGCCCGGGCCGTGCAGAAGTTCGAGCGATTCGTCGAGCGCCGGTTCGAGGCCGTGCTTCAACAGGGCATGGGTCTGCCCACCGCAGACATCCATGATCACCCACCGCCGCGAGCATTGTTTTTGGATGCGATCGAGGCTCGCCGCGATCGCCCCCGGCGCACGAAATTCGTCCACGTACTTCATGACGGTTGCTCACTGGCAGGCTTTCCGGAAGCCGTGATTGTCATGCGATCCAGATCTGCAAGCGTTTTCGTGGCAGCGTCGGCATCCACGATCGTGAGGGCCACGCCGGCATGCACCAGCACAAAATCCCCCTCGACAGCTTCGGGTACGCAGGCCATGTGGCACGCCCGTTTCACGCCTCCGAAATCGATCTCCGCGCGGCCCGTCAACGGATCACGATCGATCCACCGCTCGACCCGTCCAGGAACGCCAAGACACATGCGTGTGGTTCTCCAAGGATTCTTCAGTATGCACGAGCGTTCGGCTCTTGGCCGCGTGTCGTCGCGCGGGCACACGCGATCGCAAGCTGCCCGGCGGCCAGGCCACCGTCGTTGGGAGGTATCCGGCCTGGCAACCCGAGCGGGCCGAGATTCGTCGGCCACCGCTCGACCACAAGCTCCACGAGCCGACGATTCTGAAACACGCCTCCCGAGAGGACGACCGGCACACGAGTCAGGTCAGCCCGGGAGCGCGCGAGAAGCCCCACGGCCTCGACGAGCACAGCAGCCACGCCACGATGAAATCGCTCGGCCATCACGCCAGGAACCTCGCCGCGGATGCAGTCGGCAAGCATCGCGTGCATGGCCGGCCGCCAGTCGAGTTGCAACGGGACGCTTTCGGCGATCGCCCACGAGTACACGCCGGTCGCCGTCGGATCGCAGGCAGCTTCCAGTCGCATCGCCGCCTCGCCTTCATAGCTGACGGAGTGCAGGCCGAGGGCGATGCAAGCCGCGGCATCAAAGAGCCGTCCGAGGCTCGTGGTTACCGGTGCCAAGTGAGAGCGGCTAACCTCAAGCCACGCTTGCACGTCGGAGGAGTATGACCCGGTGGCGCTCGCGAATGCGTCGGCGGAAACGCCGTCGAGGCAGCCCGCGATGCTGACGGCCACTCGAATGATGTCGTGGATCGCAGCCTCCCCGCCTGGCAGTCTGAACGGCCGCAGATGGGCCATGCGACGAAACCCGACGACGCTCGCTTCCAGGATCTCGCCTCCCCAGATGGTTCCGTCGGGCCCGAGGCCTGTACCGTCGGCCGCGATGCCGAGCACCGTTTGGTCGAGCCACCCATGCTCGACCATGCCCGCCACGACATGGGCGTGGTGGTGCCAGATCGGAGTCACCTTGCGTTGCGTTGTCTGGGCCCACTGGAGCGGATAGCCGTCGGGGTGTGCGTCGGCGACGAGCGTGGCATCGGTAAGTCCGTAGAGACGCGACATGGCAGCGATGTGGTCGCTCCAGCGCTCGCGGGTGGCGAGGTCGTGGAGATCACCCACATGTGGCCCGAGGGCCGATTGACAGCCGTTGGACCACGCCAGCGCACTCTTGAGTTGGGCGCCGAGGGCGAACATGGGCGGTCCGGCAAGCGGAAGAGAAAGCGGCGCGAGGCCACGCCCACATCGCAGCGTGACGGCCTTGCCCGCCATGGGTCGCACGACGGTGTCGTCGATGGGGTGGAGGATCTCGCGGTCGTGGTGCAGAAACACGTCAGCGATGTCGGCCAGTTCGCAAAGGGCATCCTCGACGCGAAACACGAGTGGCTCGCCGTCCCGGTTCCCGCTCGTGCAGACCAGCGGCCGGCCGGTCACGTCGACGAGCCGAGCATGAATCGCCGTGGTCGGCATGAGCAGGCCGATGTCGCGGAGATGCGGGCTGACAGCATCGGCCAGCTCGTTTTCGTGACGACGTGGCACCAGCACAATCGGGTTGGCAGGCGACAGGAGTACTTCTTCGCTGAGCGCATCCAAGACCGCCAGAGCCCGAGCCATCTCGATGGACCGGCACAGAATCGCAAACGGTTTGGCTGGCCGGCTCTTGCGTCGCCGAAGCTCGCCGACGGCCGTGTCGTCCGTGGCATCAGCGAGAAGCTGATACCCGCCGACACCTCGCAGAGCCACGATCTTGCCGTCGAGCAGCGCCCGCGCGGCGAGCTCGGCTGCGTCGTCGCCCAAGGCGAGCGTCCGGCCGGTCCGATCGCTCGCCCAGACTCGCGGGCCGCAGGTCGAGCAGGCGATCGTCTGGGCATGCCGGCGCCGATCGCTCGGCGAGGAGTATTCCTGGCGGCAGGCGTCACACAGTGAGAACTTTTCGAGTGATGTACGAAGTCGGTCAAACGGCATGGACTCGATCACGCTGTAGCGCGGGCCACAGGTCGCGCAGCTCGTGAGCCCGTAGCGATACCGCCGATTGCCACACGTCGTGGTGTCACGGAGGCATTCGGGACAAATCGCCACGTCCCGTGGCACGGGCGTGGCGAGGTTGGCGTCATCCGTCGACGATTCGATCGAGAATGCCGTCCAGCCGGCGTCAGGTGCCGCTTCGATGTGCACCGCCGTGAGCCTATGGACGGCCCTGCGGAGCGAAGCTTCGAGATCGTTGGCCTCGAGCGACCCTCCCGCGACATGGATCTCCACGCCGTCGGCAGAATTGCGAACGGTCCCACACCAGCCTCGTTCTTCAGCGAGGCGACAAACCGCCGGCCGCACCCCTTGGCCTTGCACGGCTCCCTGGAGCAAAGCACGAAAGGCGACGCGAGGCATCATCGAGCAGGCATCGTCTTCATGACACGAGCCCGTGCGGTTTCGAGATACCGGCACCACTCGGCAATCCCCGTTTCTTTCCACGAAGAGACGGTAAACACCGAAATCTCCGGCTGAATGAGGCGGGCGTCGGCCGTGGCCGCCTCGACCGAGAACGGCACGTGCTCCACGAGATCGATCTTGTTGATCACGCACGCCTGGCTCGTGCGAAACGCCTTTGGATATTTTCCAGGTTTGTCGTCTCCCTCCGTCACGCTCAGGACGACTGCCCGCAGGTGTTCGCCGAGATCGTGCGACGACGGGCAGACGAGGTTCCCGACGTTCTCAATCACGAGAAACTCGAGGCCATCGAGGTCGAGATCACCGAAGCCTCGTTCCACGAGCGGCAGCGCGAGATGGCACGCCCCGCCGGTCGTGAGCTGTCGCACGGCCACAAAAGGCTCGAGCCGCTTGGCATCGCGGTCGGTTGCGATGTCCCCCACGAGCACGGCCATCTTGCGTCGGCCCTGCCAGTGCTTGGCCATGGCTTGCAGGAGCGTTGTTTTGCCGGCACCCGGCGACGAGATGACGTTCAGGCAAAAAATCCCCCGCCGCGTGAGCCCCTCGCGAAACGCTGCCGCCGCGGCCCGCCGCTCGGCCTGGAGATCTCGATCCACAGGTACTTCAGTCGTGGTCATGCTTTTGCTCCTCGGCTGACGTTCGTGCCGCCACCCGCAGGCTGACGAGCCGAAATTCTTCGCCGCCGGTCACGTCCACGTCTCCGCCGCACTGCGGGCAGGCAAACCGAAACCGTTCGACGCGAAACTCGTGATTGCATTGGCGGCATCGTGCGGTGAGGGGCGTCTGTCGAAGATCAAGTTTCACGTCAGCTCCCAAGACCGCCGGTGCCATCTCCTCGAAGGCCATCGCCAGCAGTGTGGCGTCGACACCTGAAAATTCTCCCACATCCAGCACGACCTCGCGAATGCCAATGAGCCCGCGGGCCTTCGCCGTATCCGAGACCTGCTCCAGCAAGGACGCAACCAGTGACCGCTCATGCATGGCCGTCACCGTGAAGCCACTGCCACACCTGCTCGGCTACCTGCCGGGCGCTCGCGGTCACCGCCGCCGAGGCGTCGGTCATCGCAAGGAAGGCAGCCCCCTCGATCGTCCAGATTTCAACCTGCTCCGGGCAGCGGTCCGCGTGTCGGCCGAGAGCCAAGACATCGCCCAGCGGCATGTCGTGCGTACCGCACAGTCGAGACGCTTCGAGTTGATCCTGGGGCCACGACCAGTGACCGACGCGGCCGGGCTGCCCGCGGGGGGAGCCGGCGTCGCAGATGGTGAGGTTGCGATTCGCCTCGGCCCAACTCAGGATGTCGGCGGGGTGTGCGGCCTTGCGGATCGAGCGCTCGTCGGCACCGAGCGCCAATAGAAAATCGATCACGAGCCACCCGGCCTGGTCATCACCATGAGAACTCCCGAGGCCGATGACGAGCGGGCTGGTCATGCGTCTTCCCAGCGGACCTTCAGAAAGTGCGTCGAGCAACTGATGCACGGGTCATAGCATCGCACGAGCCGCTCACAGTCGACGGCGACGTCGTCACGCGTGATCGGTTTGGCGAGTTGCCTTGTCGCGTAGGTCCGAAGGTCGCTTTCGATTTGTCCCTGGTTTTGAGAGGTCGGCGGAATGATTCGGGCCGACACGATTTTGCCGGCGTCGTCAACTTCGTAGTGGTGGTAGAGCAGCCCGCGTGGGGCTTCGGTCGCGGCGCAGCCTTGGCCGGCGCGCGGCTGATACGCGATCCGACTTGGCCCCCGCGGCACACCTTGCTTGAGAATCCCAAGGGCCTCTTCATACGCCTGCACCACCTCGATGCCGCGGGCCACGATGCCACGGAAGGGATTCCGACAGGGAATTTCGAGGCCAATCTCTTCCGCCAGCCGCTTGGCTGCTGGAAGAAGGTTTTGGTGTTGGAGGTTCCACCGCGCAAGCGGGCCGACGAGATACGTCGTCTCACCGGGAAGCCGCACCGAGTGGAGGGCCGTCGAGTGTGCGACATGCCGTTCGGCAAAATGCTGTTCGTATTCGGTGACCGGAATCGTGAGCGAAGGCCCGATGGCGATATCCCCTTCGTTGAACGGATACTCATCCGGTCCAGCCACGCAGACGCTCTCGTAGTCTTGTTCGAAATCGGGAAACGGAAACGTCGCCACCCAGCGGGCTGCCGCCTGGGCATCCTCGAGTCCCTTTTCAAACGCTGGGATGAGCGCGTCCCACGCTTCACGTTTGGGCCATCGATAGAACCCACCGACGGCAACGTTGATCGGATGGATGGCCCGGCCTCCGAGCATTTCGAGAAGCTCGTTGCCGACCTTCTTGAGCCGCAGTCCCCGGGTCATCTCGACTGGAAAGCGTTTGGCCAACTCGATGCCGCTTGCGGCCCCGAAAAAATCGGGGGCTTGGAGCAGGTGCATGTGGAGCACATGGCTCTCGATCCATTCGCCGCAGTAGAGGAGCCGACGCAGTTTCCTGATCTCGGGCGAGATCGTCACGCCGAGAGCCATTTCGAGGGCATGCACCGCGCTCATTTGGTATGCGACCGGGCAGATGCCACAGATTCGGGCCGTGATATCGGGCGCGTCCTCGAGCGGCCGACCGCGCAGCAGTGCTTCAAAAAGTCGCGGTGGCTCGTAGATCCGAAGCTGGGCATCGACGAGCTTGCCGTCGCGCAGCTTCAGGGTGAGCGCCCCTTCTCCCTCGACCCGTGTGAGAATCGGCACGTCGATCAGTTCGTCAGCCATGGCACCACGATTCGGACGCGTCTGCCAGACGGCACCGCTTGGCTGCCAGCATAGAGGACAGGCCTCCGCAAATCCTACGAACGCGGCGTCGCCCGAGGTGGAAAGTGCCCGCGGCCCCGTCCCCGAATGATCAGTTCGAGGCCTTCCTGCGGCGGCGAATAACGGAGGCGATGCCGGCGATCCCAAGGCCAGCGAGGGCAAGTGCCGCTGGCTCGGGAACGACGACAAGCTGGAGACTGCCGCTCTGGAAGTACGCCGAACGGCCTCCGCCGACCGGGGCAGCATTGGCGGCCCCAAAGTTTGAGATGTCCCCCGAGGTGAACGTCTGGCTCGTGCTGATAAGCGTGTATGCGGTATTGAGATCGAGCGCGTTCCAGTCGATGCCGGCCAGATTGGCGATTCCGAAACCCGATCCGAACGTCACTGTGCCGGTCACGGCCAGCGGGTCGTTGATGTCCGCGATCTCGAAGAGCGATGTGGCAGCAAAGTTGAGATCGGCGCCAATCGTGCCAGTGCCGCCAAGGTACGCTCCGGCTGCCACACTGATCGCTCCCGTGGCGGCGCTGTTGTCGCCGTTGATGAGCAAAATGCCTTCGCTCACGGTCGTTCCGCCCGTGTAGGTGTTCGTGCCCGTCAATTCGAGCGTGCCGTTGCCGGTCTTGATGATGCCCCATCCCGCCGCGGTGTTCGTGATGCTGCCGGAGATACGGGCGATGTCGGTCGTGGAGTTCGAGTTGTCGACCACTTGAATCGTGCGCTGGCCACTGCCGCTCGACCCAAGGTTGAGGCTGTTCTGCCAGTCCACCATGCTGTCTGCACTGGCGGAGCCAAAGATCAGGGTCTGTCCGGTCGACACCATGCTTGCACCGTTCCAAGTAACGCTTCCTGTGCCACCGTTGAGCTGCACATTGAGTGCGCCGCCGATCGCAGAGAATCCGCCACTACTGGTGGACCAATTCACGTTGCCCGCAGCCGTGCCGACGGTTCGAGTGAACGTCCCGCTGCTTTGAAAGACGCCGCCACGGAGTTGAAGAATGCTGCTCGTTGGCAGGCCCCCACCGGACACGGCGGCCTGAATGACGCCATCATTGATTGTCGTCGTGCCGGTGTAGGTATTGATGCCAGTGAGAACCCATCGGCCGGGGCTTAACTTGTTGATGCTCAATGCCCCAGTGCCATTGTCCACAAGCGTGGCCGCCAGGGTGTTGGCACCGGTATTCGAGCCGCTCAAGCCGAGAGTGCGAGTCTGATTCGCCGTTCCATAGCCGGGCGTCGACGTGTTCGTGAAGTTCACCGCCCCGGTGCCCGACGCCTCGATTGTCACGCTGTGCCCGGCCGTGCTCAAGTTCATCAAGAAACTGCGATCAGTCGAGTCACCAGAACCGATGTATCGTAAACGCGTGCCGTTGGCCATGGACAAGTTGGAGGCGGCATTTGAAGAAGCGCCGATGCTGCTCGTTGCGTTTCCATTCGCAAGTTTCGTCACGGTCAACCATCCGCCGCTAATCACCGTTGAGCCGGTGTAGGAATTGTCGGTATTGGAAAGAATCCACCTGCCTGCTTCTTGCTTTGAGAGACTGAGGACGCCTGTTCCGCTGCTAAAGCCATTTGGGGGCGGGTTGGAGGCGCTGTAGATCGAATTGCCGATCACACCTGAAAACTCGTTGTCCCCGATGTTGGTTCCCATCAAACCGAGCGTCATGTCGCGGCCGGACGCATTCAGCAGGGGCGTGTTGATGACCCACGTGTTCGCCGCGTTGGAGTTGTTGTTACTCAGATACACCTGGGCGAGATTTGGGTTACTGGTTGTGGTCGGCCGGGAGAGGATTTGCACCTGGCGTTGGTTGAATGTGACCGGCCCAGCATCGCCATAGATTCCGACCTGCCCGATCTGGCCAGAGTCGGTGCCGCCACCGACCCTATATATCTGCAGTGCCGACCCAGCCGCATCGTTCAGGCTGGTAAAGCGAAGATGCGGGTTGTTGGTACCGGAGTTGTTATTGGCGTTGTACGCCAATACGACGTCACCCGTGAACGTACTCGCGTTCCCGAGGGAGACGATCTTGTTCTGGCCACCCGAAGCGACAACCGTTCCGCCCCCGGTCGTGGTGGCAAACGTGATGGTATTGAGCGAGGAAAGAGTTGCCACCGCGCCTTGATTGACCGTCAGCGTGCCCAAGCTGGAGCCGTCAAAGCCCCACGTGAGGGAACCAATGCCATTGAAAGTGACGTTTCGACTCCCCGACGCGCCGAGGGCGGCGTCGGTGGTGTACCCCAAGGCCCCAGAATTGATCACTGTGCCACCGGTGTAGGTGTTGGTGCCGGAGAGCGTCACGGTGCCGCTGCCGTTGCCAGACGTACCGCCCTTGATGAGCGTCAGCACGCCGGGGCCGTTGTCTGTGATGGGGGCATCGACCCAGACCGAGGCGTTGCCGTTGATCACATACAGATTGCCAGACGCGGTCGTCGGCAGGGTGACGGCGCCGCCGCCAGACCGCCCAATAGCGAAGGGTTCGCTGGACCCATTCAATATCCCGAAGGTGCCGAGCGTCTGGCCGTTGAGGCTCAGCCCGGCGTTCACGTTGGCTGTCGTGCCACTGATCGCGACCGCGGATCCTCCTGGCGTGGTCGCCACCTGGAATGTATTTACGCCGTTCACGTCCTTATTGACAACGTAGTAGGCCTGTCCATTGGTCAGGCCGGTTGCGTTTCGAACAGTCACCACATCGCCATTTTGAAGATCATTTCCCGCAACGGTGAAGTAGTCTCCGACATCCGTGATCGGAGCCGCCGAAGATAAGGTGTTGTTTCGCAGGGTGTTGATGTAGCGGCCGGCTGTCAGGCGGCCGTTAGTGGCCGCAGTGACACCGGTGTTCACCAACGTGTAGTTGCTCGTGCCCGCGTGGGTCGTGGACCATGTAGATTGCGCGCTGGCGGCGATGTTGCGCGTGAGAACGTATCCATAGGTGCCATCGGAGTCGTATCGGGCATAGTCAGATTGCGCTCCGGCCGCCGAACCAATCGTGGCCCAGGGACCAATGATCTCGTTTGCCGGCGTGCTGGTGGTGATACCGTTGACGCGGATTCGATTGTTGCCAGTGGCGTTCGTAAAGTTCGTAGCGGCGTTGGAGAACGTTACAGCGGAGAATCCGGAGTGAACCAATCCGATACCCGACGTGCCAACCGTCAACTCCTGACTGCCGCTGCTGAGATTTCCGTTCAGAGAAACGTTCATTTGGCCGCGGTTGAGCGTCACCGTGCCGATGGTTTCCCGGTAGGTGCCACCGGCATTGGAGGAACCCCACGTGAACGCACCACCGTTGACCGTCCAATTCGCCGCGTCATTGATGCGGTTCGCATTGGCGTTGGCATTGTTTGCGATGACGCCCGAACTAACAGATCCGCCGTAGAGGGCGATGGCCGAGGTGTTCAGGAGATTGCGGTTGAGCGACGCAGCCGCATCCAAAGTCACCGTGAGATTCGGCCCGAGTGTGGTGATTCCAGACCATCCGCCGGTGGTGTTCCCCGTGAATGCGAGCGTGCCAGCAGTGGTGCGCTGGGTGGATGCGATGGTCAGATTGCCAGTGCCACCGATGGTGCCGTTGATCGTGGCCAGGGCGACGTTGTTGAACGCGAACGCGTTGGTGGCGGCACCGAGCGTGAGTGTGTTGGCACCGGTGACAATCGTGTAGCCCGTCCTGTCGAACCAGAGGCTGCCGGCGGTGATGTTCTCGCCAAGCGTGACGGTTGGTGTGGCAACGGCGCCGGCGAATCGAGCCGTGTAGTTGCCGTTGGTCCAATTGCCGGTGAACGGGCCGGTAGAAGACGTGCTCCAGTTCAGGGCTGACGTGTTCCAAGTTCCGTTACCGCCAGGGGCGGTGCCGTCTCCGGACCAAAAGAGCGTCGATTGGGCATGGGCCGAGGCGGCCGAGACTGCCATCAAGAGCACTGCCGCCCACAACCGGAGCGACCCACTGCTTCGAAACGGCGCGGAAGGCGTGCGAACGATCATTGGGCACCTTTTGGCACGACAGGCACGAGGCGAAACACAAGCGGTCGAGAATCCGAAGCAAGGAGTGCTCACGAAAACTGAACATCGGCGCAGAGACGGTCGTTTGCTGGCCAGTTTCCAGGAATCCGAATTGCTCCCCCGGTGGATCTACATAGCAAGATAACGAAATGAGCTAGCATAATCAATAAATTGGATTTTCATGAAAAAGCTGTCTCAAGCGACAGGTGGCGGGGTGGTGCCAGCGCAGATCGGCCTCTGGGAGACGCCTTTTCTTCGGCCAAACTCAACGCGATCGAGTGTGACGCAGGAACTTGGATCGCCATGCTTCGCGATCCGCCAAAGCCGGAATGGCTTTCAGAAACGAAAGAGAGCGATCACGGATTCGCGGAGCGCTCCAGCCGGTCGGACTGGCGGCGGAACTCGGGGGCGGCGGCGTTGAAGTTGCGAAGGAGCGGCACGAGTTGGATCGCGTCGTGGCCGGACCGCTCGAAGTGTGCGACGAGGCTCTCGCCGTTTGCCTGCGGCATCGGGCCAAAGCACCCGTAGCAGCCGCGGTTGAACGCCGGGCAGATCGCCCCGCAGCCGGTTTGCGTGACCGGCCCGAGACAAGGCGTGCCCTGGGCCACTTCGATGCAGATGGTGCCCCGCCGCTTGCAGTCGAGGCATACCGCGTGCGACGGCAACCGCGGTCGCCGCCCCTCCGCGAGCGCGGTGATCACCATGACGAGCTGCGTCTTCGAGATCGGACATCCACGCAACTCAAAGTCGACGAGAACGTGCTCCGCAATCGGTGTCGAGGTGGCAAGCGTGCTGACATATTCGGGCGTCGGATAGACCGCGCGGACCCATTCGGCCGTGTCGCCCCAGGCCCGCAGCGCCTGAATGCCGCCGGCCGTGGCACACGCCCCAATCGTCACAAGGTATGTGGAGTCTCGCCGCAGCTCGCGAATGCGCTTCGCGTCGTGCTCGGTCGTGATCGACCCCTCGACGAGCGTGACGTCATACGGGCCCGGCTGAAGATCGCTGCTGGCCTCGGCAAAGTTCGCAATCGAGATTTTCTCACAGATCGCGAGCAGGTCGTCCTCGGCGTCGAGCAGGGATAGCTGGCAGCCATCACACGACGCGAACTTGGCGACGGCGACGCGAGGTCTTGTAGCCATTTCGGAAACCTCCGGATGTCAGTGGATACGAATGGTTATCGCCGCACGAAGCGGCGATTGTCGACCGTGGAGAACCTCGGCTTTTCCATGGTCGACCAAGTGGGAAAAGGCCAGGGATGGCTTTTCCCACTGAAAGTCAGAGGCCCTCCACCGTCATGAGACCCGCCACGCGATCGTACCGAAACACCGGACCATCTTTACAGACAAACTCTTCGGCAAGCTGGCAGTGGCCGCAGAGCCCCGCCGCACACTGCATGTTGCGTTCGAGCGACACCCACACTCGCTCCGGCGGAATCCCGCGGCGTGCCGCGCTCATCGCGGTGAAACGCATCATCACTTCCGGGCCGCAGGTGGCGACGACCGCCTGGTCCGGCGCCGGGAGCCGCAGGCGATCGAGCAGGAGCGTGACCACGCCCACGTTGCCCTGCCATTCGCCGATGGCTCGGTCCACCGTCTGCTGCACGTCGATGCCACCACGGATCCATGCCGCGTGTTCCGACGGGTACAAAAGGCCGCCCGGCGTACGGGCACCGAGAATGAGCCATACACGGCCATACGCGCCGCGACGATGCAGGATGTCGTAGATCACCGGTCGCAACGGCGCAAGGCCCACGCCGCCGGCGACGAGGATCACGTCCTTGCCGTGCCACTGGTCCACGGGCCAACCCGCCCCAAACGGACCGCGGAGCCCGAGCGTGTTGCCGACGCGAAGTGCGGCCAGCGTGCGCGTGACGTTGCCCGCGACGCGCACGGTGTGAATCCATGAATCTTGGGCATGCGGATCGCCGCTCATCGAGATGGCCGACTCTCCCACACCCGGCAGGTAGAGCATGTTGAACTGCCCGGGCTGAAACGCGTACGAACTGCCGGATGGCGTCTCGAGCCGATACGTCGCGATGTCGTCGAGTTCTTGAACGATGGCGCGGATCGTCGCGGGTTGAACCTGCCATGGATCGGCATGGAGTTGGCACGTCATCCGACTGGCTCCGCGCGAAGGGCCGCGACTTCCGCAACGAGGTCAATCCCGACCGGGCACCAGGTGATGCAGCGGCCGCAGCCGACGCAACCCGACGTACCGAACTGAGCATGCCACGTGCCGAGCTTGTGCGACAGCCACTGCCGGTAGCGGTGCGAGGTTTCGGTGCGAACCACGCCGCCGTTCATGTAGGTGAAGTCGGTGTGGAAACAGGAGTCCCACTTCCGCTCACGGTTCACCTCGCCGGTGCTCAAATCGCGAACCTCGTCCACCGACATGCAAAAGCAAGTCGGGCAGACCATCGTGCAGTTGGTGCACGAAAGGCAGCGGTCGCCGACCACATGCCAGTGTGGATGGTTTCGCGATGCGGCGAGGAGCTCCGGGAGGTCCTTGGTGTCGAGGTGGCGGCTTTGTTGATCGACCGCCTGCTGTCGGGCAGCGTCGGCCGCCGCGGCGTGGTGCGATTGAAGCGACGCCGTCTCGCAAGCCTCCAAAAGTTCGCGGCCACGATCCGTGCCGATCTCGCACACAAAACCCTCGGCAAGTTCCGTGAGCGCCAGATCAAATCCTGCCGAGCAGCGTGGGCCCGTCTCCATCGACGCACAAAAACAGGTGCTCGCTGCCTGCGTGCAGTTCACCGCGATCAAGACCGTCTGCTCGCGCCGCCTTCGGTAAATCGGGTCTTGATACGGCCCCTCCAAGAAGACCTTGTCTTGAATCCGGATGGCGGCCAACTCGCACGCACGAACACCGAGGAAGGCGTGGGGCTTGAACGTGTCCTCCGGCGTGGAGAAGGTCCAGCCGCTTTCAGTTGGCTTCGAGCTCGTCAGCACGACATGGGGTGGGAAGAGATACCGCTTCCAAGAATGTGGTCCCACGACGTATCCGAACCAGGCCTCGTCATCGCGCCGCTTCAAGCGGTAATGCCCCGGCGCCTGCTCGTCGGTCCAGCCTGCAGGAAGCTGGGCGACCGAGTCGATCGAGTCGTAGCAAATCGCCTCTTCCGAAACCGTCGGGCCAGCCACCACGTAGCCGCGATGCCGCAGCTCGTCGATCAGTTTCTGCAGGCCCTGCTTCGGGAGGAATTGTTCGGATGCCGGCATCGCGGCGCGACCCTCGAGGATGATGGATCAGGATCGTGCGAAGAGATCGAGAAGCTGGAGTCGGGTGGCCACGAGCCGTCGTGAAAGCGCCGTGGCCAACTGCCTCATGACTTGGTAACCGAGCTCATGGTCGGCCTCACATGCCGTCCGCAGGGCCGACCCGGCGATGGCAGTGGTCGCAACCTGTTCCATGGCGACCGCCGACGTGGTCATGATCTGGTCCCCGATCACGGCCGACCAGGCCAGCACGTCGCCAGGTCCCGCTGTGAGGATCGGAATGCGCCCCTTTCCCGGAACCCGCATGTCGAGCCGCACATGCCCGGACACCACGACATGCAGCTCGTCGTGAAAAGTACCTTCTTCGAAGATGGTCGCGCCGGGGGCGTAGTGCCGCGACGAGAGGAGCCCACGGACCTTCACGAGACACTCAGGTGGAAGCTCGCAGAGAAACCCGCTCTCCCCTGTACAGTCCGGAAACGTCACGGTCCCTCCTCGTGGTAGCCACGTGCGCTATGCTCGATGGTCGTCGAGTGCGTCGGGCATGCGGCGTCCGGATTATAACGGACGCCAGTGACGCCGGCTGGGATCCTGTGGAGTGCGCGAAGTCATGAGCGACTGGCAGAAGCAAGCGAAGGATGCAGATGAGGCGGTGTCGCATCTGCGAAGTGGCATGAACGTTTTCGTCCATGGGGCGGCGGCCACGCCATCACCTCTCGTCGAAGCGATGGTGCGACGGAAAGACCTGGCGAACATCCGTCTCTACCACCTCCACCTCGAAGGCCCCCTTCCGTTCGCCGATCGGGAACATTCCGATCGGTTTCGATCCGTGTCTCTCTTCACGGGCGCGGGACTGCGCACGGCGATCGCCGAAGGCAGGGCCGACTTCATGCCGATCTTCCTGTCGGATATCCCGGCCCTCTTCAAGAGCGGCCAGATCCGACTCGACGCGGCGCTTCTGCAACTCTCACCACCCGACACCCACGGGCTGTGCACACTCGGAACGTCGGTCGACGCGGCGCTCGCCGCAGCGATGACGGCGCCGATCCTCCTGGCGGAGGTCAACGCTCGCATGCCCCGGACGCACGGCCATTCCGCCATTCCCCTGTCGCGTGTCGATGCCTTCATGGCGACGGACCGCGACCTCCCTTCGCGCGCGCCGCAGGCGGAATCTGACGTCGAGGCCCGCATCGGCGACCTGATTGCCGACCTCGTGGAAGACGGTTCGTGCTTGCAGCTCGGGATCGGGGGCATTCCCGATGCCGTGCTGAGCCGGCTGCACGACAAGCACGACCTCGGGATCCACTCGGAAATGGTCTCCGACGGCATCGTGTCGCTCGCCGAGGCGGGCGTGATCACGAACCGATTCAAGTCGATTCATCCTGGGCGGATCGTCACGAGTTTCGCCATCGGGTCCCGCAGGCTCTACGACTTCATCGACGACAATCCGCTCGTCGAGTTTCATCCGTGCGACCGAACGAACGATACCGCGCTCATGCGCAAGATCGACAACCTCATCGCCATCAATTCCGCGATCCAGATCGACCTCACTGGCCAGGTATGCGCCGATTCGTTTGGTCACCGGATCTATTCCGGCATCGGTGGCCAGATGGACTTCATCCGCGGGGCCGCCTTGTCTCGTGACGGCAAGCCGATCATCGCCCTGCCCTCGACCGCCGCCAGAGGAACGATCTCGCGCATCGTGCCCGAGCTGAATCCCGGTGCCGGCGTCGTCACGACCCGGGGCCACGTCCACTGGGTGGTCACGGAGTATGGGGCCGTGAACCTCCATGGCAAATCGCTGCGTGAACGGGGCGAAGCGCTCGTCTCGATCGCCCACCCTGATTTTCGGGCCGACCTGCTCGATCATCTCCGAAACCTCAAACGCTTCGTGTGAACCGATTTCGCACCGACAACGGGCTCGAAACTCAGGCCGCAGCACGAGGTGGGCTCGAGCCTCCGAAACGACTACGCTTGGCTGGATTCCGCCGTCCCCTAGGCTCATGCCATGACCTCGCCCGCCTCTGCGCCAGCACCCTGGCACCAGCTTTCTTCCGACGACACGCTCGCCCGCCTCGGTACGGACGTGGCGCATGGGCTCTCGTCACACGAAGCCGCCGAGCGGCTGCGGCAGGATGGGCCGAACGAACTGACGGCCCGACGGGGTCAGAGCCCGCTCATGCGATTCCTGCTCCAGTTTCATCAGCCGCTCATCTATATCCTCCTCATTGCCGCGGTCGTCACGGCGATCCTCGAGGATTGGGTCGATGCCTGGGTGATCTTCGGGGTCGTGCTTGTCAACGCGATCGTCGGTTTCATCCAAGAGGGAAAGGCCCTGCAGGCCATCGAGGCCCTCGGCAAGACGCTCGTCACCGAGGCGACGGTCATCCGCGGTCGTCACAAGTTGCGGATCAACGCCGTGGGGATCGTGCGCGGCGACATCGTGGTGCTCCAGTCGGGCGACAAGGTGCCGGCCGATCTGCGGCTGATTCGATGCCGTGACCTCCAGGTCGCCGAGGCGGCCCTCACCGGTGAGTCGGTGCCAGTCGAGAAAACGGTCGCCCCGCTCGGGCTCGATGTGCCGCTGGCGGACCGTTCCAACATGGCTTATGCCTCGACGCTCGTGACCTTCGGGCAAGCCACCGGGGTCGTGGTGGCTACCGGCGACGCGACTGAAGTGGGGCGCATCTCAGGCTTGATCGCGTCGGCCGACGATATCCAAACGCCGCTGACACGGCTCATCGCCCAGTTCAGTTCCGTGCTCTTGGTCGTCATCCTCGCGGTGTCGGCTGCCACGTTCGTCGTGGGCCTCGCCCGGGGCATGGACTTCAAGCTCATCTTCAAGACGTCGGTGGCGCTCGCAGTGTCGGCGATCCCCGAGGGGTTGCCTGCGGCCGTCACGATCATGCTGGCCATCGGGGTGGCCAAGATGGCCACGCGTCGCGCCATCATCCGCAAGATGCCGGCCGTCGAAACGCTCGGCAGCACGACCGTGATCTGTTCCGACAAGACCGGCACGCTCACCCAGAATCAGATGACGGTCGCCACGATCGTGGCCGGAGGAGAACACTACGCGGTCAGTGGCTCGGGCTACGCTCCTGAAGGCACGATCACGGCGAACGACGATCATGGCCAGGATCTCACCGAACGCCACGCGCTTCAGGAGTGCCTGCGGGCGGGCCTTGCGTGCAACGATTCGAGGCTCGTGCAGCATGGGCATGATCACACGGTCGAAGGTGATCCCACGGAGGGGGCGCTGCTCGTCGTGGCTGCCAAGGCGAATCTTTCCGCTGACCGGATTCATGGTGACCTCCCGAGACTCGATGCGATTCCCTTCGAGTCGGAACTGCAATACATGGCCACGCTCCACGACCAGGGAGCGGATCGTCCACGGCTCGCCTACATGAAAGGTTCGGTGGAGGCGATTCTCGCTCGCTGCTCGTCGGCCTGGGATGCCACTGGCAAGCCTGGCCCACTTGACCACAAGGCCGTGACCGAGACGGTCGTGCGACTCGCCGCCGATGGCCTCCGGGTGCTCGCGTTCGCCCGCAAGGAACTGCCGGCCGGCACGCACGCGCTTTCCCACGACGATGTCGCTGCGGACCTGCATTTCCTGGGACTCCAGGCGATGATCGATCCGCCGCGACCGGAGGCGATCGCCGCGGTGGCCACCTGCCAGGCGGCGGGGATTCGCGTGAAGATGATCACCGGCGACCATGCCATTACGGCTGCTGCCATCGCGACTCGTTTGGGGATCGAAGGCGCGGCACACGGCGACGGTCGACCTGCCGAAGCGATCACGGGCGCCGAGCTCGAGCGGATCAGCGACGCGGATCTGCCCGAGACCGCGGACCGCGTGTCGGTCTTCGCCCGCGTGGCCCCCGAACAGAAGCTCAGGCTCGTGCGCGCCCTTCAGACGCGGGGCAACGTCGTGGCCATGACGGGGGACGGCGTCAACGACGCTCCGGCCCTCAAACAGGCCGACATCGGCGTGGCGATGGGGAAGGGGGGCACCGACGTCGCCCGCGAGGCGTCCGACATGGTTCTCACCGACGACAACTTCGCGTCGATCGAGGCGGCGGTCGAGGAAGGGCGTGGCGTCTTCGACAACCTGACCAAGTTTTTCGTGTGGACCCTGCCGACCAATGGCGGTGAGGCCCTCACGATCATTGGCGCAGTGCTTCTCGGAACGTCGCTGCCGATCGCGCCGGTACAGATTCTCTGGATCAACATGACCACCGCGATCCTCCTCGGGCTCATGCTGGCCTTCGAGCCGAAGGAGCCGGGCGTCATGAATCGACCACCGCGGGATCCGAAAGCCCCGCTTCTGTGCCCCGACATCACCAAGCGGATCGGTTTGGTGAGCGTCCTGCTTTCGGCAGGCGGCTGCGGCGTCTTTGCGTGGCTGCGGCGTTGGCACGGTGCCTCGCTCGAGGAGGCTCAGACGGCCGCCACGACCGTCTTTGTCATCGGTGAATTGTTCTATCTCTTCAACTGCCGGTCGCTGACGCGGAGCATGTTCGAAATCGGTCTCTTCACGAATCGACCGGCACTGTGGGGATCGGCGGCGATGATCGCCCTGCAGGTGTTCTTCGCGCAGAACCCGATCATGAATCGGCTCTTTCGCACCGAGCCGCTGTCGCTGACGACATGGGGCGTGATCATGGTCGTCGGCATCACGATCTACGTCATCATCGAGATTGAGAAGCGCCTTGTTGGTTACCGGCTTCAGGGGGCCGCGTTCCGAAGGAGCTCGGTGCCGCCGCCGACACCGGGCCAGAGTGGCCCATGACCGAAAGCCCCGTCACGATTGTTTGGTTTCGTCACGACCTTCGACTCGACGACCATCCCGCGCTCGCCGCCGCCTGCCGCGGCCGCGTCGTGCCGCTGTTCATCTGGGCTCCCGACGAGGAGGCTCCGTGGGAGCCAGGAGCGGCGTCGCGCTGGTGGCTTCACCATTCACTCGAAAAACTTTCGGCGGCGCTCGCGAAGGTCGGTGCCTCGCTTGTGATCCGCCGCGGACCGTCGCTCGACGCGATCCGGGCAGTCGCGCGGGAGGTCGCTGCCACCCACGTCGTCTGGAATCGCCGCTACGAGCCGGCGGTCGTGAAGCGTGACACCGCCATCAAGAAGGCCCTCACGGCCGACGGCCTCGTCACCGAAAGCTTCAATGGCGGACTGCTCTTCGAACCGGTTCACGTGGCGACGAAGGAGGGCAAGCCCTACCAGGTGTTCACGCCGTTCTGGCGATCGCTCCTCGCGCGGCCGGAACCAGCCGAACCGGTCGCGGCGCCTGGAAAGCTTCTCGCGGCGTCGACCACCTCTGGAAACCCAGTCCAAACCCTTTCGCTGGGCGAGCTCGATCTGCTCCCGACGATTCCCTGGGACACGACGATGCGGAAGACGTGGTCGCCTGGCGAGGCAGGAGCGACCAAGCGGCTGAACGCGTTTCTCGAAACGCGTCTGTCGGGATACGGCACCGAGCGTGACCGGCCCGATCACGATGGCACGAGCACGCTCTCGCCGCATCTCCACTTCGGGGAGATTTCACCGCGGCGTATCTGGCACGCGGTGCGGCGCGCCGCCGGTGGCCGGCCCGTCGCGAAACTCACCGGCGACGCAGAGGTGTTTCTGCGTGAGCTCGGTTGGCGCGAATTTGCCTCCCACCTGCTCTATCACTTCCCGCACACGACCGACGCACCGCTGCGAGTTGACTACGCGAGGTTTCCGTGGGCGAAGGATCCGGTCGGTCTGCGGGCCTGGCAGCGTGGCCGCACCGGATATCCGATGGTCGATGCGGGCATGCGGCAGCTTTGGGCGACCGGCTGGATGCACAACCGGGTGCGGATGATCGTCGCCAGTTTTCTGGTGAAGGATCTTCGGATCAGTTGGCTCGAAGGGGCCCGCTGGTTTTGGGACACGCTCGTGGATGCCGACCTGGCCGCAAACACGCTCGGCTGGCAGTGGGCCGCCGGATGCGGCGCCGACGCGGCGCCCTATTTTCGGATCTTCAACCCGACGACCCAGGGTGAAAAGTTCGACCCCGAGGGAGACTACGTGCGCGCCTGGGTGCCGCAGCTCGCGCGGCTTTCAGCCGAGAACATCCACGCTCCCGCCGAGGTTGCCGAGCGCACCCTCGAAAAGGCCGGCGTCACCCTTGGCCGTGATTACCCCGAGCCGATCGTCGATCACAGCGAAGCCCGCAAGCGCGCCCTCGAAGCCCTGAAGAAAGTCACCGGTCGCTAACCTCTCCCCTGATGCAAGGCCTGGATGGCCGGTTGAGCTCCGGGCGGAGGCCCGGTAAGCGAAGCGAGGCCATGGATGGCGAGCGCCGCGTGAAGCAGCCCTAGGCCCCGAGCTTGGCCTGGAGCACGCGCACGATCTTGATCGCCGCCTTCTGCTGCTCCGGATCCGGCACCTTCGAGGCCGACTTCTCGGCGTCGGCAAGGAGCTTCTTGGCACTCGCCTTGTCGCCATTGGCCACGAGAGCCTTGGCGACGGCCACGAGCGCATAGACGCGGTTCGCCGGGAAATCGTTGATCTCCTTGGCAGCGGCGGAAGCCTTTTCGAGCAACTTCCCGGCCGCCTCCTTGTCGCCCCCAGCGGCACGCACGGCGGCCGCCGCCGCATAGGCTTCGGCCTTCGGCCGAAGGTCGGCGAGCCCATCGGCAAGCCCTTCGAGCGTGACGATCATCTCCTTGGCGTCGTTCGCGAGCCCCGCGTCGGCATACCCCATGGCAACGACGGCGAGGGCCTCCCCGCGGAACCGCTCCGACACGCCTTCCGTCGCAAGCTTGGCCGCCTCGTCGAGTGATTTCTTGGCCCCGCGCGAATCGCCGAGCCCAGACTCACTGCTCCCTTGGATCACACCGATCTGGGACAGCACGGTCGCTTTGCCTTTCGGGTCTTCGAGCGTGCCGGCCATCTTGGCAGCCAGATCGATCGCCTTGCGGGCAGAACTCTTCTGGCCGATCCCGATGTAGGTTTCCGCGATCTCGATGAGCAGCGGCACGCACACCAGTGGCTGCCCCTCTTCAGGCACTTCCGCAAGGGCGAGGCCAAGCGTCTCTTCGGCGCCCTTCTTGTCCTTGGCGTCGGCTCGCATGGCGGCGATCTTCGAAAACTCCGCGGCACGTGCTTCAGGGGAGGGAAGCTTCTTGGCCTTCTCGATCCGCTGCGCGACCGTGAGCACCTTTTTCTTGCCGCCGCACCCGGCCGACGGGGCGATGACCGCGAGGCCCATGGCAAGGATGATCAGCGTGGAGGGCATCAGTCGAATCATGGGAAGACTCCTCGGAACAGGGGCAAGGCAGTGGGTCAGGGGCGAAGCGGTCGATCGAGCACCAAAAAATCAAAACTTCAAGCGAGCCCGTTGCAGACGGGCGTAGGTTTCGGCCATGAGGTCGTCCTCGGCGGTCTCATCCTCGGCCTCGTAGGTCACCGAGAACCGCAGAAACGCGCCGCAGTCGTCCCACGGCACGGTCGAGATGGACATCTCGTGGATCAAGAACTGGCTCGCTTCTTGCGCGTTGGCAAACACGCGGTCGCCGGCGCCGGTCGGGCTCTTGGTGTACAGGAAATACGTGCCCCCCGGCATCTCGCAGTCAAAACCGACGGCCCTGAGCACCCCGACGATTTTCTCGAGGCGCCGGCGATACTTCTCGCGCACGCGGCGTGGAATCTCGGGATCAGCCAGGGCCGCAGCCGCCGCCTTCTGGATCGCCATGAACTGGCCCGAGTCGCAATTGTCTTTCACGTCGGCGAAGGCCCGCACGAGTCGCTCGTGGCCGCAGACCCAGCCCATCCGCCAGCCGATCATGTGAAACCCCTTCGACATCGAGTGAACCTCGAGGCCGACCTCCTTGGCCCCGTCGATCGACAGGAACGACAGCGGCTTGTCATCGTAGGAGAGCATCATGTGGGCGGCGTCTTGGATCACGATCACGCGATGCTTGTGGGCCCACTCGATCACGTTCTCGTAAAACCCGCGCGTGGCGGTGCGGCCCGTCGGGCTGTTCGGGTAGCAAAGCACGAGCAGCTTTGTTCGTGCGAGCACATCGTCGGGGATGCTCTCGAGATCGGGCAGGAAGCCACGCTCCTTCACCAGCGGCAGCGGATGCACCTTGCCTCCGAGCCATTTGGTGGCCGTGCCGGCGACCGGATAGCCGGGCACCGTCATGAGGGTCACATCGCCCGGATTGATGAAGGCCACCGGCAGCATGGAATAGGCGGTCTTCGAGCCGATGCAGTGGTTGACTTCCTTCACGGGGTCGAGCACGACCCCGAACTCCCGATGCATGAACGCCGCGGCAGCCTCCTTGAACACGGCGATGCCGTTGTCGGCGTAGCCACGGTTCTCAGGACGATCGATCTCGCGCCGCATCACGGCCCGTACGCTTTCGGGGGCCATCTCGTCGTTTTCGCCGATTCCGAAATCGAGCATGCGCCGCTCGGGATGCTCGGCGAGCGCCTGCCGCTTGGCCCGCTTGATGAGCTCGAACTTGTAGATGGCGGTGCCCTTGGCGAAGTTCGCTCCGCCGATGCGGTCGGCGAAACGATCTTGGAACCAGGGGTCTTCGGGGGCAGCGGTCACGGGCTGGGCGGGAGCGGTCGAAACAGACATCGGGCCTTCGGGATCCTTGCGGGTTCGTTCGATTCGGAAGTCGTCAAGATACGCCCCCGCTGGGTGGATTCCAACCACGAGAATGGAACGCCCGTGGTGGCGCAGGCTCAGGACTGTCCGTGCCACTTCGCCGGACGTTCGCTACGGGCATCCATGCCCTTCGCTCACTCGGGGGAGTCTGGCGCTTCGCCCTCCGGGCTGCGCTGGTCTCCCACGCCGGCTCTTTGGCACGGACAGCCCTGAGCGGGTCCATGCGTCATCGACTGCCATCCACTGTCCGACACTACGGCGCGAGCCTTTCCACCACCCACGTCCCCGCCTCCGTGCGCCGAAACCGCAGCCGATCATGAAGCCGGCTGCGGCGCCCCTGCCAGAACTCGATCCGCTCCGGGATCAAGCGGTAGCCCCCCCAGTGCGGCGGCCTGGGGATCACGGTGTCGTCGGGATGCTCGGCCGTGAACCTCGCGAAAAGTTCTTCGAGCGCGGTGCGATCGGCGATCACCTCACTCTGTGGAGAGCTCCACGCGCCGATCCGTGATTTCGATGGTCGCGATTTGAAGTAGGCGTCGCTCTCGGCGTCGGCGGTCTTCTCCACACGGCCTTCGATCCGCACCTGCCGTTCGTGCTCGGTCCAGTGAAACGTGAGGGCCGCGTAGGGGTTGGCCGCGAGCTCTCGGCCTTTGCGGCTTTGGTAGTTCGTGAAGAAGCAGAATCCGTGTGCGTCAAACCCGCGAAGCAACACGATGCGAGCCGACGGCCTGCCGTCGGGCGTGGCGGTGGAGAGCGTCATCGCTTCTGGCTCCGGCAGTCCCGCCGCGACGGCTGCGTCATACCACGCCGCAAATTGCTTGATCGGATCCCGCTCGACCGTCGCCTCGTCGAGTGATCCCTGTTCGTATTCTTTCCGTGCGTCGATGATCCGTGGCTCCATCAAGTCATCTCCTGGACGCGCTATCGTAGTCGGGCCAGCCTGCGCGGACACGCTGGCGGGCTCATGGACTTCCTCGCGATACACCTTGAAACCTCTGGCCTGGTAGGCGGCCAGCGCGGAGGGGTGGTCGAGCGTGCAGGTGTGCACCCACACCCGGGTCCCGAGTTCAA
>CAZCHF010000003.1:0-4384 GCA_964498325.1 uncultured Candidatus Kuenenia sp.
GCCTTTTCCTTGTCGCGCTGGGCCGCGGCTTGCTGTTCGGCGGTGATGGCATCCTGCTTGGCCTTCTCCGCCGAAGCGACTTCGGCATCCTTCTGAGCGGCGAGTGCCTTCTTCTCCTCCTCGACGGTCTTGACCTGCGCGTTGTTTTCGCGAAGCGCATCCCGGACCGATTTCAGGAGCTCGAGATACGTCGCCGTCGTGCCCTTCAGACCCTGGAATTCGTTTTGGACCAGCGCATTGAATTGAAGCTCGACGTCTTCGACCTTGACATCCTCGGCCACGCCGATGATGGCCCGCATCCGGTTCATTTCCTCGACGGTCTCACGCGTCTTCGTCTCCGAGCGGGCGGCGTCTGCCTCTGCTTGACTTCTCGCCAACTCAGCCTTCTCGGCCTTGTCGAAATAGAGGTAGGTCGTGACGCCGAGCGCGAAGGAGACCATCACGAAGATGCTCAACGCGATCGTCAGTGCCGTTTGGGTCGTTCGAGAACCAGCCATGCTTCGCCGTACCTCGTGAGGGACTCACCGGGCCAGAAACCGTCCTTGCGCAGGCTCGGACGTGCGGGCGGCCTGTGGCAGTCCCGACGGTTCATCGACATCCCCGACCCGTCACATCCAAGCCGGGTCAGATTATATCGGTCAGGGTGACGGTCGGGCCGACGACCTCGCTCCAGGTCACGTCCCGCCCCGTCTCGAGCGCCATGCGGCCCAGCAGGGCGACCTGGGTGCTCTGGCACAGCGGGAGACCGCCGTCGCCGGTGCCTCCGTGGAGAATCGCATGCACAAACGAGTCCATGCACGCTTGCCAGCGGTCGTGGCTGGTGCCCTCGTAGGCCCACGAGCCCGATCCGTCGATCCGGTGAGCCAAAAGGTCGGCCGTGCCCGCAGTCCCAGATACGCGCTCTTCAAGAGCGCCGCGGACTTGGCGTGACCGGACGATCTCGGCGACGAATTCCTCGCCTCCTGCGAACCGATAGCGAACCCCTTGTCCGGAGAAGCCGTTTGCTGGGGAGGCCGACACCGGGCAGGCGTCACCCAGTGCCTGGAGGCCTCGGTCAATCGCGTCCAGGTGCCGCTCGAGGAACGGTCCGCCTGAAAGGTCGCTGTCGGTCACCCAGTTTCGCAGTCGTTGCTCATCGGGTGTCCAGGATGGCTGGGGTGACCGATGCCAGGGCATGCCGATGCTCGCGCGACACGAGACGTGACGAGGTCGGCCGATGGCCCCGTCGCGAACGCGCCCGATCGTTTCAACCGAAGGAAGATGATGCCTGCCGGCCAAGCCTGAGACCACCACGAGGCCGTGCTTCCGCGCCTGCTCGCTGGCGGCAAGGAAGAGGCGCATCCCTTCGCGATCGGCCGCGGCCGGTCGCTCGGCGTAGACGTGCAGGCCCCGCGTCACGGCGGCCGCGAAGTGCAACGGGCGCGACCAGGGCGTTGCCGCCAAGATGACTGCATCGATTTCTGAGTCGAGGACCTGTCGCCAGGCATCGTGGCCTACGAATTGGCGGGAGGGAGGGCAGTCGCAGTCCCGACCACCGTCCCGAGTGACGAGACGCACCGACTCGTCGAGATGATCGGCAAAGAGATCCCCCATCGCCACGATCTGGACTGCCGGGTGCGCCGCGATCGCCTGTCGCGCCGCGCCGGTTCCGCGGCCGCCGCAGCCGATCAGACCGATCCGCAGCCGTTCTCTTCCTGACGCATGCACTCCGCCTGCCGGCAGAAGGCCGGCGGTCGTCGCTGCGGCCGCAGCCACCCCGCTGGCCAGGACGTCGCGTCGGGTCGGTCGCCACTCGTGATGGAACTGCGCCATGATCAGCCTCTCCAGAAAACAGGAAAACGATCACTCCGTCGGACGTGCCGGGACATGATGCGGCCCGCCGCAGCATCGCAGTGTAGGCGCGGGCGGAGCCGCTTGCACGCGCGTTACCGCCGCGCGCGGGAAGCGAGTCTGGCCGCAGCCTTGAACACGGCTTGCTCGACGTCACGGGGATCGCCAAAGGCATCGCGAAATTCCTGCACTCGGGCCTCGGCTGAGTCTTCGGCAAGGGGCGCCTTCGCACCGAGGCGCTTCTGGTAGGCCATGAAGTCCCGTTTCCTCGTCTGGAGAAGGTGGTGCGTGAGCGCCCATGATGCCGCATAGGCGTCGAGCGCCGAATCAGCCTTTCGGAAGGGCTCGTCGCTCATGATGATCGACTCGATCGCTCCAGGGCGATACGTGGCCAGAAAATGATCGAGCCGCTGGCCGTTGACACTCCCGATCGCCCGCCAGCCGCGGGCATTTTCGAGGTCGGGCGTCTCGAAATAGGTCGCGATCCCCTCGCTGACCCACAGCGGCACCGCGGCGAGCCGCTGGTGAAGGCCGCGGTTGAACGCGAGCTGGTGAGTCGCTTCATGGACGATCGTGGCGACCATTCCGCTGGCCGCCGGGCTCGTGAGGATCTCGAGGCCCACCTGACCGGGGCGTCTGCCACGAACGGCGGCCAGCGCGTCGCTCCCGGTGATGTCGTAGGTCATCACGCGATTGTTCAGGAGGTTGTAGTAGCCGACGACCCGATCGGCTGCGGTCCCGAGGTCGGCCGCCGCATGGGCCGCATAGGTTTTCTGGTCGGCGAAGATCACCACCACCAGCGGTCTTTCGACTCCCGAGATCTCGATGCCCCCCCGTGACCAGTAGTTTCCAAAGGCATCGTGAAGCCGCTCGAAGAGAGCGGCGCACCACTTCGCATAGTCGCGGGTCGTATCGAAACAGACGATGTAGTGCTTCGTTTGCAAGACGTCGAAACCCGGCGGCAGCGTCGCCAGGATCTGCTGGCTCGTAACGTCGGTCGTTGCAGGAACGGTCGCCTCGATCGCGGTGCGGCTGGCAACGGTGCCTGGCTCGAAAAGCTCGTACCGCCCGTCGTCGTGCTCCAACAGCAGTCCGCCGTCGGCCGCCTCGACGACGAGCCTTCCGGTGATCGCGCGGGCGTCGTTCGTACGGACTGCCACCCGCCTGCCAGGACCGATCTCCTCGACAGGTGCACTGGCCGCCACCTCGACGGCCGGCACGATGCCGAACGCCAGCGCGGCGACGCATGTTCCGAAAAGAAAAACGCGCCGGAGCGGCGACATCCTGGAACGGTGGAGCGGGCGAGGAGGTCGCATGGTGGAAACAAGCTCGGTCGCGAAGCCTGAGCCGGCCAGGAAAGGTGGGCAGACTTCAAAGTCAGGGAGCAGGGATCACGGCTTGCACTGGGATCGCATCGCTCGCAGGAGATCGCTACGGTCCGCATCCGTCCTGATCACCCGAACCCCTGTTCCGAGGAGTATCGTCCCGGATGGCATCGTCCGCCGCAATGCGAACTTCAGGGCTGGTTCTCCTCGTGGCCAGCCTCCTAGGCACGGGCTGTGCCGGATGGGCCAATCGCCTTGATCCCAAGCGCGTAGCGCTCGAACGCGAGCGCTACGGAGCGACGGCCGACCAACGGATCGCCGACCTCGAAGCCGACGCCGATCGAGCGAAGAAAGAGGGCGGTCAGGCGATGCAGGCGTTCAGTGAGAAACTCACGAAGGCGATGCTCGAGGAACACGATCCACGTGTGCGCAGCGCGATCCTTGGGGTGGCAGCCGAGTGGGACACGCCGGCAGCCGTTGCCGTCTGCAAGGGGGCCCTCGAAGATCCCGATGAACGAGTTCGCGCCCGAGCGTGCGAGGTTCAAGCGGATCGAGGCGGCCCAGAGGCGGTGGCCCTGCTCGCCGCGAGATTCGAGAGCGATGCCTCCATCGATGTCAGGCTCAAAGCCCTCAAGGAGATCGGCAAACTCCGTGACGAGTCGGCGATCCCGGTGCTTGCCCGAGCGCTCGAAAATGATGACCCGGCCGTCCAATACCGTGCCGTCGCCTCGCTCAAGGCCGTGAGCGGACGGGACCTCGGGGACGACGTCAACCTCTGGCGGACCTGGGCGGCCGATCCCAAAGCTCCAGGAACCGAATGGACCATCGCCGAAGGCTTCCGACGCTTGTACTGATACCAAAACTCATGAACACCCCTGTCAAATGGCGCGGCTTGTGCGGGCGAGGGAAGCTACCGCAAGGATGAAGCGCCCCGCGGTCCTGCCGGGTTCCCCGGACCCGCCATGCCGATACCCCCCCTTGGCACCACGCCTCCACTGCCCCCCCGCACAGAAATCAATGCCATTGTCACCTTCAGATCCCTGTGAGACTCATGCTTCGTGCGGGGTCTCCCGGCGGCGCCGTATCTGTTTCACGCTTGCCTGCGTCGCCGGCGTTCTGACCATCGCGCTGGTCAACGCCGCCCCGCCCAGCAAGTCGCGGCTCGGTCCGACCAGGTTCTTCGAGGGCATGCTGAAGACGCGTCCCGAGCCTCCGCCGGCCTTCATCCC
>CAZCHF010000003.1:4394-103291 GCA_964498325.1 uncultured Candidatus Kuenenia sp.
CCGGTGCCCAAGCCGCCTGGGGAAGACGAGGTCGCTCGGTTGGAGAAACTGGCTGCCCCGAGATTTGCGGCGGCCAATCGTCAGGCGGCGAAGTCTTCCGAGCCCACGCGGCTCCCCACGTGGGAAGAGACCTCGGAGTTTGTGACGGCGGCTCGGGCTTCCCTCACCAAAATCGCCTCGGATGCCGTGGCCCGCGACTATCAGCCGGCCCCACGACCCCCCGAAACGATCACGGTTCCATCGCGGTCCGCGGCGGCCGGCCGCACGGTTCCCCTCGTCGTCACACGGCTCGAGCCCTCGGGCATGCCGGCCCCGAAAACCCAGCGCTTCGAGCGGCTTCGGAAATGGATCGCGAATACGCTCGCGACGTATCAACGGCGGCCCCTCAACACGGCCCAGAACACGCCCTGGGAAGTCATGCACGGCTTCATCGCCTTTGGCATTCCGACCCAGATCCGCGTCGGTGGACCGGCTGGCGACCTGGTGAGTGCCATCGGCTGGTCGAACTCCGCGGGCGTCTGCCGTGGGCAGACGATGCTCACGGTGACGGATGGTCGACTCAACGCGCTCAAGGGCTACTACGGTGTGCAGGGGCACGCTGCCCAGTACCTCGCCATCCTGGCCCAGTGTCGTGTGGCGGCCGGTTCGCCGATCGTCGTGCAGGGCAATCGCTTCACCGTGACCGACCTCATCGAAGAGGAAAAGCTCTCCTGCAAAGCCGGCACCGAGCTGACCTTCACGCTCATTGCGATGGCCCACTATCTGCCAACCGATGCGACCTGGACGGCCCGCGATGGCGAGACGTGGACGATCGCGCGGCTCGCTGAAGAGGAGATCGTGCAGCCGATCCGCGGGGCAGCTTGTGGCGGAACGCACCGGCTCTTTGGGCTGTCCTACGGATGCCAACGGCGACTCAAGGCCACCGGTCAGCTCGACGGCGTCTATCTCCGAGCGGACCGGTACGTTCGCGACTTTCAGAACTTCACGCTCACGAAGCTCCAAAATCGGGACGGCTCGTTCAGCACCGAGTGGTTCAAGTATCCGGCCGATCGCGAGGACGACATCGACCGGAAGATCCAGACGACCGGCCATATCCTCGAGTGGCTCGTCGCTTCGCTCGACCAGGAGCGACTCTATGACCCGCGGATCGTGGCGGCGACCGAGTTCTTGTGCCGGGCCCTCATGAGAGAACCCTCGCGGGACTGGAAGATCGGGCCTCTCGGGCACGCCCTGCATGCCCTCAACATGTACCAGGAGCGGGCGTGGGGCGTGGTGCTGCCCGGTGGCATCGCAGCCTTCAACGGCAACATGAAGGCGGGCCGCGAGCCGGCCGCTGTTGCCGAGCAGCCCCGAAGCGGTAGCAAGACGATCCGTTGACCAGCAAGGAGCGAGGGCTGGCACAGGGCGACGGCTTGATCCCTTCGCACGGCCGCCGTACGCTTCCATCGCGGCTTCCCAGGTGGTGCCACGGCTCTTCGTGGCGTTGTGAGTCCGGAGGCCCCGGGCGGTGCCAGAGGCCGGCCGGCGTGGAGCGGATCGATGATGGCAGCGAATGTGACCCCGCAGCTCGAACAGCTTCTGGAGTCAGCGACGCGCCTGTACGAGTCGACCGGCGCGGAAGCCGTATTGCTGCTCGTCGATGATCGCCTCGACTGGCCGCGGATTCGGCAACTCACCGGCACCGTTCCTCTTCTCGTGGCCGCTGACGAGGAGGCTGACCTGGCCGGCGCTGCGGACCATGCGCTCAAGACGGTGGTGCTCGATGTCGTCGGCCTCCCGGTCCACGAGCGGCTGGCCCAGGCGCTGCTGGAATGCGTGGCTGCCGACCACCTGCTTCCCGAAGCGCAGGTCGTCGCGGTCTACAGCGGTTTCGAAGCCGACACGATCGATTCGGTGAGCATCCTTCGGCTCGCCGAGCATCTCGGGCAACTCACGGCCCGCGACCTTCGCAACCTCGAAACGAAAGTGCCACTCGAGACCCTCAAGCTCGTCGTTGACCTCGCCGTCGAAATCGGCCGCGAGGGCCGCGAAGGCAAGCCTGTCGGCACGCTGTTCGTCGTGGGTGACACGCGCAAGGTGATTCAAGCGAGCCATTCGGCCGGCTTCGATCCCGTGCGTGGGTATGGCCGCGCCGAAAGGCGGCTCTCGGATCCGCGGGTTCGCGAGGGCATCAAGGAGATCGCTCAGCTCGACGGGGCCTTCGTCATCGGCAGCGACGGTACGGTCGAGGCCGCCGCTCGTTACATCGATGCGTCGGCCGAGAGCGTTTCGGTGGCGAAAGGCTTGGGCGCTCGCCATTGGGCCGCCGCGGCGATCACCCGTCGTACGAAGAGCGTGGCCGTGGCTGTCAGCGAGACGAGCGGCACCGTGCGGATCTTTCAGGATGGCGAGGTCGTGCTCCGCATCGAGCCCTTCCGCCGGGCGATGAAGTGGAAGGATTTCGAGTACGAGCCGCGAAGTGGCGACTGACGCCATGCCGACCGTACCCGACCTCACTGGCAAGACCGTCTTCGCGATCGATCTGCTCTCCCGCGCGTATCAGCTTTTCCACGCGCTCCCGGAAATGACGGCCCCCGACGGCCGCCCCGTCTCGGTCATCTTCGGCCTGACACGCGATCTGCTCGACATCATCGAGAAGCGGAAGCCCGACTATCTCTTTTGTGGCATGGATGCCGCAGGCCCGACGTTTCGCCACGAACGGTTCGAAGCCTACAAGGCCAACCGTGCCGAGATGCCGGACGATCTCGTGCCGCAGATTCCGCTCGTCCGTCGTCTGCTCGAAGTCATGGGGATTCCCTGCTTGGAGCTTCCCGGTTTCGAGGCCGATGACGTCCTCGCCACCCTGGCCACGCGCGTCGCAGCAGCCGGGGGCACCTGCACGATCGCGACGAGCGACAAGGACGCCCGCCAGTTGCTCAGTGACCGCGTCCACCTGTTGAACCTGAGGAACAATGCTCCCCTTGGCATTCCGGAGCTCGAGGCCGAGTGGGCTATCCGGCCGGATCAGGTCGTGGATTTCCTCGCACTCGTCGGCGACGCGGTGGACAACGTTCCGGGGGTGCCTGGCATCGGCCCCAAGATCGCCAGCGAACTCCTCCAGAAATTCGGCACACTCGAAGGTGTGCTCGCCAACATCGACAAGGTTTCCGGCGCCAAGCGAAAGGAGAATCTTGCAACGCACGCGGCGACGGCTCGAGAGGGACGCGAGCTCATCCGGCTCGATACGGACGCCCCGATCGAGATTCCATGGGCGGCCGGGGTTCGCCATGAACCCGACCCCGAGGCCCTCGCGTCGCTGCTTCGGGAGCTGGGTTTTCGAAGTCTCTTGGGGCGGGTGAAAGCGAAGGCACCCGCCGTCGCTTCGTCTGCTCGACGCCAGCCCGCGACCCTTTTTGCCATGGACGCCGAGCCCGAGCCCGCCGCTCCCGGCTCGGCCGACGTGGTTCAGCCGACGACGGTCGCGGAAGTAGACGACGTGGTGGCCAAGCTTCGGGCATCCGGCGAAGTTGTCATGTGCGTCGCCCTGCCGAAGGCTGCCACACCGATGACGTGGCCCATCGGTATCGCTCTCGCCGGAGGCGACGCGGTGGCCTGGTTTTCAAACGAGCAACTCGCAAGTCATGAGTCGCTTCGAGCCCTCCTGGCCGATCCCGCAGTGAAGAAGCGAGGTCACGACCTCAAGCGGCATGACGTCGCCCTGCGGACGCTGGGGATCGCGCTCGCGGGGGCAACCTTCGACACGCTCCTTGCGGCATACCTCTTGGAGGCGGGCGAACGAAACCTCGGGCTCGTCGAAACCTGTCGGCGGCATGATCTCGGGCATGTCGTGCCTGGCGATGCGGCCCAAGCGGCCGGTGTCGAGCAGCCAACCGACGCGGCCGGGGCCGCCGCCCACCTTTCCGCCGTCGCCGCACTCAGCGACCTGCTTCCCGCGGAGCTCGACGATACGGGATTGGCGTCGCTCTATCACGATCTCGAGATGCCGCTCTCAAAACTGTTGGCCGACATGGAGTGTCGCGGGGTGCGAATCGACACCGCCGTCCTCGAAAAGCTGTCGGCTGAGTACGCGACCCGCCTGGCCGCGCTTGAAAAAGAGATCCATGCGATGGCGGGCAAGGCGTTCTCGATTGCCTCACCGATCCAGTTGCGCGAGGTGCTCTTCACCGACCTCGGTCTGCCGGTGATCAAAAAGACGAAGACGGGAGCCAGCACCGACGCGGAGGTTTTGGAGGAACTGGCTGCGCAGCATCCGTTGCCGGCCAAGCTGCTCGAGCATCGCCGCTACTCGAAGCTCAAGAGCACGTATGTCGACGCGCTCCCGTTGCTCGTCGATCCCGGCACGCAGCGGGTCCATACGACCTTCAACCAGACCATCGCGGCAACGGGACGGCTCAGTTCGAGCGATCCGAACCTTCAGAACATCCCTATCCGTACATCCGAAGGGCAGCAGATCAGGGCGGCCTTCGTGCCGGGGGATCCCGGTTGGCGTTTTGTCGCCGCCGACTACTCCCAGATCGAGCTCCGCGTCTTGGCCCATCTCTCGGGTGATGCGGCGATGAAAGACGCATTTGCCTCCGGTGTGGACATCCATGTTCGCACCGCGGCCGCCGTGTATGGCGTGGCCGAAGACGAGGTGGACGACGCCAAGCGGCGCACGGCCAAGGCCGTGAACTTCGGAATTCTCTATGGCCAGAGCGGCTTCGGATTGGCCAAGAGCCTCGGCATCCCACAAGCCGAGGCCGTCGCTTTCATCGCTGCCTATCTCGCGACCTTCGCCGGCGCGGCAGCCTGGATGGACGAGATCCTCGACCGATGTCGCCGCGACGGTCATGTGACCACGATCCTTGGCCGGCGCCGCGGGATCACCGGCGTCCGCGACCGCGAGGCACGCCGCGGCCCCGGCGGTGTACCTGCCCTCACCCTTCCCGAGCGAACCGCGGTCAACACGATCGTGCAAGGTTCGGCGGCCGACCTCATCAAGCTCGCGATGCTTGCCGTCGATCGCCGGCTCCGCGCCGAACGACTTGCGGCCGCGCTGGTGCTCCAGATCCACGACGAGCTCATCCTGGAAGCGCCTCTCGATGAAGTTGCCGCTGTCGAGCGCCTCGCCACCGAAGAGATGCGGGGGGCCATGAAGCTCGACGTGCCGCTCGATGTTTCCGTCAGTTCGGGTGCGACCTGGGCCGAATGCGGGTAGGACATCTCTATGATCATCGTCGGGCTCGTCGGCAGAATCGCGGCTGGAAAATCGACCGTGGCCCGAGCGCTCGAGGGGCTCGGGGCAGAGGTCATTGATGCTGACCGAATCGCCCACGAGGTGCTCTGCGATCCCGAGGTCGTGCGCGAGATCATCGAACGCTTTGGGTCGGCTGTGACCGACGAGGCTGGCCAAGTGCGACGTCCGTTCCTCGCGGAGGCGGTGTTCGGGCCAACGGCCGTACACGACGCGGCCCTCGCCGATCTCGAGGAGATCGTGCATCCGAGAGTGCGTCGGCGGATCGAGCAGCAACTCATCGGCTTCGCTGGAGTGCCGGGGGCGGCAGACCGAGTCGTTGTCCTCGATGTGCCGCTGCTCATGCAGGTCGGGCTGGATGACCGCTGCGACCAGTTCATGCTGGTCGAGTGCGAGGAATCCGAGCGGCAGCGGCGGGTGGAAACCCGAGGCTGGCCGGCAAGTCAGCGGGCTGCCCGGGAGCGGGCATGGACGCGTCGGTATCGTCTGCCTCCGCAGGAAAAAACGTGGCTCGTGGATGCCACGGGCGATCCGGCCTATACTCAGGCCCAGGTTGGTCGGTTCTGGGATTCGCTGCGGCGGCAATGACGTTCCGCAGGGGCGGTTCGCAGGCCACCGGCTCCCGCCTGGGGTTCTCATCTTGATGGCTTCGGTTCCCTGTATTCGCGCATGCCGCGCGAGGACCAGGGGAACGTGGCATCCTTGTCTTCGTGTCGCCTGCCCTCGTCAACAACTCTCCAAAACCTTTCCACAACGTTGGCCAGTGGTCATGAACCACTCGGATCAGCGAGATATGCCATGAGCGATCCCGCCGCTTCTTCGAAACTTCCTTCAGATTCCGAACGGGAGCCTCTGAGTATCGCCGAGGAAATCGCCGAGGAGGTCAAGGAAGGGCTCGACGTTACCAGCCACTACGAGGCTCTCAAGAAAGGCGATCCCTCGATCGCAACGCTCCAGCAGCTCTCGATGCAGGAATTGGTGGAACTCGCGCGACAGGAACAGATCGGCGACGTCACCGGGGCCAAGAAACAGGATCTTGTCTTCCGGATCCTGAAGGAGCGGATCAAGCTCAACGGACTTATGTTCGGGGAAGGCACGCTCGAGATCCTCCCCGACGGTTTCGGATTCCTTCGCAGCCCGGACTACCACTATTTGTCGTGCCCCGATGACATCTATGTCTCACCGAGTCAGATACGTCGATTCGGGCTTCGCAACGGCATGAGCGTGGCGGGACAGATTCGCCCGCCGAAGGAAAGTGAGCGCTACTTTGCGCTGCTGCGGGTCGAGGCGATCAACGGCGAAGACCCGGGCAAGCTTTCGACACGGGTGTTCTTTGACGAGCTCACGCCGCTGCACCCGGATGAGCGGATTCAGCTCGAGACGACGGCCGACGAGATCTCCATGCGGGTGGTCGACTTGGTCGTGCAGATCGGTTTCGGCCAGCGAGGCCTCATCGTAAGCCCGCCGCGGGCGGGCAAGACGATCCTGCTCCAGAAGATGGCGAAGGCCGTCCTTGCCAATTACCCCGACGCCTACGTCTTCATGCTGCTTATCGACGAGCGGCCTGAGGAAGTGACCGACATGGAGCGGCAAGTGAAGGGGCCGTCGTGTGAGGTCATCAGTTCGACGTTCGACGAGAACTCCAGCCGCCATGTGCAGGTGGCCGACATGGTCCTCGAAAAGGCCAAGCGGCTCGTGGAATACGGCCGCGATGTGGTCATCTTCCTCGACTCGATCACCCGCCTTGCCCGGGCCTGGAACTCCGAGGTGCCGAACTCCGGAAAGATCCTCTCGGGGGGCGTGGATTCCAATGCCCTGCAGCGGCCGAAGCGGTTCTTCGGCAGCGCCCGCAAGGTGGAGCAGGGGGGCTCGCTCACGATCATCGCCACGGCGCTGGTCGATACCGGCAGCCGGATGGACGACGTGATCTTCGAGGAGTTCAAGGGCACCGGCAACCTCGAGATCATGCTCGATCGGCGCCTGGTCGACAAACGCATTTATCCCGCCATCGACATCAATCGTTCGGGCACGCGTCGGGAAGAAATGCTTCTCGAGCCCGACGAATACCGTCGCATTTGTGTGCTCAGGCGGGTGCTTGCCGAGATGAATCCTGTCGATGCGATGGAGCTGCTCGTCAACCGTTTGACCAAAACCGAGTCAAACGCCCAGTTTCTCGCCAGTCTCAAGTCGTAGTCGTCTCTCGGCGTGCCTGCCTTCTCCATGAGTTCTCACCACACGTTTGAAGTCTCGGCCAATCGGCTTCCGGCCAACGCCCGCGTGGCCGTCGTCGTCTCCCGTTGGAACGAGCCGGTGACGAGTCGGCTTCTGGCCGGGGCCGTGTATCGGCTCGAGCGGGCGGGGCTGCCCGAGACGTCGCTCGATGTGGCCTGGGTGCCGGGCTCGTTCGAACTCTCCTTCGCGGCGGATCGCCTGGCATCGACCGGCCGCTATGCGGCGGTTCTGTGCCTGGGGGCCATCATTCGTGGCGAGACCACCCACGACCGATACATCGCCCAGGCGGCCGCCGTCGGCATCGAGGCCGTGGGACGCATTCATGGGCTTCCCGTGCTTTTTGGGGTGCTCACCTGTGACACGCTGGCGCAGGCGATCGCCCGAGCGTCGGGAAGCGAAGCCGATGGCTTCGCGGGGAACAAAGGGGCGGAGGTCGCCGCCGCTGCCGTGGAGATGATCAACCTCGTCGACACCATTTCCAGGAGCGGATCCGCATGAGCAGTCGCAGCCGTGCCCGCGAAGTGGCGCTTCAGTCGCTCTTTCAACTCGACGTCTCGGCCGAGGCTTCGCCGAGTGTCGAACGGCTTGTCAGCATCCATCGTTTTCATCGCGGGCGCCTGCGGGCCACACCGCTCGTGACTTTTGCAGACAGCCTTGTTGAAGGGGTGCTCGCCCACCGTGAGGGGATCGACAAGGAAATCGATCGCCGCTCGGAGCATTGGCGGCTTTCGCGGATGGCGGCGACCGATCGCACCGTCCTTCGCATCGCGGCGTTCGAACTTCTCCATGCGGATACGCCCCCGGCGGTGGTCGCCGACGAGGCGATCGAATTGGCTCGGCGGTATGGCGGGGCCGATTCGCCGCGCTTCGTATCCGGTATCCTCGGCCGCTTCGTGGCCGACATGGCAGCCGGCGCGACCTGAAGTCCGTCACCATTTCTCGGAGGACCGCACACGGATGGGCTTTCTCGATCGACTCAAGGCAGGGTTGGCGAAGACCGCCAAGGTTCTCGCGACCGATGTGCGCGACCTCTTCAAGCGCGAAGGGCGGCTCGTCGACGACGGGTTCCTTGCAGAGCTTCGCAAGTCGCTCATCAAGACCGACATGGGGCCCGCGGCGGCCGAAGTGATCGTGACCGATATCGCTACGCGGTTTCGCGCGCGTGTGGTCGAACCCTCCGATGTCCTCGATTCCATCCGCTCCGTCCTCCTTGAGCGGCTTCGCCCTGCCGAGGCGGGCCTGGCCTCGGCCACGACCGGTCCCACGGTGATCCTCGTCACCGGCGTGAACGGCTCGGGCAAGACGACGTCGATCGCCAAGCTGGCACGGCTCTTCACGCGCGACGGGAAGCGGGTGGTGCTCGGCGCGGGCGACACTTTTCGGGCCGCGGCCGTGGAGCAGCTCGCGATGTGGGCCGGCCGCGTCGGGGCGGAGATCGTTCGGGGGGAGACAGGAAGCGATCCGGCGAGCGTGGCTCACCGCGCCGTGGCTCGGGCGATCGAGGGAAACTTTGACATCTGCATCGTGGATACGGCCGGACGTCTACAGACCCAATCCAATCTCATGCAGGAACTCGGGAAAATTCGCCGGGTGATCGCCAAGCAGATTCCGGACGCCCCCCATGAAACGCTGCTGGTCATCGATGCGACGGCAGGCCAAAACGCGCTCTCGCAGGCGAAAGGTTTCAAGGAGGCGGCAGGCTGCACCGGCATCGTGTTGGCCAAGCTCGATGGCTCGGCCCGCGGAGGGGTGATCGTGCCCGTGGCCGAACAATTCGGGCTGCCTGTCAAGTACGTCGGCGTGGGGGAGACAGCCGAGGATCTCGAGGTGTTTTCGCCCAACGACTTCCTCGAGGCGCTGCTGGAAGGCGCCGTCACAGCCGAAGCGTGATCGGATTGTCTCCCTGATCCGCAGAGTCTTCCAGATTCTGGGTCCGGTCACGAAAACCTTACGGGCTCACTGCCAAACGGGGATGTTTCTGGGCGTTCCCGCCGATGCAAAGCCGGTAGGTGGGGGGATTCAGGCTCGATCGCATGCCTTGGCGGAGCGTGCGCGTGGCCCCCTTTTTCCACCGACATGCCCGATGGGCCGCAACGGATGTGGCCTTCGATCACTACCCACGCATTGGAGCACCCGAGACCATGCGATTCGTCAAGTTCAAGCTACCGTTCTGGGTGGCCGGAGGCCTCATGACGGCAACCGTCACCTCCGCCATCGCCGTCGAGCCGACGGCCGTCGATCCGTCGCTCTACCGCCAAGTTGCACAGGCGGACGTGCCGGTCGTCCCCAATGTTCCCGAGGAAGATGCCTATCAGATGCGGGCTCTGCCGCCGCAAGAGGCTGCTGCCGAAGTTGAAGACGGGCCGACTCGTTATCTTGAACTCGAGGCCCTCACGAGCCGTGGCATCAGCACCTACGGCTGGATCGACGCCGGCATCGGCGCCAACAACTGGGGCTCTGCGTACAACGGCCCGATCACGCTCGCGGACCGCAACTGGCAGGGCCAGATGAACCAGCTCTACCTCGTGAACGAGAAAGTTCTCGATCTCGAAGACGGCGGGTTCGACTGGGGTGGTCGCGTCGACCTCCTCTACGGTAGCGACTACATCTTCACGACCGCTCGCGGTCTCGACGGCAACCTGTTCTACCAGCCGAATCCGGCCGGTGCGGGTGGTGCGCCGGAGTGGGGCAACAAGTACTATGGTCTTGCCATGCCGCAGTTGTATGGTGAGGTCGGGTACGGCGATCATGCCGTGAAGTTCGGACACTTCTACACGATCATCGGGTATGAAGTCGTTCCGGCCATCGGCAACTTTTTCTACACCCACTCCTATACGATGCAGTATGGCGAGCCGTTTACCCACACCGGCATCCTTGATGTCTGGACGGTGAACGATCAGCTCACCATCTATGGTGGTATCACCAACGGCTGGGACAACTACAGCGACCCGATCAACTACCATGGCATTGCCAATCCTGGCTACCCGGGCGCCAATAGCAATGCGGCGTTCCTCGGTGGTGCGACTTTCAAGAGCTCGGATGAAACCCAGGCTCTTACCATGACCGTGTCGAGTGGTAATGAAATCGGTTCGTTGGTGAACCCGCTTCCGGTTGGGCCGGGCGTGATCGGCAATCGCTCGATCGTGAGCACGGTGTACGTCAACGAAATCACCGACAAGCTGACGTATGTCTTCCAGAACGACAACGGCTGGCAGTTCAACGCCAACACGGGTCTGGAGACGATCGGGCAGCAGGCTGGGACAGCCTACTGGTATGGCATCAATCAGTTCATGTTCTACACGATCAGCGACAACGTCGTTGCCGGTATGCGTCTCGAATGGTTCCGCGACAACAACGGCTACCGCGTGATCAACCCGATCCGCAACGCCCTGTTCGGCGGACCGAGCCAGGGTGGCTACCAGGGTAACTTCTGGCAGATGACCTACGGCCTGAACTGGAAGCCGATGGGCAGCTCCAACTGGATGGTCCGTCCTGAAATCCGCTACGACTGGTACTCGCCTGATGATCCGGCCGGCCCGCTGCCCTACGGCAACTTCGACGAGTACGGCCAGCTCTACGGCGGCTGCGACATCATCTGGCAGTTTTAGTTGTCCAGGCTGCCGGGCCATCCATGGCCCCGGCAGCCTCCGGGCAGGCACGAACCAGTTCGTGCCTGCCTAGGCGAGGGGCGGCCTTCCGGGCCGCTAGTCGTCGAGGGGCTCGAAGTCAGCAATGCAAAGCGAGGCCCACCGGACTTCCGGTGGGCCTCGCCATTTTGTGGGCTGGCAAGCGTCCATGGCTGTCGGGGCCATCATTGGCCGTACCACGTTCCCGCCGCACGCTACCCCACGCTTGCGCGAGGGGCTTTCTGTCCCTGTGGGCAACCATCATCCAAGCCCGCCGGCGCAAGCCGGTGGGGTCTGCGCCAGAATCGCCCCGCGAGCCCTCTCGGCGCAAAAATGAGCGGCGGATTTTTGCCGTCTCGCCTCCGTAAGTCCAGTTCGGGATGCACACTGAAGCAAGATGGGGTGTCTGCGCAAGCTGCGCAATCGACATAGTTTTACAGGTTTCCCTCCGACCGGTAGCCTTTCGGCTCGTTTTTGGCCCAGGAACCCTCGCGGGGCGGATCGTGTCCGCCCGATGAAATGGGGGGCTGGGTGGTTCGGAGAAAAACATGATGAGTTTGACGTACGGCGCCGGAAGGATCGAGTTGCGAAGTCGACGTGCTGGCTTCGCTGGTCGTTTGACCCTGGCCTTTCTGCTCGCCGTCGTCGCGGCGGCCGCTCGAGGGAGTGAAGGGTGGCTCACGGATTACTCGGCGGCCTTGGCCGCCGCGGAGGAAACCGGGAAGCCGGTTCTCGCAATTTTCACCGGAAGCGACTGGTGCCAGCACTGCCGGACACTGGAACGGAACGTTCTGGAGACCCCCGAGTTCAAGGAGTGGGCCGCCGACCGCGTGATCCTCCTCATGATCGACCTGCCTCAAGAGGGCATTACGAGCGAGGAACGGAAGGCCAGGTCCAGGGTTTGCATCAAGTACGGGGTTCGGTCGTTTCCCAACTCCGTCCTCATCGCCCCTGACGGCTCGGCCCTCGCCTCCCAATCCGGGTATCGCGGTCAGGAAACAGGCACCTGGCTGGCAACCTTCAGTCAGCACACCCCGGTTCGCACCGTCTCGACTACGCCCAAGCCCGAAGTGCATTCTTCGCTGGTCACCGCGGTGGAGTCTGCCAAAGGGAACCGGAAACCCATCCTGGTCATGGTCTCGCGGCAGGGCGACGCGATGGCCACGACCCAGCTCGCCTCGCTCCTGAACGACCCCGAATTCGAGTCGCTCGCCAACGAGCATTTCGTGGTGGCTAGGGTGGGGAAGGGAGAGGCGGATTCCCAGGTCGGCGACGCCGCCGCCGTCGCCGAATTGCTCGGTCAGGGCGAACTTCCCCAAGCGGGTGTCGAACTCGTCATCACGGATGACGGACACACACCCCTTTTTAAGGAGTCGGCTGCCCAGGAGCCTCAGCGAGTGGTCACGGGGCTGCGACGATTCCTCGCAGCCCGACAGAATCAGTCCCTCCGCCGCTGAAGAGTCGTCGCGCCGGTCGAACTCAGCGGGCAGGCCGTGTGATGGCCACGACGGAGCGGGCGGCGCCGGCCGGCCGATACTCCTCCGTGGCGACGTCGTGGCGTCGGAGGCTGGCCGCCGCCCCGCATCCGACGATCGGCAGGAGCATGAACATCGGCGCCGCGACCCACGGGAGCCACAGCGGCATACGCGGGACCGTGGGTGAAGGGCGGGAGCTCGTAGGGGACATGCGCAAATCCAGGCCAACCTTGCCCACAGCGACGTGGGTTCTGTGAGGGGAATAGCGACCGAACGGGTCGCAAGGCAAGGTGCAATGGCCGAGGCGGGGATCGAACAAACCCGGGAATCTTCGGAGAATCGGGGGATTCCAGAAAAGACCGGCGCAGAATCCGGCGCAGTCTCTCCAGCTTCCGCCGGCCTGGCTGATCTCGCTCGGCTCCTGGCAGGACTGACGCCAGAGCAGGTTCAGGCCCTCATGACCCTGGCTCAGACGATGACGGCCAGACCCCAGGGGTGAAAAGGGAGAAAAGGGTGAAAAGCCCCCCGGCCGGAAATCGGCATCCACCACGAGGCGGTGCCGGGGGCGCCGGGCAGGGCGTGCTCGAGGCGGCGGTGACCCTCGCGACAAGCCGGCGGTGCCCCGTATCCGACCGGCTACCGTCAACGGTTGCCCTGAATTGCGAGCCCCCCCTTCCGGCCCTATCCTTTGTCGCCGCTTGTCTGGCTCGGCAGAACGTGCACCGTATCGCCGCGTCCGCTTTGGCGGCCCCTATCCCCCCGACGCAAGGATTGGAAGGTAGACATGGCCGCCGCATGGTTCATTCGCAGCAATGGCAAGGTGCACGGCCCCCTCGACTCCGCAAAACTGAAGCAGCTCGTGGCGGCTGGAAAGATCGACCAGACTTCCGAAGTCGCTCAAAACGAAAATGGCCCTTGGGTTCCAGCGGGGAGGGTCAAGGGTTTGTTCGCGCAGCCCGACATTCCTGCCGCGCCTCCCCCGCCGATCGAAACGGCCGCCACGACACCGGCAGTGCCACAAGCCAAGCCCTCGCACAAGAATCACGGCGGATACGTCGACTCCAATCTTCTCCCAAACGAGCATGTCGTCTATCGGGCCGGACTTCACTGGCTCTATTTCCTCCGCCCTGTTCTTTGGTTCGTCGTGGCCTTTGTCCTGTTTCGGACTGGGGCTCGCATGGGAGTGCGCGAGTCAGACGCCGGCCTTGGGGCAATCGTCTTCGGGGTTTTCTGCGTGTTCGGTGGAATCCTCAGTGCCATCAATCGTGCAGTGAACTACATGACCTCAGAGTTTGCAGTCACGAACCGGCGGGTCATCATGAAACAAGGGTTCATTCGCCGAAAGACGCTCGAGCTCATGCTCGGCAAGGTGGACTCTTTGGGTGTCGACCAGGGGATACTCGGGAGGGTCTTCGGGTTCGGAACGGTTCGTGTCACGGTGGCGACTGAGAAGCAGACGTTTTCGTTTCTCGCGAAACCGCTGGAGTTCCGCCGTCAGGTGCAGGCCCATACGCCGAGTTGATTTGTCGCGGGCAGCGAAGGTTGAGCACACCCGGCGTCATCGGCCGCGAAGCGGCGCGCTAAACAAACTCTGTCCAACCCCGCGGCCATTCCGTAGGCCGTCCCGGTCGAAGCCTCGCGTCGGTAGTACCTTTGGCCCCCCCGAGCTCGCCGCAGAATCAAAAAGGTACTACCGGAAAAACGGATTCACTCCCTACGCCCTACGGAATGGGCGCAGACCACCACAGAGTTTACCCACCGCGAATCCCAGGACAGTACGGGAAGCCTTGTGACCTGTACTGTTGTATCCTGACGCCATCGAAGCCCATAATAGCCGACGGCTCTGGCTGGCTCTGGACGATGCCGCCGACCATTCCACAAAGGAACGCCACAATGCCCCGCGCTCGCCACGACGAAGACGAAGACCAGGACGAAGACGCCCACGACGACTACCAGGAGCCGATCCCAGAAGTCGGCCCCCCCCCGCTGGCTCTCCGTCCGAAGCAGGCCGCCGCAGCGATGGGCCTCTCGCTCAGCACGTTGGAACGCGCCCGCAAGGCCGGCTACATCCGCGCGGGGAAGTTCGGCCGGGCCGTGGTCTACCGCTGGGAAGACTTGGCAACGGCGCTTGAGGACGCCGTGCGGCGAGGCGACCTGGACGCAACGTACAACCGCACCGACGATGAGCTGAGCCGCGAGGAATACCTACGGCTCCTGGAACGCGACGGCGGGGGCGTTCTCCACGCCATGCAACTCCGGGGGAAGAAGGAGCCCAACCCGCGGCGATCGGAAACCACCCGCGTTATGCGGCAACGGGTTCGCGATTCCAAGAGGTGAGCGAGTGCCGTCGGCCGCCGTCCGGCTTTTGCCGTGAAGCGGCATGGGTCGGTACAGTGGCCCCATGAATCTCACGCTGTATTGCTCCGTTGCGGACGCGTGCGCTATTGCTGGCGTGAGCCGGTCCTACCTGCACGCGATGATCCAGGACGGCCGAATCAAAGCCGAGAAGATCGGTCCGACCTACGCGGTCCTGCGATCGTCGGTGGCAAAGTTCAAGCGGCAACCCGGCCGTGGACGCCCTTCGACCCGCAAGCCCACCGCACGCAAGGCCTCGCGTCCGAAGCGGTAGTCAGTTTCCCCCACGTTCTGCACGATTCTGGTCGATGACTTGCCTGAAATAGGACACGCATCCTATTCTGTCCGTGCGAGAGGCCCGAACGGATCGGCGCCATCGCGTTCCCAGGATGGAGACTGAGGCTATGACCACGAAGGCGAAAGCGCGACGACCCTTGAACTTGTCCAGGTTGTGCCGCAAGTGGCGAGGGGGAGACGATTGGCCCCAGAAAATCGCCGTCATGCGGCAGCTGGTTGAGCACGCATGGGACTTGGTGCATCGGCTGATCGGCTCCGGCGTGAAGTTCGCCGGTACGCCCGAGCAAGCCACGCTCACGGTTGCCGGCACGGCCTACGCGGCCTGGCGGCTGTCGATCGAGCCCGACCCCCACCGGGAAATAGACGACACGGTGCTCGTGGCGGAAGGCATCACCCACGGAATCGAGTTCGCCTTGTGGTACACGGAAGGCATTCCGGCCCTGTTCACAGACGACTATGCCCGTCTGGCGGAGCAAAGCGAATGCGAGATCGACCGCATCCCGCCCATGAAGATCATGGCGAAGCTCTGGCCGGAAGATTTCACGCCGAAGGGGCTGAAGCTCGAAACGCCGGAATTGAAGGAAGTCGAGGGGGACGGGTTCGACGCCCAATTCTGGGATCCCCGGCCGAACATTCTCACGACCCCGGTGGAGGACGTTCGCAAGGCTACGCGTCGCGCCAGTGCAAAGTGGAAACGCGTCATGAAGCGTGCCAGGAAGTCGAAGGCGAAGTAGCCCCGGGGGAATCGAGGGGCGGCCGGAGCGGTTCCGGTCGCCCCGCACGGTCACGAGCGGAGGAGCATCATGGAAGAAACCAGCACGGCGGTACTCGCGGTCCCGGCCATCGTCACGGCGAGCAAGGCGGAGCAATTCCGCGAAGTGGTCACCACGAGGATGCAGCGGTCCACACCCTTGCGGCTGATCGACTACGTGCCCGTCTACGCTACGACCCACGAGATCGACGTGGAGACCGCCCGGCAGTACCGGATGACCGCCGGCAAGATCGAGGAATGGAACGGCGGCCCCGTCCACCTGCACGACCTGTCGGAACTGTTCGTGTCGGCCTTCCTGCGGGACTATTCGCAGACCGTGAGGCCGGCCACCGTGCGGAGCAAGCGAACGCAGCTCATGGCCCTTTGGCGATCCGCGGCAGACGAGTACCTATGCGATCCCCCGACACGCCGCGTGCGGTCCGCCCGGGTTCCGTGGGTCTCGCGGGAGGCCTGGACAATCGAGGAAGTGCGGGAGCTGGTCAGAGCCGCGAGTTTTCTCCAACGTCGGACAAAGGAAGGAATTCCCCGGTCGGAATGGTTCGACCTGGCAATCCGCATCGCGTGGGATACCGGCCTGCGGTGGGGCGACATGATCCGGCTCCGGCGGGAGAACATCGTCGGAAACTACGTCATGGTGGCTCAGAGCAAGACCCGCCGCCCGAAGGTGGGCCGCCTATCGCTCTCAACCTTGCTCGTCATGGAGGAAAGCCTCGCTCGGCATCCTCGCCACTTCGTCACACCGTGGCGGCGCTCCCATGAGACGTTCACGAACCAGGTTCGTCGACTGGTTGCGAAGGCGAGAGTTCGCCCGGGTACGTGGAAGTGGCTCCGCCGCGGTGGTGCTACCGACGTGGAGATTCAACGGCCTGGGCAAGGAATGGCCGCGAGGCACCTTGGCCACGCTCCGGGGAGCAAAGTGCCGGAGATCAATTACCTCGACCACTCGCAGATTGCGGAGCATGTCCCGCTTGTGGCCCCAACCGAGATCGGATGATTCCCGAGACCAAACGAAAGGCCGTGCCAAAATGAAAAGCTGGGATTTTTTCGACACCCTTTTGGGGCGATCCACCGGCCGCGAGCCGTGGCTCCTGTTTGACGCCCTCGCAGGCCCGGAATGGCGGATCGCCCGGCAGCACGCCGAACGGACCGCGGCGGCGCCGACGCTGGAGGCATTTTGGCGAAAGCTCGCGGAAGACGGGCAGACTCGCGGGCTGTGCTCTGGCCACGAATGGCAGCTCGAATGCGATGCCGCGTTCCCGATCGTCGAAAACGTGCGTCAGGTTCAACCCGGCGACATGATCGTTTCCGACACCTACTTCACCGAAGGGCAGATACGCCACCTTGCCACCCTGATCGGAATCCCCGAAGGCGTTCGCATAGTCGCCACCCCGGCCGGGAAGTGGGAACGAACGGTTTGGCAAGACTTGCCAAAGCCCGAACGCCACACCGGCGACAACCGCCTCGCGGACTTCACTGGCCCCCGGCAATTCGGGATCGAGACGGAACACTACCGCCATTGCGAGTGGTCCGTATTCGAGAGACAAGTGGTCCGGGACGGATTCCCCGAAGCCGCTGCCGCAATGCGAACGGCTCGGCTCCAGTGTCCATACGGCCCCAAGTCGCCAGAGCGCGAAGCTTGGATGGCCCAAGCGAACGGGAACATCGGATTCCTGTGGATGGCCGCGGCCGCTGTGCGAGAGTACGTAGGCGACCGGTGGAAACGCGTCCTATTCGTGAGCCGAGACGGGCTCCAGTTGCGACGCGTCTTCTCCACGCTTTACCCGGACGTTGAAACGGGCGTCCTGTGGGCGAGCCGGCAGACGTTGACGGAACCAGACGACCGTTTTACGCGGTACGTTCGCGGCGAGGTCACCGACGGCACGCTCGTGGTGGACATCCACGGTTCCGGGAATAGCGTCAACCTGTTCACCAAGGCGACGGGATTCTCGCCGCCGTGGCTGTTCGTGGTGGCCGTAGCGAGATGCCCGCGGTTTGGCCTCATGCACGCCCCGTATTTGACGGAATCGGCGAGCGGAATAGCCGGCTCGCGAATCGAGGTTTGCAACTACGACGTGGAAGGGCGCGTCGTAGGCGTGACCGACGATGGCCAGCCGATCCGAGCTCCGGTCGAATACGATACGGCCGCGGTGCGGGTTGCCCATGCCGCCGTCGCAAGCGCTCTTCGCTACGCCGTGCGGCCTTGCCGCGCTCCAACGCAGAGAGAGTTGCGACTCATGGCGCAGCGAGCGGGCCAGTTGGCGCCGCGCCCGCTTGTTCGGCAGCACCAACCCGTTCACACCTTCGAACCGGTCGAGTGTCGCACAGTCTGATCGTCCACGTCGGGCAGCACAAAACCGCCTCGACATCGATCCAGGCGTTCGCGGTCGCCATGCGCGGGCAACTCGAGTCGGACGGCATCTGCTACCCGGTCGCCGGGACTGTTGAGCATTACCCGGCGCACCACTCGATTGCGTGGGAGGCCCGCGGTGACACTCGCCACGATCCGAACGCGGGAGGCCTCGCGGAAGCCCTTGCCGAGATCGACCGTTCGGGATGCCCGACGGGGCTGTTGTCGTCTGAGGATTTCTCGTGGCTGGCTGGCAGGCCGGAGCGGTTGACGGCGTTCCATGCTCGCCTGACTGCCGATGGCTGGCCGGTGCGATACGTCGCGTTCCACCGTCGCCCGGAGTCGGCCATCCCAAGCCTATACGCCGAACTGCTGAAACACGGCCTGACGTGCGACTACGACCACTTCCGTCGGACGTTCATGCGGCGACTGGAGTTTGAGACGCACGGGGATTGGTTTTTCGATCTCAACCCTCGCCGGCTATCCCGCCGCTGGCAAGTGGCGACCGGGCAAGGGCTGGAGCTGCATTCATTCGACGCGGCTGTTGCCGGCCGTGGCGTGCTGCCGGAGTTCTGGCGGATCGTCGGGGCTTCGGAGGCGATCCAGGCCGCAAGCCCGACGGCCCCGCGGATGAATACCAGGCCGGAGCGGCCGGCAGCGTGATCCGCTGCGAGCGTTGGGAGAAAAGGGTGAAAAGGGACAAAAGCCACCGCCGCCGCCGTTGACCAAGCGGGCGATTCTCGAATACTGGGGGCAACCCGGGCGCGGCGGCCACCGCATCCGCCCGGCTGGCATCGCGTACCACTTCGCGCGGCGCCGGTCGGGCACCCGGAAACCAAAGGAGTGGAATCTCATGACGGCAACGAAGCCGCGCCCGCGGATCGAGGATCGGTCCGATGATGGCCTCGCGTTTCTCAATTGGTCGCTGCATCCCCGGCCGGTCTCGCTTCAATCGACTGCGGTGGAGCGACTTCTCGCCAAGGCCGACGACCTGATCGAGCTGTTCGATGCAATGTTCGGCAGGGTCAAGTTCAGTCCCGTCGAAAACGATCTCGCCCGCGATTCCCTTTGCTCTGCGGTCTGGCCGTTCGCTCTCGACGACGGCTACGCGGAGGCCTTCCGTGACGCACACGGTCCGCGTTCCACCCAAGCCCTCACACCCGAGCGGCTGGCGGTCCTGGACCGCTGGGAATGCGAAGGCGCCGTCCACATGGCCGTAGAACGGACGATCATTGAACACGCCGCCAAGGGCATTCACCACGGCCGTGGTCACGATCTCACTCCCGAGGCCATCGCGACCTATTGCGACATCCTCTCGAGACGAGAAGCAATCCTGGACGAAGACGAGTGGATCGGTATGGTCCAGGCCGTAGTTTTCGAGTCGAAGGCATGGGGCGCTACGGTGGCCGAGTTGGCCCGTGCGGTAATGGATGCCGTTCAATCGCTCTGGCACCTGGACCCGAAGCCCGAAGCAAGGCAAGAGAAAGGGCATCGACGATACCGATGGTATCCGGCGAAGGCGATCATTCTGGACGCCATCAAAGCCCTACGCTGCTACACGAAAGCGACGGCCATGCCGGCCGTCGATGCTTTACGGGACCACACCGGCATCGGCTCCGGCAAGCAGCAGGCGAGCGTAGGTGACGACGAGAAGTGGGAGGAAATCGAGGCCAGACTCACTCGCGCCAGCAGGGAAGTTATCCAGCACCTTCGCAAGCAAAACGCGACATCGTCCGAACACGCGCAGCAGCGGAGTGACATGGCCGCCGCCTTCGGAATCGAGCCCAAAGGCGTAGAAAAGCGGCTCGCTCGCATTCGCGAGTACGAAAGGGAAATCGGAATTCAGCTGATCGAATCAGCCGGGAGCGATGCCGGCGGAACGTGGCTGACGCCGTCGGGCATAGGGGTTGCGGTGTGCATCGAGCGGCGCAATTCAAGGCTGGCTCAGCCTCGCGTGGCTCACGTCGGATGACCGCCCCCTTTTCGCCCCGCCCGCGCAGGGGCTGATCGGTGGACGACGAAAGGAGACGCATAGACAAGACTCCGCCTGTCAACGTGAGCAAGTGCTCACTGACGTGCCATGGGAGTCTTCGCTATGTCGTCTCGCGTTCTCGCCGATCCCGGCAAGCAGACCACGCCGGAGGTCTGCGACATCATCGACGTTTCGGCGATCCTGAAATGCTCGCCGCGTCACATTGACCGGCTCGTAGAGGATCAAAAATTCCCGGCCCCGTTCAGGGTGGGAAAACTCCGGAGGTGGAGTCGCCAGACAGTCCTGGCATGGATGGAGAACGGCGGAACGGACGCGGGATCGTCGCGATGACGCCCACGCCCGACCAGGCCCCGCGCGACCCCGAGCCCGTGCCCGGCTCAGACGAGTGGCGACGGCTGACCATCGCCCGTCTCAGGAAGCAAGCCACGTCAGTGTCTCGCCGGCATCGTCGCCGACGGCTGACCAAAAAGAAAAACGGCCGAACGGGTGCAACCGCCGGCCGTCGGTGATCGAGTTCCCCAGGCAAGAGGAGTTCAATCGTGATCGTCCAACAATCCTACCGCGGTCAGCAAGGCTGCGGTACCACGCCGCCCCCGCCGCTGGCGTATCGCGTCCCCGACGCGGCCCGAGCCGCTGGAGTCAGTGAAAGCTCCATCGTCCGGGCAATCCGCTCGGGCTCTCTCGTCAGTGCCAAGCGTGGCGGATGCCGCGTGATTCTTCACGCCGATCTCGTGGCCTGGCTCCAGGCCGGTCGGGAGGAGGTGACAGGATCATGAGCAACGTCTCTTCAAAGTTCGGCCTGCCGTGCCCAGTGCCGGCCCATCACTCTCAGATTATCCGCGAGGCGTGGGTCTACCGCCTCGCGCTCCAAGCGAGGGCGGACCTTTCGCGGACTCCAGCCATCGGAGCAATGCTCCATCCGCTCGCAGCAGTGGCAGCAGCTACGGCCGGACGATGGATCGAGGGCGGCCCCGAGGAAGTGACCGACCCTTACGCAAGGCAATGGCTCATGGCAACTTCCGGGGACATCCACGCGGCTACGTGGCTCGCCGCGGCCATCGTCGAAATCTTGACGTTGGACGAAACGACCCAGGCTTGGCTCCGGTCGCATCGCCTGCCCTCACGATCAATGCGGAAGGGAGGCAAGTGAGCATGGCCGCTATCAAAGAGCCAACGGTGGGATTCCTGACCGCCAACGGCAGCAAGGATACGCACGTCGTCACCTTGAAGGATGGAAAGCCGAACCGCAGCAAGCAGGCAGGCAAGCCCTACTCCACCGTGACGTGGGGGGAGATTCGACAACTGGTAGAGACCCCTACGGCGGTCCCGAAGGATCGAGCCCGGTTCGTGATCCTCTCGACCTACGTGGACCCCGCCGGCCGAAAGCATGCGGCGCAGCGTGACCACGGATCGTTTCACGGCCTGGCCGTGGACATCGACAAAGGCAATCATGGGCTCCAGAACGTCGTGAATGCCGTGAATGCCGTGACCGGCCGCGCGGCAGCAGAGGTTTATTCGTCCTCATCATCGACGGCGGAGAATCGGAAGTGGAGGGTGCTGATTCCGTTGGCGGAGCCGGTCGCCGGCGCCGACTACGGCGACACTCAGACGGCTCTGTTTCGCCTACTGGCGGAGCGGGGAATCGAGTGTGACGAAACGCTATCGCGTGCCGGTCAGCCGATCTATCTCCCGAACGTGCCGCCCGAGAAACGTGACGCCGACGGCTCGCCGATCTTCTACGCCTTCCGGCACGTCCACGGCGACGAACTGACGTTGAAGCCCGACCACCCGATCGTGGTGGAACGGGAAGCCTTGCGCCGGCAACGTGCGGCCGATGAGGCAGCAGCAGAGAAACGCCGTGCGGAGTACCAGGCCCGCCGATTGGAGCACGTCCAGGCGACCGGCGATGACTTCGACCCGATACGCCACTTCAACGAAACCCACACCACGGCGGACATGCTGACGCGGTACGGTTTCGTCAGGCAGGAAGGCGGCCCGGGCTCCCATTGGAAAAGCCCGCTCTCCACAAGCGGGACGTATTCCACGGAAGACTGTGGCGACGGGTGGCGGACGGTTTCCAACTGGGCGCGTGCCCATAGGGTTGGCCGCGAGGGCGCCGGCGGAGTCTGGCACGGGGATGCCTTCGACCTATTCGTTCACTTTGACCACGGGGGCGACATGAAAGCGGCAGTGGCCGCGTATGCGGCAGAGGTGCGACCGACCACGGCGGTAGCGATCGTGGCGAAGCCGACCGGCGTTCTGGCGACACGAGAGGAAGACATCGACGCCATTCCCCTCGAAACACGCCCGTGGCCCGCACGCCCCGCGGGCATGCTCTCGCATGGCGTGGTGGCTGATCTTCTCGCGCGAGTCGAGGAAGAAACCGAGGCCGATCCCGTCGCCATCGCGGCCACGTTTCTCGTTTCATTCGGGAGCGTGGTGGGGCGCGGCCCATTCTTCGCCGTCGATGGCAACCGGCACGGGGTGAATCTCTTTGCCACGATCGTCGGCGGAACCAGTGAGGGCCGGAAAGGTACGTCCATGTCGATCGTGCGGGCGGTCTTCCGCGAGATCGATGAGGAGTGGGTTCGGAACTGCAAAACGTCCAGCCTCACGAGCGGTGAAGGGCTCATCGACCTGATTCGTGACGACGTGTACGCCGTCAAAGAGAACAAACAGACGGGCGAGCCGGAAAGCTATCTCTCCGTTCCGGGGGTGGCGGACAAGCGATTGCTTTTCGAGTGCCAAGAGCTGGCCGCCGTGATGAGGGCCGGCAAGCAAGAGCGGTCCACGCTGTTTCCTACGCTTCGCGAAGCATGGGACGGGCAAGACCTTCGGACCCCGACAAAGAACAATCCGCGGAAGGTGACGGACCCGCACGTCTCGGGTGTCTGCCACATCACGCCCGAGGAACTGGCGAAGCTCCAGACCGACGCCGACATCTACGGCGGGACGTGGAATCGGTTTCTGTGGGTCGCCGCAAGACGGGCTCGGCTGTGCCCTCACGGCGGTGATTTTGAAGACCTGCGCGAGCTCCAGGCCCGCGTGCGATCGGTTGTGGTCAACGCGCAGAACGTCGGACGCATGCGACGGACCGTCGCAGCTGATCGATTGTGGGAACGGGAATACTTCCGCCGTGCCGAGTGCCCGCCCGGGGGCGTGGTCGGTGCGATTCTCGGGCGAGCCGAAGCGCAGATTCTCCGCCTATCCATGCTCGCCGCATTGTGCAGGGGTGAAAGCGTGATCGATGAAGTCGATCTCGCCGCCGCTCTCGATCTCTGGCGGTACGTCGATGACACGGTACGCATGCTCTTTGGGCATGGTGAAGACCCGCTCGTTTCCAAGATCATCGCGGCGGTTCGTGCTGCGCCGGGGATAAGCCGATCCGATCTCCACCGGACCGTGGCAAAGGCGATGCCGGCGGCTCAATTCGTGGCGGCGCTCGCCCGAGCCGCGGCTATGGGCGCGATCATCCCCGAGACCGTCAAAACCGCCGGCCGCGACCGGGAAGTCTGGAAACCCCGTGAAATGCAAAAGGTTTCCAAGGTGGTGAGGGTGCCCCCCGAGACCTTTTCCCCCTTATCACCCTTTTCTCCCGCCAACCGTTCCGAGTTTGGGAGGACGCTGTGATGCAAAGCATGGCCCTCGCCGATGCCCTCGCCGCCGTGGATGCTGCGGGTGGCCGACTGTCCCTCATGGGCGGTCGCGTAAAGGTGGACGTGAACCGGGAACTACCGGAACCAGTTTGGGAGGCCCTCGCAGCTCATCGCGAGGAACTGGCCGCAAGCCTCGCGGGCAGCTCGCAGCAGGCCGAGAACCCGGCCGCGGCGCCCCAGCGGAGTGAGCCGGACCCCTTTTCACCCTTATCACCCTTTTCTCCCCGACATGACGACCGGGAAAGTAGGCAACCGCTACCGCTCCCGGCCGGGGTGGCGTGCTGTGATCGGTGCGGATCGACCGAAACCACAGACAGCGTGATCCACGGCGGTCGATCCGTCCGACAGGACTGTGCTGTCTGTGGCCGATTCAGGAAGTTCGTCGTCTGGCATGGCGTCACGATGCCATGAGACGTGGCGACGGTGGGTGAATCAGCGTAGGTTTCGCGTCCAGACCCAGGGAGGAAGATCGACATGGCAAGCCTCATCCGAGACCCCGACGGCTCATTCCGAATCGAGGTGGTGATTCCGAGCGGAAGTCGAAAGCGCGTGAGGCTCGGCAAGGTGCCGGTGAAGACGGCGGAATCCTGGCACCGCCGGGTTGAGGCTCTCGTGAGTGATCTTACGACGGGGGAGGCTCATGGCCGTGATCTTGCGGCCTGGCTGGCTGACCTGCCCGACAAGCTCCACAAGCGGCTCGTGAGGGCTGGTCTCGCCGAATCGCGGGTGACGAGAGACCAGGCCGCGGTGACGCTCGAAAAACTGTGCGAAGCGTTCCGGGCTCGGGCATCCACGAAGCCCTCGACCCAAAAGGGCTACCGCCAGACCATCGACAGCCTGACGCGATTCATGGGCGCGACCAGGCCCATAGCGTCCATCACGCAAGAGGATGCCGACGCATGGCGGCAGTGGATTGCCACTGACACAAGGGGGGAGACGAGCCGGAAGAAAAAACGAACCACGGCAGACAACCGACTGGCGCCGGCATCGGTGGGCAAGCGGGTGGCCGTCGCGAAACGCATTTTCAACAAAGCGGTGGAGTGGGGATGGATCGAGAAGAATCCTATGGGGAAGCTCAGGGTGGGGGCTCAGTCAAACCCTGCCCGAGCGTTCTACGTCGATATGGCGACCACGGAGGCCCTCATCGACGCTGCCCCAGGAATCCAGTGGCGTACCCTCATCGGGCTGACGCGGCTCGCCGGCCTGCGGTGCCCGTCCGAAGTCGGGCTCCTGCGGTGGGGTGACGTGGACGCAGAGAATGGCCGGCTCATGGTGAGGAGCCCCAAGACGGAACACCACGACGGACACTCGACCCGTTTCGTGCCGATCTCGCCGCGGCTCCGGTCGCTCCTGGCCGACGCATTCACGGTGGCAAAGGAGCGGGAGGAGTTGGTCGTGCCGATGGCCGCATCGGCCGCCAAGAATCTCCGCACGACGTTCACGAAGATCATCACAAGGGCCGGCCGCAAGCCGTGGCCCCGACGGTTTCAGAATCTCCGGGCCTCGATCGAATGCGACTGGGTGGAGGAGTTTCCTGCCCACGTTGTCGCGGCCTGGCTTGGGCATTCCGTGAGGATTCAAACGAAACACTACGTCCAGGTGAGAGACTCACACTTCCGGGCAGTGATCGAAGGGGGCGCAAAAAGCGGCGCAGTCAATGCCGATCATGGTGGGTCAGGGCTGGTCAGTGTCTCAGCCCCGATCGATGAATCTCTCGGGAATTGCGTGAATCCCGCCGTAGTGTACGGCGGTATAGTGGCCGAGGCGGGGATCGAACCCGCACGGGGATTACTCCCCACGGGATTTTAAGTCCCGTGCGTCTGCCAGTTTCGCCACTCGGCCAAGTTGCGAGATCGTAGCGTCATTTTGCCCGGCTTTCGTGAAAAACGGTGGCGAGCCCTTCGGCGCCCCCTACACTCCTGGGTGTTTCATCCCAGATTTCCCCGTCGCTGGTCTACACGTTGAGCGTTGCCGACAAGCCCGAGCAGCAACCCGCGGCCCCCGAAGTCGCTTCCGTAAGCATCCCGGCCGACCAGCCCGGGGTTGACGGGCTTTTTGTCGGTCTCGGATCCCGTGGTTCCCTCGGCATGGACGTGGTCCTCGTCGGGCTCATTGCTTTGTTGCCGGTCCTCGCCTGGAGCATAGCGGCCGTCCGTCGCGGGCAGTACCTGCTCCACAAGCGGCTCCAACTCATCATCGTGGCCCTTCTTGCGGCCGCGATCGTATTCTTCGAAATCGACATTCGTCTCCTCAGCGACTGGAGGGAGCGAGCAAAGCCCAGTGGCTTTTGGCCCGCAGGCGTGTTTTGGTCGCTCGGCATTCACCTCGTTTTCGCGATCTCCACACTCGTGCTCTGGGTGTGGGTGTTGTGGGAGGCGCTCGCGCGGTTTCCCAATCCGCCGCTGCCTGCCAATCACGGGCCCCGGCATCGCTTCTGGGCTCGGCTTGCGGCGATGGATCTCGCCGCCACGGCGATCACCGGCTTCATCTTCTACTGGCTGGCTTTTGTCGCCTGAATCGCCCGCGATTCGCGGCCCCCGGCCTGGATGCAGACCGCGATGCCACCCAGGTAGAGGAAGCAGAGCGGCAGGGCCAAGAACAGCATGCTGTACGGGTCGGCCGGGGTGAGGATCGCCGAAACCACGAATATCGCCAGCACTGCCAGTCGCCACTGCGACGTGTAGGCTGCGACGTCGAAGATGCCGATCCTCTCCAGGAACAGCATCACCAGTGGCAGTTGAAAACCGAGGCCAAACCCCACCGGCAGCACCAAGACAAAACTCATCCATTCGCTGATCCGAGGATCCGGGTCGAGACCGAGCCAGTCGTTGAAGGCCAAGAGGTAGGTGAGGACAAAATCAAAGACGAAGAAGAAGGCCAAGAAGACGCCCGCAAGGAACAGCCCGAGGCTCGCGGGCAGGAAGACATGAACGAGTTTTTTTTCGTGTGGGTAGAGACCGGCCGCCACGAAGGACCAGAGCTGGTAGAAGATCCACGGACTGGCCAGCACGAATCCCACGAGGATGGCCGCCTTCATGTAGATCCCGAAGGCCTCTTGGGCGCTGAGCGTCGTGATGCTCACCCGCGCATCGCGTGAGAGGGGTTGCCAGAGCATGATCGGCACGAGGCCATGCATCTCAAACGAAGTGTCGTTGCGTTCGTCACCCTCATGCGTGGCGGCATCGGGTGCCGTGGGAGGGCGGCCGAGGAGTTGAGCAAGACGCTCCGGGTGGATTTCCCGGAGCTCGTAGGTCATGCCGTGATTCTCGACGGCGTCGCGGATCTCCTTCTCCGAGTAGGGGAGCTTCGGTCCAGTCCAACCCTCCGCCAGGGCGAGCGCCTTGGCAGAGTAGTAGTCGCCCAGGGCTCGTCGGAGTGGCTGCTCGATGAGATGCACGACGGGCCGTGCGACCAGGAGGCCGATGATGACTCCCGCCACGAGGCCGATCGCTCCACGGATCAAGCACCCACGGAGCTCCTCGAGGTGCTCGCCGAAGGTCATCGTCGAGCTTTGAAAAAGGTCTTCGTCGTCGGCTCGTGGCATGGTGCACCTGGGCCCGGTCAGGGGGCGTTACCGGGAATCATGGACTCTACTTCAAAGCCGTGGGGCCACGGCCGCAACCTCGTCAGGCCCCGTATTTTCCGAGCCGCAGGGCGTGGGCCATTGCCTGGAGCATCAGGTGCTTGGCCGGGAAAATCCCGAGTCCTCCACGCAGACACTCCCGCTCCGAAAAGCTGGTCAGGCCGTCGGGACGGCATGTGTCGGCCACGAGCAGCGTCGGCACCGGATGCCACGAATGGCTCTTGAGGCGGCTCGGGGTCGAATGGTCGCCGGTCACGATGAGCACGTCCGGCCCGAGGGCTTCGATGCGTGGGATCGCCGCGTCGAGTTCTTCGATGCGTTTGACCTTCGCGTCGAACGCACCGTCTTCTCCCGTCGAGTCGGTGTACTTGAAGTGCAGGAAGAAGAAATCGAAATCCTTCCAACAGCCCGCGAGCGTGTCGATCTGCTCGGCGAGTGTGGTCGCCTCGCCCACGAGGGTCATCCCGACGAGCCGAGCCAGCCCCTTGTACATCGGATAGACCGCGATGGCCGCGGCACGGAGTCGGTAGAGCTCTTCGTAGGAGGGAAGGGCAGGGCGGCCGGCAAACCCCCGGAGCACCATGCCATTGGCCTTCGGTTCATCCGCGAGCAGTTGGCAGGCGCGGCGCACGAACTCAGCCGCAACCTCGGCGGTGCGAGCAGCGGCGGCATCGAGTGGCATCGGCGCAAGCGGTGGCACGCCGGTCGCCTGCGGGTCGGTATCGGCCACGGCTCCCGAGAGACCTTCGCCGCGGAATACCACGACGAAGCGGTGTTCTTTGACCGGTCGCACGAAGACTTCGACTCCGGGCACCTTCACGGCCTGGAGTCGCTCGACCACTCGAAAACTCTCTTCGGAGGGTATGCGGCCGGCGCGGCGGTCGGTGATCGCACCCGAGGCGTCGAGCGTGCAGAAGTTTCCCCGCGCTGCGACATCATTCGGTCCCAATTCAAAGCCGATGCCGGTCGCCTCGAGAGCCCCGCGGCCGATCTTGAACTCGAGCGGGTCGTAGCCAAAGAGACCGAGATGGCCTGGCCCCGAGCCCGGGGTGATACCCGGCAACACCGGCACGCTCGAGCCGCTCGTGCCGCGGGCAGCGAGACGATCAAGATTGGGAGTGGCGGCGGACTCGAGCTCGGTGCGTCCCCCCGCCTCCATCGGCAGCCCACCGAGGCCATCGGCCACAAGGAGGACGATCTTTGAGTTGTTCTTTTCGGCCAGGTCGCGGACCAGTTCGTGTTCGATCACGTCAAGGTGACTCCGTCGGGGATATGCTTTCGAACCCGCAGTATTCGGGTGTATTCATATCTGGACAAGCCCGCACGAGAAAGTTCCCCGATGAGTGTGATCAGGCCTCGGCCTCCTGAAGATCCGCTCGTCCATTTGGTGGACGTGCGGGGTGGCCGACCGTGGCAGTCGTGCAAACTCGGCGCTGCTGCCAAGGCCGTTCAGTCTGAGTTGATTGCCCACTGGGGCGGACTCGATCGCCCGCGATCGCTTCTCGACGAGTATGGCACGCAACGTCCCGCGAGCCGTCTTTTCACGGTCCTTGGCGAGGCTCGCCGAATCCGCGACGCGGTCGATCGGCTCGTCATGGTGTCGGCCGGGGGCATGCCTCCGGTCTCACGATTGCTGGTGGCTTCCTGCTGTCATCCGTTTCACAACGACCTGCCACGAGGCGAACGTGGTGGACGGCCGAGGATCCTCTGGCTCGATGCACACTCGGACAACGATCGTGTGCAGGGGTTGCTCGATCTGGTGAGCCCCGAGGGGCGTCCGCGGTCCAGCGATCTGCTCGATCAATGGGCCGTTCTTGCCGTGGACGCAACATCGGCCGCAGAGTCCGTAGTTGCACGCACCCAGGTTCTCATCGAGGCCTTGGCGAGGACTGGCGACGGTGATCGCGGCATCGTGGCGGAAAGGCTGGTCACAGTTGCGCAGGCTGACAGTCGTCTCGCAGCAATCGCAGCGTCGCTGGGGAGCACCGATCGCTTTTGCGGCGAGACGGAACTCGATGCGCCGCAGGCAGTCTTCACCGCTGCGGCGCTCTTGCCGGCAGCGATCGTCGGCATCGACATCGTGCGGTTGTTGGAAGGGGCGGACGCCATGCTGACGCGCTTCGCCGAAGCGCCAGTGGCCTCGAACCCGATCCTGATCGATGCAGCGTGCCGTCACCGTGCCGCGCGGGAGTTCGGCGTCGTCGGCAGTCTCTTCACGGGGGGCGGTTCGGCACTTGCCGATTTGTCGTCGTGGGCTGGGCATGTCCGTCCCGTTCCCGTGGTCGGTCGGAGTGAGTCGCACGACGGCGATGTCACGCCACCGTCGCTCGTGACTCGAGTCTCGATCGAGGAGTCGCGGCGCAGGGCTCTCGAACCCTTGCCGTGCATCACGCATGCGCCGTCGGCATCGATCACGATCCGCCTTCCGCGACTTGATGAGCATGCACTGGGGCAACTCCTCCAGTTCGTGATCCTCTCGGCAGCCGTGGAGAAGCGGCTCGATGAGGCGGTATAACGTGCTCGTCGCCCATGACGCTCACCCGCACTCGTTCCGGAGACTCCCGATGCCCGTCACCGTAACCTGGATCGGTCATTCCACGTTTTTGATCGCCACGTCCAATGGCACGCTGCTGATCGATCCGTTTCTCGACGAATGTCCCACGGCGAGCATGAAAGCCGCGGATGTGGCTTGCGACGTCATGCTCCTCACCCACGGCCACTTCGATCATGTCGCCGACGCCGTCGCCATCGCCAAGCGAACAGGGGCGAAGGTGTGTGCCGCCTTCGAGATCACGAACTGGCTGGGGCGGCATGGCATCACGAACGTCCAACCGATGAACCATGGCGGCACCGTGGCGATCCCCGGCGGCACGGCCCGCATGGAGATTGCGTTTCACTCATCGAGCCTGCCCGATGGAAGCTACGGGGGAAACCCGGCCGGATGGCTCTTGGAACTCGATGGCAAGCGGATCTACGTCGCCGGTGACACGAGCGTCTTTTCGGACATGGAGCGCATCGGACGCGGTGGCCTCGACCTCGCGATCCTGCCGATCGGTGATCTCTTCACGATGGGGCCTGAGCAGTCGATCGAGGCGATTCAACTGCTCAATCCCAAACACACGCTACCGTGCCACTACGACACCTGGCCGCCCATCGAGCAGGATGCAAGCCGCTGGGCCGCGAAGGTCCGCAGCGAGACACCGTCCACCCCCCATGTCCTCGCCCCCGGTGGAGCCTTCACATTGGCGTAGCCGGCACAGCCACCTCGACCATGTCGCCGGAAACCCGTACCGGATAGATGGCGACCTTGAGCTTCTCGTTGTCGCACCAGGCTCCGTCGCAGGCACGGAATCGCCAGGCATGCCACGGACACGTCACAACGCCGTCGACGAACGGTCCCGAGGCGAGCGACGCACCCATGTGCGGGCAGAGGTCGTCCATGGCGTGAAAGAGAGCGCCGTCGAAGAAGAGGGCCACGAGTCGGCCGGCGACTTCAAACGTGCGCCCCTCGCCGGCCGGAATGTCACCGACGCGGGCGATGGGAGTGAATGGCGTGTCGTCAGTCATTCCATCAGATGTACCATACGGGGCATGAACACCCCAGTTCCTTCGTCCGGCATCCGTCTTCTCGTCCTCGACATCGACGGCACGCTCACAGACAGCCGGCATGTCGTGAGCGACGCGACCTGCCGCGGGATCGCGCGTGTCCGTGAGGCTGGCATCCGCGTCATGCTTGCGACAGGGCGGCGGTATCGCGACGCGCTGCCGATCGTCAACCAGCTTTCGATCACGGAGCCGGTGGTCACCGCCTCGGGGTGCCTCGTCAAACGCCCCGGTGATCATGCCACGCTCCACCGCGCTCGTTTCGTCGACGGTGTGCTGCCAGGGGTCCTCGGCATGATCGTTGAGGCAGGGCACGAGCCGGTCATCTACACCGACAGCTTTGCTGACGGGTTTGATTTTTATTGTCGAAGCCTCGACGCAGCCGTCGCGCCACCTGCCGGGGGCGGATTCGGGGAATACCTCGGGCGTAACCGACATCTGGCCCGCGTCGATCCGAATCTCCACCGTGCCCCACCACCAGACGTCTTTGCCGGCTTCGTCATGGGGTCGCGTGAGGCGATGACGGAACTCGAGCAGCAGTTGGTTGCCGCCTGTCCGGAACACCTGGCGCTCCACACGATCAGGAGCCCACGGTACTCCGAATGGATGTGCGAGATCGCCCCCGTTGGCGTCTCGAAGTGGTCGGGCGTGGCCGCAGTCGCTGCGTCGCTCGGCATCGGTGCCGATGCCATCTGTGCGGTCGGCGACGATCTCAACGACTTGCCGATGGTCAAGGCTGCAGGGCTCGGGATCGCCATGGGCAACGCCCGTGAAGAGCTCCAGGCGGTCGCTGATTTGGTCGTTGGAACGCATGACGGCTCGGGGATGGCCGACGTGATCGATCTCGTGCTCGCCGGGTTTGCCTAGCCTGCCTGGGCGCCGCAAAACCGTATCGGTGAGGACAGAGGTGGCTTGTGGCCGTGCGGCGGTATCCCTACTGTTCCGGCCTCTTTCCCTAGAGGTGCCGGGACTCGTCATGGACATCAGGCTCCATCGACCACAATCGGTCTGCAGCCGCACCGGCCGTACCTTCACGGCCGGCGACGTCTTCGTCTCGGCACTCGTCCGCGAGAATGGGGGGCTCTCCAGAATTGATGTCAGCCCCGATGCTTGGGCTGAACCACCGGCTGGCACGATCGCGTGGTGGCGGTCTCGCTATCCGTCTCCGGGCCAGGCCGGCCCGGAGCTCGCACCGGTCGACGTGCTCCTCGACGCCCTCGAATCACTCGAAGGCGACACCGAGTCGCAGCCGCTCCGCTATCTTTTGGCGCTTCAGCTCGTCCGCCGCCGTGTGCTGAAGATCCAAGAACAGCACGATGACGCATCGCGCGACGGTTCACTCACGCTCGCATGCCGACGCCGCGATCGGGAATATCGAGTGCCGCCCATCACCGTTCACCAAGCCACCGATCCGGCTGTCGCCGCGAAGCTCGAAGCACTTCTCTGGTCGGGAGAAGCCGCATGAGTCCTGCCACCTCTGCGCGATCATCGTCTGTCGCGACTCGCTTCGTCGGATTGCTGCTCGTCGTGGCCCTGGCTGCGTCCAGCGGCGCCGCGTGCCCCAAGGCCTTGCGGGGCTATCAAGTCGGAACGATGCCGCTGCCGCGGGCGCTTCCTCCGCAGCCCACGCTCGATCAGGTCATCACCGCGGTCCACGACAACACGATGCGGGTCCGCAGTCTCACCGCCACGCAGGCCGTTCTCGTCGTGCCAGGCGTGCCACGGCTCTCGGCTCGCGTCGCCTGCGAGCCGCCGCGTCGCTTCCGGCTCCAGGCGCAGACGACGCTCACCGGGCCCGAGCTCGACATCGGCAGCAACGACGACCTCTTCTGGCTCTGGCTTCGCCAGCACCAACCGCCGATCATCGCGTTCTGTCGCCATGATCGTTATGCGCAATCCCAGGCCCGGCAGCTCCTCCCGATCAGGGCGGACTGGATGCCGGAACTGCTCGGCCTCGTGAACTTCCGCCCCGAGGACGCCCACGACGGACCGTATCCGCAGGCCGATGGGCGCATCGAAATTCGCAGCCGAATCACGACCGACGGGGAAGAACTCTTCAAGTCGACAATTCTCGACGGCACGACGGGGCTCGTGGCTGAGCAGCATCTCTTCACGCCGGGTGGCGAGCGCATTGCGAGCGTTCGGACGACGAAATACCGCGTCGATCCGGGCTCGGGCGCAGCGCTTCCGCACCTCGTCGAAGTCTCGTGGCCCACATCGAGCGTCGATTTCAAGCTCGAGCTTTCGTCGATCACCGTCAACGGCGCGAGCCCCGACCCTGCTGCTCTCTGGCAGATGCCCGCGTATCCCGGCTACCAGCCCGTGGACTTGGCCGAGCAGCAACTGGTTCCGGCTGCCCCGTGACGGCTCTGAGCGTACCGTGCAGTTGCTGCTCGGGGGCACCCGTGTCACGCCCCCGGACGTTCGCTTTGGGCATCCATGCACTCCGCTCACTCGGAGAAACCTGAGCTTCGCCCTCCGGGCTGCGCTGGCTTTCTACGACGGCTCCATGACACGGTTGCCCCCTCGCGGTTGTGCTACCGTAGCCCGGTCACTCCGTGACCGGGTCTTGTCGTGACCGGTGAGAAGGAAATCTTCCCAGCCCTATTTCATCATCGCTCGGAGCTTCGTGCGGGCGCGGGAGAGCGCGGGGCCGATCGAGCCGAGGGGTAACCCTGTGATCGCGCTGATCTCGCCGTAGCTTCGCGACTCGAGGTGGTGGAGTCGCACCAGCTTCGCTTCGTCGGGTTCGAGGCGATCGAGGAGCGCAGCGACCTGCTCGCGGTCGTCGATCGGCTGGGGAGAAGGCATCGCGGCCGCGGGGGGCCGGTCCTGAGCAACCGCCACTCGAAAGGCCTCGAGTTCCCGAATAAGGTGCCGCACGGCGACGCGACGTGCGATGACCGTCAAATAGCTCGCGAGGCTCGCACGCCCAGCGAACGCCCGGAGGACGGCGGCGTCATTCCTCAGGCACTCGAAAACCACGTTCGCGACGATGTCCTCTCGTTCCGCATCGGAAAGAGGAGTGCCTCGCCGTTCAGCGGTTCGTGCCGCAACGTACGCGAAGAGTCCACCGAAACGTTGAAGGAAGGCCCGCCAGCCTTCCGCGTCGCCCGCGATGCAGCGATCCAGAAGACGCTGATCCGCGGCTGCGACGAGGGACGGGATCGGCTGAGAAGCCACGGAATCAAGTCCGGCGAAACTGAGAAACGGTCTCCGAATTCCTCCATCATAGGGGCGTGCGAAAAAGCCCACCACGCCGAAACCGAACGGACTCACGAAACAAACCGTTCCTGCCGATTCCAGAATCGTTGACAGGGTGCATGGGCGCCCCTACGATGCCGCGCAGCCGCGCGAAACTTTCCGGATTGTGCCGGTCAGGGCGTTGGCGAGCAGGTCCCCGCAAACCAAATTGTTCTTCGCCAAATAATTTTCCCTAGGAGTCGAGAGGTCATGACGCACGTCGTTGCCGAGCCCTGTTTCGCCTGCAAGTACACCGACTGCGTGGTGGTCTGCCCCGTGGAGTGCTTCTACGAGGGAGACAAGATGGTCTACATCCACCCCGACGAGTGCATCGACTGCGAGGCGTGCGTGCCAGAGTGTCCTGTGGAGGCGATCTTCCACGAAGACAACCTTCCTGCCGAATGGAAAGACTTCAAGGAACTCAACGCCGAGATGTCCCCGCAACTCCCGGTCATCACCGAGAAGAAAGAGCCACTCTGCGGCTAACGTCGCTTGTCCCTCACTGAGCCAAGCGGGCGAAGGCCAGGATGGCTTCGCCCGCGTGACGCGTTGCCCCGCCGCCTGGAGGGCAGCGTCTGCGAAGTGATGGCACCCTTGGCGTGCCGTCGCTTCGCCCGCGTGATTACTTGAGATCCACGGTCCAGTAAGCGCGGTCCACGAAACTCTTCCAACTCGCGTACTTCGGGTTCCCGAGTTTGAGGGCCAAGAGCGGGCTCCGCTTCGGCTTCACGGGAAGCCGAACCAGGTTCATGCCGGCTTCTTTGGGTGTGCGGCCTCCCTTGCGCACATTGCAGGCGACGCAGGCGCAGACGATGTTTTCCCAACTGGTCAGGCCGCCGCGGCTGCGGGGCATGACGTGATCGAGAGAAAGCTCGCTCATGGGGAAATGCTGACCACAGTATTGGCACTGGTTGCCGTCGCGTGCGAAGATATTTCGACGGTTGAATCGGAGCCCCTGGCGTGGCCCACGATCGCAGGCGAGAAGGCGAACGACCCTGGGGGCTCGCAGCACAAATCCCACACCGCGGATCCAATCATGATCCGGATGGTCGAGGGAAGCTTGCATCGCCGACAGTTCGCGCCACGAGTCGAATGAATAGGCGCCATAGCGGCCTTCTTCGACGTCGACGACTTCTGCGAGGTCGCGAAACAAGAGCGTGATGGCCCGTCGCACGTTCGTAACGTGCACGGCCATGAACGAGCGGTTGAGAACCAGCACGCTCAGCCCGAGTGATGGACTAGGCACTGCAAACGCGGTCATGCGGGCGGCACTCCAGGCAGAGTTCAAGATCCCTGATGACCTCGTAAGTCTACCCCGACGGTCATCGACCCGCCAACGTGCCACATGAGCATGCACCTTCAGCCGCAGGCTTGCCTTCAGCATGGCTTCACGTCACACTCACAATTGTCCGTGGCGGATCGCGCGGTGCAATGCAGCAGCGGTGATCAGCCAGTACGTTTTCCTGGGAGTGCACGATGCTTCATTATTCGTGTGATGTCTGCAAACGACCGATCCATCCCCAGGTCGACGTCCGCCACGTCGTCAGGATCGAGGTGTTTCCAGCGGTCGAGGATGACGTCTGCGGATGCCAGGCTCTCGATGATCTCGACGAGGAGGGAGACCATCTCGAGGAGATGGAAGATCTTCTCGAACGCCTCGACGACTGCGACGACCCACGCATGGCGGAGGATGCCACGCGGTCGATGCGTTTTGACCTCTGTGACGCCTGCCGCCAGCGGTTCGTGAAGAACCCTCTCGGCCTGAAATCCGGCAAGCAACTCGACTTTAGCCAAAACTGAGTTGAGGGCCGGCCCGCCGTGGGTAGACTCCTCGCACACCATCCGCGAGGAGAAACCCGAGACGATGACGCCGAAGCCGATCAAGATTGCCACGATTGCCGGAGACGGAACTGGTCCTGAAGTCACGGCCGAAGCGCTCAAGGTGCTCGATGCCGTCGCGAAGCTCGAGGGCTTTACGACCGAGGTCGAAGCACTGGACTGGGGCGGCGAGCGGTATCTGAAAACCGGCGAGATTGTTCCCGAGGGCGGGCTCGATCTTCTGCGATCGAAGGACGCCGTGTTTCTTGGCGCGATCGGGCACCCCAAGGTGGCCCCGGGCATCTTGGAGAAGGGGCTGCTCCTCGAGCTGCGATTCAAGCTCGATCAGTACATCAACCTCCGTCCGGTGAAGTTGTTGCCCGGCGTGGAGACGCCGCTCGCCGGTCGCGGTCCGAAAGACATCGACTTCGTCGTCGTCCGCGAGAACACCGAAGACCTTTACTGCGGCGTCGGCGGCTATCTCAAGAAGGGCACGCCCGATGAGGTGGCCGTGCAGCAGGCGATTTACACCCGCAAAGGCTGCGAGCGGTGCATCCGCTGGGCCTTCGAATACACGCGGAAGCGCAACAGCCCCAAGAAGACGCTCACGCTGGTCGCCAAGACGAACGTGCTCACCTTCGGCCACGACCTCTGGTGGCGGACGTTCCAAGACGTGGCCAAGGAATATCCCGACGTGAAGACCGACTACAACCACGTCGACGCCTGCTGCATGTGGATGGTGAAGAATCCCGATGCCTACGATGTGATCGTCACCACAAACATGTTCGGCGACATCATCACCGACTTGGGCGGCATCCTTCAGGGAGGCATGGGAGTCGCCGCCGGGGGCAATCTCAATCCCGATCCTGGTGGCGTGAGCATGTTCGAGCCGATGGGGGGTAGCGCGCCTAAGTACACCGGCACCGACCAGATCAACCCGATCGCCGCCATCAACGCGATGGCGATGTTGCTCGAACACACCGGCCAGCCCGCTGCCGCGGCCCGCATCGACAAGGCCGTGGCCCACGTGACCGGCACGAAGATGAAGAGCCAGGCGGCTGGGAAGATGGGGTACGGCACGAAGGCGATCGGCGACCTGGTCGTCGCCGCGCTCACCTGAACAGCACTACCCGATGTCGCCGAGCCATACGCGGCGGCCTTCGGCTTGGCTCAGTTCGCCAGCGTGGACGACGCGGATCGCGGCGAGGGCGTCGTCGAGGCCGCTCATGCTGCGGACGAGGCTCGTGACACGGCGATGAAATTGCACGAGCATCTGTTCACCGACTGGGCGTTCGCTCTCGAGCGATTCTTGGTGCCGTCCGGCCGTGTCAAACCACACGAGCGACGATGGCAAATCGACGAAGGCGATGCCTTCCGCACAGGCGGCCTGGAGTGCCGCCGGGGGGCGAAAGCTCACGGCCTCTTCCCATCGGCGAGGCATGTACGAGCCGCAACTGATCTGGGCCAGCACGCCGTCGCCTTGGCGACCAGTCGTCGAGAAATCGAGGCTCATCATCCGGTAGTCTTCGATGTCCTCGCCGGGCGCTTCCGCGTGGCGCACGGCCATGACGCTCGTGGGTTCCGTGCCAGCTACGTAGCGACACCAATCGACGAGCTCCACCATTTCCCGAAGCTGCTGAGTGCGGTCGCGAGGCTTGGCGGCGGCTTTGGGGCCCTGGTCTTGAGGCATTCGGCGGTGGCAAAAAAGCATGCGAGGGGCGCCCAGGCGAGTGGCGATCAGTTCTTTGAGCCGCACGGTCGCCGCGGCATGGCGCCTGGGCAACTCGGCCATGAAGGCGATGCCAGCTTCGTCGACACGGGCACGCAGTGCGTTCGCCTCCTGCGCATCCACTGGAAGATCGATCGCCGAATAGACCGCCTTGCCATGGTCACAGGCGGCGAGGATGGGAGTGATCCCATACCACTGTTCGGCGAGGCAGAGAACGGCGTCAATGTCTTCGCGGGCCACGAGGGCCCGAAAGCCGTCGACGGCCGCCGCCCCCAGTTGGGTTGCGGCGCGCTCGGCGCGGTGCGAGACCTGCTCGCAGATGCCACGCACCTCAAAGCGATCAGCCAGCGCCCGCAGGGCAGGCAGGTGGCGGGTTTCCCATTGATCTCCGAGGCCGACGATGCCGAGCCGCAGTTTCATGGGGTTTCTCCTGACGTAACAGCCTCCGCTGCGAGCAATTCTCGTTCGCGGCGAAGGCCTTTGTCAGCAATGTCTTTCCGGCACCAGGCTCCCTGCCAGCGAATCTCTTTGACGCCCGTGTAGGCGCGAAGCTTCGCCTTCGCCAGTGACGGGGCGACAGCGGTCACGGCCAAGACGCGCCCGCCGTCATTGACGATCCCTTGCTCGGTCGTGCGCGTTGCTGCATGAAACACCGTGACGCCCTCGCAGGCTCCGGCAGAATCGAGTCCGCGGATCGGGCGGCCCTTCGTGACCGCCCCGGGGTACCCCTCACTCGCCATCACCACGGTGACGCTCGCGCCGTCGTTCCAGACGGGAGACTCCACAGCCTCGAGCCTTCGATCGGTGGCGGCGTCGAGCAGATCCAAGAGGCTCGAGTCGAGCCTCACGAGCAACGCCTCGCACTCCGGGTCGCCGAAGCGAGCGTTGAATTCGAGGACTTTCGGGCCTTGCGGGGTGAGCATGAGGCCGGCGTACAGGACACCGAGAAACGGCACTTTCGCACGGCGCATCGCATGCACCGTTGGCACGAGGATTCTCGCTTCGATCTCGGCGAGGAGCGCGTCATCGACGAACGGCGTCGGGCAGTACGCGCCCATGCCACCGGTGTTGGGGCCCGTGTCGCCGTCGTGCGCCGCCTTGTGGTCCTGCAGTGGAGGCAGAGTGACGATGGTGCGTCCATCGGTGATTGCCATCACGCTCACCTCGATGCCGTCGAGTCTTTCCTCGACGAGGATGCCATTGGCCGCTGACGAGAACTGCGGGTCGTCGGCGAGGGTCGCAACGGCGGCCAGGGCCTCGGCGCGGTCATCGCAAACGAAGACACCTTTCCCCGCAGCGAGGCCGTCGGCTTTGACGACCACCGGCATGTCTTCACGTTCTTCGAGATACCGTCGCGCGGCAGCCGCCGATCGAAACTCTCGAAACATCGCGGTCGGCACGTCGCCGCGGTGGAGAATTTGTTTGCAGAAGAGCTTGCTGCCTTCGAGTTGTGCCGCTTTGGCCGTCGGCCCGAAGATCCGAAGCCCAGCGTCGGTGAAGGCGTCGACGACGCCTGCCACGAGTGGCGCCTCAGGGCCGACGACAGTGAGGTCAACGCTGCGGTCGCGGGCGAGTTTGACGAGCGACGGAATGTCATCGGCAGAGACGGCGACGTTCTCGGCAACCAGCGCGGTACCCGCGTTGCCTGGCGCGACCAATACCTCGGCGCCGTCACGGGCCAGTTTCCAGGCGATGGCATGCTCACGACCGCCACTGCCGATGACGAGCACGCGTCGGGACTTCATCAACGGACGCCTCCAGGAGAAATTGAGATCACGGACTCTAGTGGAACCTCAGCTTGGCAGCCGACGGAAGGTCATCGTTGTACCCAACCGCGGGGCCGCTGACGCGGCTCTGGGGGGACGTTCTGCCGAAACGCCACGTCCAGCGGGCGTCCCGGACCGCGGACCGCGTGGTTGGGGAACTGGGTCGACATTGACAGCCTGCGGGGTATCGATACAGTTAGCTAGGGAGTTCGTGAAAAAAATCACGAACTCTCTCTTCATCGGCCGAAACCGCAATTTCCAGGCGTCGGATGGCGGCGGTTCGATGTGAGGCAGAGCCAGTCGAGGGCTTCGATGGCAGAGAGAAAGAAGATGTCGGTCGCCGAGATTCTCGCGGCCGCGCGGGCAGCGGATGGCAAGGGCGGATCGCCCGCCAAGCCGGCGGAAGCTCCAACGGCCGAACCGGATGCTCCGGCCGAACCGGCGGCGGAGAAGTCTGTGGCGTCTCCCAAGCCTGCGGCAGGGGGGGCGAGACCGAGTGTTGCCGACATTTTGGCTGCAGCCCGGGCGAACAAAGGGGCGGCAGCAGAGCCGGCTGCCAAACCAGCCCCAGCCGCCAAGCCCGCTGCGGCAGCCAAGCCTGCGGCGACGAAGCCGGCCCCAAGTGGTGGGCGTTCCGGCGTGGAGCGAGATACGGCTAGCATCCTGGCGGCAGCGCGTGCGGCTGCGAAGCCAGGCCCGGTGAGCAAGGCGGAGGCGCCAGCCCGTCCTGCTGCTCCGAAGCCGAAGGAGCCCGTTGCTGGAAAGCCGGCACCCAAGATCGTTCCGCCAAAACCGTCCAAGCCCGCCAAGCCTGCTCCGAAGGCCGATGCCGTTGATCGCCGCGGGTTCCTCGAGATTGCCACGGGGTCGTTTCTCGCCGTGGGCTTCTCTGCCCTTTCTGTGACGGGCGGGCTCTTCACGCTCGGTTTGGCGCGATTCATGTTTCCGAATGTCCTCGCCGAGCCGCCAAGCACGTTCAAGGTGGGCAGCAAGGAGAGCTTTCCGGCCGGAAAGGTCGAAACCAAGTTCGTCGCCCAGTATGGCGTGTGGGTGGTCAATGGCGAGTATGAGGGTCAGCAGCAGATCTATGCCCTCCAGACCGTCTGCACGCACCTTGGTTGCACGCCGAGTTGGCTCGAGGCCGAGCAAAAATTCAAATGCCCGTGCCACGGGAGTGGCTTCTACAAGGACGGCATCAATTTCGAGGGGCCGGCTCCGCGGCCGCTCGAGCGCTATGCCATCCGGATAGCCGACGATGGGCAGCTCGAGGTCGACAAGAGTCGACGTTTCCAGGAAGAGCTGGGCCAATGGGCCAATCCAGAATCGTATGTGAGCGTCTGAGAGGGGAGAGTTTCACGAGCCCATGTCCATTGGCGAGACCATCCGCAATTCGCAGATTTGGAAGAGCATTTTCCGCCATCCGATGCCGCTCGACCGGCGCAATCGGATCGTGGTCATGCTCACGAATTTCTTCCTGCACCTTCACCCGGTGTCGATCAAGAAGCAGGGTATCGCCCTCTCGTTCACGTGGTGCATGGGGGGGGTGACGTTCTTTCTGTTTATGGTGGAGACCGTCACGGGCGTGCTCCTCATGTTCTACTACCGCCCCACGCTCGAATGGGCCTACAACGATATTCTGGCCCTGCGCGATGTCACGAGCCTCGGCATCTTGCGTGAGCTCCATCGCTGGGGTGCCCACGCGATGGTGATCACGACCTGGCTGCACATGTATCGCGTGTTCCTCACGGGCAGCTACAAGCCGCCGCGCGAGTTCAACTGGGTCATCGGAGTGATTCTCCTTCTGCTCACGCTCCTGCTCTCGTTCACCGGGTATCTGCTGCCGTGGGATCAGTTGGCGATCTGGGCGATCACGGTCGGTTCGAACATGGCTCGGGCGACGCCGTTCCTTGGTTATGAGGGTCCGGGCGCCCAGTTTCTCACGCTCGGCGGGATCGACATGATCACCGATGCCTCGGACGCCCGATTTGGGCTCTTGGGGGCACGCTTCGTCGGTGAAGAGACGCTCAATCGGTTCTATGTTCTCCACTGCATCGCCATACCCTTGGCGGTGGCATTGCTTTTGGCGATTCACTTCTGGCGCGTCCGAAAGGACGGAGGAATCAGCGGTCCGCTCTGACCGCGGCCGACACATCCATGCACTCCAATCCGTTTTTTCTGACCGACGTCGCAGGCTTTCTCGGAGGCTACTACGTCTTCCTCGCCGCCATGAACGGCGTGTTCGCCTATGTCCTCTGGCAGAAATATGGCCAAACGGCGAGGGCGGTGGCGTGGTCTGCTTTCGCGGGCGTGATGATGATCCTGGCGAGCATGGCGGCTTCCGGGTCTGAGTCGTTCGTGCCGTCGCTTCCGGCGGCCGTCCGGTCGGTCGTGAACACCTTGTCGGGGCCGGTGCTCTATTCGCTCGGTACCGTTTTGCTCTGCACGGTGCTCTTCGTGTTCCGGGCGTTCTTCGTGCAGCCGATGGTGGCGTGGTCGATCCTCAATGCGGCCCTCGTCCTGATGGGCCTTGCGATGGCGGATCAGAATTTCGCCCTCATCGTGATGAAGCCCGACAACGTGCCGATCGTCGGCCTCGTCTTCTTGCTCCTCTTCTTCACATGGGTGGCGACCAAGCAGGCTGTCGTCAATGACGAGCGGGCGGCCCGAGGCGAGCCCCCGATGGAAAAGCTCGACGACGAAAAGGTTTTGGTCTGGCCCGACCTCGTCTACACCGAACTCATCTGCATGGTCGCCGTGACGGCGTTCCTGCTCTTGTGGGCCATCTGCCTCCCCGCTCCGCTCGAGGAACCCGCGTCGAGCGTGAAGACGCCGAATCCTTCGAAGGCCCCTTGGTACTTCCTTGGCCTGCAGGAAATGCTCGTCTACTTCGATCCGTGGTATGCCGGCGTGGTACTGCCGAGCCTCGTGATCTTCGGCTTGATGGCGATGCCATATCTCGACTTCAACAAGAAGGGCAACGGCTACTACACGATCGCCGAGCGGAAGTTTGCCTACATCACGTTTCAGTTCGGGTTCCTGGTGCTCTGGATCACGCTCATCATCTTGGGCACGTTCCTCCGCGGGCCGAACTGGAACTTCTTCGGGCCGTTCGAGTATTGGACGCCCTACAAGGTCGAGGTGCTCAATAACGTCGACCTCAATCAAATGTTCTGGGTGCAATTGCTCGACCGTCCGCTTCCGCGGGCGGCGGCGGACGCTCCCTGGTATGCGCAGGCCGGTGCCATTCTCCTGCGCGAAGCGCCGGGGCTCTTGCTCCTCGGTGTCTATCTCTTCGTGCTGCCGCCGTTGCTTGCCGTCACAGTGCTTCGCGGCATGTTCGCCAAGATGGGGCTCATTCGCTACATGATCATGATGCAGCTCATGCTGCTCATGCTCTCGCTACCGCTCAAGATGGTGCTTCGTTGGTCGTTCAACCTGAAGTACCTCGTGTCGATCACCGAATTGAAACTGAACTTCTGAGAACTCATGCCCGCTACAGAACAGACCTGGCGCGACCTCAAGCTGCTGCACGTGGTGTTTGCGGTGGCCGCGCTCGGCCTGCTGGCCGCCACCGTGTGGATGCTGGCGGTCGACCATGACCGCCCGTGGAAGCAATACGCCCGTGGGTTTCGGGAACTCGAGACCTGGTCGGCCCAAGCGAGGATCGAGCAACAGGATCTTGCCGACTATCGGTCGCGGGGGGCCGAGCTCGAGGCGGCACTGGCCAAGGTGCGCCGCTCGCCGCTCGAAGCCAAGCTTGCAGAGGAGTTTCTGACGGCAGTGGCCTCGGTGCCCGAAGATGTTCAGGCAGCGTCCTTGATCGAGAAGGATCTCCAGGCCTTGCGGGCCTTGGATGGCGAGGACGAGGCCGTCGCCGAGAAGCGGTTCGCGCTCCGCGGCGACGTCTTGGCCCGGATGCGCGACGCAGCCAAGCGTGCCAAGTTTCGGGAAGATCTCCTGGCCGGGGCCCTCAAGCTTCGCAAGGCCGAATTGGACAAGAATCGCGCCGACTACGAGTTGGCGATCTCGGATGAAGCACCGGCAGAACGATTGAAGGAGCTCCTGGCTCTCGCTGATGCGAAGCGCGAGGAAGTGACGGCCGCGACGCTGGCGTTTCAGTCCGCCAATACGCACCGCAAGAACCTCGAGAGCATTCTCGGCCGGCTGACGGCCACCGAAGACACGGCAGCCAAGGCGGTCGCCGATCACCGGTTCCAGTTGGCGCAGCTTCAAAAGACCTTGACCGACCGCCGGTCCAACGCCGGCAAGACCGTGCTCGAGCTGCCCGTGCTCGACGCGTTCAACGGTCCCCTTCGGATCGAACAAATCTGGCTGCCAGACCTGACGATCAACAACAACTTCCGAGACGTCGCCCGCTTCGACCGGTGCGTAACCTGCCACCGCGGCATGGCGAAGTCCGTCCCGGGGGCTCCGCACGATCCGGCCTACCCCAAAGCCGAAACGGTCACGCTGACGCTTGCCACACCGTCGGCGGAAGATGCCGAGCGGATCATTCAAGAGGCTCGTGATGCAGCCGGCACGAGGGAGTTGGCCGATGACGACGCCCTCCAATCCCTTTACGGCTTGCGGTTTGCTGATCGCGGCGTATTTGATCCTTCCGAGCCGACTGTCAGCGTGGTGCTGCCGGCTCCCCCGCTTCCGTATGACGACACGCCGCCCCCGGCTGCCGCTGCGGCCGTGGCGGGGCTCCAGCCTGGCGACGTGATTCTCGAGGTCGCGGGTCGTCGAACGCTGGCCCGGAAGGTCGCCGTCGATGCGCTCGTGGACAATCCGGGCTGGGGGATCCCGCTCGAACTCAAGGTGCGTCGTGGGGTTCCGCAGCCGTACTCCACGCATCCGAGGCTCGACCTCTTCGTCAGTGACTCGAGTCCGCATCCGATGATGAAGTATGGATGCACGATCTGTCATGAAGGGCAGGGGAGCGCCACGAGTTTCAAGTGGGCCTCGCACTCGCCGAACTCGCCGAAGCAAGCCCACGAATGGCATGCAGACCATGGTTGGTTCAACAATCACCACTGGATTTTCCCGATGCGGCCTGAGCGGTTCGAGCAGTCGAGCTGCCTGAAGTGCCATCACCAGGTGGTCGACCTCGAACCATCAGAGCGTTTCCCCGAGCCTCCGGCGGACAAGCTCGTCAAGGGGTATCACCTCATCCGTCAGTACGGCTGCTACGGCTGCCACGAGATCAATGGCTATGCGGGCGCCGACAAGCGCATCGGGCCTGACCTCCGGCTCGTGCCGAACTACCACGAAATTGCCGCGGCGGTGCAAGACGACCCCGGGCTTGGCAAGCTCGGTACGGATGCGGTTCGTTGGGCCGAAGAAGTTCGCTCGAGTCCGGACGGTCGCGCTGCCCGCGAACGGTTGCGGGAGGCCCTTCTGAACGATGCTTCCGCCGGCGACGATGCGAAGCTCTCTCCGCGATCGCATGAACTGGCGGCCTTGCTCAAGGATCCGGAGACGCCCGGCATGTTCCCGAAGGTGGGGCCGAGCCTGCGGCATGTCGCCTCGAAGGTTGGTTTCGATTGGGCTTACTCCTGGCTCCGCAATCCCCAGGAGTTCCGTCCGTCCACCAAGATGCCGCGATTCTTCGGGCTCTGGAAGCACCTCGAGGGGCCTGGCCTCGCCGAGTCGAAGCGGTACGAGCCCATCGAAATTCGCTCGATGATCCGGTACCTCTTCGAGGCAAGTCAGCCGTTCGATTACATCAAGCCCATTGCGGGCGTGGCTGCTGCTGACCCAATTCGTGGGAAAAAGGTGTTCCAACTCAAGGGATGCCTCGCATGCCACCAGCATGCCGACTTCCCCGACGCGACCAGTACCCACGGTCCCGATCTCTCGCGCATCGGCGCCAAGATGGCCTCGCACCCACGTGGCAAGGAATGGCTCTACAGCTGGCTGAGAAATCCGGCGAAGTATCACTCGAAGACGATCATGCCGAACGTCTTGCTGGAGCCCGAGAAGCTCGCGGATGGAACGCTCACCGACCCATCCGCCGATGCCGCCGAGTACCTGATGAACTCCGGTCGTGACTGGAAGCCGGCGGCGGAGTGGCAAGTCGAAACGCTCGACGGCAACGCCGCCTTCCCTATGGCGTCTGCAACGATGACGGATGAGGAGCGAGCCGCCCTGAACGAGCTGGCACTCATGTACCTCAAGGAGCGATTCCCCGAGGTGCGTGCCAAGGCGCTGCTCGAGCGGGGCTTCGCGGCTGACCAGGCAACGGTCCGTGGTGACGAACAGATGCTGGTCGGACTCGACGGGCCTGACCGCGATGCCACCTTGCTGAAGTACGTCGGCAAGAAAACTCTGGGCAAGCTCGCCTGCTACTCCTGCCACGACATTCCAGGCTTCGAAGACGCCAAGCCCGCCGGTGCCGCCCTTGCCGACTGGGGGCGGAAGGATCCGTCACGGATTGCGTTCGAGCAAGTGTCGCAGTTCGTGATGCACCAGCTCGCTGACAAGCATGGCCACGGTGGCGGTCATGCCGATCCGCACGCTCACGGCGACGAGCTGCATGGCGAGAAAGACAAGTCTCCGTTTGAATCCGACCTGGCCTACGTCGTGCGTGGTGACGAGGTGCATGTCGATCCGAAGAGCCTCGATCCCGATACCGGCTACTTCCTCGAGAAGTTGCTCGGCCACGAGCGGGAAGGTTTCCTCTGGCAGAAGCTCCGAGCGCCACGGAGTTACGACTACAAGAAGGTCGAAAACAAGACCTACAACGAGCGGTACCGTATGCCGCAGTTCCCGTTCGATGACGACGAGCGGGAAGCAGTCATGACCTTCGTGCTCGGACTCGTTTCCGAGCCGCCTGCGCCGCAATTCGTGCATCGTCCGTCGCCACGAGAGCAAGCCCGGCTCGACGGGCTCGTCGTGGCCGAGCAGTTCAACTGCAAGGGTTGCCACATCCTGGAGATGGATCGGTGGGACATCGCGTACCGGCCGGGCGGGCTTGGCGAAGCGGTTGCGATGGCGGACTACCCCTTCCTGTCACCGCACTTCACGCCGCAGCAGGTCGCCGCGTCACTCGACGCCGATTCGAGCGGTCGCCGACACTCGACGCTCATCGGTATGCCCGTGCTCGATCCCGAGACTGGGCGGCCGCAACTGGTGGACGAAGATGGTGTGCCGATGGAAGAGGACGATGAGGAGGCGGTGCCGCATCGCCCCGTCATGCTCTGGCACGACGCGCTCGTCGACGGCGAGGCTCGGCAGGTGGGAGGGGCCAATGTGTTGGTGCCTGAGTCTGCGATCAGGGCCGGGAAGCACTACCCCGCCGTGGGCGGTGACTTGGCGCGGCTCCTCTTCCCCGTCGTGATTGCTGACGAGAAGAAGATCAATCCGAACGTGAAGCCGGAGGATGCCTGGGGTTGGCTGCCGCCTCCGCTCGTCGGCGAAGGCAAGAAGGTGCAGTCGCCTTGGCTCCATCGGTTCCTGCTGAACCCCCAGACGATTCGTCCACCGGCGGTTCTGCGGATGCCGAAGTTCAATCTCACCTCGGATCAGGCTGCCAAGCTTGTGGACTACTTCGCCGCACGGGACGGGGCAGATTTCCCGTATGTCCATGATCCGCGCCTCGACGCGGCCAGCGTGGCATCGAAGGAAGCCGAGCGGCCTGGGCATCTCGAAGGGGCCCTCAAGATCGTGACCAACACGAATTACTGCGTGAAGTGCCACCTTGTCGGCGACTATGCCCCGCCGGGGAATCCCAAGGCACTCGCGCCTCAACTCGAGGTTGTGCACGAACGGCTGAGGCCGGGCTATGTCCATGACTGGATCGCCAATCCGAAGCGGTTCCTGCCCTACACGGGCATGCCGGTGAACATCCCGTTCGACAAACCGGTGAGTCAGGATCTCTACAAGGGAACGAGCGAAGAGCAGGTGGCGGCCCTTACGGATCTCCTCATGCACTTCGATTTGTTCGCCAAGCGGAATCTGTCGCTCGAGGCCTGGCTGAAGGAGCCGGCGAAGGAAGGAACACCGCTCCAGTCAGGCCAGGCACCTACCCAATCGGCAGCGCCGCCCGTCGGTACCGCCGAGGAAGCCTCGGCTCGGGCCGGTGCTTCGGACGCGGCGGTTCTATCGTCCCCTCCTGGAGTTCGGCGCCTAAACTAATGCAGTGCTTCGGTATCTCGACCGGGTCTTTCATCGGCGACTCATTTTCTTGGATTTTCAAACCATTCCTGCCATTCGGAGATCAACCATGTTGACCCGCCTCCTGACTCCTTCCCTTATGTTGTCCGCCGCCGTTGCCATCCTGGCCGGATCGCCGTCGGTTTGCTCGGCGGAGTGGGGCACGCTCAAGGGGCGGTTCGTGCTGAGCGGCGATCTCCCGGCGGCCGCCGCCCTCACGGTCGACAAGGACGTCGAGGTCTGCGGCAAGCACAAACTCGTCTCGGAAGAGGTGGTTGTCGGTGAGAACAAGGGGGTGGCCAACGTGGTCGTGTTCGTGCGCGACAAGAAAGTGAAGGTCAAGCCGGAACTCGAGGCTGCTGCCAAGGACGCCAAGCCCGTGCTCGACAATCTGAATTGCCGTTTCGAGCCCCACGTGCTGTTCGTTCAGGCTGGTCAGGAACTCGTCATCAAGAACTCCGACAGCGTGGGACACAACAGCAACATCGCGACCGTCAAGAACCCCCCGTCGAACAATCTGATCCCGGCGGGAGGGCAGGTCACCGCGAAGTTCAGCTCGGATGAAGCAATCCCCGCCCAGGTGACCTGCAACATCCATCCCTGGATGAAGGGCTGGATCGTGGTTCGCAACAACCCTTACGCGACGGTGTCGAAGGCGGATGGCAGCTTCGAACTTGTCGATCTGCCGGCGGAGGAAGTCGAACTCCAGTTCTGGCATGAGAAGGCTGGGTATATCGGCGAGATGACGATCAACGGCAAGGCCGAGAAGGTTTCGAAGGGCCGGAAGAAGATGAAGGTTGCGGCCGGGGAAACGGACCTCGGCGAGATCGGGCTCGATGCCAATCTCTTCAAGTAATTGAGAGGAAGAAGACTTGATGATGTCGTCGCTGGCGCGAAGGATTCCACTGGTGCTGCTCGTCGCCTGGTCGACCGGGTGTGGGCCGGTGCGTGTCGGTGCCCCCGTGGCCGACGTGGCCGCCGCGACCGCACTCCGGGAGTCGTTGTCATCGGGTGGCAACGAGGCGTCGGCTGCCGACGCTGCTCCGGTGGGCACTGGATGGGCCACCCTGAAGGGGCGGTTCTTGTTCGCCGGTACTCCTGCCGAGCGGAAGGCTCTCGTCGTCGACAAGGAAACGGAAGTCTGCACGCCCGGCGGGATGAAACTCTACGACCAGTCGCTGCGTGTCGATCCTGCGTCGAAGGGGCTGGCCGATGTCGTCGTGTTCGTTCGGAAATCGAGTCGGGTGAAGGACGCTTCCGCATCCGGTGGGCCGCTCGTGTTTGACCAGAAGACCTGCGAGTTCATCACGCCGGTGTTCGCCGCACGGGTGGGCCAGCAGGTCGAGGTCAAGAACAGCGATCCGATCGGTCACAACACGAACATCTCGGGGACGCCGTTCAACCAACTCATTCCGGCCGGTGGCAGCACGATCTTCACGCCCGCTTCGGAGACCGGGATGCCGGTCTCCGTCACGTGCAACATCCATCCCTGGATGAAGGCCTACGCCGTTTTCCGCAAGGACGGCTATGTCGCCGTGTCGGCGGTCGACGGTGCCTTTGAGATCAAGGATCTTCCCGCGGGTGAGCCGCTCGAATTTCAGGTCTGGCATGCTCGTGCCGCCAGCGGTTTGAAGCTTGAACGGCCCGACCTCAAGTGGAATCCGAAGGGACGATTCCAGGTCATGCTTCAGGCAGATGAAGTGAAGGATCTCGGAACGCTGGAAGTCCCGGCTGCAGTCCTGAGTGGCTCCTGATCAGAACGAAAGCTTTTTGCCCATCCAAATCTCCATGTTGCACGCTTGGTCATTGCGTTTGATTGTGCCGTTGAGCGCCATTGTCGTGGCGGCATCCGGCTGTGGACCGACGCCTCCGGCATCCTTTCGTCTCAACATGGTGGAGGCGATTTCGCCGACCGCCGAGAAAGACTCGATCGCCAAGGATCAGGCGTTGACGGTTGACCAGCAAAAGCAGGTCGCCACGATCCTTTTGGCGATGTTCGGAACGCCGGATGATCCGGTGTGCCTGCCCGAGACAGGGCTCGATCTGGCCAAACTGAAACTCGCTGCGGGACCAGTCCGCAGCGACATCGTGGGCCGGAAGAATGGTCTCTTCCGTGAGCATTGCGTCCACTGTCACGGCATTACCGGTGACGGCCTCGGCCCCACGGCAGCGTTCTTGAATCCGTACCCTCGTGACTACCGGCCGGGTGTCTTCAAATTCAAGAGCACGGAGCGGGCCGACAAGCCGACCCACGCGGACCTCGTCCGGATTCTGAACAACGGCATCCCCGGCACGTCGATGCCGTCGTTCGCCTTGCTCAGTCCTGTGGAGGTCGACGCCCTCGTCGAGTACGTCAAATACCTGAGTATTCGCGGCGAGACCGAACTGGCCCTCATGCGGTATTTCTTCGAACTCGACGACGAGGACCAGGGCAAGCTTCCCGAGACCCGTGAGTTTCTCATCGCGGAAATTCTCGAGCCCATTGCCGAGAAGTGGACCGCCGCAGCCGACGCCGTGATCGAGGTGCCTGAGATTCCGGAGGGCACGGACCTGGCGGAGTCGATCGCCAAGGGGCGCGAACTGTTCTTTGGCGACAAGGCCAACTGCGTGAAGTGTCACGGCGTGACGGCGCTTGGCGACGGGCAGGCCAATGACTACGACGACTGGAGCAAGAACATCGTCAAGATCGAGACCAAGCTCGATGGCCTTGCACTTGCAAAGGAATCGGATGCCGAAGAGCGGCGCTGGGCAGGTGAGTTCCGCGAGGTGCTGGCCGGCGATGCGCTCAAACCACGCACGATCCCGCCGCGCAACCTGCGGCAGGGCATCTACCGGGGCGGACGGCGGCCTGTCGACCTCTACTACCGGATTCATGCCGGCATCAATGGAGCGCCGATGCCGGCCGCCAAGGGCACCGTCGATCCTCAAGACATCTGGCACATCGTGAACTACATCCGCTCACTGCCTTACGGGCTCGACGGCGAAGCCGGTGCCGACCGCACCCAGGCCGTGGTGCCGGCGACGGCCGCGGGCCTCGTGTCGCATGAGGAGAAATGAGCCATGAGCCGACTCAAGGGCATGTTTTGGGCGATCCTGTTTTTGGCCGTACCGATCCTCGGTGTCGCCACGTTTGCGGTCGCCCCTTCAATCAATGTCTGGCTTCCGAAGGACGTTTCGGAGCATGGGCATGAGATCGACTCGCTGTTCTATTTCATCCTGGTGCTGACCGGTGTCGTGTTCATCGCGACGGAGGTGGTTCTCTTCTGGTTCTTGTGGAAATACGACGCGGCTGTTCGGAAGGATGAAAAGGCGACGTACATCCACGGGAGCCACACGCTCGAGGTGGTGTGGACGATCATCCCGGCGGTGACGCTGCTTTTCATCGCCATCTACCAGATGAATGCGTGGGCGAACGTGAAAATGCGTCGGCCCGACATGCCACCGACCGTCGAGGTTGTGGCCCGGCAGTTCGAGTGGCGGCTGCGGTATCCGGGGAAGGACGGCATGCTGGGCACACCTGACGACATTCATGTCGTCAACGACCTCGTGTTGCCGGTCGACGAAAACATTCTCGTTCAGCTCAAGAGCATGGACGTGCTTCACAGTTTCTTTCTGCCCAATCTTCGGATCAAGCAGGATGCCGTTCCCGGCATGAAGATTCCGGTCTGGTTCAAATCGAAGGAAACGGGGACGACCGACATCGTTTGTGCCGAGCTTTGCGGCTGGGGCCATTACAAGATGAAAGGCCGCGTCACCTTCGTCACGCGGCCTGAGTTCGATGCCTGGCTCGCCCGGATGGAGGCTGAGCAGGAGGCTACGCAGGAGGTTGTTTTGCGATGAGCACAGTCACTTCGGGTAGCGTCGTCACTTCGAGTAGCGTCGTCACTTCACCTGCCACCGGCCACGACCATGCGACGGTTGCCAAGGCGCATCCGGTTTCGACCTTCCTTTCGACCTACGTCTTCTCGAAAGACCACAAGGTCATCGGGATCCAGTTCTTGTTTTCGACGCTCCTTTGGTTCTTGATCGGCGGGCTCTTGGCCCTCGCCGTTCGGTGGCAGGTGGCCTGGCCGTGGTCCGACGTGCCGGTGCTGGGCAAGCTCTTTGCCCAGGAGGGGGGGCAGATGTCTCCCGAGTTCTACACGATGCTCTTCACGATGCATGCCACGGTGATGATCTTCCTGGTGATCATCCCGATCCTGGCAGGAGCATTCGGAAACTTCCTGATCCCGCTCATGATCGGTGCGGACGACATGGCGTTTCCGACGCTCAACATGCTGTCCTACTGGTTCATGTGGCCCGCATTCATTGCCTTCGGTGCGAGCTTCTTCGTCGAAGGTGGAGCCGCGGCCGGTGGCTGGACGAGCTACCCGACGCTCTCGACGAGCATCGCTTCGGCCCCCGGAAGCGGCTGGGGGCAAACCCTGTGGCTCATTGGGCTGACGTTCGTGGGCGTGTCGTCGATGCTGGGAAGCGTCAACTACATGACCACGATCATCCTCATGCGAGCGCCGGGCATGACGATGTTCCGCCTGCCGATGACGATCTGGGCGATGTTCATCACGGCCGTTCTGCAGGCGTTTGCCCTTCCGGTGCTCACGGCCGCGGGCTTCATGCAGCTCGCCGACCGCATGTTCGCCACCGGGTTCTTCTCTCCAGAAGGGCTCATCGTTAACAACGCCACGCCCGGCCCGGGCGGCGGCCAGCCGCTCCTCTGGCAGCACCTCTTCTGGTTCTACAGCCATCCGGCCGTCTACATCATGATCCTTCCGGCGATGGGCATGGTGAGCGACATCCTCACATGCTTCGCCCGGAAGCCGCTTTTCGGCTACCGGCCGATGGTCTATTCGATCGCAGGAATCGCCGGTCTCGGGTTCATCGTCTGGGGGCACCACATGTTCATGTCGGGCATGAATCCGGCCCTCGGCATCACGTTCATGGTGTCGACGATGATGATCGCCCTGCCGAGTGCCGTGAAGACTTTCAACTGGCTCGGCACCATTTGGGGCGGCAAGATCGAATTCACCACCTCGATGCTCTTTGCCCTTTCGTTCGTCTCGATGTTCATCATCGGCGGCCTCTCGGGCATCTTCATGGCGGCCACGCCGGTCGACATTTTCATCCACGACACGTACTTCATCGTGGCCCACTTCCACTACGTGCTCTTCGCGGGTACGGCGATGGGCGTGTGGGCGGCCATCTATTTCTGGTTCCCGAAGATGTTCGGTCGCACGATGAACGAGTTCTGGGGGAAGATCCACTTCTTCCTGACGTTCGTCTTCCTGAACGGCACGTTCTTCACGATGCACATCCTCGGGGCCGTCGGTTTTCCGCGTCGGCTCGCTGATGCCTACCACTACGAGACGTTCCATCACCTCCAGCCCATGAACGCCTTCATGACCTACTGTGCCATCGGCATGGTGGCGTGCCAGGTGATCTTTGCGGTGAACTTCTTCTGGAGCATGTTCTACGGGCCCGTCGCGGGTCGGAATCCTTGGAACGCCAATGGTCTGGAATGGACCGCTCCCAGCCCTCCGGGGCACGGCAACTTCGACTATCAGCCCGTGGTCTATCGCGGTCCGTACGAGTACTCGCCGCCGGGTGTCGAGGTCGATCACCTCATGCAGACCGATCCTCCCAACCCGACGGCCGACGCAGCCGCGCGGCAGGCACACTGACGCCTCGCTGCCGTTTTTTTGTCATGCCAGCCGCCCGCGCCTTCAACCTGCCGCACCTCACCGCCTGCCTCTTGGTGGCGGCTACGGCCGTGTTGTTGTCGTTCGGGGCCCTCGTCACGACCTATGAAGCCGCGATGGCCGTGCCCGACTGGCCGGCGACGTACGGCCACAACATGTTCCTTTTTCCGCTCTCGGAATGGCTCGGCGGGCCTTGGGATCTGTTTCTGGAACATGGCCACAGGCTGCTCGGTGCGCTCGTCGGGTTGATCACCCTCGCCCTGGCTCTCGTCGCTTGGCGCACGCAGGTTTCCTCGTGGGTGCGGGCCCTCTCGGTCGCCGCTGTGCTGCTGGTGATCGTGCAGGGCGCTCTCGGGGGCGCACGGGTCTTGCTCGATGACACTACGATTGCCAAAGTGCATGCCTGTACGGGGCCGCTCTTTTTTGGCGTGGCTGTCGCGTTGGCCGTGTTCACCCGGCGATCATCGTCCGGCGGAACGCTGCCTCGCTCGGCTGCCGGCCTGTGCGCGGCCGTGCCGGTGGCGGCATATGCCCAACTTGTGGCCGGAGCCCAGCTTCGTCACCTCGATCCAGCGACGCCCCCGGCAGCCTTTCATGCCCTCGTCGGAACGCATGTGATCTTGGCTTTGATCGTGGCATGCCTGGCCGTGGTCGCGGCGGTTTCGGTGAGGCAGTCGGGCAACGCCTCCGTCCGGCGGTGGACACTGGTCGTCGCGGCACTCGTGTCGCTGCAGATTGCTTTGGGTTTCGGCACCTGGGTTGCCAAGTACGGCGTTCCCTCGGCGATCGTGCCTGAGTCATGGCGGATGAGCGAGGCCGTGGTCGCGCGGAGTGGCGGGAGCGCCTTGACGGTGACGTCCCACGCCGTGCTCGGGATGATCATTTTTGGTGTCGGTGTGGCCGTCGCCATCACTGCTGCCCACAGTTGTCAGCCGGGCATGGGGTATGAGTCCGAGTCTGCGGCCGTGCCTGGGCATCGGGGAGTCCTCGCATGACGCCTCCTCCGGTTGTGGGTGACTACGCAGCGGCCCGTGGCGTTTCGTCGCCGATGGCGGCATCGACTGTCGCCATGGAGTCGGACGGGCTGCAGTGCATCCTCGCTGACATCTCACGGCTCGTGCGTCCGCGGATCGCCATCATGGTTCTGGCGACGGTAGCCGCATCCGCCTGGCTCACCGCCGGTCGTCCTGAAAACGTGTCGTCGCTCCTTGCGGTGTTGATCGGCACGGCTCTCGTGGCTGCAAGCTCGAGCATCGCCAACCAAGTTCTCGAGAGAGATGCGGACCGGTTCATGCGCCGCACGGCGTCGCGCCCACTCGCCTCAGGAAGGCTCTCCGTATCGTCCGGATGGCTTCTCACATGGGGCTTGCTCGGCGTCGGCACCGTGATCTGCTGGCAGGCTTCCGGCTGGTCGCCGGCGGCCGCCGGCGTTGCGACGTGGTTGCTCTATGTGTTGGCCTATACCCCTCTCAAGCGAATCTCGCCGCTCAATACAGCCGTGGGTGCCGTGGCGGGTGCGCTCCCAGTGGCCATCGGTTGGTTGGCAGTCGACGGTCCCTCACGATTGGCCGCGGGGGATGCCCGCGGCACGCTTGCCGTGGCGGCTCTCGCCACGGTGCTCTACCTCTGGCAGTTTCCGCACTTCATGGCCATCGCGTGGCTCTATCGCCATCAATACGCCGACGCTGGCATGAAGATGCTCACCGTCGTGGACCCGAGCGGCCTTCGGGCGGCCGGGCAGTCCTTGGCGGCTGCGATCCTGCTCCTGCCCGCCGCCCTCGTGCTCGCCGTGCCATCGGGCAGCATTCAAATGTTCTTGTCCGCCGCCGTGGCGGGAACCGTGTATCTTGTGGCCACGGTGCAATTCGCCGTCCGCCGCGACGATGTCTCGGCCCGGTTTCTCCTGCTCGCCAGCCTCGGAGCCCTCTTCGGGCTTCTGGCGGCAGCAGCCCTCTTCGGTGGCCCTGTTTGACCCATCAGCTTTCGGACTTCCCATGAGCGCTTCCGCAGTCTCCGTACCACACGATCACGGTCACGATGACGGCCACCACGGCCACATCCACCTCCAGTACCAGCCCGGCCTGCCCCTTACGCGTGGCAAGCTCATCATGTGGCTGTTTCTGTCGACCGAAATCATGTTCTTCGCCGCGCTGCTTGGCAGCTACATCGTGCTGCGGTTCGGTGCGGCTGTCTGGCCAAAGCCGCACCATGTCCACCTCTCCGAACCGATCGGCGCCTTCAATACGTTCGTGCTCATTTGCTCGAGCGTGACGGTGGTGCTCGCCCTGGAGGCCGCCAAGGCCAACAAGACGGGGCTCGCGAAGATCTGGATGTTGGCCACGCTCCTGCTCGGCACGCTCTTTCTCGGCGTGAAGGCCTACGAGTACCAGGCGAAGTTTTCCCACGGCATCTTCCCGTGGGCGCCACACGGCCTCGTCTACGAGCGGCCCGACCTCTACTACGGCTCGGCGGTACGCGCCCGTCTTGGCGAACCTGCCATCCTCGCGCGCCTCGAAGAACTCGACAAAGCACCGGCCGAGAGCCTCACCACCGAACAACGATCGGCCCGAAAGTCGCTTCAAGACATTCGCAAAATCCTCGTCGATACGAATCAGCAAGCCTTTGAAATGGCGGTCGTCGCCGACCAGATTGCGCCGCTACCGGCCGAAGGGGCCGGCAGCCACGGCGCATCCCACGGCATCAACGACGCCTTCCCGTGGCTCCGCCTGCCCATCGTGATCCCCGGTGGCAACATGTGGGCCAGCACCTACTTTTTGCTGACCGGCTTTCATGCGATCCACGTGGCCGTGGGGCTCATCGTGTTCGCCGTCCTCCTTGGGTACACGCTCGGACCGGCCCGCGCCGGCATGATTGAAAATGCCGGCCTCTACTGGCACTTTGTCGATCTCGTGTGGATCTTCCTCTTCCCGCTCCTGTACCTCTTTTAGCCGCCTGGAAGGGTTCTGACCGATGTCTGACCACGCCGAATCCCATGACCACGCCGCCACCCATGACCACGGGCATGGTGGCCTCGGGAAGTACATCGCCGTCTTTGCGGCCCTTTGCTTCCTGACGACCATGTCGTTTTTCACCTACTCGGAGGCTTGGCCGTGGCGGGATCAGCCGCAGGTGGGATGGGCGTTCATGATGGCCGTCTCCTGCACCAAGGCGCTTCTCGTCGTGCTCTTCTTCATGCACGTCTGGTGGGAGGCCAACTGGAAATACGTCCTCACGATCCCTGCCGCGATGATGGCAGTCTTCCTCGTGATCATGCTCGTTCCCGATGTCGGCATGCGGAATCGCATGGTGTCGCAGGAGCGGGCCCTTCACATGGCCCGTCCGTCTGATCTTCTCTTGCTCGAGAAGGCCGGTGATGCGGGGCATGCCGAACCGGCCGCTCGTTGAACGGAGGCGGTCATGCAGCGTGGCCTTGCCTTCGTCTTCGTGCTGACTCTCATCGCCGGGTGCGCCGAGCCGCCGCAGCCGGTCGTCGGCAGGCCGGAGCCCGACCCGGACTATGTGGCACCGCTGGACGCGTCGGCGCCGTTCACGCTCACCGATCAAGAAGGAAATCCGTTTTCATCCGAATCGCTTGCCGGCAAGGTCTGGCTCGGTGCGGTCTTCTTCGCCAACTGCCCCGGGCCCTGCTTCCGGGAGAACCAGGCGATCGCCGAGATTCTCGCCGAAATCAAGGATCCCGACTTCATGGTCGTGAGCCTGACGTGCGACCCCGAGAACGACACGCCCGAAGCCCTGCGCCGCTACGCCGAGCGGTTCGAGGCCGATCCGGCCCGCTGGAAGTTCCTGACCGGCGACATGGCCACGATCGAACGCATCGGGAAAGGAAAATTCCTGCTGCCGACCGAGCTGGGGGTGCATGCCGAGAAAGGCGTCGTCTTCGATCGCACGGGCAAACTCCGCGACGGCTATTCGTTGACCCACGCTGATCGCGTCGAACTGCTCAAGAAGCACATTCGAGACGTGCTCGCGGAACCAGCCCCATGATGCCTGCGTGCCTCGCCGTGGCCGAGGGCATCCATCCCCTTGCGACGGCCAACGCCGTGCTCAACTCGATCGCGGCGATCCTCCTCGTCGCCGGTTGGGTGTCGATCTGCCGCGGCGCCAAGAACGTCCATCGCAACTTCATGGTGGCGGCTTTTGCCACGTCGGCCATCTTTCTCGTGTCGTACCTCGTGTACCATTGGCTCGAAGGAAGCCGGAAATATGCGGGGCCAGAGTCCCTGCGAATGGTGTACTACGCCATTCTCCTGACGCATGTCGTTCTCGCCGCGGCCGTGCCGATCATGGCCCTGCGGATGTTCTTCCTCGCCTGGCGCGGCCGGTGGGAGGCGCACCGGTGGCTCGGGCGGATCACGCTGCCGATCTGGCTCTATGTGTCGGTGACGGGGGTCGTGATTTACTTCATGCTCTATTGGCTGTAGTGAGAGCCGACCCTCGGAGGGGGCCGGCTCGGGGCCGCCCGTGCCACGTCGCCGGACGTTCGCTACGGCCATCCATGGCCTCCGCTCACTCGGAGAAAGCTGCGCTTCGCCCTCCGGGCTGCGCTGGTTTTCTACGCCGTCGCCTGTGGCACGGGCGGCCCCGACCCTCCGTCGTTGGTGCTTCAGGGCGGTTTCGGGACTTTGGGCGGCTATAATGCCGCTATGAGAAACGTACGATTCGTGCTCGTGTTTGCCGCGTGTTTTGTGGCGGCGGTTTCGCTGCTGGCTGGTGACGTCTCTGCGTGCCCGAACTGCAAGGATGCGGTGAATACGGGCGACCCAGATGGGCTTAATCTTGCGCGGGGATACTTCTACAGCATCCTTCTCATGCTCGCGATGCCCTTCACGCTCGCGGGATCGTTCGCCGCGTATGTGTGGCGCGAGGTGCGGCGGCAGAAGGCGAGTGAGGCGCAGGCCGCGTCCGAACAGGTGACACCGTGATGGCCACGGCCTTCGATGGCGCGGCCCTTCCGGTTCCAGATCCTGAGCCTCTTCACCCCACAGGCCGTAAGCCGCGTAATTTTCTCGCGGTCGCGGAGCGTCGCCGACTTTTCTGGGCCTTCATGCCGCCGGCGCTCATGGTGGTGGTCCTTCTCGAACTCTTCGTGCGGCCTCTGTGGGAGCCCCCCCCGCCGCCACGCGAACGACAGGTCGATACCCGAATGGAAGCCGTTACGGGACCGCCACCGACGGATGGGGCGGTCGTCATCACCCCCGCTGAAGAAAAACTGGAAACGGACGATGCATCCCTGCTCGGCGCCCCGCCTGAGGCACTGGCGAGAGTTCGTGATGCCACGTTCTTCGGGTCAAGCGATCACGAAGCCTGGCTCGACACGTTTTTGACGCTCCAAGGCGAACGCGGGCAACCCCTACCAAAGCCCCAGGAGGTCGGTTTCACCGAGTTGTTCACTCAGCCGCGCTCGTTTCGAGGCCGGGCTGTTCGGATGCGGGGAACGCTTCGCCGGCTCGAAAAACTCGACGGTCACGCCGACGAATACGGGGTGACGCACTATTGGCAAGGTTGGCTCGAGCCGGCGGGCGGCCCTCCCTCGCCCGTCGTCGTCCACTTTCTGCGTATCCCGAAGGGCATGGCCGAAGGCCTCGAGATCACGGAGCCTGTGGTGGTCAGCGGCTTCTTTCTCAAGAACATGGCCTACCGGGCGGCGGATGGCGTGCGGATCGCCCCGCTCATCATTTCCCTGGAGCCGATCCGCCCGAGGCTCGCTTCGGCGGACGCTCAATCGGGCGGCTTTTGGGAACGCTCGATCGGGGTCATGGGAGTTGGTACGATGCTCGCCATCGTTTCCATGATCGGAATCGGCTTCTTGTTGGTCGGTCTTGGGCGGCGGCGGCGACTCGCGACGGATCACTTGGATCCGGAGTCTTTCAGCGGTAAACCCTTCTCGGTTTCGGAATCGTTGAGGAACCTGGCCTTGACCGAAACCGACAGCAATGGTGACCAGACGGGCGGAGCAACCAGCGAATGAAAGACACCGGTGCAGCGCGATGGTGGCAGGTGGTCGGTTTGGTGGCCGTTCTGGCCACGACCACTGGTCTAGCGGCCGATGAAGGTCCGGCGACGTTTTCATCGTTTCTGACCCGCAATGAAATCGACCAGTCCAAGCGGGCGGCAATGGCGGTGGCAACGGAGTGGAATGACGCGGTCGAGGCAATCGCCGTCAAGATTCTGCGGCGTCTCCACGCGCCAGACAGCCTCGCGTTCGGGTGGGAGTCTTCGCCCGTGCCGAGCGTTGCGCAAGGCGAGGCGATCCCCGTGGTCGACACTCTGTACGCCATTCGCGGACGTGCCACCTTTGTGGCCCCGCAGCGACTGTCAGGTGAGCTTGCCGAACGGTATGGCGGCCCCTCGTACGATGTTGTTCGAATCGTCGACGCCGGCGGGCTCGTGGTAGACGTGATCACCAGTGCGGCACCTGCCGCGTGGCCGCGCTGGAAGGTCATCGACGAGCCGGCCTCGGCCGTTGGGCTTCCGCTGTCGACGGCAACAGCACCGCACCCGAAACCACCTGCGGGCGATGGCCAGGAGTGGCCCGTGGCTCCGCCTGCCCTGGTGCTCGCGTCGGTGCGTGTGGGCTGGCACCCCGACACCCCGCTTGGCCGGCTCGGCATGGACTACGGTCTTTTCGATTCCGTCGTCGATGGCAAGAAACTGGTGAAGGGGGACGCGGCGGCCTTTTATGCAGCGCTTGCGGCCGTCGGGAAGACCAGTTGGCGTGCCGTGGCGGAAGCCGCTGGGAAACCGATCGATGCCATGCTGCTCATCGATCCGGGTCGAAAATGGTTTCCTTCCCACCGGGGTGATCCCGTCATCATCGAGGGAAATGCGATGAAGGCCACCAGGGTGGCGATCGACGAACCGTACCTCAGGAAGTTCGTCGGCAGCGACCACTACTGGGAGGTCTTCGTCTTCGTGGAAACCCCGCTGCTCGACGTGAACGGCCGTATGCAGAATACGTATCCGATCGTCTGTTGCGTGCGGGAATTGCCTCAGGGAATGCCGTCCGGAGACCGGATCAGTGAACGCGTTCGAGTCGCCGGGTTTGCCCTGAAGCGCTATGCCTACCCATTTGATGATCCTCGGCCCGATGCATCAGGCGAAGCTCCCGAGGGCCCGAGCCGGCGGGTGACGACGCTCGTCATAAGCCCCGAGCCGCAATGGTTCCCTCCTCCCTCCCAGGATGCGACGCAGCCGATCTGGGTGATTGCGGCGGTGGCGGCGCTGGTGGCTTTGGCGGCGATCATCGGGGTCGGTGTCCTCTACGGCAATCGTTCGCTTGACCGAACGATCCGCAAGGGGCGCGACGAGATGCCGGATCGCATCGAGATCCCTCCCATGGACGGTCCGCCGACGGACGGTCCTTCAGGCGAACGCTGATCCGCCCAGCAACGATTCGCCCCTTCCTGCCTCTTTGGTTCCAATCCCTCCCCTCGAGAGTCTTTCATGCGACGAGCAAAAATCTCCGTCATCGGTGCCGGCAATGTCGGCGCTACTACCGCCCATTGGTCCGCCGCCGCAGAGCTCGGCGACGTCGTGCTCCTCGACATTCCGGCGACCGAGGGAATGCCGGCCGGGAAGGCGCTCGATCTGTTTCAGGCCTCACCGATCATGGGCTTCGATGCCAAGATCACGGGAACCACGGACTGGGCCGACACGGCGGGGAGCGACGTGGTCGTCGTGACGGCGGGTATCGCGCGCAAGCCGGGCATGAGCCGCGATGACCTCCTCTCGACCAATGCCAAGATCGTCGGCGACGTCGCTGCGAAGATTCGAGACACGAGCCCCGAGGCGATCGTGATCGTCGTGTCCAACCCGCTCGATGCGATGGTTCAGCGGACGTTCCAGGTGACCGGCTTTCCGGCCGCGCGGGTCATGGGTCAGGCTGGTGTGCTCGACACGGCGCGGTACCGGGCGTTCCTCGCGATGGAACTCGGTGTCAGCGTCGAGGACATCTCTGCCATGCTGCTCGGCGGCCATGGAGACACGATGGTTCCGATCCCGAGTTGCACGAGCGTCGGAGGAATTCCGGTCACGCAACTCATCGCAGCCGACCGTCTCGAAAGCATCGTCGACCGCACCCGGAAGGGGGGCGCCGAGATCGTCGGCCTCCTCAAGACTGGCAGCGCCTACTACGCGCCCGCCGCGGCCACCACGCAGATGGTCGAGGCGATCGTGCGCGACAAGAAGCGTCTGATTCCGGTGGCAGCCTATTGCGACAAGGAATATGGCGTCGGCGGCTACTTCGTCGGCGTGCCGGTGATCCTCGGCAGCGGTGGCGTGGAAAAGATCGTGCAACTCGACCTCCTGCCGAACGAGCGGGCCGGCCTCGACCACAGCATCGCTGCCGTCAAAGAGCTCGTGGCCGCCATGGATCGGCTCGTGACCGGCGGATAATTCTGCCGAGTCTGCGCCGCTTTCCAGGCTTGCCCAGTTGCGGCGGCGCTCCGTGCGCTGACGTTGCCCGCTTGCCTTGGGTTTGTCTACAACCCCGCGTCCCTGTTTCAGGCATGCCCGAGGAGAGCTCGCGATGAGTCGCACACGCCGATCGGTCCGCCGCGAGCCACTGCCCCGTGCCGCGCTCCCCACGATCGCCGGTGACGCTCGTGTCTTCGTGCCGCAAGGCTACGAGCCTGGCTATGACTATCCGTTGCTCGTGTGGCTGACCGACCCGGAGATGCCGTTCGATCTCGGGCGTGCGATGACCAGGGTCAGCCTTCGAAACTTCGTGGCCGTCCAGCCGGGCCGTGGCGACACGGCAGCCTGGCGGGCCATCGATCGCGTGACCGATCGCTTGAGTATTCATCCCCGACGCATTTGGCTCGTCGGCCATCGCGCCGGCGGCACCGAGGCCTTTCGCATGGCCTGCCGCCATCCCGATGCCATCGCCGGAGCGGTGTCACTCGGCGGGGCATTCCCTCTTGGCGAACCGATTCTCGGCAAGCTCGATGCGATCCGCCGGATGCCGCTGCTGCTCTGCTCGAAGTCCTCGGACGTCGCCGCTGATCCGGTCGCGCTCGACCGTACCCTCCGGCTGTTCCATGCCTGCGGCGGAACGCTCGCCGTTCGCATCTACCAGAAGGGCAACGAACTTTCGCGGACCACGCTCGGTGACGTCAACCGCTGGCTCATGGATGAGCTGGGGGCGGCCACGTCTTCCCTGCAGCCTCACGGCGCGGTGTAGGCCCGACCGCATCACTTCACGATTGAACGGTTCCTCGACGGGAAAGGATTCCCATGACCGCCCCCCATGACGCGTCCGGTGACGCCGCTCCACGGCACGTGCTTCCCATGCGTGGGAGTCAGGAGACCCCCTCGCTGCGGGCCATCATCGGCAGGGTTGCCACGGATGTGACCGAGGATCGTCGGAGACGTCGCCTTTCGCATGTCACCATCACGGTCGATGTCGGAGGAACCCGCCTGCCTGTCGCCGATGCCGATCAGCTGAGGGCTGCAATCGTGCCGCTCGTGGCCACGGCATGCGAGGCCGCCACGGCTCCCGTTCCTGCGAGCGATGGTCCGCGCCTCCATGAAGTCGTCGTCACAGCGGTCGAGACCGGTCACGGAGTCGAAATCGAGATCGCCGACTCCGGTCCGGGCCCGGCGTTTCTGCCGACCGACGCCTTGGCTGCGGCCCGCGGCCACGCCGAACGTCTTGGCGGCAGCCTCATCGTCGCTGCCTGTCCGGATGGCGGCACCGCCGTGACGCTCTGCCTGCGGTCGTGCCAAGAGCAACGCCGGGCGATCCGACCGGCCGCCTGATGGTCCCTTCGAGCGAGACTCGCCCCATGCACCGAGACCCGTCGCGACGCCTTTCGACCCGAGTCACGCCCGCGCAGGTGATCGGGATCGGTCTGGTTGTCGCATCGCTGGGATGGGCCGCCTGGCTCCTTCGCGATCGACCAATCAGCGAGGAGGTGGAACTGCTGCCCGGGACGGTGCTTCCTTCATCGGAGCTGGCGATCATCGAAGCGGCATTCGATCGGGCCCAACTCACCGATCATCGCACGGAAGACGGGAGGGTGTGGGTGCCGCGGCCTCGGCAGAGTGCCTATATGCGGGCGCTTGTGGATGCCGACGCGATGCCAGGCGAATTCGGTTCGACACTTCGTGACACCGTGAACAAAACCAGTCCCTGGTCGAGCCCGCGGCTCCAGGAAGAAATGCGACGGGTTGCCGTGCAGGAAGAGCTGAGTCGCGTGATCTGCTCGATGCCGGGGATCGAGCGCGCGGCTGTCTTCTACGACATCGAAACGAAACCGGGGGGGCCGCTCGGTCGTGAGCCTGAGCGGACCGCCAGCGTGAATATCAAGACCCAACCAGGGGGCGAACTGGAGCCATCGCGTGTGGAGGCCATCCGCGTGCTCGTCTCGTCGTCGATCGCCGGTCTGCCCGTTGAACGGGTAGCGGTGACCGACCTTCGAAGCGGCCGAGTCTTCGCCGGGCCGGTCACGAAGGAGTCGGAATCGGACCTTGCCGCGGTCGATCCGACGCTCGCCCGACAGGTCGCGTATGAGCGGCATCTCGCGACGAAGATCCGGCAGGCCTTGGCGTATGTCAAAGGGGCTGTGATCGATGTCACGGTGACTTTCATGCCCCCCGCTCCACGCCTTCCTGCGCCCCCGGTTCCCGCGGGAGGTCAGCACGTGGCCGGCGCCAACCTGCCGGCGGCAGTCGGCGACCCGTTGCCGGCGCCGGTCGGTGAGGACCCGCCGTCCGCGGACGGACTGCCTGCGACGATTCTCGTCTCGATGGTCGTGCCGGACGATTTTTTTGCCGGCCTCGACGCGTCGGCCGCCACTGCTGCCGAGGACCGACTTCGCGATCATGTGATGAGCATCCTCCCGGCCACGGCGCAGCCCGACACGAGGCGGCTCGTCTTGAATCGCGTCCGACCGACCCATGCCGCTGGCTCGCGGTCCGCCCCACGGCCCGCTTCGGTCGTCCTGTCCGCGCCAGCGACACTCGAGGCTGACGAGCGGCATGTGTCACTCGAGGCGGCATGGCATGCGATCCTTGACGGTCGTGCGGTCGACGTGCCCCGCGAGGTGTGGCTTGCCGTGATCGCGGTCGCCGCTGGACTTCTCGGCATGCTCGTCCTGCGGCCTCGTCATGCGGAGCCACGCCAGCAGCGACCGGTTCGCAAGTCGCCCGATCGCATCGATTGGTCAAGCTTCGACGGCGAAGCGGTCGCCGATCCAGAACCGCATCAGAGGGCGGCAGCATGAACCGACCGATGACGTACCGCCGTCGCGATGGTCACCGACAGCGTCCATGCCGTGTGACAGTGGCGATGACGGTCGTCCTGATGGCCATGTTGGCACAACGGTCCGCGTGGGGTGAGGGCATGACGCCGCCGCCGATGCCGCCGCTTCCCGACGACGTGCGGGCTGACTCGACCGTTCAACCGGCGTCGCTCGAAGTCGCCACGCCGCTGCCGATCGACGACTCGCGGACCGCTGTCGGATCCCCGAGGCGGGCGACACCAACGGGATCCGTGGGCAATTGGTCGGTCCTGGCCGCGATCGCCTCGGCGTTCGTCGTTCTCGCAGCGTTTCGGTTCTGGCAATCGCGCCGCACGGTCCGCGAACTGCCGGCCGACGTCTTCGAGATCCTGGGCGAGGCTCCGCTCGGCAACCAGCACGCCGTGCGAGTCGTTCGGTTCGGGCCGCGGACGCTGCTCGTCGGAATCTCCGCTGCCGGGTGTCAAACGCTCGCCACCATCGACGATCCTCAGGCCACCGAACGAATCGTGGGAGCGTGCTCGAGCAGTCGAGGCCCGCGGTCGAGCCGCGGGGTCGCGCGGCCATCGACTTCCAGCGGCAGGGAGGCGCGATGAACAGCCTCGCGCGAGGATGGATGCCGGCCATCGCGTTGGTCGGCATCACGCTCGCCACCCCCATCGCGGCAGGCGACGAGGCAGGGGCCAACCGGCCAGCCGTGGTCGCTTCCGATACATCCTCTGATCTCATCCCGGTCGTGGCCGCGGACGTGCCAGTAAAGGACGAGCCTCGCGACGTGGCGCCGTCGACCGGATCACCAAGGCCACCGTGGACCCCGGCTTCGCTCCTCGGCGAACGTTCGCTCGCAGCCATCGTGCCCTCGGCGCTCCTCGTGGGCGTGATGACGCTCGCCCCCGCGGTGCTCCTCATGACCACCTGTTTCGTGCGGATGTCGGTGGTGCTCACGCTTGTGCGGCAGGGGATCGGCGCGCCGGGCGTGCCTTCCAATCAGATCGTGGCATCACTGGCGATCTTCCTCTCGGCGATGGTCATGTGGCCGGTCTGGACACGGGCCTGGAACGATGGTGTTGCGCCCTATCAGGCGGGGGAGATCCCTGTCGCGCAGGCCCTTGAGCGTGGTTCTCTTCCGATTCGTCGCTGGATGGCGACGCAGATTGAAGCGGCAGGAAATCGCGACACGGTCCTCCTGTTTCTGGAACGGGTTCCCGGCGGACCCCGCGACGTGACGACCTACGACGACGTGCCCCCCGAAGCCCTCCTGCCGGCATTTCTCGTCAGCGAGCTCGAGACCGCATTCACGATCGGTCTCCGGCTCCTGCTGCCGTTCCTCGTTCTCGACATCCTCGTGGCCACTCTCGTGGTCTCCACCGGTCTCGTGATGCTCCCCCCGTCGCTCGTGTCGCTCCCCCTGAAGCTCCTCGTCTTCGTCACGGCCGACGGTTGGACGCTCGTTGTGCGAGCGCTCCTGGACGGTTTCGTTCCTGGCTAGCGGCGAAAAGCCCATGGTCGACATGCAACTCCTCGAAGTCGTGCGCCAGTGCCTGCTCACCGGCAGCCTCGCGATCATGCCGGTGCTCGCCGTCGGCTTCATCGTGGCGGTCGTGGTGGGCCTCATGCAAGCAGCGACCGGCGTGCAAGAGCCACTTGTCGGACTCGTGCCACGGCTCGCCGCCATGGGATTCGTGCTGCTTGTCACCCTTCCCTGGATGGTCGAACGCCTGGCGGACCTGTTTCGAGCCTCGGTCACGGCAGGGATGTAGCCCGTCATGAGCCCGTCCTCGCTCTCTGCCTTGCTCGCTGCAGATCCAGTGGTCGCGCTCGGCGTGCTGGCACGGATGCTGGCCGTCGTCATGGCCGGTGGTCTCGGCATGTTTCCGCAGCTTGACGTGCAGGTGAAAGTCGTGATGGCGCTGGTCCTCAGCGCCGCCGCCTTGCCGACGGCCACCGCCGCAGCGCCTCCAACGTATCCGTCACTCGTGCCGATGGTCGGTGGCGAAGCGATCATCGGATTCGGGCTCGGCCTCGTCGTGGCCATGGTCTTTGCCGCTGCGTCGTGGGCTGGTGGGATCGTGGCCAGCGTGGCGGGGCTCTCCTGGGCTGACGACTTCACTCCCGAGGGCAACACAGGCGGCGATGGCGGCGGGGCCCGGCTGGCCGGGTGGCTCGCAGTAGCTGGCTTTCTGGCAGCCGGGGGGCATCTCGCGATCATTGCCGGTCTCGTCGAGAGTGTCGGCCGCATTCCTGTCGGCAGCGTGGCCATGGGAGATTTCGGTGGCCTGTCCGACGTCGTCGTGGCCATGCCGGCGGCTGCCCTTGAACTGGGATGGACTTTGGCCCTGCCATTCCTCGCCGCCGTACTCACATTTCACGTCGCGATCGCCCTGTGTCTTCGCAGCGTGCGGTTCACTGCGGGGCAGGGCATCGTTCAGGCGGCTGCCTCGATCGTGCTCTTGCTGGCGATCATGCAGGGGGCGACGACATGGACCGAAGGATTTGCGACAGCCGCCCGGGACACCTTTGACCGTGGCTTCACGGAACTCCGCCCGTAGCACGAAGGCATGCCGATGGCCGACACTGCCGACCGGACGATTCCGGCAACGCCCCGTCGCCGCGAACAGGCCCGCCGCGCCGGACTTGAACCTACGGCCACCTTGCCGGCATGGGCCGCATCCGCTGCGACGGCGATTCTGCTGACTCCCGCCTGGGCACGTTCCACGATCCCGGCGGCTGCCGAAGCCTTCCGAGAGGCAGCCTCGACGGCAACGCTTCTTGGCGAGGCGTCCTCCCCGATTTCGCTTGCCGTCGTGATGCCGTCGCTCGGCGTGATCGCGGCCTCGGCTGCTGCGGGCATGGCGGTTCACCTCGCCACCGGCGGTGTCGCTTTTCAACCATCGCGTGCGGCCTTCACCCCGGAGCGGATCAACCCGTTCGCTGGTATCCGTCGAATCTTCTCCGCCGGCACACTCTTCGGGATGCTCGGCCATGCTGCCGCCCTCGTAACGCTGGTTGCCGTTGCGATCATGGCCGTGCGTCCGTTGGCAGCCATGATGGCAACGCCGGCGGAGGGGCCTGCCGTAGGAGACGTCGCATGGCGGGCCATCGCATGGCTCGCGGTCGCCGCCGCCGTCCTCGCGACGGTGCAGTGGTTCGTTGCCCGCCGTCGCTTCGAGCGGCGGATCATGATGACGCCACAAGAATTCGCCGACGAAGCGAAAGACCTCCAGGCTGATCCTCGGATCAAGCTCATGCAGCAGAAAATGAAGCAGCAGCCGAAGTCGAAGCAGTGACGTTCTACTGCTCAGTCGCCGGCACCGCGTAGCCGTAGCGGTCGATGAACGGCTTCCAGCGGCGGGCGATTTCCGTGACGAGCCGCGGGTCGTGGCGGTAGGTGTTTGTGCGGTACTTCGTCATCTGACGCGAGCGGGCGTGTTCTTCCAGCGACGGACGAACGGTGGAGAAGTCTTCGAGACCGAGGGCATCGTAGGCTTCTGAAAGCCGTCCGACAGGATCCTTGACGAGGTCTTCATATCGTAGCTCGTGGAGTTGCCCGGGGGCGAGCGTAACGCGATCACGTTCGAACGCGGCGTACATCTCTTCGAAACACTCGAAGACATACTCCTCGAGCCGCTCACCACGGTCCCGCTGCAGGCCTTGCACGTCGTCAAGCGAGCGCCAGAGGCGGACGGTCGACGGGAAGACCACGAACGGGTCGCGAACGAGGTGCAGAAACCGCGCCCCGGGAAACATCGCCGCCAGCACGCCAAGCCTCGCCGTGTGAGGCGGGCTCTTGAGAACCGGGCGGCGCGGATCGCGCACGGCGAGTCGAACCAAGAAACGGCGCATCGCCACCTCCCAACGGTTCCGGTCGGCCGGCGAGAGCTTTTCCAGATCGAGCGCCACGGGGGATCCCGAGCTCGTGGCGGGAAAGGCCATGCGGCGATAGGGGGACGGCGCACCCATGTTGGCCAGGGCGAACTCGTCTTCCTGTGGCCGCGACCAACCGGCGGCGACGTTGTCCATCGGTCGCTTCGAGGGCATGATCCACGACAGCGCCTGGGTCAGGACCGACTCGGTCAACAGGAAATGACCAGGAGCAAAACACTGGTAGGTCGTCGGGCAGTAGAATCGCGTGTCATGCATCATGAGCTCGTGGAGGAGCGTCGTGCCGCTCCGCCAGTGGCCCACGATGAAGAGCGGGGGGGGCGTGTCGGGGGGATTCCGGAGCCGCCTGCGAAACCGTGCTTCGCTCAAGGGCTCGGCGATCGAGTTGAAAACCGAGGCAGCCGAGATCGTGGCGGCGAGCCCGAGCCTCGAGGGCCCGAACTTCCAACCATGCTCGGCGACGAGGCCAAACCACACATGCATCGGCATGCCGTGCCAAAAGCGAGGACTCCACCACGGATAGGCGTGGGGAGCATCCTGACCTGGGGGCGGGGGGGGTGAAGCAGCCATGGGAGCCCGCATCCTAGCCGAACGGGGGCGTTAGCGGGGCGTCGTTGCTGGCTGGCCGGCGACGCGTCGGGCCGGTTCCTCGAGAACCGATTTCACCGCGATGGCAAGGCCTTCCCTCGCGGAGGCACCCGATGCTCGATAGGTCTCGCGTCGCTCCCGGTCCAGGACGATCGCGGTCGGAAATGCCTGAACTCCGAAGGATCGGCAGGTTGCCTGATCACGATCGGCGTCGATCGTGACGCAGACGAATCGACCCGCCAGCCCGGCGAGGTGCGGTTCGGACGGAAGCTTCGCGACGAAGGTGTCACTCCAGCGGCACCACGACGCGCGAAACACGAGCACCATCGGCAGACGGGTCTCGGCTGCCCGGCGAGACCCGGCAGCGTAGCCATCGACGAAGTCAATCGTGTGGGATGCCGCGGGGGAGCCTGGGGATCTCTGGCTCGGGGCCGCAAGGCGCTCGACGACCTGTGGTGGCCACGGGGAGACGGAACCGTCCTGCGCCACTTCGTCTCGAACGTCGCAGCCGCCTGACAACACCACTGCCAAGCAGCCCAAGGCCACGCAAAGCCTGCCGAGAAAGCGTCGATCATGACGATATTCGTGGTTCACGTCGTGGCTTGTAGGGGGCGGCATCGGGGCGAAACAAGACCGTGAGGTGCCCCACGGCCTTACGCCCGACGCGCTGTTTACCCGGTTTGCCCCGATGCCCCCTCGGGCGATCTGTCTTCAAGGTCCGCGTTCAAGTACTGTCCGTCCCCCGCGGAGTCGCTGGACCGCGATGCCCTCTCGTGCTCCCCACCCACCGTTTCTCGTCAGCGTCGCGATGCTGGTCGCGTCGTGGGGGGCGGGCTGTAGTCTCGTACCCAAGCGGGACCCGGTGACGCCCGAGTTGGCCGCGGCGCGAAGGCTCTGCAACGAGGGCTTGGCGGCTGCCGACCGCAGTGACCTCGTGCGGGCGGAGGGGCTTCTCGAACAAGCTGTGAAGCGGTGTCCGCAGGATGTCGAAGCCCGTCGCCACTACGCCGACGTCCTCTGGAAACGGGGCCTGCGGACCGAAGCGGTCACCCAGATGGACAAGGCGCTCGGCATCGCGGGTGACGATCCGGCGCTCTGCGTCGATGCCGGGAGCATGTATCTCGAGCTCGGGCTGTTTGACGAGGCCGACCGCCTGGCCGCCGAGGCCGTGCGACTCGATCCGAAGTCGCCGGCTGCGTGGCATCTGCGCGGACGCGTGGCGATGGCCCGTGGCCAGGCCGAGCCGGCGCTTGCCGACTTCCATCGGGCTCTGGCGCTCACGCCGAGCAGTCGTCCTGTTCTGTTGGATGCGGCCGAGGCCTACCGCCGGCTCAATCGACCGCAGCGGGCGCTGGCGACGCTCGCGATCCTCGGAGAGACCTACGGCCCCGATGAACTGCCTGCGAATGTGCTCGTGCTCGAAGGCCTCGCTCAGGAGGCGCTCGGTCGGACGGCGGATGCCGCCGAAAGTTATCGTCGGGCGATCGCCCTCGGTGATCCGCCGGCCGAAGCGGTCTCGAGGCTCGCCGAACTCGAGCAACCGCAAGGAAAGCTCCTGCGGTAAGACCGAGGCCTTTACTCGTGGCCACTGCGGCCGGTGAGCAAGTCAAAGGCGGCGATGGATGGCACGAGGAGAGCCAGCGTGGCGAAGCCGTACGCGGTGAGCACTACCAGGAATACCTGGAGCGTGCTGCCTTGGAGGAATCCGGTGATCGCGACGAAAGTCAGGGACGGAAGCAGGGCGCTTGCCCAGCCGACGGCAGGCGATGGATTCCTCGCCGAAAGCGCCGCATAAAGGCCGACGCCTCCGCCGACAATGACCGCCAGAAACGGTGCGAGCTGAAGCTCGAAGCTTCCGCCGAAGGCCACCATGATCCGCATGGCGGTGGCCACGCCGAGTGAGAGGAACGTGATGATGCCGAGGGTGATCGCGATGGCCTGTCGTGACAACGCATGAGACAGGCCCGCGTAGACTCCGAGGACCGCTGCGAAGAGGGTCAGGACCACCAGGCCCCCGACGAGGTACGCGGTCTCTTCGATCGTCGCGAGCCTGAGCGGCACCATCGCGAGGCAGACGAGCAGTGGCAGGATGACGATCTCTCGGGCGGCGGCGATCACGCCAAGGAGCTTGCCCTGGACGAACTCACGTGGCTCCAGATCGCTGACGAGAAGGAGGTCGAGCGTGCCACGATCCCGCTCGGACGTCACCGTCGTGACGGCAAGGGCGGCGACCGCCAGGAGGCTGGCAAGCACCATCGGCACGATGGCCGTCGCCACCACGAACCGGTCAGGTCGAGTGGTGCGGGCCTCCGCAAGCAGGCCGGCCACTGCCGCGGCAAACAAGGCGAACCATGCCAAACGCACGACGATCATGGCCCGGCCATGGGCCCGCGTGCAGACTTCCCGCCACATCACGGGATTGGTCCACACCTCGCGTTGCCGTCGCCCCATGGCCCTGACGTGGCGACGACGCACTTCGGTCGCCATGTTCCAAGGCCGCACCCGCAGCACGGCAATTCCGCTGGAGACTGCGGTGAGACCGGCACACACGAGGAGGAACCGCGGCAGGCTCTGCGTGCCCGAAGGCGCGATCGCGTCGAAGGCGGCCCGCGCCGGCGAGATCATGCCGCCTCCGGCCGGGCCGCCCAGGGCGGTCGCAGCTTCTCCCGTGGCCATCCACGCCACCAGGGCCGCGATCGTGACCGCGATCGCCTGGAACGTCGTGTCGCGCCAAAAGGCGACGGCGGTGGCGATGCTGCCCGCCGTGGCGGCCGATGCAGCCGTCACCCCGAACAGACTCGCCACCTGCCACATCGTGATGCCGCCGAACAGCGAAGCGAGGACGAACATCGGGGCGGCTGCCACGAGCAACAAGCCTGTGCGAAGGAGGCTGCCAGCCAGTTTTCCGAGGACGAGTTGGGCATCGCCGAGACGACTGACCAGCAGCAGCTCGAGCGTGCGGCGGTCCTTCTCCGTGCCGACGGAGAGCACGGCGACCAGGGTGGCCGCCAGCATGGCGAGCACCAGTTGGAGGGGGGCGAGAAGCCGCATGAGCGCGGCGCCGAAACGCGCCGAGTCGCCGATGGTCGTCACGGACTGGGAGCCTGTCAGCACGAGCCAGGAGGTGGCCATGATGCCCAGGAGGGTGGCGGCCGCCAAACAGCGTGCGATGGCCAGGCTGCGCGTTCGAGGGACCACGAGAATTTCTCGTTCCAAGACCGCCCCGAGGATCATCCCATGGCACTCCCATGCGTGGTGGTGGAACCCTGCGTTCCAGGCCGGTAGAGTAACACGCTCGGGTGGTTCCACGTATTCCGTTGGCCGTCAAGGAGTTGATTTCGCCATGACTGTTTGTCCCTCCGTTCGTGGAGTTTGCTGGGTCCCTGCGGTGGTGACCGCGCTAGCAGCGGTGGTCCAAGGCCCGGTCGCGTTCGCGCAGGTGACGGCCAAGACGCTCATCGGCAAGGCGGTTTCAGACGACAGCCAGTACAAAGAGATCAACAATGCGATCGAGCGATTTGCCAACCGTGACATCGATGGATGTCGGGCGATCCTCGAGCGGGCACGGAACAACAACCCGAAGCTCCCGCCTCCCGGCATCATGATGGCCACGCTCTGGATCAGTGCCAACCAGCTTCAGGCCGCGCGGGCCGAGCTCGAGGATACGGCCGTGAAGTTCGCAGGCGATCCGGAGCCCTATCTCATGCTCGGCGATCTCGCCTTCCAGGAGCGGCGAGTCACCGACGCATCGGTGCTCTTTGACCGGGCCGCGCAGCTCACCGCAGCGTTCGACGAGAATCCGAAGCGGAAGCGTGATTTCGAGATTCGTTGCAACGCGGGGACGGCGGCCGTCGCCGAGGCGCGGCGGCAGTGGGACACGGCGCAAAAAAACCTGCGGTCCTGGCTCACGCTTGACCCCGACAATGCCGGCGCCCACTTCCGGCTGGGCAGTGTGCTCTTCCATCTCGGCAAGGAGACCGAGGCGCTCGAGCAGTTCAAGGAAGCCCGGAAGCTCGATTCCAAGGCGCTCCAGCCCGAGCTCGCCCTGGCCCGGCTGTACGACGAAGACCGCAAGCGTGACGTGGCCAAGAAGTGGATCGAGTCAGCGCTGAAGACCGCCCCGGACGATGTCGGCGTGCTGCTCGCGGCGTCCCAGTGGTACCTCGGCCAAAACGATCTGAAGTTGGCCCAGACGACGACCGACCGAGCCCTCAAGATCGACCCGAAGAGCTTGGAAGGGAAGATCGTTCGCGGCGTGATTGCGCGGGTGGCCCGGGATTACCCCACCGCCGAGAAGTTTTTCAACGAGGCCCATGTCCAGTCCCCCGGCAATTTCGCCGCGAGCAATTCGTTGGCGCTGGTGCTCATCGAATCGGCAGACAAGGAAGAACAGCAGCGGGCCCTCGAGATGGCCGAGGCCAATGCGGCCCGGTATCGCGACAATTCCCCGCAGCAGGTCAATGCCCTCACGACGCTGGCCTGGGTCTACTACAAGCTCGGCCGCCGTGAAGACGCCGAGAAAATCCTCGATCAGATCGCTCGCAACAACGCCCTGACCAACGATGGCGCGTACTACGTCGCCAAGTTGCTCGCGGACCGTGGTGAAAAAGACCGGGCCAGGTCGATCCTCGAGGAGGTTCTCACGAACGAGGCAGTCTTCGCGACGCGACCTGATGCCGTCGACCTCCTCGCCAAGCTGAAGGCGAAGGAGTAAACCGGCGTCGGCGTCACGGTTCGGAGGGGAGCGAAACCGCTTCGCCTTCCGGTTCCGGGGCGACTGGAATCTCGTTCGAAGGTGGCGGCGCGGGCTTGCTGCGCTCGTCGGACGACCGAATCGGACGTGGTGACGGTGCGGCGACGGCTTCGGGCATGGACCGGATCGTGATCGTTTGCGACGGTCCCCGAGGAGCCCCTTGAGCGGCGGCTGGCCCCATCCGCATGGCACGCCGTCGGGCCCGCAATCGGTCGCTCCGCAGAGGAATGCCAGGATAGGCCTCGATCGGCACCTCAAGGCTTGGGAGGCCGATGCGGCTCCCGTCGCCAAAGTAGGTGAACATCTCGATGGCGCCCGATTCGGTGCAAGTCATGGCGGCGACAACGATCGCGATGGCGCCCCATCGGACGCGAAGGGGGAGGAAAGCGAGGGGCATGAAGGAGTTCCGAGGGGAACGAAGGGCAAGGGCACTATCCCTCTTCGACGATCGGTCGGGTTGTTGGTCACCACGCTCGCCCGATCCTTCCCAGGCTGCGTAACCCGCAGGATCCGCGGCCTGGCTCCGGCCTTGGTGGCGGTGTCGACCCGCCTGTTACGCTCACCGTATGAGTGCCTACGGGATCATGGTTGCGGCAGCCCTCGCGACTGCGGCGGCGGCCGCGAGTGGATGTTGGCTTGTTCGCGGTACGACAGCGGTGCCGGCTGCCATGTGGGCCACCGTGGCGGCGCTCGCCCTCGCTCTCGAGGCCGGATGCACGTCCGCCGGTTGGCTCCGGGAGCCTGCCAGTCGAGAGGCCGCCAGGCTGGTGGTTGCGTCGTTGGCAGTGTGCCCTGTGATGTCAATCCTCGGCGCGAAGCGACCGCAGCACGGTGTCTGGCAGTTCATCGTGGCCACGCTCGCCTGTGTGCTCGCGATGCCTGCGGTGACGGCCGTGCTCGTACGGCCCGGCAGCACGCCTGACCTTCACCTGATCGAGCGTTGTTTTTTGCCACTGCTCGTGGTCGTCGGTTGGCTGAACTACGTGGCGACGCGGCGGACGGTCGCCGTGAGCCTCGTGTCGGTCGGGCAGCTTGGGCTCATGTGGACATTCCTCCCGGTCGGAGGGGAGCGTGAGCTACTCGCGCCAGAGCTCGACGCCGTCGCCATTGTCTTGGTCGCTGCCGGAGCCGCGCTCGCCGCTGCCCAAGCGGTGTTCTGGCCGGTTCCCTCGCAGGGTATGCACGGCTTCGCCGCAACGGCCGGCGTACCGGTGTTGGCGTTGCGGGAAACGCTGGGCGCCGCGTGGACGCTGCGGATCGCCGAGCGGTTCAACGGGGCGGCCGTCGAGCGTGGGTGGCCATCTCGGCTTCACTTTCGGGGTGTCGTCATCGGTGACGGTGCGACATCCGGACGCTGGGAGCCGGAGGCGACGCGGTGCATGCGTTCCCTGCTGCGGCGGTTCGTGTCGGTGGAGTGGCTGGGGCGGCATGGCCGCCATGACCGAGACGTGGTCGGGTTGGAAGAGTTCAGATAGACTCTGAAGTTCGAGATTGGTCTCTTTTTTGGTCAGTCACATGCCCGTGTGTGACCGCCTCCCTTCCTTTGGAGAACCTCATGGCTGACGAACAGACCCCGCGCCCCGAAGCCGTTCAAGTGCCGGTCGACGAATCGCACATTGTCGCGACGTATGCCAATTTCTGCCGGGTTACGGGGACTCCGGAGGAGCTCATCGTCGACTTCGGCCTCAACAAGCAGGTCGGGGGAACCACGCCGGAGACGATTCAACTCACCCAGCGGATCATCGTCAATTTCTACACGGCCAAGCGGTTGGCCTACGCCCTGGGCCACGCCGTAGCCCGCCACGAGCAAGCCTTCGGCCCTCTCGAGATCGATGTTCAGAAGCGGGCCGCCCAGTCGCAGGCCTCGCGAACGTAAATGGAACGTGACGCCTGGGCGGGCCTCGGTCGGTCCGCCCAGGCGTTCGTTCGAGGCAGTGGGTGGCCGCCATGAGTATCGACGAATCGCACGAGATCTACCGGGCGCAGGCGCAGATCTACGCGATGGTCGAGGAGATCGCGATGCTGGCCCGTGGCGACGTGGGCGAGGCGGCTTTCGCGCGGACCATGCTGGAACGGATCGTGGCTGCCATGGAAGCGGTGGCCGGCGCGGTGTGGCTGGTCAACGACAAAGGGATCCTCGAAGCGACCAGTCACCTGGGCCTCGACGCGATCGGTATCGCGGCCAACGAGACGGAGCAGGCCAATCATCTCAAGCTCGTGCAGTCGCTTTTTGGTGCCCCGACGAGCCTGATCGTGCCGGGAGGCGCGTCCATCACCGGCCCTGATGGCAAGATCCTCGCAGCCAATGAATCGCCGTACACCGTCCTGTCCGTTCCCATCGACCGCGGGGCGACCCGTGCGGGGTTGATCGAGGTTTTTCAACATCGTCAGGACGAGCAAACCGAACAAGGGTATCTCGGATTCATCACCCGCGTCGCGACGGTTGCCGGCGACTACCTTCAGCGTCGGCAGCTGGCGGTCGTCGACGTGCAGCAGACGGCGCTCGCTCAGGTCGAGCGGTTCGCGCGAGCGGTTCATGAGTCGCTCGATCCGATCGCCACGGCATTCACGCTGGCCAACGAGGCGCGGCGGATCATCGGATGCGACCGCGTCGGCGTGCTCGTCAAGCGACGCCGGAAGTTGCGTCTCGAAGCGGTGAGCGGCCAGGAGACGGTCGAACGTCGGGCCAACGAAGTGCGGGCCATCGAAGAACTGGCCCGCGTGGTGGCGCGGGCTGGCGAACCGCTATGGCATCCGGATCCGGCTCGTGAACTGCCGCCGCAGATCGAGGAAGAGCTCGAGAACTACATCGACGAGTCGCACACGACCGCGATTGCGATCATTCCCCTGGAAAAGCCTCGGCCCACGCCCGTGGTCAAGCCCGGCGGCGTCGATGCGGTGGCGGTCGCCAAGGCCGAAGCGGCGCCGGCCGCCGTGCCGGAGCCGATCGCCGTGCTCGTCGCGGAATGGTTCAAGGCTTCTGCGATCGATCCCGCTCAGAGGGCCCGGGTCGATCTCGTGGCGGCGCACGGTCGCGTGGCGGTGGCCAATTCCCTGGTGCATACGAGCCTGCCGCTTTACCCGGTGCTCAACCTCGTCGGCAAGTCGCGCGTACTCACGACGGCCCGAAATCTTCCCCGCACGGTGCTCGTCATGCTGGCGCTCGTCGCAGCGATTCTGGCGCTTGTGTTCGTGCCGGCAGAGCTGCGACTCGAAGGGAAGGGCACGCTCGAACCGGTTCATCGACGGGATGTCTTTGCCGGGATCGAAGGCGTGGTGGAGGCCCTCGAGCCTGGGGTCGAACACGGGGCGGTCGTCACGAAAGGGCAGCCGCTCGCGAAGCTTCGCAACACGGAAGTCGACGTGGCCATCACCGACGTCTTGGGGCGCAAGGCGGCGAGTGAGGAGCAACTACGGTCCACGCGGCAGTCGCTGCTCGAGGACGAAAAAATCTCGGCGGATGAACGCGTCCGGCTCGAAGGGCGGGCACGCCAGTTCGAACGCGAGATCGAAAGCCTCGAACAGCAACGGCAGTTGTGGGAGGCCCGGCGTGGCGACCTGGTCGTGAAGAGCCCCATCGACGGCGTGATCGTGACTTGGCAGGTACGTGACCGTCTCATGCTTCGCCCCGTCGAGAAGGGGCAGGTGCTCATGCGGGTGGCGGACAAAACCGGGCCGTGGGAACTCGAGGTTCACCTGCCCGACGACCGTCTCGGGCATGTCAACCGTGCCTATGCCGAGGCCCGTGCGGCAGGCCGTGACCTGGCGGTGGATTACATCCTGGCCACAGATCCCGGCACCCGGCATTCCGGGACGGTGCGCGAGATTCATGAGCAGGCCGAAGTCCGAGGCGACGAGGGGAACACTGTTTTGGTCCGGGTCACGATCGATCCCGATCGCCACGAGAAAGAGTCGCTCGGAGCCGGGGCGAGCGTGACGGCCCGGATTGCGTGCGGCCGGCGGTCGCTCGGGTACGTCTGGTTCCACGATGTGCTCGCGTTCATCAGGACACAGATTCTCTTCAGGCTCTGGTAGGAGACGGATGAATGCAGCGAGTGATGGGTGGGATAATTCTGGCAATCGTCGGTGGGGCGATGCTGGCTGGATCGGTGGCGGCAAACCAGACGGCACCTTCACGGGATGAGCCGGTCCTCGAAGGGTGCCTCGTGTCGCTCATCGACGAGGTCAAGGTGCCGGCACGCGAGGCGGGTGTCATCAAGCGGCTGGCCATCCGCCAGGGAGACATCGTGAAAAAGGGGGACATCCTCGCTGAGATCGATGACGACCAGCCGCAGATGGAGCGGCGCCGAGCGGAGGCCGAGCATTCGCAGGCGGTGGCCAAGGCCACGAGTGACGTGGATGTTCGGTATTCGGAAAAGGCGCACGACGTCGCCAAGGCCACGTACGACAAAGCTGAGCAATCCCACGAGCGGGTAGGAGGATCGGTCACGGAAATCGAGCGGCGACGGCTTCGGCTCGAGTGGGAAAAGACCGAGCTCCAGATCGAGCAGGCCAAGCTCGAACGCCATCTGGCATCCCTCGCGGCGACGAGCAAGAAGGTCGAACTCGAGGCGGCGGAGCAAGCGATCGAACGCCGACGGATCCGCTCGCCACTCGATGGAGAAGTGGAAGAAGTCTTTCCTCACGAGGGGGAATGGCTGCAGCCCGGCGAACCACTGGCACGGATCATCACGATCGACCGGCTCTACGTCGACGGGTTCGTCGATGCCTCGAGGTTTGGTCCGGCCGTCCTTCGTGACAGGCCGGTGACCGTCGAAATCAAGCTCGACAACGGCCGCGTCGAGGCGTTCGAGGGACGGATCTTCAAGATCAAGCACCGGGTCGAAGGGGGAAGCTACCGGGTCGTGGCCGAGGTGAAAAACCGGCAGGATCGTGGTGAGTGGCTGCTCCGCGCCGGGCAGATCGTGCGGATGACCATTCATTCCGGGCAGCCACCGGCCTCCCTGTAATCTCACGAGGTCCATGGCATGTCGACTGCCGAGGCCTTTCGGTCGAGTACGACGCGGTCCATCGGGCTGCGGAAGCGGGGCGATCTTGTCGTGACCCGGCAGCTCTATCAGGGGCAGGCCTGGTTCGTGGTCAAAGACCCGATATCGTTGCACTACTTCCGGTTTCGCCCCGAGGAGTATGCCCTGCTCGAAATGCTCGACGGCAGCGCCAGTCTGGATGGCCTCAAAGAGGCCTTTGAGGCACGGTTTCCCCCGCGGCGGATCACCCTCGAGGAGACGGCCCGCTTCGTCGCCACGCTCCATCGCTCCGGGCTCGTGATCGGTGACCGGCCGGGGCAGGGGCCTCAGCTTTTCGAGCGGCGCCGGCAGCGGAAGTGGAAAGAATGGATGGCCTGGCTTTCCAACATCATGGCCCTCCGATTTCGCGGCATCGACCCGGATCGGCTCCTCGACCTGTTGAAGCCGTGGTTCGGTTGGATCTTCGCGCCGGCGGCGATCGTCGTATTCATGACGTTCGCTCTCTCGGCACTCCTGCTCGTGCTCGTGAACTTCGATGCCTTCCGGGCCAAACTCCCCGAGTTCAACCAGTTCTTCGCATCAGGCAACTGGCTCTACTTGGGCATCGCGCTGGCTGTGACGAAGGTCATTCACGAGTTCGGGCACGGCCTGTCCTGCAAGTATTACGGCGGTGAGTGCCACGAGATGGGAGTGATGCTCCTCGTTTTCACCCCGTGTCTTTACTGCGACGTTTCCGACAGTTGGATGCTGCCCAACAAGTGGAAGCGTGCCGCCATCGGGGCCGCCGGCATGTATGTCGAGGTGGTCATGGCTGCCGCGGCGACGTACCTCTGGTGGAACTCGCATTCGGGCGTCTTCAACCAGCTTTGTCTCGACGTCATGTTCGTGTCGAGCGTGTCGACCATCATGTTCAATGCCAATCCGCTCATGCGGTACGACGGCTATTACATCCTGTCGGACGTGCTGGAGATCCCCAACCTCCGTCAAAAAGCCACCACGATTCTCGGTCGTCTCGCGTCGAGGTGGTGCCTGGGAATCAAGCAGCCCGAGGATCCGTTTCTGCCTCAGCGAAACCTCGGGTGGTTCGCCCTCTATGCCGTCGCGTCGAGCATCTACATGTGGTTCGTCACGGCCTCGATCTTTCTTTTCGTCTGGAACGTGTTCAAACCGTATCGCCTCGAGGTGCTCGGACGCGTTCTTGCCGCAGGGGCCATCTGGGGCCTGGTGATCCGTCCGCTCCATGGCATGATCAAATTTCTTCGGGTTCCAGGGAGGCGCGACGAAGTGAAGGCGATCAACGTGGTGGTGACCTGTGCCGTGGCCGGAATCCTCGTGGCGGCGGTGGCGCTTATCCCGCTCCCGCAGCGGGTCTGGTGCGCGGCGGAGTTGCGGCCTCGGGGCGCGGAGACGGTGTATGTGTCGGTGGCTGGACGCCTCGAGCAGCTCCTCGTGCGGGCCGGCGACGTGGTGCGGAAGGGGCAGGAACTGGCCGTGCTCACGAGTCCGGAGCTCGACCTGGAAATCGCCGAGATCGAGGGACGCGTCATTCAGTCAGAATCGAGGCTCGACAGCCTGCGGCGGGAGCGGTTTGCTGACCCGTCGGCCGCTTTGGAGATCGGCACGGTGGAGGAGACGCTCAAGGCGGCCTCGGAACAACTCGCCAGAAAGCGTCGGGATCGGGGCGACCTCGTCCTGCGAGCGTCTCGCGACGGTGTGGTGCTGCCGACCACCGGAGTGGCCTCGCATGCCGATCCGGCGGGGCGACTTTCGAACTGGGCCGGGAACCCCCTCGATGAGCAGAACATCGGTGCGACGTTCTCGCCCGGCACGGTGCTGTGCTTGGTAGGGGATCATGGCCAGTTCGAAGCCGTCATGGTGGTGGACCAAAGCGAGCTCGAGTTCGTGAAGACGGGGCAGCGCGTCGACCTCAAGCTCGATGCGTTTTCCGAACGCACATTTGCGGGGGAAGTGGCGGAGATCGCTGAAACCCAAATAGAGGCAGGGTCCGAGCGGCTCAGCGGCAAGGCGGGGGGGAGCGTGCCGACGAAGACCGACGAAGCGGGGCGGGAGCGTCCGATCTCGACGAGCTACGAAGCACTCATGACGCTCGACGATCCCGATGGGGTGTTCACTCCCGGGATGCGGGGAACGGCACGGATCGAGGTCGGCAGTCGGACCGTGGGCCAGTGGCTCCTGCGTCTGCTCTGGCAGACCTTCAACTTCAAGATGTAGTCGAGGCATTCGATGCCGATCCTCGACAGGATCACGGTCTATCCGATCAAGAGTCTCGATGGCGTCGTGGTCAGGAAGGCCAACCTGCTGCCATCCGCCGGGCTCGAGCACGACCGTCGTTGGCAACTCACCGACATGGAAGGGCGGGTCGTGAACGCGAAGCGGACGCCGCTCGTGCATGCGATCCGGGCGCGGTATCAGATCGACGGCCTCCACGAAGCGGAACGATGCAGGATCCTGCCCCATGCGGGCAACGCGGTAGGGCTTGCCGTCGATCGAGCCGCGCTCGCGGCAGGATCGATCGGCGGGATCGAGCGACTTGCGGCTCTGGCTTCGGCGGTGTTTCCGCTGGTGCCGGGGGCGTCGGGCCCATCGGGCTGGCTCAGCGAAGCGCTCGGCCAGGATGTGCTCCTCGTCGAGCGAAGAGAGGGGGGGTTTCCCGATGACCGGGACGCTCCCGGGCCCACGCTGATCGCCACGGCGACACTCGTGGAAGTGGCCAGGTGGTTCGGCCTCGACCTCGACGAATGTCGGCGCCGGTTTCGTGTGAACCTCGAGATCGACGGCTGCGAACCTTTCTGGGAAGACGCGATGGCCAGCCCGCACGAGCTCGTGGAGGAGGCACTTGCGTCGCTCGGCGACCTTCCAGCGGACCCCTACGCCGCGCTCCCGCCACCGGAGCCTCGCGAGATGCACATCGGTGACGTGCGGCTACGCGCCACGAATGTCTGCCGCCGCTGTGTGGTGCCGAGCCGCGACAGTCGTACAGGCCTTGTCACCGAACACTTTCGGGATGCCTTCGAGGCTCGCCGTAGCCGGTCGATCCGCCCCGATGTCGACGCGGGGGCATGGAATCACTGGTATCGACTGGGGGTCAACACGATCGTCATTACCGTGGGACCGATCGGCAGGGGAGATACTGTGCGTGGCTGATCGACGCCCCGAATCAGGGCGGGACGGTCACGATGACACCGGTCGTGTTGGTCACGTCACCCGCGATGGTGCCGGGAACGGTCGCCGGTGGGGGCGCGGGGTTGGTGACCAGGAAGTTCTCGGTGATGGTCAAGAAGCCTGGCGATGCGCCTTGGAGGACGATGGCCCCGTTCGTGCCGGAGTTGACGGCCGACTCGAGCGACACGAGTTGAATGTTGAGCGTGGCATTGTCGTTGCTCTCGAAGGCTGCCAGGGTCGTCGATGAGGAGTCGAGGCGGCTCGTCCCGTCAATCGTGACGATCGTGGTCGCATCATTGGATTCAGTGAGGAACGCCTGGTTGGTCGCATTCGTGACCGACAAGTTCGTGAACGTGATCTGGCTACCGACGTTGCCCGACAAGCGGGCACCGATGTCCGACGAACTGACAAGGCTCGCCTGGCCGATGTTGACGATGGTATCGGTCGTGACTTCCACCGCGACCGGTGAATTGAATTGAGAATTCGCATCGATGATTCCGTACGACACGAAGAAGCGGTCGTCGCGGGCCACGCTCGTCTGCAGGATATCGATGGTACGGTTGACATTGATCGTGCCACCCGTGGTCCCGAGGACCAGGATGCTGGGCGTGGGGGAGTTGGTGTTCATGATCATCCCCTGGAAGTCGATGTCGCCGTCGCCACCATCCACGAACAGACCGAGATCCATGCGATTCAGGACCATGTTGTAGAAGTTGACGTCGGCTCCCGCCTGGAGTCCGGTCAGAACAATTCCTGCGTCGCCGGTGACACCCGTCCCCGAAATCTGCATGTCGTTCACGTTGGCGGTGCCGGTCACGGTGGCATCGGCGGCGATGGCGACCGGGGCGTTTTCGATGCGGAAATGGTCGACCACGGCACCGTTCCGCAACTCGATCGCCGTGGCGTCGGAGGTCAACACGGGCCTCTGGCTCGTGCCCGTGCCGATAAAGTACATCTGCGGTGGGGCATTGGCGGAGCTGAGCTCGAGCGACGAGCCTTCGCCGATGAGAAGCTGATTGTCGGCCTGGAACTGCCAGTTCGAGGCGTAGGGGTTCGTGGCGCTATTGCCCTCGCGGACGAACACGATGTCATACGGATTGGTCGCCAGTCCCTGGGCGAGGGCAAGCGATGTGACGGGGGCCTCTGCTGTGCCGGTGCCGCCGACCGGAGCCGCGTTGTTGACGTGGATGACATTCCAAGGGTCACCGGTCACCGGATTGATTGCGACCACTGGCGTTTGATGGGCGCGAACAATGTGTTCGTTTCGCATCATCGGTTGCTCGACCTGGTCGGGCACGTTGCGGCGCCGGCTGCCACCCATGCGATACGTCAGCCGCGCAAAGCCGGTCCAGTCGAAGTAGCTGTCATTGTTGGCTTGGAGGGAAAAGTCCCAGTTCTGCGCGAACGTCATGTCGAGCCGCGTGTAGACACCACCGAACCAGGGCACGACGTCTTCACCGACCGCCGAGCCTTCCGTCCAGGTGTAGCCGGAGTTCCCGAGGGCATAACCGCCCACGCTGACCATGCCTGCCCAATCGGTCAGTCCCGGGATATACGCACCGACTTCGAGGTCGGCACCACCGAGGGCCGCATCCAGGCCGTTCTGAAGCAAGATGTAGTTCTGCGTGAAGGGATCACCGGGCGAGCCGATCGTGTAGGCCGTCGACCCGACGGGAATGTAGCCGTTGCTTCGGATGTTGCCGAAATCGGTCAACCATTCACCAGAGACGCCCACCTGGTTGTAGGTGTGCCCGAACTGGCCAAACTCCTCGGTTCCGGGTACGCCCGTCGTCGGGTACTGGTTCATGTCACCGTCGTAATCCCAATAGACACCTACGCCCAGGAGGGTGCCTCCGATGAATTGTTTCCGGATGGCTCCGACGTTCGAGAAGAAGCCGCCGTACTCCGAGAGGTGTCCCCGTACGTCCGCCGCCCAGACGCCTCCCAGGTCGTCCTCGGCATAAGGGATGAAGCCACCGAGCGTCATGTATGAGCCGTTGTAGCCCAGGCCCCGGTCGGCCGGATTGACGCCGTAGTAGAACCAGCCCGGACCACTCCCCCGAAAGGCGCCCAACGGCGTGGCTGCTTGGTTGATCAGGCCGGCCGCGGGCGGCCCGACCTGGGCCTCGGCGATCGTCGTGGCACCGGCGACCATGGCAGCCACCAGCGTCAGCATTACGGTTCGCATTGTCGCTCGCATGGGTCAGTCGCCTCGATGCTCGTTCACGTTCCGGATCGTTCGTGTCCCGATAGTTCAGACCGGGGCGGTCACCCACATACGCACGTGGGGGAGCCGGTTGTGGAGTTCTCTCAGGGGGCCGGTGGAATCGGTGGTGCAGGTGGTGGAAGCGGCACGACCGTGCCGGCCGCAAAGTTCACGCTCTCCGGTTCCTGGAGAATGTCGACAACCGCATTGAAGTTGAGGTTCTCGAGGGTGATTTCGTTCGAGGCGGCGACCGTGATCGGTCGGTAGATGGCGGGCGTCGGAGCAGGCCAGAGCGCGGTGTCGCCGCCGGTCGCAAGCAGGATGTCGGTATCGAGGCCGCCCTGGACCCTGTTGCCCTCGATCAGTGCATTGACGCGCGACAAAGGTCGGCCAGGGAATCCGATCGACGCGTCGAATACCGCGTTCACACTGATACCAGGGCCATTCGTGGCGGTGATCGTGTTGTTGAGGGCCGTGAAGTTGATGGTCGGAACGATCCCTGGTGGGACCAGGCCCGGTGGAGGATTGAGGACGTCTGGCGATGCCTCGATCGAGATACCGACCGAAACGGCGCCAATCGTCGTGTTCGATACCAGCACCTGATACTCGTTCGGCGGTCCGATGCTGTCCGCGACGGCTTGGATGCCGAACAGGCCTGTGTTGGTGATGGTTGTCACCCGGCTCAAAGGGTTGCTCGCGTCGAGCCGTTCCACTCGGAGGTTGCTGTTCAGCGTGACGATACCGCCGTCGAGAGCGTTGGCGATGCTCGACCCTTGGACGGCCACGACGCTGTCGGCGGCCCCGGAGACACCGACTGCCCGAATACCGGCACCGACGACCGTCTGAATGTTCGAGTCTTGGACGAGGATCGTTGCGCCGTCGGTGAAGATGCCGTCGGCCCCGATGTCGCGGATGATCGACCGACCCAAGACGAAGAGCTCGGCATCGGCATCGAGCACATCGATACCGTTGAGCGTGGTATCAGACAGTGTCGAGCCATTGGTCATCTGGACCACGGCGTCAGGAGCGTTGATCACGATGCCCGTGCCAGCGACATCCGAGATGTCGGTGTTGTCGAGGTAGACGGTGGCTCCTGTACCCTCGACAAGGACGGCAGGACTGCCGGTGTCGGTGATTGTCGAGTCGGTCGCCGTCACCACCGAGTCGGTGCCCGAGGCCACGATGCCCTGACCCGTCATCGTGGTGATGGTGGTCGTGCCGATGTCGATGCGGGCACGGTCGCCCGAGGCCACAATGGCATCGCCGTCGACGCCGCGCGTGTCGCTGATCGTGGTCGCGCTGACGGTGATCACGGAATCATCACCGGAAGCCTCGATGGCAGTGCCGTCGATCCGCGTGAGGGTCGTCGAGGCGACGGAGATCTGCGCGGCATTTCCTGTGGCTGCGATGCCGATGCCGTTGACATCGGTGAGCGACGAATTTGTGATCACGACGTCGCCGTCGGCGGCAGAAACCACGAAACCGTCGTTGCCGAGGTTGGAGAGTCGCACATTGTCAAACCGGAACTGGCCATCCGAGTTGGCGATTTCGACGCCTCGCTCGAACGGTCCATTCGTGCCGCGGATGATCACGTCGGTGATGTTTGCGACACCAGGCGCTGAGAATCCCGCACCGTCCGAGATGCCGACGGTCGAGTTCACGATCTCGATGTGGTCAACCGTGGTTCCCGACTGGTCCACGTTGACCGCCGCACCGACCGGATTCGTGATGATCGGATAGAGATTTGGGTTGTTGCTGGCGGCGAGGGATCGGTTGCCGAAGGACACCGTCGGAATCGTGATGCTGGTTCCCTCACCGAGGAGGAACTGGTTCTCGGCGGCGAACGAATACCCGCCGATCGGGGTGGCGTACGGCGTGGTGAGACTGTTGCCGACATAGACATAGACGATGTCCCATGTCGCGATCGCTGCGGCTTCCGCCTCGGCGAGCGTCTGGAACGGCGCGTTGGCCGTCCCGTTGCCGCCGGGAGCGGCGGAGTTGTCGACATGGAACATCTGCCAGGGCAGGGGATTGCCCGCGGCGTCGAGATTGTTTGGATTCAGGGCCACGACGGGAGCTTGATGAGCGCGGACGATGTGCTCGTTGCGCATCATTGGCTGCTCGACTTGGTCGGGCACGTTTCTTCGCCGGCTGCCTCCCATGCGGTAGGTCAAGCGGGCGAACCCGGTCCAGTCGAAGTAGCTGTCGTTGTTGGCCTGCAGTGAAAAATCCCAGTTCTCGACGAATGTCATGTCGAGGCGGGTATAGACACCGCCGAACCACGGAACTGCGGCTTGGTCACCGGGGAATTCGTAGCGGGTGTTTCCGTACGCATAACCACCGACATTGATCATGCCGGCCCAGTCGGAGAGGCCCGGGATATAGGCACCAACCTCGAGATCGGCACCGCCGAGCGCGGCATTCACGCCGTTGACGGAAAGGATCGAATTGCCAAGGAACGGGCCGACAATGTCCCCAGTCGGGCCGACCGGGATGTAGCCGTTGCTTTTCAGGTTTCCGAAATCGGTGAGCCACTCCCCCGAGATGCCGACCTGGTTATAGGCCTGGCCGCCGGAAAAAACGTAGGTGCCGGATGCGTCGGTGATGAACGTGTCGTCGTACTGATTCATGTCGCCGTCGTAGTCCCAAAAGACGCCGACGCCGAGGAGGGTGCCACCGATGAACTGTTTGCGCACCGCACCGACGTTCGAGAAGAACCCCCCGTATTCGGAGAGGTGGCCGCGCATGTCGGCAGACCAGTATCCGCCGAGGTCATCCTCGACGACCGGGATGAAGCCGCCGGCCGTCATGTAGCTGCCTTGGTATCCCAGGCCGCGGTCTGCGGCGTTGACGCCGTAGTAGAAGATTCCGGGTCCGTTATCGTTGAGGTCCCTGAAGCCGTTGACTGCGCGGCCGAGCATGCCGCCGGAAGGCGCCATCGCGGTTTGTCCGGTCTGGGCCAGGATCGTTGCCGCTGGCGCGATCGAGAGGAACGCGGTTGCGAGGCCGAGCGTCACGGCCCGCCGTGCCTGCCGCCGAAGGGCCGCAAGCCGACGCCACACCGCCCGCAACCGCGTAGCGGTGTGCTTGGCACGGTACTGTTTGGCTCTCGTGCTCATGAGTATTTGGCAACGTCCTGCGGAGGCCGGGGCCGGCGGGGTCGCCCGCCTGTAAATCCGGCATGATCGTCAGGAGTGATCGACTCACCGGCACCGGCACGATGAGGATTTTCGGCACGAATTCCGGAATCGGCAGGCTTGGACGCAGTTCTCCAAGTTGCCGTGTTACGCTGGCTTGTCGTCACGGCTGCCAACGCCCGACGTAATGACGTTCCGGCCATGTCCCGGAATATGCCCTGTGGCGTAGGCTCCGCCAGTCTCGTACAAAGCCTGTTTTGCCTTCCTCGCCAACGACGGTCGCCTGCCATGTGGCCCATCCAGGATTTCGATGCTCTCCTGTTTGACTGCGATGGCACTCTGGCCGACACCATGCCGGCCCACTTTCGGGCGTGGCGGGCAGTCACACAGCCGCATGGCATCACGTTCGACGAGGAACGCTTTTACGGGATGGGCGGGCGACCTACGCGTGACATCTTGGCCACGTTGTCCGCCGAGGCCGGCGTCTTGGTCGACATCGATCGCGCCGCGGACGACAAAGAAGCTCGCTTCCTTGCCCAGATTGACGGTGTGCTCCCGATCCGTCATGTGGTCGACGTGATTCGGCGGTGTCGGGGAGTCATTCCGATGGCCGTCGTGACGGGGGGATACCGGGACGTCTGCCGCCGGATCCTCGATCGCCTCGGCATCACCGATGCCTTCACCACCATCGTGGCGAGCGAAGACACCTCCACACACAAGCCTGATCCAGAACCGTTCTTGGAGGCTGCCCGCCGGCTAGGCGCCCGGCCGGATCGCTGCGTCGTGTGGGAAGACAGCAGCCTTGGCATCGAGGCCGCCCGGCGGGCCGGAATGCATTGGGTGGACGTGCGATCCTTTCACACGCCCGCGAGGCTCGGCGCTTCATGATCGCGCGGGTCACCATCGACGATGTGCGGGTAGCCCACAAACGCATCGCGTCCGGCATCCTGAGGACACCTTGCCCCGCGAGCGTGCCCCTGTCGGAGCTGACGGGACAGACGATCTTCTGCAAGCTCGACCTGCTCCAGCGAACCGGAAGCTTCAAGGAACGCGGCGCCCGGAATGCGTTGCTCGCGCTGGACCCGCTGCAGCGGGCGAAGGGGGTGATCGCGGCATCGGCGGGAAACCATGCCCTGGGGCTCTGCTACCACGGGGGCATGCTCGGCGTTCCCGTGACCGTCGTGATGCCGAAATTCGCTCCGCTCGTGAAGGTTGCCACCTGCCGACGCCTCGGCGGTCGCGTCATCCTCGAAGGTGAGTCGTTCGCCGATGCCCGCGAGAAGGCGATTGAACTCGCTGCTCAGGATGGCCTGCGGCTCGTCCATGGCTTTGACGATCCCGATGTGATTGCGGGGCAGGGCACGATGGCCCTCGAAATCCTGGAGGATGTGCCCGAGGCTGGTGTGCTCGTGGTGCCGACCGGGGGGGCAGGATTGCTCGCCGGAGTCGGGATCGTTGCGAAAGCGCTTCGTCCCGACATCACCATCGTCGCGGTGGAGCCGGCGGCGGCGCCGGCATTTTCAGCCGCGCAGGCAGCCGGAGCACCAGTGGCCGTGCCGATCCGGCCCACGCTGGCCGATGGCCTCGCCGTAGGCCGCGTCGGCGACGTGTCGTTTCCACTGGCAGCCACCCATGTAGATCATGTGGTCACAGTCGACGAGGAGGCGATCGCCATTGCGGTCGTCAGGCTGTTGGAACTCGAGAAGCTCGTGGTAGAAGGGGCGGCCGCATCCGCTCTCGCAGCGCTCATGCGAGCGCCAGACGTGGCTGCGGGTGGCCGGCCCGTGGTGCTCCTCCTCTGTGGCGGGAACATAGATCTGACGATGCTCGATCGTGTGATTGATCATGGCCTTGCCGCCGACGGACGACGGTGGCGATTCGTCACGCGCATCAGCGATCGCCCCGGAGGCGTGGCCCGATTGGCCGCGGCCATCGCCGCGACGGGGGCCAGCATTCGTGAGATCATCCACGACCGTCAGTTCGCCGGTCCGGATGCCTCTTCAACGGGTGTGGAAGTGACGGTCGAAACGGCCGACCGTGGCCATGTGGCGACCCTCGTCGAGCGGCTCGAAAGCGAGGGCTTCGTCGTGACCAATGCCACTGGCCGCAAAGGTGAGTCGGCCTGACGCGTCGGCGGTAACACTTCCGCACGACGTGCGCTCTTGAGGGCAGGGACGGTTGCCGACCTGTGAAACCCTGCGGATGACGCGGGTGGAAGGGGGGCTGCGAAATTCCTTCCGGCTGCGGATCGCAAGTCCCGATGTTCTTTTGATGCAGGTTCGGGCCGGAACCTGCTGCACGACAGGAGCGTCGCTCATGATCACGCACAGCCACGGCCTCCTCGCGGTCTCGCCGCGGCCGGCCCAGTCTCCCTCGCCGGAATCGCTTCAAGAACGAGAGCGGCTTCGCCGCGAGCTTCTCCGTCGGATCGTCGACCGAGAGTCCCGAAGACAGTCTGCCCGCGGGCTTTTCCGCTGATCGCGTTTCGTCCGGGAAAGGGAGGCAGGAATGACCACGGCTTCTCGCAGGCGTGTGAATGCCGTTCGATCGTGCTCGGCTCGTTGGCCTGGTTTCATGCGGGTGATGCGCTGTCTGATCGTCGCTGCGCTCTGCCAGCCCGTCGTCGCCCACGCGCAGAACGCACCATGGGGCTGGGCGCCGGCTGATCATGCCACGGCGGTGTGGACACCACAGAATCTCGCCGACTACCTGCTCACCGGGCAGACGCCGCATCCGGCCGTGGCTCGAATCGTCGCGCCCGAGCAGTCGAGTACATCACTCGGTTCCGGCGTCCTTGTGGATGTGAATCGCAATCAGGGGCTCGTGCTCACGAACTGGCACGTTGTTCGCGAAAGCAAGTCCGCCGTGCTCGTGCAGTTTGCCGATGGGTTTCAGTCGGCCGGCACCGTGGTCCGCTGGGACGAGGCCTGGGATCTCGCGGCACTCGTGATCTGGAAGCCGAAGGCCACGCCGGTGCGGCTGGCGGAAACGCCGCCGGCTGTCGGTGACATGCTTACCATCGCCGGCTTCGGACGTGGGCCGTATCGTGAGGAAACGGGCCCATGCACCGAATATCTTTCGCCCGGTTCTGGGTATCCCAATGAGTTCGTCGAACTGCGGGCGCGGGCACGGCAAGGCGACTCAGGGGGACCGATTTTCAATGCCCGAGGTGAGTTGGCAGGCGTGCTCTTTGGAGAGAGCGATGGCCGCACGATCGGCAGTTGTTCCACTCGCGTGAAGGCATTCTTGGCTGTTGTCGGCTCCCACGGCTTCGTACCGACGCCGATCGCCGAGTTCTCCGACGAACCAGCGATTGCACGAGGCATTGGGCATGCGGCCAGGCATGAGGCGATTGCCGATACCGGCGATATACCCATCCGGCGCTCGGCGCAGGACGAACTTGGTGCGGGACTGCCCGCCCCCATCGGCCCTGGCCGAACCGGTCCTGTCGACGCGGTTCCCGCCACGAAGCCACCTCGGGACACGGCTTCAAGCTGGTTTGACGGGTGGACCAGTGACCCATCGCGGAGGCCTGATTTTCTCGCAGCCGCCGGAGGCGTTGCCCTCGTGATCCTCGGCATGCGGGTGTTGTTCGGCGGCCGACGGTCCGCGCCGCAGACCTGAGAAAATCTCCTCCCGTTTGCCGACCTCGCATGGTCTGTCGATACTCGATGGCCCATGAATGAAGCATCGCCAGAAAAGTGGACCGGGAACGACGTCGCGGGTCGCAGGCTGGGCGGATACAAACTGCTCTACCCCCTGGGCAGCGGCGGCATGGCCGATGTCTACCTAGCCGAGCAGATTTCGCTTGGTCGCTACGTCGCCGTCAAGGTCCTTCGACCCGAAACGCTTCGTCACGATGTGGCCGTCACACGGTTCGAACAGGAGGCGCGGGCGGCGGCTTCGCTCATCCATGGTCATATCGTGCAAATCTATGAGGTGGCATGCGTCGACGGGGTTCACTTTCTGGCCGAAGAGTATGTGGCCGGCCCGTCGCTTCGGGAGTGGCTCGATCGGCATGGGCCGCTCACGCCTGATCAGGCGCTGACCGTTCTGGCGCAGGTCGGATCGGCCCTTGTCCGCGCTGCTCAGCAGGGCATCGTCCATCGCGACATCAAGCCGGAAAACCTTCTCGTCACACCGACGGGTGACGTGAAGGTCGCCGATTTTGGATTGGCGAGAATTGCCTCCGACGACCTTGGCTTGACCCAAGACGGCATGGCGCTCGGCACGCCGCTCTATATCAGCCCGGAGCAAGGGCAGGGGCGTCCGGTCGATGCCCGAAGCGACCTCTACTCGCTCGGCGCGACCGTCTACCACCTCCTCGCAGGCAAGCCGCCGTTTGAGGCTACTTCCCCGATCGCGGTCGTCGTTGCTCACATCAAAGAACCGTTGCCTCCCTTGCGCTCCGTGCGGCCAGGGGTGCCGGAACCGCTCTGCGAGTTGGTCGAGCGTCTGCTTGCCAAGGATCCCGCACAACGCGTGGCCTCGCCCCAGGAGCTTCTCCAGGCGGTTGGCAGCATTGAACGCGTCTTGGGCATCGCGCATCGTCACGGCGAGTCGCCGCTGGCGTTGAGTGGTTCGGACGCGGCTCGATTCGATGCCCGGGCGCGGTCCACCAGCTTTCGCGCTGCTGGGGCCGCGACCATCCCGGGGCGGGCTCAGAGCGTGACCGGCCGCATCCACGAGGCCACGCTCCAACTCGAGGCCGTCCACCAGCTCGCAAACGTCAAGAGGACAGAACGTCGGCGATTCTGGGCAGCCGTGGTGGCTGCCACGGGTGGAGCGCTCGTGGCCGGTTTTGCCATTGGGCGGGCACGGTCTGGACGATCCACGCTTTTTCGCCCGCGACGCGAACGATGACGAGCGCCAGACCCAGCGGCCGGCCGGAGAATCGCGAGAATCCATCGCCCGTGCATGGGGTCAAGTTCGCTTGACTCCCCCGCCGACACTGCTAGAACCGAAGGAAATGCCCCCATCGTCTAGTGGCCCAGGACGTCGGGTTCTCAGTCCGAAAACCGGGGTTCGACTCCCCGTGGGGGTACTCAAACGGCCGTCGTTCTTGCGGGGACGACGGCTTTTTTTTGAGACCCCGGGGGTGCGTGTCGTGGTCTTTCGAGTCCTCCTTGCCATTGTCGTGGGGGGTGCCACTTCGGTACTCGCCAACGAGCCCGCGTTGGTCCAGTCCGCCGAGGCGACTGCCTTCCAGGATGCCGGGCGCGATCGAACGAAGGTCTACCGATTCGACCCGGTCACCGAAACGCTGGAGCCGGTGGCATTCGAGGAGATTCGGCCTGGCCACGTGTATTCACGGTATGACTCAGGGCTCGGTTGCTGGGTCTGGAGCAAGGCCGATGCATCCAGGCAGCTCCGATACGCGATGGGAGAAGGGTCGGTGCAACCCGCGCGAATGTTCGATCTGCGTGGCACCGATGCCGAAAGGCAACGGGCGCTCGAGCAACGGGCACCCGAGCTCGCACGGCTCCTGACGATTCAAGGGGCGAGGCCCATGCTCCGCCTCAACGCCGAAGGGCGATGGGTGATCGGGCCCACACCCTGCGTGTCGAGCGTCTATGACATCACGACCCGTGAGCGATGGGAGTGGCACCACGACGTGCCATCTCGGATCGCCCACACCGGTGGCACTCGGTGGGAGATCGTCGACGGTCGCTACGCTCCAGGCCGCTGAGCGGCTACGAAGGCCGCGACATTCGAATCAGGTCGAGTAAAAATCGCGGGTCGGATCGGGTTTGGCACCTTCGGGCGTTTCGTCGCTCGCGATGTCGAACCATTCCGTCTTGAACTCGATCCGCGATTGGGTCGTCGGGTTTGCCAGGGCGATATTGCTCACCAGGGCGATGACCGCATCGGCAAGGGCCACCTCTGGCTTGCATCGGGGCTGGTTTTCCGGAGCCGGATTGCGAATGCACCAGGCCCAGTGCTCCATTTCCTCGGTGTAGCCACGAGAGGGAGGGCCATCACCACCGCCAGCGGCGGCGGCCAGTGCCGGCCCGGCGCCGCTCTCGGTCGTGTCGAGCGTCGGCGAGCCGTCCTTGCCCTTGGCAACAGTCACTCGGGTGTCCTTCTCGGCCCCCTTGTAGAGCATGACGTCCTGCTCCTGCTCGAGCACGAGCGTGCCGGCCGTGCCCATCACCACCTCGCCGTACCCGCCGAAGCCGTTGCCGTTGATGGAGGAGTAGGTCACCACGATCTTCTTGTTCGGATCGGCCACATTGCCCGCCTCGTCGTGGTAGCCCGGAGCGGGGTACTCATACATGCAGTAGACATGGTCGTCGATCTCGCGATCGGCTGGGAAGAGGCTCCGGTTGCCCATGGCCATGACGGTGAGCGGCTTGATCTTCTTTCCCTTGCCGTGTGTGGCCGACACGAAGATGCCCGCAGCGTCGAGTTGATGACTGCCCAGCTCGGCCATGAGGCCGCCGCCGGTCCGCTGCCAGAGTCGCCAGCGGATGAGCTCCTCCAGGGGCGTGCGGGTGGAGCCGTCAGGCATCGTCTTCGACATGTAGCCATACTTTGCCGCATCAACGCTCGCGTCGAGGAGTTGATTCTCGGCCTGGGCGACTCGCTTGCGGAGCGAGTCGATGTCGGCAGGCTTCGCCTTTTCGAGCGACTTCTGGAGGCTCGCGAGTTGCTTTACGAGCTGCTCGTCGCCGGGCATCGGAGGCTTCCACGAATCCTTGCCAGGCAGGTTGCCGCGGTGCCACTGGGCTCGGATCGAATGCACATCGCCGATCAAGCGAGCCGTGCCGATCGTGTGCACGGCATTGTCATAAAGAATGCTGTAATGCCGCTGGTGCCCCGTGGCCAGGATCTTGCCAGTCTCGCGGGATACCCGACCCATTTCCTTGCACTCACGAATGCTGTGTCCCATGAGCTTTTCGGTGAGCACATGTTTTCCGGCACGCATCGCCTTGACCGAGGCGACGGAGTGGAGGTGAAGCGGCAGCGCGATGATGACCGCCTCAACGTCGGGGTCGGCCAGCAACTCCTCGTAGGCCTCATAAACCTTCACGTTCCGGCGGGCAGCGTCTTCGCTGGTCCAGCCATACTTCGCCATGAGGCCGCACCGCACCTTGGCCGCGCTGGGGCTCGAGGCGTCGCCATGAAATGCCCGAAACCGGTTATAGGGGCGAATGTCGGCGATCGCGACGACGTTGATGTAGTCAGGGTTGATCGCCCCGATGAGCACGCTCCCCTCGTCACCGGTGCCGAGGACGCCCACGCGGAGCGGATCACTGATTGTTTTCCCGTAGCCAAAGTAGAGGGAGCCGAGCCCGGCCCCGGCCGCCACGCCGGCCGTGACGCCCGCGAGAAAGTCGCGACGGCTGATTCCTACGGCCTCGGCGAAGTTCTCCTTGCCGATCTTCTTCTGTTGCTCGTTCAGATTCATCAAGGCACCTCGGGAAGAAATGAGTGGTTCAAGGAGTGCCGCCCGCGGGCCTGGCCCCGCAGGAGCTGCTCAGCGGGCAGCAGGTCTTCAGCCACGGCAGGATGAAGTAGTCCAGTCCGCTCCAGCCACCGGCAGGGAGCGTGGCGATCGCCAGAAGGGCGGCGATTTCGACCCACTGGTTGTACGTCGCTTGGGCGTCGGCAATCCAAAATGGCTGGGCAGCGACGACCGTCACCAGAAAACACACGGCTCCCATCGCGTTGAATTTCGTGAAGAGGCCGATGACGAGGCAGGCACCAATCGTCGCGAGCGACCAACTCACGAACCGATCCGCCTTCCAGAGCGGGCTTCGAGGCGTGGCCGCTGCGACCCGTTCGCGGGCCTCCGGGGCGAGATCCGCATCCCAGGCGGCCTCGAGCCGCCTGCCGATCGCATCCGCGTCGCTCATCCAAGCGGCTGCCTTGCCGGCGAGTTCGCGTCGCTTCTTGGCCACGCGTTCGCGCTCGAACGGCACGGCTTGGGCGGCAGGCCTCGCCTCGTTCTCAGCCAGCCGCTGCACCTCGAGGCGATAGCCGACCAGGTCAGATTGAATACCGTCGAGCCAGTCGGTGAGGTCGGCCTTCGCAGCCGCGAGTGATTCATGGGCGGAGGTGACCTGATCGGCCGAGAGGGGAGCGAGTCGGCGACGTTCATCGAGCCGACTCTGCCATTGGGCCGCCACGCTCGCCTTCCACTCCTCGACGACTTCCTCGAGCGGGCGACGATTGGCTGCACCCAGCGTTTCTGACCAGTTGCCAGTTTCCGGTAGGGCCGCCTGGTACTTGTCGGCGAACGGTCCAACGGCCGCCTTTCGAAAGCCGGCGCTCGACCAATTCGGGTCCTTCAAGTGGCTGACGCCTTCCATGAAGAAGTGCAGCCCGATGACGATCCGGAGAAACGCCAGCGCAAGAAGGGCAAGGAGCGTCGATCGCATGAGACTTCCGCGAGAAGCGAGATCGGGGGCGGGAACCAGGAGCGAAACTTCCTGTAGTTGAACCTCGGATGGGGGCCGCGGCAAGCCCTCGGCACCGATCATCTTTCGCGAGAAATCGCGCCATCGTCGCTCGATTCCAGAGTTCGTGACGCGGGTGACTTGCCAAAACGCCTCGCCGGCTGCGAGAACCGATGGGGCATGCGGATCGTCCTCTGTTATCCCGTCGAGCCCTGTCACATCGCGGCCATCGCTGCGGTGGCGCCGACCGCCGCCATCGTGGACGCCGGCCAAGAGCGTGTGGCTGCCGAGCTGCCCGCCGCGGACATCTTCTGCGGGCATGCGAAGGTGCCCGTGCCATGGGAGGAAGTGGTGGCCGAGGGGCGCCTCCAGTGGATCCAGTCGTCGGCAGCCGGACTCGATCACTGTCTCGTGCCGCCGGTCGTGCAATCCGACATCATCGTGTCGAGTGCCTCGGGCGTGTTGGCCGACCAGGTGGCCGAACATGCCGTCGGTCTGGCCATCGCCTGCACACGCCGCCTTCCGCTCTTCCTCGATCAGCAGGCGCGGCGGGAGTTCGTCCGACGCCCCACGCGGGACCTTACCGGCGCGACGGTCGGGATCGTTGGGCTTGGTGGGGTCGGTCGACGGTTGGCCACCGTGCTCGAGCCCTTTCGTGTTCGAATCCTGGCCACCGACTGGTTTCCAGTGCGCAAGCCTCCCGGTGTCGAGTTTCTGGGCCCTCCGTCGTCGCTTCCGGACGTGCTTGCCGAAGTCGACCTGCTGTTTCTCTGTGCCCCGCTCACGGAGCACACCCGTGGCTTGGTCGATGCCGCGGCGCTGGCCCGCATGAAGCCCGGCGCGATCCTGGTCAATGTGGCGCGCGGGCCGCTTGTGGATGAAGTGGCGCTGGCGTCAGCCCTGGCCAGTAGTCACCTCGATTCGGCCGCGCTCGATGTCACGCCCGAAGAGCCGCCGGCGGTATCCAGCCCGCTCTGGACGGCACCGCGACTCATCATCACGCCCCACGTGGCAGGCCAGAGCAAACGTCGCATCGATGCCATGACGGAATTTTTCTGCGATAATCTCGGAAGGTATCTTCGAGGGGACCCGCTTCGGAACCTGGTCGACAAACGGCTCGGCTTTCCTGAGCCGCCTGAACCATCACCATGACAAGCACGACGATCCTTCGCGAGGAGCGGCCCACGATCCCGTCGGTGGGTGATGTGGGCATGAAGTGTCCCGAAGACCTTCTCGCCCGCTACACGGAAATTCTGGGCTCCGGTCGGCTCAACTGGACCGAATACCACACGCTCTCGCGCCGCCTTGGTGCGGGAGGACAGGGGGTGGTTTATCTCACGACACGGCGCGGCGCCGGCAACTTCACGCTCCCGGTGGCCCTCAAAATCTTCTCACCCGAGCGGTACGAGACCGAGGGGCACTACATGGACGCGATGGACCGTATCGCTTCCGTGGCGGCCCGGGTGGCCCAGATCCAGCAAGACAACTTGCTCGACGTGCAAAACTTCGTGGAGCAGCGCCGCATTCGCATCATGGAGATGGAGTGGATCGACGGCTACGATCTGTCCCACCTCTTGGCGCCCGAACTGCTCGAGGCAACGCGGGCGAGCGTGTCGGACGACCGCTGGGAATATCTCAACAACGTCTGCGTGACCGCCGGTCCACGGCAGTCGCGGCTCAAGCCGGGCGTCGCCATCGCCATCATGCGTGAATGTCTCGCGGCGCTTGCAGCCCTCCATCGCGAAGGCATCGTCCATGCCGACGTGAAGACCGCCAACATCATGGTGAAGCGCACCGGCAACGCGAAGATCATCGACATCGGTTCGGCGCATGCCATCGATGACAGCCCGCCGACCCGCACGTGTACGCCCGCCTATGCGGCTCCGGAGGTGCTCGAGGGACGCGACAACACGCCCCGAAGCGACCTGGCGAGCCTCGGCTATGTGCTCATCGAAATGCTCTCGGGCCAGCCGGCATTCGCGGGCCTGCGCTCGTTCAGCGACCTCCTCGAGGCCAAGCGGTCGCTCGTGCACAGGCTGCCCCAACTTCTGCCGGCTGACGTCACCTGCAACGAGCTCCTCATGGATTTCTGCCGCGGTTTGATCGCCCCCGATCCCGCCAAGCGGTTTCCGACCGCGGAAGACGCCGACCACATGAAGGGGGGCGCCGCGAGCTTCCATCGCCAGCTCATCGTCGGGGGACTGGCGAGCGAGTACGAAAACGAGCTCCGCGCCTGGCTCGACGGCCTGGCTTGAGCGCGGGCGAGGCGAAGGCCACGCCGAGGTTGGCCTCGCCTCGCACGGCCGCCCTCCTGGCGGCCGGTCGTCCATTGGCGAGTTCCGCCCTACCGAGACCGTTATTTCAAGCGGCGGTAGACGCGGTTGATGAGGCTGGTCGTTGCCCGCGGCGCGAGTCGTTTGAGCCGCCAGAGCCAACGGGCGCGGGTGCCGACGACGACGTAGCGTCGGTTGCGGTGAACCGCAGCCATGACACGATCCGCCACTCGCTCGCTGGACCAGCGTGCGGCGTTCATGCGCCGCTCGGCCTCGCGCCGCACCGTGTCGTTCGTGAAGTGCCATGAGCCGAGCAGGCCCGAGCGAAAAAATCCTGGGCACACCGCCGTGACGCCTGGCCGCCCTCGGTCGCACTCCGCGGCGATCGTCTCCGAGAGGGCCACGACACCAGCTTTGCTCGCCGAATACGCCGCCATCGACGGAGGGGCCAGAATCGCGGCGATCGACGCGACGTTCACGAGATGCGATCGCGGTGCCTCGCGAAGCCACGGCAAAAACATCTCGCAGCCGATGGCCGTTCCGAGCAGATTCGTATCGAGCACGCGCCGCCACTGGTCCACTGGAAGCGTCCCGACTTCACCGGTCGCACCGACGCCAGCCGCGTTGACCAGAAGCCCGAGGG